>NZ_JBFUEG010000091.1:0-516 GCF_056404315.1 Mesorhizobium sp. P2_D6 | reverse complement strand
CTTCCTCACTTTGTGTGGAGCGGTGGCAGCATTCGTGCCCTCAGCAGTTCAGGGCCTGCCCGACCGTACATCGCGCGCTTGAGAGTCTTGAGGCGGTTGATCTGGCCTTCGGCCTGTCCGTTGCTCCAGGGCAGTTCGATGGCATTGTTGACGGCATCGATGTCTCTGCGCAAAACACGAGCGAACCGCATGATCGGGATGAGTTCGGAGTCGATCGCATCGTCGATCCACGCATCCAGTGGTGCCGATCTCTTGCTGCGAAGGATGCCGTTGAAGCGCATCGCCAGGCGCCGCATCGCGGCGAAAGCGTCAGATCCCTGCTTCAGGGCATCGACCTTCCTTGCCTGCCGGCCTGTCATCAGGCCTCGCGGCTTGATGCACAGCGCTGCGGCAATCACCGGCGAGATCGCATGACCGGTTTCCGGGTCTCGAACCGGCTCCAACTTCAAGGCCGTGGGTGGTACATCATAGGCCTGCTCCCTTTCGGCCCGCCGCCAAGCTCCCAGCACCAGCAAG
>NZ_JBFUEG010000090.1:0-577 GCF_056404315.1 Mesorhizobium sp. P2_D6 | reverse complement strand
TTTCAAAAAATGTATGGTCCGCCCCGTCCGTGCAAGGGTTCGCGACATCGCCGATGACGATTCCAGTTGCATAAATGTATCCGGCCTCTCGCGAGTGAGCTGCTGTTGCAGCCAGGCCATGATGAGATCCGCGCACGCCGTTCCCAATAAATGGTTCGGGCACGAAGCCCGCTTTTTTGCACAGGGCTTACGGCATGCTGATCCACTGTTTCGTCATCACTATTCCCGAGCCTTGCAATCGAGCCGGAGCGTCAGGCGAAAGCAGGGTCCCTGCGTTCGTAGAGCGCTCCCGGCTTGGTCAGGACAACCCAGACAATGCGCGCCATCTTGGCGGCAAGTGCGACAACAGCTTTGTTCGGGTGCATACGGCTCTGCAACCCGTCAAGCCAGCTTCCCAGGCGATCCCGGGTTCGATCCAGGTGACGGAAGCATGATCGCGCGCCATGAACGAGCAGCTTGCGAACGTAGCGGTTCCCGCGCTTGCTGATACCGAGTAGCTTCTGCTTGCCTCCGGTCGAGTATTCTCGAGGGACCAGCCCCAGCCATGCGGCCAGGTCGCGAGCCTTCTGGAACTGGC
>NZ_JBFUEG010000089.1:0-589 GCF_056404315.1 Mesorhizobium sp. P2_D6 | reverse complement strand
CGGGTGCGCGACCAGATGATCGGCACGCGAACCCGTCTGATCAACCAGATGCGAGCATTCTGCCTGGAATACGGCATCGCATTGAGACAGGGCGCCGGACTGTTCAAGCTCGACTTGCCACTGGTTCTCGATGACCTTTCGAATGACCTCTCGCCGGCAATGCGCAAACTGCTCGTGGACCTGTTCGCAGATCTGCGCCAGTTGGAACAGCGCATCAACGACGTGACGAGGGAGATCGCAGCGATCGCAGACCGAGAAGATGTTGCCCGCCGGCTCATGACGATCCCCGGAATCGGAGCATTGGGAGCCACCGCGCTACTGGCGGCCGTCGGCACCGGATGCCAGTTCCAGAAGGCTCGCGACCTGGCCGCATGGCTGGGGCTGGTCCCTCGAGAATACTCGACCGGAGGCAAGCAGAAGCTACTCGGTATCAGCAAGCGCGGGAACCGCTACGTTCGCAAGCTGCTCGTTCATGGCGCGCGATCATGCTTCCGTCACCTGGATCGAACCCGGGATCGCCTGGGAAGCTGGCTTGACGGGTTGCAGAGCCGTATGCACCCGAACAAAGCTGTTGTCGCACTTGCCGCCA
>NZ_JBFUEG010000088.1:0-611 GCF_056404315.1 Mesorhizobium sp. P2_D6 | reverse complement strand
CCGATCGAGATGGTCAGCGTGGTGTGCGAGGTGTCGCCGTCGCCGTCCTTGATGGTGTAGGTGAAGACGTCGTCATGGCCGCCGGCCGAGCCGGCATCGCGGGTATAGGTGTAGGTGCCGTCGGCGGCCAGCGTCAGCTTGCCGTAGAGGCCCTGGATCGGGGTGCCGAGTGTTGCGGCATTGTCGACGTCGGCATTGGTGTTGCCGGCGGCGACGCCGACCACGGCAGCGCCGTCGGCGCCCCTGGTGTCGGCAACCCCGTCGGTCGCGTTGCCGTCGAGGGCATCGGTTCCGCCAACCAGCACATTGCCGGTGGCCGGGCCGAACAGGCCAGGCCCGATGCTGTCGATGTCGGCGACTGCCGTCGGCACGTCATCGACGATGTTGATGATGAGGCTGCCGGCCGGTGCGCTGTCGCCATCGGCGTCGGTGACGACGACCGCGAAGCTGGTGCTGGACGGATCGGTCAGCGTGTTGTCGATGAGCGTGTAGGAGTAGCTGATCGTGCCGAGGCCGGTCGCCGGATTGTAGACATAGCTTGCCGTCAGCGTGCCTGTCGTCCCGTCGGCGAACGCCGTCGGGATACCGGTCAGTACATGGCCGCCCAGCGC
>NZ_JBFUEG010000087.1:0-642 GCF_056404315.1 Mesorhizobium sp. P2_D6 | reverse complement strand
GACATTGTCGAGCGGCAGTGCGTGCTGGAGCAGCGTGTGCGCTACGGCTCGGTAGGTGAGGCCGGTGTCGAGCAGGTTGAGGCGGTAGTGGTCGGCCAGCCGGCGGGCAAGGGTGCCTTTGCCGGCGCCGGCGGGACCGTCGATGGCGATGGTGAAAGTCGGGGTCATTGGCGGGGCGCCGCGATCGAGAGGCGCGATGAACAAGGCAGACGCCGCGATCTTTCCCACCCCCCTCTGTCCTGCCGGACATCTCCCCCGCAAGGGGGGAGATTGGCGGCTTTGGCGCCCTGCTCAATTCTGTAGCGTTGAAGATTAGCGAAAGCTGCGGTGATGCCTGATCTCCCCCCTTGCGGGGGAGATGTCCGGCAGGACAGAGGGGGGTGCTGTCCCGCCGGCGTTCGAGTTTGACTCCAGCCCATCAACCTACCCGATCTCCGCGCCCAGTCCCGTCATCAATCCCATGAACTCCGGAAAGCTGGTCGCGATCATGGCGGCGTCGTCGATGGTCACCGGCTTTTCCGTCGCCAGCCCCATGACCAGAAAGCTCATGGCGATACGATGGTCGAGATGGGTCTGCACGGTCGTGTCCTGGCCATTGGGATGGCCGCCGAGCCCCTTGCCACCCGGCTTGCCGCGCACCAC
>NZ_JBFUEG010000086.1:0-685 GCF_056404315.1 Mesorhizobium sp. P2_D6 | reverse complement strand
AAGGTGCCGCCCTGGGTGGTGCTTTCCTTCGAGGTGTCGGAGCCGGCCGATTCGCCAACGCCGCGGCTGGCCAGCAGGTCATCCTCGTTGACGGTGACGTCGCCGCCGTTGGCAGCCGGCGTCAGGTCGGTGATCACGGGCGGCGAGTTGCCGATCGAGATGGTCAGCGTGGTGTGCGAGGTGTCGCCGTCGCCGTCCTTGATGGTGTAGGTGAAGACGTCGTCATGGCCGCCCTGCGAGCCGGCATCRCGSGTATAGGWGKAGGTKCCGTCGGCGKYSAGCGTCAGCTTGCCGTAGRKRCCCTGGATCTGGRTGCCSAGYGTYGCGGYATTGTCGASGKCGGCATTGGTGTYGCCGGCGGCGACGCCGACCACGRCAGCGCCGTCGGCGCCCCTGGTGTCGGCAACCCCGTCGGTCGCGTTGCCGTCGAGGGCATCGGTTCCGCCAACCAGCACATTGCCGGTGGCCGGGCCGAACAGGCCGGCCCCGATGCTGTCGATGTCGGCGACCGCGGTCGGCACGTCATCGACGATGTTGACGGTGAGCGTGCCTGTGGCGTTCTGGCCGTCCTGGTCGGTGAGCGAGACGGCGAGGTTCTCGAACAGGCTGTTGGTGCCGCCGGCGGCGGCGTGCGCCTCATTGTCGAGCAGCGTGTAGGTATAGCTGACGGTGCCGGTTGCGGGAA
>NZ_JBFUEG010000085.1:0-694 GCF_056404315.1 Mesorhizobium sp. P2_D6 | reverse complement strand
GCTGGGCGGCCATGTACTGACCGGTATCCCGACGGCGTTCGCCGACGGGACGACAGGCACGCTGACGGCAAGCTATGTCTACAATCCGGCGACCGGCCTCGGCACGATCAGCTACTCCTACACGCTCATCGACAACACGCTGACCGATCCGTCCAGCACCAGCTTCGCGGTCGTCGTCACCGACGCCGATGGCGACAGCGCACCGGCCGGCAGCCTCATCATCAACATCGTCGATGACGTGCCGACGGCGGTTGCCGATACGGACAGCATTGCAGCCGGCCAGTTTGGTCCCGCGACGGGCAATGTGCTGGTTGGCGGAACCGACGCCCTCGACGGCAACGCGACCGACGGGGTTGCCGACACCAGGGGCGCCGACGGCGCTGCCGTGGTCGGAGTCGCCGCCGGCAACACCAATGCCGACGTCGACAATGCCGCAACACTCGGCACCCCGATCCAGGGTCTCTACGGCAAGCTGACGCTGGCCGCCGACGGCACCTACACCTATACCCGCGATGCCGGCTCGGCCGGCGGCCATGACGACGTCTTCACCTACACCATCAAGGACGGCGACGGCGACACCTCGCACACCACGCTGACCATCTCGATCGGCAACTCGCCGCCGGTGATCACCGACCTGACGCCGGCCGCCAACGGCGGCGACGTCACCGTCAACGAGGATGACCTGCTGGCCAGC
>NZ_JBFUEG010000084.1:0-715 GCF_056404315.1 Mesorhizobium sp. P2_D6 | reverse complement strand
ATGTTAAAGCTGGCGCAAGTCGGCCAAGAATTAAAGTGGCTTCGGCTTCGCCTGGCAATTCTGGAAGACTGTGTGGCGGCGCTTTCAGCCGAACAAAAAGTGCCCACTAGGCCTTCAGGTGGAAGGACCGACCACCGAATGAACGGCGCCCGGTGGCGACGGCCAAAGCATCACGAGTAGGCCGCTACAGCCGCTTGAAGTCGGGAAGCCCGCTTCAGAAGTGGTAGTTGATACCCACGCGGACCGTATCGAAGTCGATTCTGGAGGTGGAAGGATCTGGAGCGGCTGTGTTGAAATCGGGGGTGCCCAGATCCACGTGCATGTACTCAGCCTTGAACGACAGCTTCTGGTTCAGCGCCCATTCAACACCTGCGCCGGCCGCCCAGCCCCACCGGGTCTCGTCGTACCCGCAGGTCGGGGTAAAGCCACAGGCTCCCAGGTCGGCCGTGCCTTTGACCTTGCCGACAGCAAAGCCACCCGTGACATAGGGAAGAAAGTTCTCGAAGGCATAGCCGACGCGCGCACGGCCTGTGCCATACCAATCGATGTCCGCCGAACAGCCCTCGATCCCGCAAGGCGGTACAAACGGAACCTTGAGGACGCTGCCGTGAATATTGGCGTAAGACACGTCACCTTCGACGCCGAAAACGATCTGCCCCGCCTGCCAATTGTAACCAGCGGTCAGACCGCCGACAAAGCCGTCTGAATCGACGAC
>NZ_JBFUEG010000083.1:0-768 GCF_056404315.1 Mesorhizobium sp. P2_D6 | reverse complement strand
CGACATGGCCCATGGCCGCATCGAGGAACGCACCGTCACCGTCAGTCGCGAGGCCGGCTGGCTCGAAGGCCAGCGCCGCTTTCCCGGTGAACTGCGCCTGCCAGACGCCACAACCATCGTGCGCGTCAGATCGCGCGCTGGACTGAAGGACAAAAGCCGCTTCGACACGCGATACTTTATCGGCCTCCGCCGAGCTGACCGCCGAATGGGCCGCTCATGCCGTGCGCGGCCACTGGCTGGTCGAGAACGCTCTGCACTGGACCCTCGACGTCGTCTTCAACGACGACCAGTCGCAGAAAAGGCCACTGCGCTCTCAACATGGCCATCGTGCGCCATTTCGCCCTCAACCTTGTCAGAGCCGTCAGCGACAGGCACTCAATCAAACTCAGACGCAAAAAGGCAGGCGGGAGCACCGACTACCTCGCCGCAATCCTCGGCGACCTATGCCGTTAACCTGGATTCGGAGCCCTGCGCTTACGGGACGCCACCAGCTGGTGGCCGCAGATTGTTCCTAGTACCGTTCCACAGAGATTATGACGGGTTGTTTTAGCGCAAGATAGGAAGCGCTTTCGGAGGAACCAGAAGTTGGATGCTTCGGGCAGCTCCGGGCACCCGTGTGATGAACCCGGCTTTTTCCAAGGTCAGCACCATCTGGTGGACGGTTGGAGCGGTGACGTCGAAATGGCGCCGCATGTCGGCTTCGGCCGGGGGCTGTTTGAAGATCCGGCTATAGGCGTAGATGAAGGCCAAATACTGGCCTTGGCCTTG
>NZ_JBFUEG010000082.1:0-772 GCF_056404315.1 Mesorhizobium sp. P2_D6 | reverse complement strand
GCCACGCCCTTTCAAGATTGTGTCGGCCATCTTCTCAGCCACCATGATCGTAGGAAGATTTGTGTTGGCCCGGGGGCAGAATGGCATGACAGAGGCGTCAGCGATTCTCACGCCCGAAACGCCGCGGACGCGACCTGATGGATCGGTCACAGCGAGGGGATCCGACAGCGCACCCATCCGGCAGCTCGATGTCGGATGCCAACTGGCCGCCACGTTTCGGCGGACAAAGAGATCCAGACGCTCCTCGTTGTCGAGCAGAGTCGAAATCGTTTGACCGTTCGTGATGACGTGCTTCACAAGGCTGCGCCGCAACCGCGGAGAACTGTCCATGAGCATCGCCAGCGCCGACGTGAGCCCGTAGTTGACGCGATTGATCTTGCTCACCTGTTTGGCTCGCCAATTCCAGGCCGAGGGGAACGGATCGAGTGCGATTGCAGAAAGCGACTTCTGCTTCAGCAAGGCCGCAAGGAATCGAAAGCCACCCTTCAGTCGTTCGATATCCCGCTTGTCGCTCAACCAATTGAAATCCACCTCTGGTTCGATGGCATGAGAGCGATTCTTTAGGGTTACCGTTCCTATGGAATAGCTGCGGTTGACCCACAGGAAAAGCGAGCCAAGGCGTTTCCCGAGCGGATGCCAGGCCGACTTGGCGACCGCAGAGATTGCCATATCCGTCGAAGGACACCTGTCGTAACCCGAGGAGTAACGTGCATGCATCTGAATGTGACCACTCACATTGGCTGCCATGCGATTGTTCGGCTCCAGATATGTG
>NZ_JBFUEG010000081.1:0-879 GCF_056404315.1 Mesorhizobium sp. P2_D6 | reverse complement strand
CGGGCGATCAGCTGGTTGAACTGCTTCAGGCGCGCCGGCAGGCGCGGATGATGCTTGTTGGCTCGCCGCATCAGCCGCGGCTTGATCCCGCGCTGCCTCAGCGACAGCTCGCGCGCCTTGGTGTGATAGGCCGCATCCGCCAGCACCGCGCCTTCGTCGCCACAGATCAGATGATCTGCTTCGACCGTGTCGTTGACGTTGGCCGCTGTCGTCCTCACCCGGCGGATCAGACCARAACCCTGGTCGACACCGACATGGGCCTTGTAGCCGTAAGAGGAGCCAGGCTTGCCCTGCCGGCGTGTAAAGCCGGCATCGGGATCGCCGACCTCGCCCACCTCCTGCGCGGCCCCACTGGGTGGCCGCGCCGCCGCAGTCTCGATCACCGTGGCATCGAGCATCGTGCCGCGCCGCAGGATCAGCCCGGCTTTGTCCAACTGATGGTCCAGYTCGCCAAACAACTTCTCCAGAAGCCCGGCTTCGACAAGAAGACTGCGAAAGCGGTTGAGCGTGGTGTGGTCGGGCACCGTCTCCTCGAGCGTCAGCCCAACGAAGCGGCGGAACGACAGCCGATCGGCGAGCGCCTCCTCCAGTTCGCTGTCCGACAGCCCATACAAGGATTGCAGCAGAAGCGCCTTGAACATCACCAGCGAATTGTACGCAGGCCGCCCTGGCCCCGCCGGCGAGCGCAGCCGCGCAAGGATCTTCTCGAAGCGATACCACTTCACCAGCGACGACAGCCGGTCCAGCCGACCACTCCGACCAAGACCCTGTGGCAGCAGAGCCTCCACAAAACTGAACTGACCGCTCGGCTTCGTCGTCATCGCAAAATCCCCGTTTCAAAAACAGGGAATCACATCCATCCAATTTTGCAACAGTCCC
>NZ_JBFUEG010000080.1:0-946 GCF_056404315.1 Mesorhizobium sp. P2_D6 | reverse complement strand
TACCAAGAAGGGTTGAAGAATGGGTCGAGGCGCTTCGCCTCCAGCATCCCCTCAATGGCTCTCTCGGTTTCGCCGCGATAGTTATAGAACATCGCCAAGTCGGTGTGATTGACCGGATGATTTGGATTTAACGAAATGGCCTTGGCGAAATGCTGTTCACCCACTTCGTAGGCGCCGCGATCGACCTGTGCCCAAGCCATTACTAGTTGGCAAAGATGGTCGTTTTCATCGAGCGCGACGGCTTTCTGCGCCATCTCGAACGCCTCGTCGCGCAAGCGGTTCGAATCACTCATATCGAGAAGCCACTCTCGCTCGATAGCCGACGACAATAATGCGTAGGCACGAGCGTAACTGGGGTCGAGTTCGATGGCCCTTTCGAAGTAACGCCGCGCCTCTGCCTCAATCTCCGGCGTACCTATTGGCAACGCATCGCCGCGCAGGACACATTCATAGGCAGCCAGGCTGGCAGGCGGCTTGCGCAGGACCAAGTCGGTGCGAGCGGCTGTCATTCGTCCTACAAGTGTTCCGACGATAGTGCGAACGACGCGATCCTGGACATCGAATATCTGGTCTTGCGCGCTGTCATAACGCTCTGCCCAGACGTGATTGCCGGTCGTGGCATCGATCAATTGGGCCGTTATCCGGATGCGCGTTCCCATACGGCGGACACTGCCCTCGACGAGGTACTGCACGCTGAGTTCCCGTCCCGCTCCTATCATGTCAACGGCGGCTCCGCGGAAGCGGGAGGACGAATTGCGCGACGCAACCTGCATCTGCCGGAAGCGTGAAAGCTCCGTGATCAGGTCCTCTGTAAGCCCGTCGCAGAGGTATTGCTGCTCGACATCGCCACTCATGTTCTGGAAGGGGAGTACGGCGATCGAAGGCTTGTCTTGCTGGACTAGTCTCCCTCGTGCGACTTCCGGTTCCGTCGATGCGGCACCGGACA
>NZ_JBFUEG010000079.1:0-968 GCF_056404315.1 Mesorhizobium sp. P2_D6 | reverse complement strand
GATTTACTACGACTCCCGACAATACCATGAAGCAGTCACGGCTTTGCGTAGCCTAATGACAATCGACACGGTGTACCGCTGGGTCTATTTGGCAGCCAGCCATGCCGCATTGGGGAATATGATCGAAGCGAGGGAAGCCGTGGAGCGGATCAAGCAAATGGACCCATCAGCCACAATCGTTTCGAGATCCGGCCCCCAAATGACGCCTTACAAAAATCCCAGCGATCTGGAACATCTTCGCGAGAACTTGCGCAAGGCAGGACTGCCAGAATGAGTGAATGCGCGCGCTGGCCTTGAAGGGCGAAAAATGGCGCTCCTTGTGCTCGTTCCGATTGGCGAAACCGATGGCAACGTTCACCCGCGTGGGTCGAAACCGGACAATCACAACCAGCAGGCATTGCGTCGTTGGCGCTCCCACTCAGCGGGAAACCCGCGCACCAACGTCTGCAATTGCATCGTAGGAGGCTGTCGCCCGTCGAGGATTGCCTCAACCAGGTCCGGCGCCAAGAGCGTCAGTCGAAGCATGTGGGAGACGAACGACCTGTCGAGTTTCTTAGCTGCGGCGAGTTCGCTGATCGTAGCGTGTTGCCCTGATTCCAGCTTATGCCGCCAGTGGTATGCCTGGACGAGGGCTCTCAGCAGCGTGTTGTCGATGCGCGGTCGCGACGGTGCCCAAGGCTCTGCTCCAGCTGGGGACACGACAACTTTGCGACCGCCGCGGCATGTTAAAGCTGGCGCAAGTCGGCCAAGAATTAAAGTGGCTTCGGCTTCGCCTGGCAATTCTGGAAGACTGTGTGGCGGCGCTTTCAGCCGAACAAAAAGTGCCCACTAGGCCTTCAGGTGGAAGGACCGACCACCGAATGAACGGCGCCCGGTGGCGACGGCCAAAGCATCACGAGTAGGCCGCTACAGCCGCTTGAAGTCGGGAAGCCCGCTTCAGAAGTGGTAGTTGATACCCACGCGGACCG
>NZ_JBFUEG010000078.1:0-1415 GCF_056404315.1 Mesorhizobium sp. P2_D6 | reverse complement strand
CGACGACCGCGAAGCTGGTGCTGGACGGATCGGTCAGCGTGTTGTCGATGAGCGTGTAGGAGTAGCTGATCGTGCCGAGGCCGGTCGCCGGATTGTAGACATAGCTTGCCGTCAGCGTGCCTGTCGTCCCGTCGGCGAACGCCGTCGGGATACCGGTCAGTACATGGCCGCCCAGCGACACTGTCGTCAGGCCGTCCGGCGACGTGAAGCCGATCGTGCCCGAGGTCGTTTCCGAGGTCGCAGGCTCGTTCGAGCCCGAAGGCTCGCCGGCGCGCGCCGGCAGSCCGGCCTCGTAGACGGTGGTCGAGGCAAGGCCTGGCGCCGGGATGCTGTCGGTGGGCGTTGCATCGCCGATCGAGATGGTCAGCGTGGTGTGCGAAAGGTCGCCGTCGCCGTCCTTGATGGTGTAGGTGAAGACGTCGTCATGGCCGCCCTGCGAGCCGTCGACGATGTTGACGGTGAGCGTGCCTGTGGCGTTCTGGCCGTCCTGGTCGGTGAGCGAGACGGCGAGGTTCTCGAACAGGCTGTTGGTGCCGCCGGCGGCGGCGTGCGCCTCATTGTCGAGCAGCGTGTAGGTATAGCTGACGGTGCCGGTTGCGGGATTGTAGCCGGTGACGTTCAGCGTATTGCCGAGCGCGGTGGTGAAGGCGCTGGCGGTGAACACGCCGTTGGTGATGAAGGCGTGGCCGTCGATGGTCAGCGAGGCGATGCCGTCGGGCGAGGAGATGGTGAAGGTGCCGCCCTGGGTGGTGCTTTCCTTCGAGGTGTCGGAGCCGGCCGATTCGCCAACGCCGCGGCTGGCCAGCAGGTCATCCTCGTTGACGGTGACGTCGCCGCCGTTGGCGGCCGGCGTCAGGTCGGTGATCACCGGCGGCGAGTTGCCGATCGAGATGGTCAGCGTGGTGTGCGAGGTGTCGCCGTCGCCGTCCTTGATGGTGTAGGTGAAGACGTCGTCATGGCCGCCGGCCGAGCCGGCATCGCGGGTATAGGTGTAGGTGCCGTCGGCGGCCAGCGTCAGCTTGCCGTAGAGGCCCTGGATCGGGGTGCCGAGTGTTGCGGCATTGTCGACGTCGGCATTGGTGTTGCCGGCGGCGACKCCGACCACGGCAGCGCCGTCGGCGCCCCTGGTGTCGGCAACCCCGTCGGTCGCGTTGCCGTCGAGGGCGTCGGTTCCGCCAACCAGCACATTGCCGGTGGCCGGGCCGAACAGGCCGGCCCCGATGCTGTCGATGTCGGCGACCGCGGTCGGCACGTCATCGACGATGTTGACGGTGAGCGTGCCTGTGGCGTTCTGGCCGTCCTGGTCGGTGAGCGAGACGGCGAGGTTCTCGAACAGGCTGTTGGTGCCGCCGGCGGCGGCGTGCGCCTCATTGTCGAGCAGCGTGTAGGTATAGCTGACGGTGCCGGTTGCGGGA
>NZ_JBFUEG010000077.1:0-1033 GCF_056404315.1 Mesorhizobium sp. P2_D6 | reverse complement strand
AGGGCTACGGACTCGGGTTAACGCGCTTTTGAGATTGCGGTTGATCTGATTCCATGGGGCTTCGATGATTCGGAGCCCCTGCCATGACGATTGCCGGCCTCGAAGGATTTGAGAAGCCACGCCTGAAGGCGCTTCTGGAGCATTTCGCCGCGATCGAAGAGCCGCGTGAGCCATGGCGGGTGGCGCATCCGCTGCCGGAAGTCCTGCTTCTGGTTGTCTGCGGCACGATCTGCGACTGCGACGACTATGATCTGATTGCCGACTGGGGCGCGGCGTCTCGACTTCCTGCGCCGCTACTTGCCCTATCATCACGGCGTGCCGGGCGGGCGCTGGCTGACCATGCTGATGAACCGCATCGGCCCCGGCCTGTTCTCGGCCGCCTTCACCTCATGGGTGCGCCAGACATGGCCAGACAAGCCGGATTTCGTTGCCATCGACGGCAAGACGTCACGGCGCAGCCACGATCGCGGCGCTGGCAAGGCCCCGCTGCATCTGGTCTCGGCCTTCGCCACCACTGCCCGTCTCGTGCTCGGACAGGAGGCCGTCGCTGACAAGAGCAACGAGACGACCGCGATCCCGGTGCGAGCGCCTGGCGGCAAATGACGGCCTCAAGGGCACGCTCGTCTCGATCGACGCCATCGCCACCAATGCCGCCATTGCTACCACCATCAGGGATGCCGGCGCCGACTACCTGCTCGCCGTCAAGGCCAACCAGCCGACGCTCAGAGCCGAGATCGAGCGCTATTTCGACGACGCTCCCACCGATTGCCTCGACAGCTTCGTCGATCTCGACATGGCCCATGGCCGCATCGAGGAACGCACCGTCACCGTCAGTCGCGAGGCCGGCTGGCTCGAAGGCCAGCGCCGCTTTCCCGGTGAACTGCGCCTGCCAGACGCCACAACCATCGTGCGCGTCAGATCGCGCGCTGGACTGAAGGACAAAAGCCGCTTCGACACGCGATACTTTATCGGCCTCCGCCGAGCTGACCGCCGAATGGGCCGCTCATGCCGTGCGCGGCCACTGGCTGGTCGG
>NZ_JBFUEG010000076.1:0-1047 GCF_056404315.1 Mesorhizobium sp. P2_D6 | reverse complement strand
GTTGGCACCGGGCCAAACCAGCCTATCCAGCCGAGCGACGTGGAAGCGGCAATAGACGAAGACACGCTGACGTCCCTCTCAATGCAGACCGGCCTTTCGCGCGAGGAACTTATCAGCAGGATAACCCGGGATTTGCCCGAGGCGGTCAACAAGATGACGCCAAATGGTAAGTTGCCCCATGAGCCGACGCGAGGCTCGGATGAGACGACCCTGCTTGATGACGTGCCTACGCGTAGGCCACAAGCTAAGAATTCAACCGGCCAGAGCGATGTCTAGAGCCACAGCTCTAGACCGGGCCGATTTGCTAAATCGCACTCGTCTGGCCGCTGAGACGAGCCGGGAGGGCCATCGAGATTCTGAGGAGGCAAGAGCAATTGTCGAGTTGGATTTTTTGGCCGCATTGCTTGATTCCCGCTGGGGCATTCCAGGAACATCAATTCGCTTTGGACTGGATGCCCTGGTGGGTCTGGTACCCGTACTGGGAGATGTGGCGACGGGTCTGGTCTCGGCATATATCGTCATGCGAGCCCGAAACTGCGGTGCTGGAAATGGCTTGGTCGCCCGCATGCTAGGGAACGTGCTGCTTGATACGGTTGGGGGAAGCGTTCCTATTCTCGGTTCAATCTTCGATATCTATTTTAAGGCCAACAACCGCAACATCCGACTGCTTCGTCGCCACCTCCAGAGGTAGGCGGAATCTGGCAGTTGCACACGCGGAACTTTATTGGCTTGTGGCACGTTCTCCGCCGAACCAATTTAGGTTCAAGGAAAGGGGAAAACATGGAAAATCCAGGTGTTGGTTGGATAGCTGCTATCGTCATCGGCGGTATCGCCGGCTGGCTCGCCGAGATGTTCATGAAAAGCAATATGGGCGTGCTCATGAACATCATTTTAGGGATCGTCGGCGCCATCGTCGCCAACGTCCTTCTCGGGCTGCTGGGCGTATCATTGACCGGCTGGCTTGGCTATCTTGTCGCCGGCTTCATCGGCGCATGTATTTTGATCGCCGTGGCTCGAATGATTAGACGCTGATCCGATCATCGAGCT
>NZ_JBFUEG010000075.1:0-1129 GCF_056404315.1 Mesorhizobium sp. P2_D6 | reverse complement strand
GATTAATGCTGATTGTGCGAATTGAAAGTAGAATCATCGAGATTCCAGTTAAAAAGGTGGTCCGGACCGGGATCGGTGCGATAGACCGAATTGCGAACATTTTTGTTCGGATATATACCGATGATGGTATTGTAGGTATTGGGGAGTGTGGTCCCTGGCCCGTGGTGACCGAAACGTTGGCCGAGACCAAATCAGCGGTCGACGAATACTTTGGTCCTGCTTTGATGGGCGCAAATCCTGTCGCAATCGGTTTCATTCATTCCAAGATGGATGCACTAGTGCATGGCAGCGGTTGTTCTAAAAGTGCGCTCGACATGGCGTTGTACGACATAGCCGGAAAGGCCTTAGGGCAGCCAGTTTACATGTTGCTGGGTGGCGCGCATCGAACGCAGTTCAGGTTGAGCAAGTCGCTGGGGTCTCAGATCATCTCGGACGACGTCAATGAAATGGAATCTTTACTTCGTGAAGGACTCGGTACCTTCAAACTAAAAATGGGGCTGTTGCCGCCCAACGAAGATTTAGAGAGAGCACGAGCCCTCCGGAAGCTTGCGGGCCCAGGCGCCGATATCCGCCTCGATTACAATCAAAGCCTATCGATGTCGCAGGCGGTGAGAGTTCTTGAACGCGCGTGTGAGATCGAGCCGACGTTTATTGAGCAGCCTTTGCCGCGATGGAATATTGACGGTCTGACACACTTGTCCGCGAGGACCTCAGCTCCGATCGCTGCAGACGAGAGCTTGTTTACCGTGCATGACGCATTCACTTTGTCCGCGCGCGCGGCCGCCAAGGTCTTCTGCCTCAAACTCGCTAAACATGGAGGGCTGTACAGGACAAAAATGGTGGCGGGAATTGCCGAGGCGGCCGGCATCGACTGCCATTTCTCTGTTATGAATGAAACAAGCTTGGGATGCGCAGCGACTCTACACTTGGCTGCTAGCGTCAAGAACGGAATAGATGCCTGTGACCTTTACCTTCCGAAGTACCTCATGGATGGAGACATCGTTCGAGAGCCGCTCGTGATTTCCAATGGGCGAATGACGGTGCCGTCCGGGGTTGGCCTTGGGGTAGACATCGACGAGCGCGCGCTCGAACATTTCACTGTGAAAGGGTCGGTCGTCGTAACCTCGGC
>NZ_JBFUEG010000074.1:0-1162 GCF_056404315.1 Mesorhizobium sp. P2_D6 | reverse complement strand
GCCACCTTGTATCTACACGAGAGAGATTTCGTGGGATTGAAGCGATTGAGCCAAGGTCCGGGCGGCCGCCCGGACCTTGGCTTGGCGAAGTCGCCCGTACCACCTGAGGTTACAGCCGCGGGAGAGCTTGGGATCTTCGCCTTCGTCACGCACGACCGAACAGTCGCTTGGTTCCAACCGTACGCACAAGGCAGGTTACCGTGAACAGGATCATTTGTGGAGTTGATGTTTCTAAGGATTGGCTGGACGCGCATATCTGGCCGGGCGGTGCCGCAGAGCGCTTCGCCAACGATGCGACAGGGATTGCAGCTCTTTGTCTGTTCTGCCGCAGCCATGGCGCAGACCACGCGGTGATGGAAGCGTCGGGCGGCTATGAGCGGCTGGGCTTCATGCTTTTGTGGGCGCACGGCATGGCGTGCGCTCTGGTCAATGCCAGAAGCGTGCGCCGCTTCGCCGAAGCGATGGGCTATCTGGAGAAGACCGACCGGATCGACGCTGCCGTCATCGCCCATTACGGCGCAGTCAAGAAGATGGTCCCGACGCCACCACCCAGCACTGCCCAGCAGCGCCTTGCTGCGCTGGTCGGGCGGCTTTGCCAGGTTGTCGGCGATGCCACCATCAACAAGCAGCGCAAAAGTGCCGCACGCGATGCCGAGGCATGCGCCAGCATCGAGGCCATGCTGGCTTTCCTCAAGCGCGAGGAGCGGCGCCTGGAAGGCGAGATCGCCTCGATGATCGACGACGATCCGCTGTGGGCCAGGCTGGGATCGGCCTTCCGTTCGCTCAAGGGCGTGGCCGGCCGCACCGTCGCTCGCCTGATGGCCGAACTGCCCGAGATCGGCCTCATCTCCAACAAGGCCATCGCCAAGCTGGCAGGCCTCGCCCCCATCGCCAACGACAGTGGCAGGCGCGCCGGCAACAGGCATGTGCGCGCCGGACGCGCCGGGCCGCGTGGCATCCTCTTCATCGTCGCAGCCATCGTGGCTAAGTTCGATCCACATCTCAAAGCGTTCGCTCAAAGGTTGCAACTGGCGGGAAAGCCCAAAATGCTCATCCGCATCGCGCTTGCCAGAAAACTTCTCGTCATCCTCAATGCAAAAGCACGCGACGCGAGAAGTGAGTTCGCAAATGCAACTTGACCCCCCAGATAGTCGCTCTCCCC
>NZ_JBFUEG010000073.1:0-1222 GCF_056404315.1 Mesorhizobium sp. P2_D6 | reverse complement strand
CGGTGGGTTCAATAGGTCATTGCAACACCTTCTGTAGCCTATCGGCCGGCGTTTCGAAGTCCAGGGTTTTTCGGGGTCGCTGATTGAGCCGCAGGGCGACGGCGTTGAGTTGGTCCTGCGAGACGTGGGAGAAGTTGGTAGCTCTGGGGAAATACTGCCTGAGCAGACCGTTGGTATTTTCGTTGCTGCCGCGCTGCCAGGGACTGCGCGGATCGCAGAAGTAGACCTGTAGGTCGGTGGCAACGGTGAAGCTCTTGTGACGAGCCATCTCCTTACCCTGGGCCCATGTTAACGAGCGCCGCAACTCTTCGGGCAATGTGCCGATCTTCTCGGCGAGGGCCCCTACGACGGTCGCCGAGTCCCTTCTCGCCAACTTCACAAGCATCGTGAATCGGCTGTGTCGCTCGACGAGGGTGGCGATGTTCGTGTCGTTAGCACCGGTGAGCAGATCACCCTCCCAATGGCCTGGGATGGCACGATCCTCCGCCTCGGCGGGGCGGTCGCGGATGGAGATCATATCGAGTATTTGTCCTTGCCCCGTCCGGCTCTGTGCGCCTTTGGCGGGGCGCATCTGTCGTTTGGTACGCAGGTGCGCTGTCAGTCCCTTCTTGAGCACCCCTCGCGACTGGATGAATAGACTGCGATAAATCGCTTCATGAGATATCCGCATGCTTGGATCGCCCGGGTACTCTCGCCTCAACCAGCCCGCTATCTGCTCCGGCGACCATTCCAGCGCCAGCTTTTGCGCTACCCGCCACCGTAGCCGTCCAGAGCATGCCAGGCGACACTGCTTCGGGCGCAGCGCTCGCTCCCAAGCATGCTTGTCAGCCCTGGTTGCACGATACGTTTGTGCACCGCCATTGCGCGAGATCTCGCGACATATTGTCGATGGGGATCGCCCGAGACTTCGTGCAATAGCGCGGATTGCGAGACCCGCCGCGATCCCGCGAGAGATCTCTTCGCGCTCCGCCAGCCCGAGCGCCGAGGCCGCTCTACGCCTTGCTGACGGAGCAATACCGCCGTGTAAGGATACGATCCGCTGAACGCCGGTCTTGTTCCGGCGGTCCAGTGCCCGCGAGATCGACGAAATGCTCTGACCTTGCTTCCATCGCTCCCAAAGCTCGGCCTTCTGCGCTGACGTAAACCAGATCCGTGACGTCACCATGCAACACCTCCTCATCCTCTCAGATTAAGAGTGTTGCGGCGACCTATTGAACCCACC
>NZ_JBFUEG010000072.1:0-1234 GCF_056404315.1 Mesorhizobium sp. P2_D6 | reverse complement strand
TGATCTGATCCCCGAAAACTGGACCGTTCAGAATTGGAGTTTTCCGCGCTAGCTTCCTTGGCTGGGAGGAGCGGAGAACGATGAAGGCATCAAAGTTTTCGGACGCGCAGAAGGCGTTCATTCTGAAGCAGGGGGCGGACGGGATTCCGGTGGCGGAGATCTGCCGTCGAGCGGGGATCAGCCAAGCCACCTATTTCAACTGGAAAAAGAAATACGACGGGTTGCTGCCGACGGAGATGAAGCGTCTGAAGCAGCTCGAGGATGAGAACGGCAAGCTGAGGAAGCTGGTCGCCGACCTGTCGCTGGACAAGGAGATGCTGCAGGACGTCATCCGTCGAAAACTGTGAGGCCTGGTCGCAAACGCGAGCTGGTGGCGGAGACGTGCGCTGATTGGAACGTGTCGATCCGGCGGGCATGCCGGGTTCTGGAGTTCGACACCTCGACCTATCACTACAAGTCCCGCCGCCGCGATCAGGCCGGCATCGAGGCTCGGATCAAGGACATCTGCGCGACGCGGGTCCGCTACGGATACCGGCGCGTGCACGTGATGCTCAAGCGCGAGGGCTGGGACGTCAACATGAAGCGAACCTACCGGATCTACAGGGATTTGGGCCTTCAGCTGAGAAACAAGACGCCGAAGCGTCGGGTGAAGGCGAAGCTGCGGGAGGACCGCTGTGAAGCCACGCAGCCGAACGAGACCTGGGCGATGGACTTCGTTCATGATCAGTTGGCGACGGGCAAGAAGATCCGCGTGCTGACGGTCGTCGACACCTTCTCGCGCTACGTGCCGGTGCTCGATCCGCGGTTCAGCTATCGCGCCGAAGATGTGGTCAGGACGTTGGAACACGTCTGCCCCAGGATCGGCTATCCCAAGACGATCCGCGTCGACCAGGGCTCCGAGTTCGTCTCTCGCGACCTCGACCTGTGGGCTTACACCAGAGGCGTCACGCTTGACTTCAGCCGGCCGGGAAAGCCGACCGACAATGCCTACATCGAAGCGTTCAACGGCCGCTTCCGGGCGGAGTGTCTGAACGCCCACTGGTTCCTCACGCTTGCAGACGCGGCTGAAAAGATGGAGGATTGGCGCAGATACTACAACGAGGAGCGCCCGCATGGGGCGATCGGGCACAAGGTCCCAATCTCGTTGCTCAATCCCGATGGCGCCACCAGCCCGCCATCGTGAAAAAGCCGGGAAACTCCATCTTCCGGCGGTCCAAACAATGGGTTCAGAGCA
>NZ_JBFUEG010000071.1:0-1273 GCF_056404315.1 Mesorhizobium sp. P2_D6 | reverse complement strand
CCCCTATGCGTCCGGCGCAGCGCCAAGCGGTTTGGTTGGCGCGGCGCTGCGGCGGACAAGCTTCATACGCCTGGTGTCGATGATGCCGAGCGGATGGGCATGGAAGGAGAGTGTCCATTCGCCGTCCTCGGTCTGCGCGGCTGCGACCGGCTCGCCGGCCAGCGCTTGCGAGACATAGATGAAGCCGCCATTCCACCTGATCTCACCATTGTGGCGCACACGGCGGATCGCAGCCTCGGCCGGATAGTCAGGCTCGGGTGGCGTTCTGGGCATGGCGCGCTGCGAGGGCCGGTAATGTTGGGCTGGCGTATCCATGGCGAGCGCCTCATGCGGACGCTCCTCATTGTAGCTGTGCCGGAAGGCTTCGAAGGCCTGGCCCTGGGCCGTTCTGTCGGCCTGCGGCGCCTCGGCCAGCGGCAGCATGGTCAGATGGAAGCGCTCGTGGCGTCCGTTCTGCTGCGGCTTGCCGGGTGCGATCCGCTCCAGCGCGATGTCGAGCTTGATGAAGCGCACCGCAAGCGGCGTCAGCCCGGTGACGCCGGCCGATGCGAAGGGTGGGCCGTTGTCACTTCTGAACCGATCCGGCAGGCCATGCTCCTCAAACAGCCGTTCGAACACCGGCCAAGCCTCGCTATCGGCCGTCGATCCCGTCGCTTCGAGCGCCAGAAGATAGCGGCTCGACGCATCCATCACCGTCAGCGGTTCGCAGCGCCACCCGTCACGGGTCCGGAACCAGCCCTTGTGATCGCCAGTCCACACCGCATTCGGCCTGTCGGCTTGCGGCCACGGTCCATTGCCGCAGGCCCGCAGACGCGGCCGTTTGCGGGCGTTGACAAGCCCATGCCGCGCAAGGATCGCCCCCACCGTCGAGGCCGACGGCCAGATGAGCTCGGGAGTCGTGCGCTTGAGCCGCGCCACGATCTTCTTGGGACCCCACAGCGGATGCGTCTCCTTGGTCGCGACGATCCGCTCCACCAGATCAAGAGCTGTCGCCCGGCCATGATTGAGCGGGGCTCGCGGCAGGTCGTGCAAACCTTCCGGGCCTAGCTCCCGATAGCGTCCAAGCCATTTGTAGCCGGTCTTGCGTGAGATCTCGTGGGCCGCACAAAGCGCCACCATCGTCTCATCTCCAGAAAGACACTCCACAACAAACCGAAGCCGCTCGTCCATGATGCCAGTCTCTCGCCAAACCATCGCCGGTTCCTCCGGCGGACAAGAAAACTGTCACCCATGCTATCGGTCCATTCTGTTACCTATCTATCCGGTTCGGACA
>NZ_JBFUEG010000070.1:0-1427 GCF_056404315.1 Mesorhizobium sp. P2_D6 | reverse complement strand
ATCGTGTCCCACCGCGTGGTGTAGGTCGGCGGTTACGAAGCCGCTCGCGAGCGCGCCCTCAACAGCGCTGAAGCGAGCGAGCGGCGTAGCGGCGGTCATCGATGTTCCCCGGTAAGGTCGGGTTGCTGACACCAACCTGATTCGAAGGAACCATCGATGACCGACGACATGATGAACCTGCGCACGCTCGTGGAGAAGACCCCCGACGCCGATATCTTGCGCGAGATGATCGGCTTTGCCGCTGAGCGGCTGATGGAGCTGGAGGTGGGTGCCGCGACCGGCGCCGGCTATGGCGAGAAGAACCCGCTGCGCACGGCTCAGCGCAACGGCTACCGCGACAGAGACTGGGAGACGCGGGCCGGCACCGTCGAGCTGCGCATCCCCAAGCTCAGGAAGGGCTCCTACTTCCCCGGTTTCCTCGAACCGCGCCGCATGGCCGAGAAGGCGCTGACCGCCGTCATCCAGGAGGCGTACGTCCAGGGTATCTCGACCCGCTCGGTCGACGACCTGGTCAAGGCCATGGGCATGAGTGGTATCTCCAAGAGCCAGGTCAGCCGGCTGTGCGAAGAGATCGACGGCAAGGTCAAAGCGTTCCTTGAAAGACCCATCGAGGGCGACTGGCCATACGTGTGGGTGGATGCCACCTACCTGAAGGTGCGCCGCGGCGGACGCATCGTCTCGGTCGCCGTCATCATCGCTGTCGGCGTCAACGCGGACGGCCGGCGCGAGGTGCTGGGCATGGAGGTCGGCACGTCTGAGGCCGAGCCGATCTGGACGGAGTTTTTGCGCAAGCTGACCCGCCGTGGCCTGCGCGGCGTCAAGCTCGTTGTTTCCGATGCCCATGAAGGCATCAAGGCGGCCGTCACCAAGGTGCTGTGCGCGACATGGCAGCGCTGCCGGGTCCATTTCATGAGAAACGTGCTGGCGCATGCCGGCAAGAGCGGCCGCCGCGTCGTCTCGGCCTTCATCGCCACCGCCTTCGCCCAGGAGACGGCCGAGGCCGCCAGCACCCAATGGCGCGCCGTTGCCGACCAGATCCGGCCGAAGGTGCCGAAGCTGGCGACCATCATGGACGACGCCGAGCCCGACGTACTTGCCTACATGACTTTCCCCAAGGAGCACCGCGCCAAGCTGCACTCGACCAACCCGATCGAGCGCCTCAACGGCGAGATCAAGCGGAGGACCGAGGTCGTCGGCATCTTCCCCAATGACGATGCCATCGTCCGCCTCGTCGGCGCGTTGCTGCTTGAACAGAATGATGAATGGGCCGTGCAGCGGGCGCGCTACATGACTCTTGAGACCATCAGCCAGATGAGCGATGATCCGCTCATCAGCCTGCCGGCAGTGGCGCGCTGATCAGTCCGGCCCATGCCGGAGAGCACGGCGACCAATGCCGTCAGCTACACCACGCCAGTGGGCACGATCTC
>NZ_JBFUEG010000069.1:0-1503 GCF_056404315.1 Mesorhizobium sp. P2_D6 | reverse complement strand
CAGGCTGTTGAAGAAGTCCATTTGTGAGCGACGAAGTCTGCTTCGTCGCCGCCATGAAAGCAGATTTGTCCGTTGATAGAGCCGTCTGGTTGGATTTCAGCCCATCCATTGCCCTGGGCTTCGTCCATTTCGTCATTGCCTTGCCAGGAGAAGGCGACATTGTTGCCGTCACCCGAGCCGAAGATCTGGCCGGTGACGCATCCGAAGGCGAATTCGCCGGAGCCATCGTCCGCGAACTCAATGTAGGCGCGGCTCCATCATGTCGCGATAGTCCCCGACATAGTCGGGCATCGCGACGATTCGCCAGCGACCGATGACGCTCATGCCGGCGCKGCCAAGAGCTTGGGCAAGCGGATCAGATTGTAGGCCGCCAGGTTCAAGGTGAAGGCCGCGCCCACACGGGCGCATCCTCGCAGCTTGACCTTGGCCATGCCGGCCGAGGCCTTGATCCAGCCGAACACCTCCTCGATCCGCTTGCGGCAGCGCTGACTGACCGCATAGCCGGCGTGGCAGCGCGTGCGGCCATCGATCGCTGTTACGCGAGGCTTGCCGGTTTTGCTCAGATGGCCGTCGACGGCGATGTGCGGTGTGACCTTGCGCTCGCGCAGGTCCTTGACGAACTGGCGCACGTCATAGGCCTTGTCGGCCCCCAGTGTGATGCGCCGCCGTGACGATCTGCGGTCCAACATGGCGAGCGCGGCCTCCCGCTCGGCCGTACCTGTCGCATGGGTAATGCCGCCGTCGACCGCCAGCCCATGACGGTTCTCCATCAGCGCATGCCCCATGTAGCAGAGCTTCGCCGGCTGCCCGTCGCCCTTCTTGTAAAGCCGCGCCTGCGGGTCGCTCGTGCTCTGGTGTGTGTCGTTGGAGCGCTTCTCCTTATGAAAGCCGCGCTCGGCGTTGCGACCCGCTCCATCCGGGTCGTTGTCGCCTCCGTCCTTGCGGCGGAAGCTCTTGATCGAAGCCCAGGCTTCGATCAGCGTCCCATCCACCGAGAAGTGATCCGACGACAAAAGCCGCTTCACCCTTGGCTGAGCAAGCACCGCGCCCAGGAACTTTGCCGCGATCTCACCTTCCAACAGCCGATCCCGGTTCTTGGTGAAGCTCGAATGATCCCAGGCCGGCTCGTCAACACCAAGCCCCACGAACCAGCGGAACAGAAGATCAAACTCCATCCGCTCCATCAATTGGCGCTCCGAGCGGATGCCATAGAACGCCTGCAATAGCATCGCGCGCAGCAAACGTTCCGGCGCGATCGACGGGCGGCCGAGCCCCGGCCGATAGAGCCCAGCAAAATCTCGGTCCATCGCAACGAGAGCCGCGTTCACGATCTCCTGTATCACTCGCAACGGATGGTCGCGGCGAACCCGCGCCTCAAGGTCGACATACGAAAACAGCGAACCTGTCCGTTCGTCTGAGCCGCGCATCCAAAAATCCCCAAATCATCTCGGGATCAGTGAATCACGACCCAAACACCCGCGCCAGCACTTCTTCAACAGCCTG
>NZ_JBFUEG010000068.1:0-1659 GCF_056404315.1 Mesorhizobium sp. P2_D6 | reverse complement strand
GGGGTGGAGCAGCCCGGTAGCTCGTCAGGCTCATAACCTGAAGGTCACAGGTTCAAATCCTGTCCCCGCAACCAAATACAAAAAGCCCGCCTCGTGCGGGCCTTTTTGTATTTTGCTGTGGTGGCCGGCCGGTTTTAACCTGCATCAGGGGCCCGCAAGGAAGGCGAAGCCGACGCCGCGGGACAGAAAAGCCAAATCCTGTCCCCGCAACCAAATCAAAAAGCCCGCCTCGTGCGGGCCTTTTTGTATTTTGCTGTGGTGGCCGGACACAAAGCCTCTCCCATTCCCCAAGCCAATTCTTCCGGCGCCTAGCTTCTCGAAACGAGCTTCCTTGTCGGTGGCCCCTGTAGCTCGCGCGTACATGGAAAGGGTCCAGGCTGATGCTCGCAGTCCGAAATCACATCCAAGCGAAATTTAGACCCAGCGAAGCCGGTTGGCTCCCGGGCTTTGCCCGACGCAGCAACCGCCACTTTTGCTTGCGACGAGAATGGCGGCAGATGATCCAGGCGTGAATCTTCGATCCATGCCGGCGCGATCGTGATGGGCAGCATTTCGATGCTGCAGAGCCAGGTGACGAATCATTCTCCCGCCGGCAGATCGTTGGAAACGAAGCATGGCCATGCGTGCACTCGCTGCTAATTATTGCTATCTATTGCTACTGACCCTGATTCGCACCATAATCTTCAGGAGATTGCCATGCCCAACTACGCACTGAACGACCACTATGAGAGCTTCATCAGGAAGCAGCTCGAATCAGGCCGCTACAACAATGCCAGTGAGGTTGTTCGCGCCGGCTTGCGTATGCTCGAGGATTTCGAGGCGGAGCGGGAAAGATGGCTGCGCGAGGAGATTCCGACGCGTTTGACCGAGCTCCGGCAGGATCCGGCGAAGGCTACTCCTGCCGAGACGGTTTTTTCGCAGCTCGAGGCGCGTCATCGCGCGAACCAGGCGAAAGCCAAGTAGGCAATGGAGTATCGCATTGTCTTCCACCCTAAAGGCGGAAGCTGAACTCCAACAGCTCTATGATGACATAGCCGACCGTACGTCGCCGCCGATCGCCTGGAATTTCATCGCCAGCATCGGCGACCATTGCCTCGGCCTGTCGACTTTTCCACAGCGCGGCACGGAGCGGGTCGAGATCATGCCTGGTCTGCGCATCATCGGCTACCGCCGCGCCGTCAGCATTGCCTTTGCGGTCGAGGCCGAGCGGGTCTTGGTCCTGGGCATCTTTTACGCCGGTCGAAACATCACGGCGGAATTGCTGGAAGATCGGCCCTGAAGCACTACTCAGGCTGGCGCTGTGGTCGACATTCACCGGGCAGAGCAGACGATTTTCAAGCCGATGGCACGCAGCCGCCGCCGAGGGATGGGAGCTTCGTAGAAGTGATCCGACCGCGGAACACCACTCATATTTCAGCCCCGTGGATATCTCTACGAGAAATCGAAAAAACATGAGTGATCGGTGTTGACAGTTTGAGTGGGTGGCGACTATATACGCCTCACGAACGAGGGCGGTGCGCCGCTGGCGGCGAAGCAGTTTGCTTCTGAATAAGCCCTTGTGAGAATTCAAGAGAGCCGCGTAAGCGACACTCGGACGGCCCCGAAGCCACAAGCGTAACGGGCCACGACCTCGCGTCTGCGGGGTCTGTTCTTTGAAAA
>NZ_JBFUEG010000067.1:0-1737 GCF_056404315.1 Mesorhizobium sp. P2_D6 | reverse complement strand
GGAGGACCGAGGTCGTCGGCATCTTCCCCAATGACGATGCCATCGTCCGCCTCGTCGGCGCGTTGCTGCTTGAACAGAATGATGAATGGGCCGTGCAGCGGGCGCGCTACATGACTCTTGAGACCATCAGCCAGATGAGCGATGATCCGCTCATCAGCCTGCCGGCAGTGGCGCGCTGATCAGTCCGGCCCATGCCGGAGAGCACGGCGACCAATGCCGTCAGCTACACCACGCCAGTGGGCACGATCATTTTTGTCGAAGCCGGCCTTGCCAAGAGCGCGGCGTCTGGCGAGTTGTTGGACCCGATGAGGTATGGTCTACGGCTTGTTAGTCTGGATCGAACAGACGGCCATGCCAGCGTTTCAGGTCTCGATGCTGCCCGTGCTTGGGATCGGCGATAGCGTCGAGGAACCGCTCGAAGCCGGGGATGCCGCCTACATCTTCGGGTGGGGGCCGCGGGAGCCGATCAAGCGGGGATACTCGGCAGCGGAATCGGTATCGGCGACCGTTGCGATCGTGATCGTGTGCCGCCCGTCGTCGCCGAAGTCGTAGGTGTAGCAAGTTCCGAGACGGCACGATCGTCCAGCGAGCGTAGCCTCATGGTCTCATGGTCTCCGCCGAGTAGGTTGTCGGGTTGTCGCGCAAGCTATCCTATTCTGGTCGAGAGGATGGCGTAGCGGCGTAGCGCTTTCCGTCGCGCGGAACTCGAAAAAGCGACAGTCGTCGAATGGCATGGTTGCCCGGAGGACGTCATGCAGGGCCTGGAGCGTTTCCCGTCATCGGCACCCCGGCGCCAGATGGACCCGGCTGCCAGTCAACGAGCGGGATTCTTATGCTGGCGATGGTATCGGCGCTAATCCCGCCAATCTAGCAGATTGCGCCGCCGTCCAGTTCCACGGCAGGAGTTCCGCCAGCCGGCTCTGTGGCGGCTAAATGTTTGATCCCGGGCTTTGATGGGGCATCCTTATCTTCCGAATCAAAGGATGCGCTATGGGCCAGGTTCTGCATGGGAGCGCCACAACGACAGAGGCGGTCCGTCGAGCGATACAGCATAGTCAAGAGAGCCTGAGGACGCTGGCCAAGCGCTACGGGATCAACCAGAAGGACGGTTGCGAAGTGGAAGAGGCGCGCTTCGGTCGCCGACCTGCCGACTGGTCCGAAGGAACCGAGATCGACGGTGCTCTCGATTGAGGAGGAGGCGGTCATTGTCGCTTTCCGCCGCTATACGCTGCTGCCGCTCGACGACTGCCTCTATGCGCTTCAGGCGACCATCCCACACCTGACGCGGTCTTCATTGCATCGCTGCCTGCAACGCCATGGCATCGGCCGGCTGCCGGATGTCGAGGGCGACAAACCGGCGAAGAGGAAATTCAAGAGCTACCCGATCGGCTACTTCCACATCGACATTGCCGAGGTCAGGACCGAGCAGGGCAAGCTGCACATGTTCGTCGCTATCGACCGTACCTCGAAGTTCGCCTTCGTCGAGTTTGACCTGCCACTGAATTTTCATCCGGCTGCAGTTAGAGCCTCGGCGGGTTTTGCTCTGAACCCATTGTTTGGACCGCCGGAAGATGGAGTTTCCCGGCTTTTTCACGATGGCGGGCTGGTGGCGCCATCGGGATTGAGCAACGAGATTGGGACCTTGTGCCCGATCGCCCCATGCGGGCGCTCCTCGTTGTAGTATCTGCGCCAATCCTCCATCTTTTCAGCCGCGTCTGCAAGCGTGAGGAACCAGTG
>NZ_JBFUEG010000066.1:0-2186 GCF_056404315.1 Mesorhizobium sp. P2_D6 | reverse complement strand
CGAGGAGCGTCTGGATCTCTTTGTCCGCCGAAACGTGGCGGCCAGTTGGCATCCGACATCGAGCTGCCGGATGGGTGCGCTGTCGGATCCCCTCGCTGTGACCGATCCATCAGGTCGCGTCCGCGGCGTTTCGGGCGTGAGAATCGCTGACGCCTCTGTCATGCCATTCTGCCCCCGGGCCAACACAAATCTTCCTACGATCATGGTGGCTGAGAAGATGGCCGACACAATCTTGAAAGGGCGTGGCACGACAGGGTCAGGATAGCTCCGAGACGACAACGCGGAAGCCGGTATCCAACGCGTTGATGAGAGTCCGGTTTAGCGTGTTCTCTGCTCCCACCGGCCCCTGTGCAGCCCATGATGCAATACCACGATGCTGTCCGTGTAGGTGTTGAACAGTGCCTCGCCGAAGCGGTGCTTGGAGCCTGTAGAGTGGACAAGATGAGCCGTTGAACGCAGCCTTGTCACTGGGTTCAAAAACCGCGCCGAAACGGCTCGCAGCATAGAGGTCCAAGCATAGCAAGGCCTCCAGGATCAACACCGCGGCAAGAACCATAGTAGCGAAAATGACGAAAGTGGATACGGACGGAATGGCTCACGAATGCAGAGTAAGTCGATATTACCTGAACGGGAATCCCCGACTGGCCCATTCGGGGCCCCAGGATTCCAGTCGTAAATCGGGCGGATGAGCAAGAGTTTGCGTCGATACCCGACGGCGACAAGAATGACGTTGCGCCGCAGTAGAGGCAGCGCGGGAACGTTCGAGAAATCCGGCTGGCCGCTGTTGCCGCCATCGAATGTGTTTGCGTCGCGGCTTGAGATCGGGTCTCGCCCAAGGGCCGGCGCACTGTCTCACGCTGCTGAGTGCCCGCCTCCAGCCCATCTCCGCGAAGCGGAATTTGGTGCGGAACACCGTGGAGCCTTCGACCAATCAACGGTTCTCGAGCGGTCTCGCGATGTAGGACTCAGGGAGTGGGCAGGATCTGTGCTTGCTTGAGCTTGCGCGCAGTTGCCTGCCGCTTCGTAGGATCGCCTGTGATCATCCGGATGCCTCCCTGGGGTCCGAGGTTCCGCAAAAATCAGAAAAGATAATCAACCTGAAGAAAAATACTTGAAGGAAGGCCGCCAACTCCGCTCCACCGGAAAGCGGGCCAGCATCTCGCCTCGTCTAGACGGACCTACGGCCTGTCAATGGTCGCTCGCCGGCCGAGCGCGACATTCAGCGCTTCACGCCTTCAGTCAATCAAAAATCGCGCTCCCCCGACAGCGCGCTGGAGAGGACTTGCTGACCGAATCAGGTCGATGATTATCTCATGGCGCGCGGCTGTATTCTGCGGCGCGTTGCGGGCTAATGGTTCACAATGCGCTACCGATGACGGCGGAAACCGACGAAGCCAATCGCGGCGTAGTCGCCGCACTCACCGACTCCTGAAAAAAGCTAGTCACGTCGAACCCCCTGTTTGAAGAGATCGCCTTAGTTGGTATCGGAAGCCGGGCCGCTGTCGCAATGACTCTATGCGGCAAGCGGGGACTGGCGGCGGAGCTGCTGGAGATGTGGCATGTGCGCGACGCCTTCAAGGGGATGCCGATGAAGTCGCACCGCAATGACTCGCGTGCGCGCGTGGGACCACGCAGCTGATGCGCCTTGCTGGCTCCAACCGGTGCATTGCAAGTCGCTGGCCGCACAAGAGGTGCTGACGGCGCGCAAGCTCATTCAATCGAAGCTGAGGGATCCCGAGAATAGTGTGCGGGGATCTTGCGCTGCGGGCGAGCGCGACAATGACGTTTCGCTTATCGCTCCATTTGGCAATCAAGCCGCCGTTCCGATCAAGGACCGGCCACCATTCCAATCAAAAGCCGGCCAGTTTCAGCACTGAAGATTATCTCCTGGGTCAGCAACTTTGCCGTCAATCACCTCGCGATAACGGAGATTTTATGCCGAGGTTACGACGACCGACCCTTTCACAGTGAAATGTTCGAGCGCGCGCTCGTCGATGTCTACCCCAAGGCCAACCCCGGACGGCACCGTCATTCGCCCATTGGAAATCACGAGCGGCTCTCGAACGATGTCTCCATCCATGAGGTACTTCGGAAGGTAAAGGTCACAGGCATCTATTCCGTTCTTGACGCTAGCAGCCAAGTGTAGAGTCGCTGCGCATCCCAAGCTTGTTTCATTCATAACAGAG
>NZ_JBFUEG010000065.1:0-2187 GCF_056404315.1 Mesorhizobium sp. P2_D6 | reverse complement strand
GTGCGACAACAGCTTTGTTCGGGTGCATACGGCTCTGCAACCCGTCAAGCCAGCTTCCCAGGCGATCCCGGGTTCGATCCAGGTGACGGAAGCATGATCGCGCGCCATGAACGAGCAGCTTGCGAACGTAGCGGTTCCCGCGCTTGCTGATACCGAGTAGCTTCTGCTTGCCTCCGGTCGAGTATTCTCGAGGGACCAGCCCCAGCCATGCGGCCAGGTCGCGAGCCTTCTGGAACTGGCGCCCATTGCCGACGGCCGCAAGAAGGGCGGTGGCGCCCAGTGCTCCGATTCCGGGGATCGTCATAAGCCGGCGGGCAACATCTTTTCGATCTGCAATCCCAGCGATCTCCCTCGTCACGTCGTTGATGCGCTGTTCCAACTGGCGCAGATCTGCGAACAGGTCCACGAGCAGTTTGCGCATTGCCGGCGAGAGGTCATTCGAAAGGTCATCGAGAACCAGTGGCAAGTCGAGCTTGAACAGTCCGGCGCCCTGTCTCAATGCGATGCCGTATTCCAGGCAGAATGCTCGCATCTGGTTGATCAGACGGGTTCGCGTGCCGATCATCTGGTCGCGCACCCGATGCAAAGCTTGGAGGTCGGATTGCTCCTCGCTCTTGATCGCGGCAAATCGCATCGTCGGCCGCGTGGCTGCTTCGGCGATAGCTTCGGCATCGATGATGTCGCTCTTGTTCGACTTGACGTATGGCTTCACGAACTGCGCTGGGATCAGGCGAACCTTGTGCCCCAGTGCCTGAAGTCTCCTGGCGATCCATTGCGATCCAGCGCACGATTCCATCCCGACGATTGCCGGCGCTGCCCGCTCAAAGAACTTCATCAACGTATCGCGTCGGAAGCGAACTCGCTGGACGGGCTCGCCGTCGCTGTCCAAGCCGACGACGTGGAAGATGTTCTTGCCGATATCGACACCATAGACGGCCGCAGGGCGCGGCGCATTGCGTGGGGACATTGCAACCTCCTTTGTTGTGACTGCCCAGATGATGCTGCGGGAGGACGGGGCGGACCATCCCATTAATGGTAGGGCCCGCCGCCAAGCGCGAAGCCGTCGCGCATCTGCAGGCCGCCATGGGCCTGTCGGAACGGCGGGCCTGCTCCATCGTCGAGGCCGACCGCAAGATGATCCGTTACCGGTCCCGCCGGCCCCCGGAGACGGAACTGCGCGGCAGGCTGCGTGACCTCGCTAATGAGCGCCGGCGCTTCGGCTACCGGCGGCTGTTCGTGCTGCTGAGGCGCGCGGGCGAGCCGTCGGGGATCAACCGCATCTATCGGCTTTATCGCGAGGAAGGGCTGGCCGTTCGCAAGCGCCGGTCACGGCGACGGGCGGTCGGCACGCGGGCACCGATCCTGGTCGAGGCGCGGCCGAACGCGCGCTGGTCGCTGGATTTCGTGCACGACCAGTTCGCCTGCGGCCGAAGATTCCGCGTGCTCAACATCGTCGACGACGTGACGCGCGAATGCCTTGGAGCAATCCCGGACACCTCGATCTCCGGCCGCCGGGTGGCGCGTGAACTGACGGAACTGATCGCCCGGCGCGGCAAGCCGGGCATGATCGTCTCTGACCACGGCACCGAGTTCACCTCGAACGCGATCCTCGCCTGGTCGAAGGATCATCAGGTGGAATGGCACTTCATCGCGCCGGGCAAGCCGATGCAGAACGGCTTCTGCGAAAGCTTCAACGGGCGGATGCGGGACGAGTTGCTGAACGAAACCTTGTTCTTCGGCCTCGACCATGCCCGAACAACCATCGCCGAATGGGCAGACGACTACAACCGATCGCGCCCACATTCAGCGCTCGGATACATCACGCCTGCGGCCTATGCCGCCAATCTCACCGCAACGGACGATCGGCTGCGCAACCCCGACCAGCTCCGCCGATCACCCGTTGCTCAACCCGCGCCATACGGCGTAAAACTGATCTGATCCCCGAAAACTGGACCGTTCAGAATTGGAGTTTTCCGCGCTAGCTTCCTTGGCTGGGAGGAGCGGAGAACGATGAAGGCATCAAAGTTTTCGGACGCGCAGAAGGCGTTCATTCTGAAGCAGGGGGCGGACGGGATTCCGGTGGCGGAGATCTGCCGTCGAGCGGGGATCAGCCAAGCCACCTATTTCAACTGGAAAAAGAAATACGACGGGTTGCTGCCGACGGAGATGAAGCGTCTGAAGCGTCTG
>NZ_JBFUEG010000064.1:0-2379 GCF_056404315.1 Mesorhizobium sp. P2_D6 | reverse complement strand
CGGCGCGCTGGTCGAGTTCGCCAGCGTCGTCGATGCCGTCCAGTGCGCTGCCATGATCCAACGCCGGATGGCCGATCGCAACAATGGCACCGCCGATGCCCGGCAGATCCGGTTTCGCATCGGCGTCAATCTCGGCGACGTCATCGTCGAGGAAAATGACATCTATGGCGATGGCGTCAACATCGCCGCGCGACTGGAGTCGATGGCCGAGCCGGGGGGTGTATGCATCTCGGGCACGGCGTTCGATCACGCGCTGCACAAGGTTGATGTCGGCTTTGCCAGTCTTGGCGAGCAGCGCCTCAAGAACATCGCCGATCCGGTTCGCGCGTATCGGCTGCTGCTGGATCCTGCGGCATCGGGCAAGGTCACAGCCGCGCCACACCGGCCGGGCCTGCGCGTCATGATCCTAGCAGGCGCCGCCGCCCTGGCATTTGCGGCGATTGCCGGTATTTTCGCATGGCAGAAGTTCTCGATGCCATCGCGGCCATCGGTTGCCGTGCTGCCGTTTACAAACCTCGGCGGCGATCCAGGCCAGGACTATTTCGCTGACGGCATCACCGAGGATCTGATCACCGACCTCACCAAGCTTTCCGGTCTGGACGTCATCGCGCGCAACTCGGTGTTCGCCTACAAGAACAAGCCTGCGGCGCTGGCGGACGTCGCACGCGACCTTGGCGTGCGCTACGTCGTCGAGGGGAGCGTCCGCCGCACCGGCGAGCAGATTCGCCTCAATGCCCAGCTCATCGATACGGCAACTGGCGACAATCTGTGGGCCAATCGGTTCGACCGTGGCATGGCTGGAGTATTCAGTGTCCAGGACGAGATGAGCCGGGAGATCGCCAAAGCGCTCGGAATGCAACCTTCGGCAGCGGAAAGCGAGCGCATGGCGCGCCCGCCGACCGAAAACCTCGAAGCCTACGACTTCTACCTTCGGGCCGAGCAAACAGCACGAACCGGCCGGCGCGGCGGGCTGCGGGAGGCGCTCACGCTCTACGACAAGGCGGAAGAGCTCGACCCCGCTTTTGCCGAAGCCTTCGCTGCGGATGCAAGCGCGACAGTCTATATCTGGCGCGAATCGTTCAACGAAATCATTCAGAGCGCGCCGGCGCGCAAGCGAGCCTATGAGAAGGCAAGCCGCGCGCTGCAACTCGACACGGATCTTTCGTCGCCTTATGCGATTGTTGGCATCATGCAGGTCGTGGATCGCCGCTACGAGGAAGCCATCGCTTCGGCCAAGAAGGCTGTTTCAATCGGTCCGGGCGATGCGGAGACGCAAATAGCTCTAGGATACGTGCAACTGTTCGCCGGTAATCATGCCGAGGCAGCGGCAGCGGTCGAGACAGCGCTCAGGCTCGATCCCAACCTTTCCCCCATCAACCGGCAAATTGCCGGTCTGGTCTTTCTCATTCAAGGCAACACCGACAAGGCGATCGAGGCGCTCGAACGCGCCCGCGACGAGGCGCCGTCAGTTGGAGATTTCAGGATTGACCTCGCTGCGGCCTACGCCCGCGCCGGCCGTTTGCCCGATGCAAGAGCGGCGATCGCCGAGGGACTACGTTCCACGTCGACAGCTGGGTCCGATTCATTGTCTGCATATCGGCTCAACGGTGCCCAATATCGTAACCCGCGCGATTTGGCTCTCATCATCGACGCGTTGCAGCAGGCCGGCTTGCCCGAATGGCCGTTCGGCTTCACCGGCGACGAGCACAACCGCTTGAAGGGCGAGGAGATCGCCTCGCTGGTGCTGGGCCATACGCTGCAGGGCCAGCTTGAACCCGGCCTCCAACCAGCCTTCCTTCAGATCGGGAGCGACGGCAAGGCGGCCTTCCGCTCCACGACGCGGCTGGTCACCGAGACCGTCCGTGTCGATGGCGACCTGTTGTGCGAGCTGAGCGAGAATATGTTCGGGCGCCCCGACTGCGGACCTGTCTACAGACGCAATGACGAAGCCGGCAAAGGCTACTCCTATGCCAATACAAGCAAGGTGTTCCACTTCGTGGTGATTCAGTAGATGCACGCGTCTCGGTGAAAGCGGCTGCTTACGCTCGCGTCCGACCCGGGACTGGAATAGGCTGCAACGAAGCCGCGTGATCGGACGGGAGGGCGCAGGCAGGTATGGAGCGACGGCTCACCGCAATCCTTGCTGCCGATGTGGTTGGCTACAGCCGCCTCATGGGCGAGGACGAGGTCGGCACGCTCGAGCGGTTGAAAAGTTGCCGTCGCGAACTGGTCGACCCTGCGATCAAGGAATTCCACGGGCGCATTATCAAGCTCATGGGCGACGGCGCGCTGGTCGAGTTCGCCAGCGTCGTCGATGCCGTCCAGTGCGCTGCCATGATCCAACGCCGGATGGCCGATCGCAACAATGGCACCGCCGAT
>NZ_JBFUEG010000063.1:0-2647 GCF_056404315.1 Mesorhizobium sp. P2_D6 | reverse complement strand
CACTGGTTCCTCACGCTTGCAGACGCGGCTGAAAAGATGGAGGATTGGCGCAGATACTACAACGAGGAGCGCCCGCATGGGGCGATCGGGCACAAGGTCCCAATCTCGTTGCTCAATCCCGATGGCGCCACCAGCCCGCCATCGTGAAAAAGCCGGGAAACTCCATCTTCCGGCGGTCCAAACAATGGGTTCAGAGCAAAACCCGCCGAGGCTCTAACTGCAGCCGGATGAAAATTCAGTGGCAGGTCACGATTAACAAAACTGTACCCAAAGGCCGGTATGGAGGCACCCCTCGGTCAAATAGGTCCACTGCACTCCACTACGATTTCACGCAACTAAAGCCTTTGATTGTGAGGGGGCATTCAGCGTCATCTGAGGGCTTGGTGCGCGGAAGACTAGAAAAATGCAGATTTCCTGCTCGCGGACGGGCGCCTCGCGCAAAGCGGCTCTTACACACATGCTAGCCTTGTTAATGCATCAACATGAGGGTCTCCCACTGTATGCCGCCCGTTGGTGGTTCCGCGGCTTCGCGTTGGATGCATCGATCACTGGCAGGCGACCGGACGTCTCGAATATGCTCGAGGGAGGGAACCGTTGTGAATAGTACGCGAGATGTTCGGAATTTGACTGGGGTCGCGACCTCCGCTTCGCTCCGTTCGGGAATAGCAAAGAGGCAATCCACCCCAACCGCTCCAGTTGCCAGCAACTCATCGCAGTCCGATCCCCAGTCGTGGCAGCTCGATCCAACGCCAGGCGCGCCTATAATCCCGGCAAAAGAGTGGTCCCTGTGGCCTCATAGCCGTTGGACATTTTCGCATGTGAGCGAACATACGCGAACCGCCACGGTTTGGCGGGGCCGAGGACCGGTCCTTCCGCTGCCGCAGCGGCCCAGAGACATCGGAGGCATTGAAATCGCATTCACCGGTGACCGGCGCGCCACAGTCCGCGAGTTTCTCGAGCAGGATCATACTGCCGGCTTTCTGGTAATGCACTGCGGCGAGGTCGTGTCTGAGACATACATGAATTGCATGGAGCCGCATCTTAAGCACGTTGGTAGATCAGTATCGAAGACCCTGACAGGGACGATGGTCGGGATACTGGTCGGCCAAGGACTCATTGATCCTGGCAATTTGGTAACAAGGTATTTGCCGGAACTGGAGGCTACCTCCTATCGCGGCGCCACGGTGCAGCAACTCCTTGACCACACTGCAGGCGCCACGATTGGGAAAGGGGAGAAGGACCAGTATGTGGCAGGTAGCCAGTACTACAACTTTGTCGTGGCTTTGGGATATCATGGCCCTGTGGAATCGTATTCTGACGCGCCAGCTAGTGTCTGGGAGGCCATCCTGGGAATAACGGAGCAGGAGGCGCCGCACGGCGTGCGGTACGCGTACTTTGACCCTAACCATGACGTGTTGGGCTTCATAATGCAGCGCGTAACCGGCAAGTTTCTCCCGGAGCTGTTCAGCAGCGAGTTATGGGCCCCGATGGGAGCGGAGGAAGACGCCTGCCAAATTGTGGATCCGGCGCGGCATGCCATGACGTCCGGTGGATTCCAGGCAACACTTCGTGACTGGGCCCGCTTCGCGCTGCTGCATCTGCGCCGCGGCGAACTCAACGGGAAACAGATCGTTCCAGCTGAATGGATTGACGACACACGGGCAGCACGTGACCAGTTATTCCAGTTGCAGGATGGACTGCGCGCTTACCACAATTGTTTCGTGATCCATGACCGGAAACGACGCGACTTTTCTCATGGCGGCTATGGCGGCCAATTTCTCTATATGGACCCGCAATCTGATTTTGCGGCGGTGAAACTCTCCCACAGGCCAGTCCCAGCAGAGTTGCAAACCCACAATCGACCGGAACCCGAACCCACGTTTGATTCAAACGATACACTCGCTGCGATTCGCGCTATCCGAGATGAATTGAGCTAGAGGCTAGGTGTATTAGATTGCAGTAGATTATGTCGCCCTCGTGTTTTTTTCTAAGCCGAGGTCGACATCGGCCGAGGCGCTTCGCCCCTCGTATTGTCCCGGCTGATCTGCTAAGCGAACGCAGTCGGCCAACATGGGCTAGCGGTATCTCCGAATTTGATGCTGATTCACACCAAACGTGATCCCTCAACCAGCTATTCTGCTGGTAAAATCCGCTGACTTTCGTGCTAATTCTGCCCTTGCGGCAGCGTCATGGTGGTGTAGCAGGCCTGCTACATTATTACCCTTCAGCTTGTCAGCTTGTCAGCCTGCCAGCCATGGCGCACTGATCAATCCTGCCTTAAAGTCGAACATTGAAGCTACCGATACCGTCACCTACACCTACACCTACACCTACACCTACACCACTCCGCTTAATGCGGCGATAGCCGAAGCGTCGGCGCTCCGCCGCCGGCCTTCCCTGATCGTGCCCACTGGCGTGGTGTAGCTGACGGCATTGGTCGCCGTGCTCTCCGGCATGGGCCGGACTGATCAGCGCGCCACTGCCGGCAGGCTGATGAGCGGATCATCGCTCATCTGGCTGATGGTCTCAAGAGTCATGTAGCGCGCCCGCTGCACGGCCCATTCATCATTCTGTTCAAGCAGCAACGCGCCGACGAGGCGGACGATGGCATCGTCATTGGGGAAGATGCCGACGACCTCGGTCCTCC
>NZ_JBFUEG010000062.1:0-2681 GCF_056404315.1 Mesorhizobium sp. P2_D6 | reverse complement strand
CTACATTGAGTTCGCGGACGATGGCTCCGGCGAATTCGCCTTCGGATGCGTCACCGGCCAGATCTTCGGCTCGGGTGACGGCAACAATGTCGCCTTCTCCTGGCAAGGCAATGACGAAATGGACGAAGCCCAGGGCAATGGATGGGCTGAAATCCAACCAGACGGCTCTATCAACGGACAAATCTGCTTTCATGGCGGCGACGAAGCAGACTTCGTCGCTCACAAATGGACTTCTTCAACAGCCTGCTAGGTCGTCTCTGAAAGTTAGCAGTTTGCAGTCATGGACGGCGCGCTTCAGGCGCGCCGTTTTCATGTCTATGCCCCCGCCGGCCCTCCAAGCCCTTGCGAAGCGCTGCCCTCCCGTGCAAAAGCCCCGGCATGCTTATCATCAACGACCTTTCGCTCCGCATGGCCGGACGCTTGCTTCTCGACCATGCCTCGCTGACCTTGCCGGCCGGCACCAAGGCCGGCCTCGTCGGCCGCAACGGCACCGGCAAGACGACCTTGTTCAAGGCGATCACCGGCGATTTCCCCTCCGAGACCGGCTCGATCAGCCTGCCGAAGAACACCCGCATCGGCCAGGTGGCGCAGGAAGCGCCGGGCACCGAGGAGCCGCTGATCGAGATCGTGCTCAAGGCCGACCTCGAGCGCACTGCCCTGCTTGAGGAGGAAAAGACCGCCACTGACGCGCACCGCATCGCCGACATCCACATGCGGCTGGCCGATATCGACGCGCACTCGGCCGAGTCGCGCGCGGCCACCATCCTTGCCGGCCTCGGCTTCGACGACGCCGCGCAGCGCCGCCCGGCCTCGTCCTTCTCCGGCGGCTGGCGTATGCGCGTGGCGCTCGCCGCGGTGCTGTTTGCCGAGCCCGACCTTCTGCTGCTCGACGAGCCGACCAACTATCTCGATCTCGAAGGCACGTTGTGGCTGGAAAACTATGTGTCGAAGTATCCGCACACGGTGCTTCTGATCTCGCATGATCGCGACCTGCTTAACCGCGCCGTCAATTCCATCGTCCATCTCGACCAGAAGAAGCTGACCTTCTGGCGCGGCGGCTACGACCAGTTCGAGCGCCAGTACACCGAGCAGAAGGAGTTGCAGGAGAAGGGCCGCGTCAAGCAGGAAGCCGCGCGCAAGCATATGGAATCCTTCGTCGAGCGCTTCCGCGCCAAGGCTTCCAAGGCGAGGCAGGCGCAGTCGCGCATCAAGGCGCTGGAGAAGATGAAGCCGATCGCCGCGATCGTGAACGACACAGTGCGGCCGTTCTCTTTCCCCGAGCCGGTGAAGACGGTGGCGTCGCCGATCGTGGCGCTGAACAACGTCAATGTCGGCTACACCGAAGGCCAGCCGATCCTGAAGAAGATGACGCTGCGCATCGATGCCGACGACCGCATCGCGCTGCTTGGCGCCAATGGCAACGGCAAGTCGACCTTCGCCAAGCTTTTGTCGGGCCGGCTGAAGCAGGAAACCGGCACCATGACGGTTGCGCCCGGGCTGAAAGTGGCGATCTTCGCCCAGCATCAGCTCGACGATCTCAGGCCGGAGGAAAACGCCTACGAGCATGTCCGCCGGCTGATGCCGGAAGCACCGGAATCCAAGGTGCGCGGCCGCGTCGCCCAGTTCGGCCTGACCACTGAAAAGATGAACACCGCCGCCAAGGACCTGTCGGGCGGCGAGAAGGCGCGCCTTCTGATGGGGCTGTCGGCCTTCGAGGGACCGAACCTGTTCATCCTCGACGAACCGACCAACCATTTGGACATCGACAGCCGCGAGTCGCTGATCCATGCGCTGAACGAGTTTCCCGGCGCCGTCATCCTGATCTCGCACGATCGCCACTTGCTGGAGGCAACCGCCGACCGGCTGTGGCTGGTCAAGGACGGCGCGGTCAATCCCTATGATGGTGACCTGGAGGACTATAAGACTTTGGTTACCGGCGTGTCCGGCGACCGTCGCGGCAAGCGCGAGGCCGAGAAGGCATCAAAGGCCGATCGCCGCCGCGATGCAGCGGCGCGCCGCGCCACCTTCGAGCCGCTGGCCAAGGAAATCCGCGCCACCGAGGCGCTGATGGACCGTATCCGCAAGCGCATCGACCTGATCGAGGACGAACTCGCCAATCCGGCCGTTTATGAGAAGGATCCCTCGACGGCGACCCGGCTGGCCAAGGAACGCTCGCAGCTGGCCCAGCAGCTTGCCGGCCACGAGGAAAAGTGGCTGACCATGTCGGCCGAATATGAGGAAGGCACGGCGGAGTAGGGGTAGCTTTTCCCTTCTCCCCCTGTGGGAGAAGGTGTCGCCGAAGGCGACGGATGAGGGGTGTTCCAGGAAACGCCAACGCCTCACTTCGCTGGAACACCCCTCATCCGTCTCGACGCTATCGCGCCGATCCACCTTCTCCCACAAGGGGCCTGTTGCGTTATCGGGCTTTGGATGCCTGGAGAGACGGCAGGGGCGCATCGAGGTGCCCTCCGGCGCGGGTTTGCGGCCGGATAGGGTAGGAGTTGGCGTATTCGGTGGGTTTCGGGCGCAGTGCGACCCAGGCTCAGGTGGCCAGCGTTACCCAGCGGCGCATGTTGAAGGCCATGGCCGCGATGAGGACCTGTCCTGCCGCCTTGGCCAGGCCGCGATAGCGGATGGCGCAAAGTCGCATGCGGTTCTTCAAGGTGGCGAAGGTTGTCTCG
>NZ_JBFUEG010000061.1:0-3329 GCF_056404315.1 Mesorhizobium sp. P2_D6 | reverse complement strand
TTGCTGGACTAGTCTCCCTCGTGCGACTTCCGGTTCCGTCGATGCGGCACCGGACAGCATGTGATAGGCGCGCACTGGCCTGGCGATGTTTTTCAAGGTTTGCTCGCCCAGATCGACAAACTGTTCCTTGAGCTTTTCACGCACCTGCTCGTAGGCCGAACCCGACAAGCAGATTCCGTTCGGCTTCGCCAAGCCTTCCAGGCGGGCGGCGATGTTTATTCCGTCGCCCATCAGGTCTCCGTCATTCTCCTCGACGACATCGCCGACGTGGATGCCGATGCGGAATTCAATGCGCTCATCGTGAGGCAGTCCTGTGTTCCACTCGAGCATGCCTTCTTGCATCTCAGCAGCGCAACGCACGGCCTCGACAACGCTGCGGAACTCCACGAGAGCGCCGTCTCCAGTACGCTTGACCACTCGTCCATCGTGTGCGGCGATCGTCGGATCGAGCAAGTCGTTCCGTAGAACCCGCAGCCGTGCAAGTGTCCGATCCTCATCCGCTTCTGCGAGGCGGCTATAGCCAACCACATCCGCAACCAGAATCGCTGCGATCTTCCGCATTTGGTTCATCACCTCACTTCGAAATACGAAAGATAGCATGTAACTCGATTATTGGGCGTAGATCACGTCTCAGGAATTGTGCTGCAATGGAGCGGCGAGCCAGACGAGACTTTCGCTTGACGGGCAGTGGCCAAACAAGAACGCCCCAGCCCGTCTCACCGGCTGGGGCCGTTGGCGGCACGTTCAAACCAAGCATCGCCTTTCAAGGCTGCGCTGAAACAAAGGCTTGTGCCCCCACGCGCCTTGCGCTCAAGAGGAGCGTACGGTCGTAGAACGCGGCCCGACCAAGAAATGAGAGTCTTTGACAGCAGCGGGAGTAGCTGCGTCCAAGTCCACCGAAAGAAAAAAGACCCTCGCAATTCACCCGCCAGAACGGCGATGCCGAGCCGGCAGAGGGGGTGATAACGCGATGTCTTCCTGGTGATGGAGCAGGATCCCCTTTTCGGCCAGTCGCTTGCGCCTCTGTTCGCGGAAGGCAGTCATCCCATAGCGGGTGATGCCATAGAGCAACAGGCCAAAAATCAGGCCGAGTGGCACCGCGCCAAACAGCATGGGCTTTAAGACCGGTGACCACAATTGCGAAATTGAAAGGGTCTGCAACATCTCACTCAAATGGACTGGCCGTTCGTGACTTTGCATGTGGCCGTGCAACATGATCTTGCCGGTCTCCCAGGACGCTCCCACAACAAATGGGAGGGTCAGCGGATTGCCAAAAACAAATGTTCCTAATCCTGCCGCCACCATGTTTCCTGCGATCAGCCAGCACACGATGGCGGCAATGGCGAAATGGGACCCTAATGGAAAGAACGACGCGAAAACGCCGGCCGCCACCCCAGCCGCGACGGCATGCGGACTGGCGTTCAGCCGGAGAATGCGCTTTGAAAAATACTGAAGCGATCGCGAGAACGAGCGGCGCGGCCACATATAAGTGCGGAAGCGCTCGAAGAGACCATCAGGATTTCGGCGTCTAAAAAGCACTCTCTTGCCCCCTGCAAACGCAGTCTGAAGTCGAACCGATTGATGTCGTCCTGTGCCGCTCGGTGGACGGCCCGCGCCGGTTARTGCGCGGGCCATTTCCAACTATTGACTGATAACGATCCGCTGCTTGTCACGATTCTGGGCATAGGTGCCCTTGTCATAWGCGGTCTGCGCCTCAAGCTGGTCTTTGGTGAAATTGGTRTAGAGATAGCGATTGCCGTCCTTGTCGGCCATGAACTTCAGCTTCTCAAGGCCCACGGCCACCTGTTTTTCGCCCATGCCGAGGAAACCGCCGACGTCGACGATCACGGCATCAACCTTCTTGTCTGTGCTTAGAACCACGTCGCCAATTTCGCCGACCTTCGCATCATCAGCGCCATAGACGGTAGTGCCGACAAAGTCATTGGTGCTGATCTTGTCCACCGGCAGCTCGGTCAGCGACGCCTTGTCGATAGCAGCTGTTGCTGTGTTGTCGGTCGTTGTAGCTGCAGGCTCGTTGTTGGCCGAGGCGGCGGCATTCGAAGCSGTCGTGTCGTAAGCCTTGAGGTCGAAGTCGGGCTGCGCGGTGAGGTCTTCCTTGCTGGTCTTAGCGACCAGCCAGCGTTCACCCTTCTTCTCGACCCATTCGGCCTTGCTGAAATCGTAAGCGACGTTCTTTTCACCAATGCCCAGGAACCCGCCGACGCCRATSACAATATATTTGGCTTTGCCGTCGTTGGCGATGACGATGTCTTTCACATCGCCRATYTTCGCGGCATCGTCAGCGGCACTGTCGTARACGTCGGCGCCAATTATCTTRGTGACCAGGGTTCCTTCCGCCGTTGTCGCAGGCGCCGCAGTTGTTGTCGTCGTTGCGGCGGGCTTTGTAGCATCTTCGGCTGTGGCTCCCGTGGCCCACACACCGGCTGTGAGGAGCGTGGCTATTGCTGTGGTAGCCAAGAGTTTGCGGAGCATGTTACGTTTCCTTTGTGCGTTAAGTGTTGATGCACGCCGCGTTCGACTTAACTGATTGCAACCGTTGGCCGAACGCGGCACCTTGCCATTTCACAACGGGCTTGGTGAGACAGGGTTCCTTTCGCCGGCCGAATGCATTCCCAATTCGTCGGAAGGCGGCAAACTCCCAGCATCTTAAGGAGCAGCAACCTTCTGGGAGCGGAGAATGGCGCACACCTTCCACCCTCAGCTTGATCATCGTGAGGTGTGAGGCGACCGACTCCATCGGGCGCCTGGAGGCGCTATGTTCATCCCTAGAGGCTAGGATCAACTGTCCGCAGCCATGAAAGCCCTGAGATCAATTTGTCCTGTTGATCGACGTAACCGCAAGGTTCGTCAGCTTGTTGTTGGTTGCTTTTTCCTGGTCGAGGATCTCGCTGAGCAACTTATGCGCCTCATCATGCCCAAGGTCCTTTGCCCATTCCCGCAGCGAGCCGTACCGGGAGATCTCATAGTGCTCGACCGCCTGGCAGGCGGCCAGCAGGCCGGAATCGAGGGCCGTTCCTGACGCCTCCTCCATCAGCCCGTCGGCTTCCTTGATGAGGCCCTCAATCGCGTCGCACTTCTCGCCGGACGCCTTCATGCCTATCGACTTGAACACCTGCTCGAGCTTCTTGATTTGCCCCCTCGTCTCCTCGAGATGGTCCTCGGCTGCCTTCTTTAGCTTGGTGTCCTTCACGGCCGCAGCCACCTTGGGCAAGGCCTTGGTAATCGCGTTCTCCGCGTAATACATGTCTTGGAGGGTATGCTCGAAAATATCGCCTAGAGTTTTCATGGCAGTACTCCTTGTACTCCTT
>NZ_JBFUEG010000060.1:0-3344 GCF_056404315.1 Mesorhizobium sp. P2_D6 | reverse complement strand
GATCCATGTTGAGGATCTGGTCGAGCCGGGATCGCAACAGGTCGGTCTGTCCGCTTTCGCGCCGTTCCTTCGGCCGCATCGCACGCTCCCCTCGCAGCTTCGCCACAACAGTCGAATCACGCGTACGGGCACGCTTCAATTTGCCGGAAATCGCCGCTCGAAGCCACGATTTCCGGCAAAATCAAACGCAAAACTGGAGCAGAATCCTAAATTGAATCAAAGCCTTCCGAGTTCTTCACGGACGACTAGTGAAATGGACATTGAGGGCGCTGAGGAGTGGTCGTCAGGTCGTCAGACGTTGCGCCATCCTCTTTTATGACGCTGGACTATGTCCAGCACAGGTCCGCGATCGGCATGTCAATTTGAAGGAAAGATGAAAGTACTCGAAAAAGCTGGAGTTTGCGACGCCGGACGATCATGCGTCGCGATGAAATTCGTACTGGCGCATGTCGGCGAGATCGAAAGCAGATCGCTGCCCCAGATTTGGCGATGTCTGACCGTCACCCGACAAGTGGTCGCCGATGCCGATGATGAAGCCTCTGAGATCGCACTGCAGATTCCTTGATCGGCGCGGTTCATACAGAACTGCGCTGCGACTTGGCATGGAGCGTCTCAGCAAATTTCGGCGGGTGTGGTGGTCAAGGGACGCCTCGACCAGTCGGTGACCCGCTTTGCGTGGGCTTGCACCTGGCCATCCGGTGCTCCACATAATTGCGGGAGCCGATCGACCGTGTAGCCACATACACCTTTAGCTGATCATTGGCCGCACGCTCGGCGCGGTACCCGACAGATGGCCGGGATTGACAACGTGCCCGCCCGGATCACGGCGTCTGCCACCACAGGCGCCGCAAAGCCGGTGGTCGGGGTGGTGCCTTCCAGCAACACGAGCCGTGCCTTCCGACCTACGGCTTGCGCCAGTTATAAACCTCCTAGCTCCCCTCGTGTGCGCGCGACCTCGGGATCACCCACGCTGGGCAAAAGGCTCTCGCGCGACGATCCGCGCCGTCTACGCTGCTAGCCGCCCGGGTAAACGTCCGACGGGGGCACGTTCGACGGAACGTGCGAGAAGCCTCTCGCTTGGTGGGGGTGCTTGCATGTCAAGCGAATGCCGATCCGAAATACCGCTTGTGAGCGACATCCAGGATGCGATTGACCAAGCCTGAGAAGCTGTATCCGGCGGTCATCGCGGCTAAGGCGTAAGCACTGCCCGTATCGAACCCCGGCATGGTGTTGATCTCCAGGACAAGCGGCTGGCCGGAGCGGTCGATCCGGAAGTCGATGCGAGCGTAATCCCGGCATTGGCAGGCACGAAAAGTCGCAACCGAAATATTCCGCAGCACCGTCGCAAGGCTACTTCCGATCTGAGCCGGACAAATCTTCGGCGGCGGCGCGACCGCCAAGTGCTTCGCTTCCCAAGTCACAAGACGGGTTTCGCGATCGCCGAAGTCCTGCTCCACCAGAGGCAACACTTCAAGCTCTCCGTTTCCCAGCAGCGCGACGCAGATTTCTCTCCCTTCGATGTACTCTTCCACGAGCGCATCCTGCGCATACTGCGTGACGATCACTTCTACAGCCTGGTCTAACTGAGCGGGCTCATGTACGAGTTGCACCCCGCAGCTGTCGGATTCGTGGCGAGGCTTCACTACCAATGGGAATTGCAGGTCCCCAGTACTCTGCGTGCCGCGACGCATCACGCGAAAGTTCGGCGTCGGCAGGCCACGATCGCGGATGAGCCTCTTTGTGATAACCTTGTCGAGCGCCAGCCCATGCCCGAGCGGGCCGGATCCGGTATACGGGACGCCAGCCATCTCGAGCATGGCCGGAACGTGGGTGAGACGGCACTCGCCCTGAATTCCGTATGCCATGTTGAAAACGATTCCCGAGGGGCGGGCTTGGGACTCAGGCGGCATGAACCGCTCGAGCGTAGCGAGCAGTCCTTTATCGCCTTCGCACAGCAGCGTATCGTGCCCGCCCTCTTGCAGTGCCGCTGCCACCCTTTTGCCCGTCTCTCGGCCGAATTTCGCGGGACAAGGCTGACCAAATCGATTGATCACGCCCGTGTTATCATCATTCCGCACGATAGCTATTCGCATGAGCTGCTCCTTGGATGTTTGCCCCGCTGCCACTTCATTCGTTCGGATTTGATCGATCGAAGACAACAACTCAGCTGGCGCCGCGTGCCCCCGCAGGTACGGTCGGCCAAGCGGCGAGCGAGCTTGGCCCGATCTTCTGGAACGGCTGACCGCCCTCCCTTTTCGAAGTTGGTGCGCAGCACCTCATGACGCGCCGCCAACCCGTCCAAGGCTGACTGCAGGGCCGCCTCGTCCAACTCGCCGTGAAGCCGAAGCCCGATCTGGATGTGACGGGACTCACTGCCACCTTCCAGACGCAATAGGGACCAAAGCCGCTGCTGAGGGAATGACAGCGGAAGCCGTGACGGACGCGGCATAGTTTCAATCGCCGGGACCGTACTCAGTACACTCGTGTTGATCTGCATTGTTCGAGCAAGTTTCATATGGACCTCCTCGGTCGGAGAGTGCGACACCGCTATGGTTGCAACAGATCCTTTACCGTGTGTCATGCAGCCGGCGTGCCACCGAGGAGATTGTGCGAGGAAGATGGAAAAAGCATATGTTTTACGCCGCAACGGGGGAATGCTTGCGCCTCATTGTGTCAGGTTCCGAACAGCGACGTCTTCACCCGGATACGGCTGACACATTGTATTACTGACATCGAATGACGGTTGTTACTTGGCACTTTATCGGATTCCTCGTCCCTGGATGGTCAGATATCGTCGTGGAGGAAACGCTCGCACAGGGTATCATGCAGCCGTGGAAGTACTGGTCGACTGAATCGGGGGCTAAGTATTGGCACCCCACGCACAGAGCCATCCAACGCGATCGTACCGCCGGTATATCCAGCTAGGCGTTTTGCCAGATTGCCTCACCCGCTCTCGCCACGGGCGGGGCATCGGTATGATCTTCCCGTCCGAGGGGAAGCTTAGAACGGCCCCCCACAAAACCGTAAGCGCAAAACCCTCTCGGATCATTTACCGGAGAGATTCGGCCCAACGCAATGCGTCGACCCCGGGCGCCAGGGCTACGGACTCGGGTTAACGCGCTTTTGAGATTGCGGTTGATCTGATTCCATGGGGCTTCGATGATTCGGAGCCCCTGCCATGACGATTGCCGGCCTCGAAGGATTTGAGAAGCCACGCCTGAAGGCGCTTCTGGAGCATTTCGCCGCGATCGAAGAGCCGCGTGAGCCATGGCGGGTGGCGCATCCGCTGCCGGAAGTCCTGCTTCTGGTTGTCTGCGGCACGATCTGCGACCTGCGACGACTAT
>NZ_JBFUEG010000059.1:0-3719 GCF_056404315.1 Mesorhizobium sp. P2_D6 | reverse complement strand
GGGCTATGCGAAAAAGGGAGGAACGACAAGATGAAAAAGCGGCACTATGACAAAAACAGGCGCAATCCCCAGAGACGTGCAGTGCTGAAGGGATTGGCTGCGCTCGGCATAGCGGCAATGGCAATCGCTCCATTTGCCAGTTCAGCCTCGGCGCAGTCCCTACTCGACAAGATCAAAAACGGGGAGACGATCCGGATCGCCTTTTCTAATGAGCCGCCTCACGCCTACCCGGGTCCGAACCACGAGCCGTTTGGCTTTGTCAATGCGATGACGATCGACATCCTCAAGAAGCTAGGTACAACCAAATTCGAGCCGGTCGTGACCGAGTGGGGCTCGCTCATTCCCGGCCTACAGGCTGGCCGCTTTGACATCATCACGGGCGGCATGGCAATCACGCCCGAGCGTTGCCGCAACGCGGTGTTCACCGAGCCGGTCGTGGCCGTCATCGAAGGGCTAATCGTACCTAAGGGCAACCCGAAAGGACTACATTCCTGGGAGGACGTGCGCGACAAAGGCCTCACCTTCGGCACGGGCACTGGCTGGGCTGAGGTGAATGACGCACAAAAGATCGGCATTACTAGTGAGAAAATCCTGCAGTTCGCCGGTGGAGCGCCTGAGGTCGTAGAGGCTGTTAAGGCCGGCCGCGTCGACGCTGGCGCTGGCGATTCCTTCACCTTGAAGATATTTACCGATCGGGATCCCAGCATTGAGATGGCTGAGCCCTTTACGCAGCCTGTTGGGGTATCCACTAATGAGGGGATTGGCTTCATGCCAGACCAGCAGGCGGCGGTCGATGCCTTCAATGCCGTGTTGAAAGACTATCTCGGCTCCGACGAGATGATGAAGTCGGTCGGAAAATACGGGTACACAATGGCGAATTTGCCCCCAAAGAACCTGACAACCGCCGAAATTTGCAAGGGCTAAGTCACACAAGCGCCCCTTCTTTCAAACAGGTATGCCATGAAGATCACAGCTATAAAAGTATTTGAGGTCGTGACACCTTATCCGCAAGGCTACAGTTTATCTCGCGGTCGAAAATGGACCTCCTTCGAGAGCACCATTGTCGGGATCGAAACTGACGAGGCGATTATCGGATGGGGCGAACTCCAAACGCTGGGAGGGAATTATCTGCCGGCTTTCGCAAAGGGAGCCAGAGCGGCTATCGACGAAATGGCTCCCCGGCTCATCGGCGAAAATCCGGTCCAGATTGATCGAATAAATTATCTGATGGACAATTTGTTGCTCGGTCATCCGTATGCTAAATCGGCGATCGACATGGCTTGTTGGGATATCTTCGGCAAAGCAACGAAAATGCCGCTGTGTGATCTTCTCGGTGGAAGGTTCGAAGGGGCATTGCCTCTCGCCGCGGGCATCACCGTTGGGACTACCGAGGATATGCTTGCCGCGATGGCAACGTATCGCGAGAAAGGATACCGGCTCTTCTCATTAAAACTCGGCGGAGAAGCTCCCGCGGAGGATGTTCGCCAGTTGAGGGCGATTCTCGAACGTGCCGAACCCGGTGAGGAATACTATGCCGACTGCAATCGTGGCTGGACACGCGATCAGGCTCTACGGGTCTTGAGACAAATTCGGGATCTCGACGTATATATTGAGCAACCCTGTGCCTCTTACGAGGAGTGCCTTGCGGTGAGACGTCGGACTGATCATCCAATGATCCTAGACGAAATCATCGATTCGCCTGAGATGGTGTTGCGGATTATCGCCGATCAAGCAGCTGATTTGATCAATATCAAGATTTCCAGGCTGGGTGGCTTGACTAAAGCTCGTCGTGCCCGTGACATGTGTATAACGGCAGGATTACCGATGACCATCCAAGACGTAGGGGGAAGCGGGATAGTACAGGCGGCGATTTTCCATTTGGCGCAGTCCACCCCGAAGGAGTTCCGCCATTCTGTATACGATCCGCTTACCGTCGTATCCGATCCGCTGACGGACGCACCGATCCAAGAGGACAGTGGAGTGGCGGAAGCCTCGCGTCGGCCCGGCCTCGGTCAAGATCCCTTGCCAGGTAGCCTCGGCGACCCAATCGCTGTGTACGGCATTTGAAGGACGTCAACTCGCAGTCGCGTGGGAGACAAGTAGATTTCTTTGTGACCGCCTCGATGCGTTGATCTTTGTGATGCTAGGTCAGGACATCGTCGGGATTGGCGCTCGGCCTAGGAGCGAGCTGGAATCATTAGGGATCGTTCCAAATATTCGCAGATTGAGACGCTCGCCATTCGGCTAATGGAAACACGTGTGGATCCTTATTTGAAGCTACGCCGTGCGGAAGCATCTGACATTTCTTTCATACTCGCCACGGAGCGTGGCGAGGGTTACGACGATTTGGTCGGTCACTGGGACGCGGATCAACATGCTGCCGCTCTTGCCGATTCGCGCTACGCGTACTTCATCGCCTGTGCAGATGACCAGCCGGTAGGCTTCGCGATATTGCGCGATTGGGCCTCGACCAATCAGGTAACGCTGGTGTTTCGCGTTGCCGTGGCAAAGCCTGGCGTAGGCTATGGAAAGGCAATGATGCGTCGCGTTGTGGAAGCGGCATTCCGCGAGACGGATGTCTATCGTTTATGGATCGGCGTTCTCCCGGACAATGTGCGCGCCCGCCGTGCCTACGAAGCGGTGGGATTCAGAGCGGAAGGAATCGCCCGCGGCGCTTGGCTTATGAACGGAATCCGCTACGATGAGCTTGTCCTTGCGATTGTGCGCCCGGACTGGGAAGCAGTGCGTGCGGGCACAGCCTGCCAACTATAGCGCCGAGCGCGCTACCGACTTGTACACGTTGATCGGCACCGCGACGTTCAACGACATCGGCCCGGAGGCTTGGCTCGCCGAGGTGGTCACTTGCATCGCCTAAATGTTTGGTCCCGGCATTTGCTGGAGCGGATTGAGTTTGAAGCGTTCCGGTTGTGACGCCCACGCCTTGCAGATGAACTCGTAGGGGGTGAGACCTTTGAGGGTCTTGAGCCTGCGGGCGAAGTTGTAGGCGGCAACGAAGTCGGCGAGATGGGTGCGTAGTTGGTCGTGGCTCTCGTAGTAGAAGCGCTTGACGGTGGCATCCTTGATAGTCCGGTTCATTCTCTCGACCTGACCGTTTGTCCACGGATGCCTGGCCTTGGTCGTGCGGTGCTCGATGTCGTTCCTGGCGCAGGCGTATTCGAAGGCGTGAGCGCGGAAAATCTCGCCATTGGCGATTGCCTCCTTGATCAGCGGCACCGCCGAGCCACCGGCACCGGGGGTGGTGAACTGGATGCCATTGTCGGTAAGCACGGTATGGATCTTGTGGGGCACGGCCGCGATCAACCGCAGTAGAAAGTCTCTTGATACGGCTGTCGGGGCCTTCTCGTGCAACTTGACCTGCCACGGGTAATTTCCTCCATCTGAGATTAGAGTCCGGCCTCGATTTGCTCTGAACCCATTGTTTGGACCGCCGGAAGATGGAGTTTCCCGGCTTTTGCTCTGAACCCATTGTTTGGACCGCCGGAAGATGGAGTTTCCCGGCTTTTTCACGATGGCGGGCTGGTGGCGCCATCGGGATTGAGCAACGAGATTGGGACCTTGTGCCCGATCGCCCCATGCGGGCGCTCCTCGTTGTAGTATCTGCGCCAATCCTCCATCTTTTCAGCCGCGTCTGCAAGCGTGAGGAACCAGTGGGCGTTCAGACACTCCGCCCGGAAGCGGCCGTTGAACGCTTCGATGTA
>NZ_JBFUEG010000058.1:0-4072 GCF_056404315.1 Mesorhizobium sp. P2_D6 | reverse complement strand
TTTCAAAAAATGTATGGTCCGCCCCGTCCGTGCAAGGGTTCGCGACATCGCCGATGACGATTCCAGTTGCATAAATGTATCCGGCCTCTCGCGAGTGAGCTGCTGTTGCAGCCAGGCCATGATGAGATCCGCGCACGCCGTTCCCAATAAATGGTTCGGGCACGAAGCCCGCTTTTTTGCACAGGGCTTACGGCATGCTGATCCACTGTTTCGTCATCACTATTCCCGAGCCTTGCAATCGAGCCGGAGGCGTCAGGCGAATGCTGGATCCCTGCGTTCGTAGAGCGCCCCAGGCTTGGTCAGCACAACCCAGACAATACGCGCCATCTTGGCGGCAAGTGCGACAACGGCCTTGTTCGGGTGCATCCGGCTCTGAAGACCATCAAGCCAGCTTCCAAGGCGATCCCGGGTTCGATCCAGGTGTCGGAAGCAGGACCGCGCGCCATGAACGAGGAGCTTGCGGACGTAGCGATTCCCGCGCTTGCTGATGCCGAGGAGCTTCTGCTTGCCCCCGGTCGAGTGTTCCCGCGGGACGAGGCCCAGCCAAGCGGCCAGATCGCGGGCCTTCTGGAACTGGCGCCCATTGCCGACGGCCGCAAGAAGGGCGGTGGCGCCCAGTGCTCCGATTCCGGGGATCGTCATAAGCCGGCGGGCAACATCTTTTCGATCTGCAATCCCAGCGATCTCCCTCGTCACGTCGTCGATGCGCTGCTCCAGCCGGCGTAGGTCGGCGAACAGGTCCATGAGCAGTTTGCGCATCGCCGGCGAGAGGTCGTTCGAGGCGTCATCCAGAACCAGTGGCAGGTCGAGTTTGAACAGGCCCGCTCCCTGTCTCAACGCGATGCCATATTCCAGGCAGAACGCTCGCATCTGGTTGATCAGACGGGTTCGCGTGCCGATCATCTGGTCGCGTACCCGATGCAGCGCCTGGAGGTCAGCTTGTTCCTCGCTCTTGATTGCTGCGAACCGCATCGTCGGCCGAGTGGCAGCTTCGGCGATGGCCTCGGCATCGATAATGTCGCTCTTGTTCGACTTCACATAGGGCTCACATGAGGAGGATTGGATCAAGTATGGATTTTCAGGTCATCGTTTTCTCCTCTGATGTTTCGGATCCAAGGTCCGAACCCTTCATTGGAACGCGTGTCGCAGTCGACCTGCGCGCTCAAGCTCACATGCGGTCGCCGAAATAACGGCTGCACCAGAATTCCGCATCCTGCGGACAGGGCTCGGGAGGACGGGACCATTCTTAACTACGGCGTGCGAGGCCAAACCCTACGCCGGTTCGTCCCCCCGGATCCGCCGGAACTGATCGGGTCCCGGTGGAATTGGTTTCAGTTTTCCGGGTGGCGGTCAGGCGGCCTTCATTCTGGCGCCCTCGATCACGACACCGCCGGTCACGTACTTCCACAGAGCGACAAGCAGTTTGCGCGCCAGAGCGACGATCGTGACTTTCCTGGTGCGTGGGCCGAACCGGCGGACCCTCTCGTGATACCAGCATGCAAGCGCCGAACCCGGCTGATGCCGCAGCCAGAGCCAGGCCATTTCCACGGCAATGGCGCGCAAACGGGGATTGCCCGCCTTCGAGACACCCTGTTCGTGGTTGATCGTGCCACTCTTCCAGGGCGTGGGCGCAAGACCGGCATAGGCCGCGACCTGGCGCCTGTTCGCGAAGTTCCGGAACAGGCCTTCGGACCACAAGGCGCCGGCAAAACCGGGGCCAATGCCCTTGAGCTCGAGCAACATCCGAACCGGCTCCAGGGCGGAACCGGCGGCCGGAGCCTCCTCCAAGAGCGCATCACGCTCCGCCTTCACGGCCTCGATCTGCCGGTTCAGCAACTCGATGACTTCCAGCTCGCGCAGGGCCAGCGTCTTGAGATGTTTCGGAAGCGGCCGCCCGTCTCCGGTGCGCAGAGCCTCCAGGCGTTCCCGGCGGTCCTTGTTCCGAGGCTCGTACCCGCCGATCCCTTGCGCGAAGAACAGACCCTTCAACCGGTTTACATGACGGATACGCTCTCCGATCAGAGTCTTCAGTTCCCGGCAAAGGCGCCGACGATCCTCTTCTTCCGGTGTCGGTACGCAAACCATCGAACAGACCCGCGGTTCGCCCCTTTTCCACGCCATGAGTGTGCGAACAAGCGCCTCCCCGTCGATCCGATCTGTCTTGGCGCGGCGATGCCGGCGCGAAACCGCGATCGAAGCTGGGTCAACGACGTGGCTCTCGATCCCTTCCGCGACCAGGGCGCGGTGAATCCAGAACCCGTCCAGTCCGGCTTCCTGGATCACGATCACTGGGACAATCCGGCCGGTCCGGCGGTGGACATGGCGTTGCAAATCCGAAAACCGCTCCAGCAGCCCCGGCATATCCCCACCCCGCACCTGATACCTCGACAGCTTGGACCCCACGGGGGCCGCAAGGGTGGTCACCAGCCACGTCGAGCGGCTGAGCTCCAGAGAAACGAAAATCGCGCCGCACTCAACGGTCGCAATCGTATGTGCGGTGGTCATTCTGGCAGTCTGCATGGCAAAGGTCTCCATCGAGAAAGTGAGCGACCCAACTCTTCCAGAGCTAGGCGCGCGCGTCTCCTCCTCATGGAATCTTCACGAACTGCGCTGGGATCAGGCGAACCTTGTGCCCCAGCGCATGCAGTCTCCTGGCGATCCATTGTGATCCTGCGCACGACTCCATCCCCACGACCGCTGGCGCTGCTCGTTCAAAGAATTGCAGCAGCGTTTCGCGTCGGAAGCGAGCTCGCTGGATGGGCTCGCCGCCGCTATCCAGGCCGACGACGTGAAAGATGTTCTTACCGATATCGACTCCATAGACTGCCGCAGGGCGCGGCGCATTGCGTGGGGACATTGCAACCTCCTTTGGTGGGACCGCCCGGATGATGCTGCGGGAGGACGGGGCGGACCATCCCATTAATGGTAGGGCCCGCCGCCAAGCGCGAAGCCGTAGCGCATCTGCGGGCCGTCATGGGCCTATCGGAGCGTCGGGCCTGTTCCTTCGTCGGCGCCGATCGCAAGATGATCCGCTACCAGTCTCGCCGACCGCCAGAGACAGAGCTGCGTGGTCGGCTGCGCGACCTCGCGAACGAGCGCCGACGCTTCGGCTACCGGCGGCTGTTCATCCTGCTCAGGCGCGAGGGCGAGGCATCTGGGGTCAACCGTATCTGCCGTCTCTATCGCGGGGAAGGTCTGACGGTGCGCAAGCGCCGGGCAAGACGGCGAGCAGTTGGCACGCGGGCGCCGATCCTGGTCGAGGCAAAGCCGAATGCGCGCTGGTCGCTGGATTTCGTCCATGACCAGTTCGCCTGTGGCCGGAGGTTCCGTGTGCTCAACATCGTCGACGACGTGACACGCGAATGTCTAGCCGCGATTCCGGACACCTCAATCTCCGGTCGTCGGGTTGCTCGCGAGCTGACGGAACTGATCGTCCAGCGCGGCAAACCAGGCATGATCGTCTCCGACCACGGCACGGAGTTCACCTCGAACGCCATCCTTGCATGGTCGAAGGATCATGGGATCGAATGGCACTACATCGCACCGGGCAAGCTGATGCAGAATGGTTATGTCGAATCCTTCAACGGTCGCATGAGCGACGAACTCTTGAACGAGAGCCTGTTCTTCGGCCTCGACCACGCCCGCAGCGCCATCGCCGAATGGCGGGAGGACTTCAACACCGCGAGGCCTCATTCCTCGCTCGGCTACCAGACCCCGGCAGCCTATGCCGAGGTCATCACCGCAACCGGCTCCGACGCTGTGCTGATCGAAGGCTCCGCGCCTCCGCCGGTTGCTCAACCCGCGCCAGACGGCGTAACAGAAATGATCTGATCCCCGAAAACTGGACCGTTCAGAATTGGAGTTTTCCGCGCTAGCTTCCTTGGCTGGGAGGAGCGGAGAACGATGAAGGCATCAAAGTTTTCGGACGCGCAGAAGGCGTTCATTCTGAAGCAGGGGGCGGACGGGATTCCGGTGGCGGAGATCTGCCGTCGAGCGGGGATCAGCCAAGCCACCTATTTCAACTGGAAAAAGAAATACGACGGGTTGCTGCCGACGGAGATGAAGCGTCTGA
>NZ_JBFUEG010000057.1:0-4395 GCF_056404315.1 Mesorhizobium sp. P2_D6 | reverse complement strand
CAAGGCCAGTATTTGGCCTTCATCTACGCCTATAGCCGGATCTTCAAACAGCCCCCGGCCGAAGCCGACATGCGGCGCCATTTCGACGTCACCGCTCCAACCGTCCACCAGATGGTGCTGACCTTGGAAAAAGCCGGGTTCATCACACGGGTGCCCGGAGCTGCCCGAAGCATCCAACTTCTGGTTCCTCCGAAAGCGCTTCCTATCTTGCGCTAAAACAACCCGTCATAATCTCTGTGGAACGGTACTGGTCCAGCTTAGGACACAAGGTTTGTGGATAGAGATGCGCGGGATCGAGGCCGCGATCAGGTTGCCACGAACTAGGCCATCACCATCTTGCCAGCTCTCTCAATACCTCATGGGCGAACTTGGAGGTCCGGTCGATGGGAGCGAAGAGCCGCAGCTTGCCTTCGCCGGTCTACTGTCGAAATGGAAGTAGCCGATCGGGCAAGCCTTGAACTTCTTGCGCGACGTGGCGCCTTCGAAGCCTGGCATGCGGCTGATGTCAAAGCGCTGAAACAGCCGGTGCAGACTGGAACGGTGAGATGTGGGACCGTGGCCTGGAGGGCATAGAGGCAATCATCGAACGGCAGACGCGTATGCCTGCGGAAGGCGACGACCAGCGCTTCCTCTTCCTTTGACGGCACTCTCAAGGGCACCTCTTCGGCCCCGTCGGCGTGTCGGTGACGTAGTCGCGCTTCTTCCACTTCGTCACCGTCTTGGGGTTTATGTCGCAGCGTTCGCTCTATTCTTGGATCGAAGCTTTCGATCGCTGTATCGCAGCTCGGACCGCGAGAGTGGTCGTGGCGCTCCCGTGTAGTGACCACATTCTACCATCAGCTCGAAACGCAGCACCACAATGCACCATCGCCAACGTGAGGCGCAAGCCGAGTACCCCATCTTGGACGGTGCGTTCTTGGCGCATTGTCGGCTCCGGCGGGCTTTGTCTCGCCGGGGATCATGATCAGTCAACGCCCCGCCGAAGCAGCCGATCGAGCGGTACTGGGACATTGGGAGGGAGACCTCACCCTCGGTCTTGGCAGTCCGACGATCGGCACCCTGGTCGAGCGCACGACGCGCTTCACGATGCTGCTGCATCTTCCCGCCTTGCGGCGCACCGAAGCTCCGAAGAACGGACCTGCGCTCGCGGGACACGGGCACCATCATCACTTTGCCCGAAGAACTGCGTCGTTCGCTGACCTGGGATCAGGGAGCGGAAATGGCCAGCACGATCGTCTCAAGATCGACGCAGGTGTCTAACTCTATTTCTGCGACCCGCAAAGCCCATGGCAGCGTGGCACTAACGAGAACACCAACGGGCTGCTGCGCCAGTACTTCCCGAAAGGCACAGACCTGAGCATCCACAGCGCCGACGAGATCGCCGCCGTGGCAGCAGACCTCAATTTCCGACCGAGAAAGACGCTGGGCTGGAAAACGCCGGCAGAGGCGCTTGACGCGTTGCTGCCATGAGTGAACACAATCGGTGTTGCGACGACCGCTTAAATCCGCCCCACACAAAGTTAATCAACTCGCAACAGGTCCTTCAACTAAATTTACAGAATCCTTGCGACCGCGGATTACTGACCGTGGTAACTTTACGGCAAAGTTTGACCTCAAGCACCCCTGAAATTTTGTTGCCTTTTTTTAAGCTCAACCGCCGCACAGAACGCAACGGAGACCAACGCCAATGGCAAGAAGAGCGCTAATCCTGGTTGATGGCAGTGTAACGGGTAATGGTCTGCTATACGTCCAAGCGGCCCAGCGCCTTGGTCTTCATCCAATTATGTTGTCAGCTGATCCTTCTCGGCATGACTATCTTGCGGCAGAGGGCATTGAGGCGATCCGTGTCGATACAGGCAATCTCGATGCGCTGATCCGTGAATGTTTCCGTCTGCGTGAGACCTATGACATTGCTGGCATTACAAGCAGCTTGGAGGACGTCTATGCCACAGTTGGCAAGCTCTGTCGGCATTTCGATCTACCGGGACCGAACCCTACATCGATTGAACGATGCTGCGACAAGTTCACTCAACGTCAGCTCCTCGCGGAGGCCGGGGTTCCAATACCTGCTTATCGCTTGGCAGCGAATGCGGCGGAGGTAGAACGCTCTGCCGCCGAGATCGGCATGCCGGTGGTTCTTAAGCCAGCCGTGGGCGCAGGCAGCTGCGGTGTCCGATTGTGCCGCGACGCCGATGAGTTGGACGAACATACGACCTATCTGTTGGGCGGGAAGCACATATGGTGGTCTTCGCCGAGGATACTGGTCGAAGAATTCGCACAAGGCTTCCAGTATAGCATTGAAACCATGGGAAATGAGGTCATTGGGATTGCCGCAGCTGACTTCGGTCCCCCACCGCATTTTGTGCTTCGTCAGTTCACGTTCCCGGAGGCGTTTACTGATGACGAGCATTCGCGTATCGCCGGTATTTCGCTGAGCTGTTTGCGAGCTCTCGGCCTTGGCTGGGGGCCTGCGAACATCGAATTCCGGTGGACGAAACGTGGCCCAGTCGTCATTGAGATCAATCCGCGCCTTGGTGCCGTGCCTACTCCTCAGCTGGTTCAGCTGGCTTGCGGTGTCGATCTCGTCACCGAGCACATCAAGCTTGTCATCGGCGACGAATGGGATTTGCGAACAAAGCATTCGCAGACTGCAGCCGCGCGGATCCTGGTTCCTGATCGCGATGGCATCCTCGATTGGATCGATGGCGAGCGTGGGGCGGCTGGTGTGCCAGGAATCGTCGAGGTTAAATTGTATGTCAAACCCAACATGCCGATCGTCAGGAACGGCGATTCCCGAGACTTTATCGGACATGTCATCGCCGCTTCACCCAGCCGTGCTGAGACCGAGGCGATAGTGCAGCGCGCCGTCGACTTAATCGATTGGTCGATCACACCATTACCGGTTTTTGGCGACTAGTACCGTTCCACAGAGATTATGACTCCTTGACGGGATAGGCTTTGCGGAGTTTTTCGCGAGYCTTCTCGGTGGTGAACATCCACTGGATCTGAGCGCCYTCGGCGTTGCGCCGCTGTTGCCAAGCGGCGACCTCGGCGAGGATCGTTTGCTTGTCGTCGATGCGGCGGTCGAGGCATTGGCTGCGCAGGACGCCGATTTCGATTTCCACCATATTTAGCCAGCTGGCGTGTTTCGGGGTGTGGTGGAACTGAAGCCGCTTCAGCACSCGGCGAGCCTCCGGTGCGGGGAAGGCGTCGTAAAGCGCCCCAGCCGAGTGGGTGGAGAGGTTGTCCATCACCACCCGGATGATCGGGGCGTCGGGATAGTCGACGTCGACCAGCTCGCGCATGCACTCGGCGAAGTCTTGGTTGGTGCGCCGGTCGGTGACCTTCACCCGGCGCCAGGGACGGTGGGCGTCGAGGAAGACGAACAGATTGACGGTGCCGTTGCGGCGATATTCGCARTYRTAGCGCTCAAGCTGGCCCGGCTTGGCGGGAATGGGCTCACGCACCTCGCCGATGAGTTGGGTCGGGCTCTCGTCGAAGCAGACCACAGGTCTTTGGGRATTGGGCGCCTCGGCATAGAGATCGAGCACATCCTCCATGCGGGCGACGTATTCCCCGTCGACCTTGGGGATGCACCACATGTCTTTGCGCCAGGGCTTCAGATGGTTCTCCGCCAGCCGTCGGCGGACAGTCTCAGAAGACAGCTCTTCATGGTCGGTGAGCCGGACCATCTCATCGGCCAGGAGTTCGAGGGTCCAGCGGGCCCGTCCCGGTGGCGGCTTTGAGCAGGCGGTCGCCACCAAAAGCGCCTCCTCCTTGCTCGATAGTTTGCGCTCAACGCCGGGGCGCGGCTCCTCGGTGAGCGCTCCCTCCAGGTTCGCTTCCACAAAGCGGCGCCGGGCCCGATAAATCGTCGATGCTGAGACCTTCAAGGTTGCGGCGATCACCTCGTCGCTCACGCCGTCGTTCGCGGCCAAGAGGATCTGCGCGCGTCTTATTTTGCGCGTCGCGTGGCGCCCCCCGCTCAACAGCGCGTCAAGTTGATCACGTTCCGATTGGCTAAGGTCCACACAAAACTTTATACTCACCTCCACCTCCTTCAGCGTGTAGGCGCAGATGAATCCGGAAATGAGTCAGTCACTTGGCGAACGACAAGCCGCGCCACAGCCGCGCTTTACGCAGCTTCAAGGCCAGTATTTGGCCTTCATCTACGCCTATAGCCGGATCTTCAAACAGCCCCCGGCCGAAGCCGACATGCGGCGCCATTTCGACGTCACCGCTCCAACCGTCCACCAGATGGTGCTGACCTTGGAAAAAGCCGGGTTCATCACACGGGTGCCCGGAGCTGCCCGAAGCATCCAACTTCTGGTTCCTCCGAAAGCGCTTCCTATCTTGCGCTAAAACAACCCGTCATAATCTCTGTGGAACGGTACT
>NZ_JBFUEG010000056.1:0-4645 GCF_056404315.1 Mesorhizobium sp. P2_D6 | reverse complement strand
GCCCATGGCCGCATCGAGGAACGCACCGTCACCGTCAGTCGCGAGGCCGGCTGGCTCGAAGGCCAGCGCCGCTTTCCCGGTGAACTGCGCCTGCCAGACGCCACAACCATCGTGCGCGTCAGATCGCGCGCTGGACTGAAGGACAAAAGCCGCTTCGACACGCGATACTTTATCGGCCTCCGCCGAGCTGACCGCCGAATGGGCCGCTCATGCCGTGCGCGGCCACTGGCTGGTCGGATGGCGTGCGTGGTGTGGCGCTGCCGTGGAGTATCTGTCCCATAGCTGATCCCTGAATGAAGGGGCAGCTTGACTGATTCCCCCACACTCTGGGACCAGACACCTAGCGGCACTTTCGTCGGTCGCGTCCATCATGCTTCCGACGGCATTTCCGAATTCCGGAAAGCCAGGCCCAACGTTAGAAAATCGGTAAAGGATGGTTTCGCGGAGGAGGTTGTTCGCTATGTGTCCAACGGACACGTCGATTTTGGCAAATTCCTCAAGAACACGCCGCGCGTTCATCAATAGCTGTTCGCCGGATGGTGTAGGGACGACCGCCTTGTAGTGCGCTCGAACAGTCGGGTGTCCAGTTCCTCCTCAACCTCGACGATCGTTCGGCTTAAAGCCGATTGCGCGATGTTCAGGAAGCGTGCCGCAGCGGTATATCCGCCGCGCTACGCGATCGCGACGAACGCCCGCAAATGCCTGAGAGTGATATTATTGCTCATTCGCGATTGATCTATACTCAAAACATGTTGGACGCGCAATAGTTTTGAGACGAATGTATCGGGATGAGCGTCTTGAGAGATTGTCCATGAACGAGGTCATTACGAAGCAAGAAGACCAAGCGTTTCACATTATCTTCAACCGACCCGAACGGATGAATGCGGTCAATGAAGGCCTCTATCAACAGACGTTGGACGCCCTGAATTATGCAGACGACGACCCTAGGGTCCGGTGCGTGATCTTGTCCGGAAACGGAGGGGCTTTCTGTGCCGGTGCTGATTTGAAGGCCCACAAATCCGGCGAACGGACGCGCAATGAGCGCGAGGCGTATATTATGCTCGGGCAGAGCGTGTGCGAGCGGATTCAGATGATGAAGACGCCCGTGGTTGCCGAGGTGCACGGCTATGCTCTAGGCGGCGGAGCGGAAATCGCGACCTCGGCTGATTTTCTTATCATATCGGAGGACGCCCAACTCGGATTTCCCGAAATTGCTATTGGAACCTATGTGGGGGGAGGTGTGACGCTCCGCCTTCCCAGGCTCATCGGTTTGAGGAATGCCGCTAAACTTTTGCTGCTGGGCGATAGGATAACCGGCGCGAGATGCCTGGAGATTGGCCTGGCAACCGAGGCTCCGCCTGCGCATCAGTTGAAGGAGCGCACGGCGGCGCTAGTGGAGCGGATCGTCAGGAACGCACCATTACCAATGGCTCGTCTCAAGGCGGCGATCAATTTACCACAAAGCCCCGACAACGTTTTTCGGACCGAGGCCGAAGACCTGCTAGCGATCATGGAAAGCAGCGATTGGGCAGAAGGCGTCGCCGCCTTCGCGGAACGCCGCTCGCCCCGTTTCGAAGGAAGGTAGAAATGACCATGGAGCACCACAACGAAGCAACGGCCTTGAGCATACTCGGCTACGGCGAGCCGGATTTATCGGCTCCCACACGCCGCCGCAACGAGGCAACAGCCTTGAGCCGCTTACTGGAGCCGCATTCCGTCGCGATCATCGGCGCATCGGCCAATCCTGATAAGCGCGGCTATCAGATCATCAAGGCTCTTAAAAAAGCGGGATACAACTATCCTATTTTACCCGTAAACCCGAGGGGAGGGAGGATCCTCGACTTACCAGTCTTTAGTGACATCGATGCCCTTCCGGACGCCGTGGATATTGCGGTGATCGTTCGGCCGGCGGAGGAAGTGCCCGATATCCTTATCCAGTGTGGTAAAAAGGGCATCGCAGGAGCTGTGGTTCTGGCGCACGGATTCCGCGAGCGAGGAGACAAGGGATCTGCCGCGGAACAAAGATTGCGAGATGCATTAGGAAAAAGCGGTGTACGCATTATTGGACCTAACACATCGGGAATGCTGAACTGCACTGTGCAGGCGGACCTCATTGGTCTGCCGGAATTGCCGCCAAGCGGGCCAGTCAGTCTTCTAACCCAAAGCGGTAACATGATCCTTTCGGTCGTCGAAGACAGCCGCTCGATCAATGGCCCCGGCTTCGATGTCATCGCGGGACTCGGTAACCAGACTGATGTCGGATATGGCGAGTTGATTGAGGAGCTTTGCCTGCGCGAGAGCACTCGGTCGATTGCGATTTACAATGAGGGTTTTCTTGACGGCCGGGGATTCCTCGACGCGGCGGCACGAGTGGGGCAAAGCTGCCCGATTGTGATGCTGCGCGGCGGACGATGTATCGAGGGCCGGAAGGCGGCGCTTTCCCATACAGGTTCGATCGCCGGCGCCGACGATATCGCCCTGAAGGTGTTAGCCCAAATGGGCGTGACCCTAGTTGATCGCTCGGATGAGTTGTTGCCGGTTGCTGCGCTTCTCGCAACCAGCCCACTGCCCAGACCAGAAACCGGGATCGCGGTTCTGACCGACGGTGGTGGTCATGCAACACTCGCGGTTGATGCGCTATCACGGGCGGGGGTGAAGCTTGCATGCCTCTCGGACGAAACCAAGGCCAAGCTGAGAAGCATCCTAGGCGAGGAGGCCATTGTCGAGAATCCGATTGACGTCGCAAGCGCCGCGGATGCCTACCCTGACGTTTTCCCCGAATGCCTCGGGATTCTGGCGTCAGATCCGCAGGTAGGGATTGTCCTGACAAATGGGTTATTTGGAGCGTATCATATTAGGTTCGACGCGTCTTTGTTGAAAGCCGAGAATTTGGCGGCCGAGCGCATCGTGGCGCTACGGAAGGCCACCGGCCTGCCGATGGTCTTCCACAGTTGCTATGCCGATCGTAAGCCGGAGAATCACGGCACCTTGCGAAAAGGCGGCATCCAGGTTTTTCCCTCGATAGATTGGGCCGCGACCGGTTCCAAGGCGCTGTTTGAACGGGCGAATTGGCTTTCTAAACCGGGTAGCCATAACGAAAGACTGGCACCGGACGCACCGCTCGTTGTCGTTCCCAGCGGACTGTCGGCAGAGACGACAGCTCGCGGGATGTTGCAGAAACTGGGCGTGGACACTGGCGAATGGTCGGCTGCAAGCGATGTCGATTCCGTGGAGTCAGCCATCTCGAACTTCGCCAGCGCCTGTGCGGTGAAGCTCGATTCCGCTGTTGTCGTGCACAAATCCGATGTCGGCGGCGTGCGCCTCGGTGTGACGCAAGAGGCGGCGCGCAGCGCTGTGGACAGCATCGCGAAGGCTACAGCATCCCACGCTCCCCCGGGGACGCTCTTCGGCTTCATCGTCACGCCAATGGTGAATAGCGGTGTCGAGCTTTTCGTCGGTGCGACCACAGATCCGGTGTTCGGCCGCGTAGTCTTGTTCGGCTCCGGCGGCGTGATGGTTGAAGCGATGAAGGACGTGACCTTTCGCGCGGCACCTTTCTCTCCCGCGGAAGCTTTGGACATGATCAACGAGACCCGCGTTGCGAAGATCCTCGACGGCTTCAGGAACTATCCGAGAGTCGACAAGCAATCCCTCGCGGACTTTATCTCATCCGTGTCCGTCGCAATCTTGAGTATGGAAAATCTTTCAGAACTCGACTTCAACCCGATCATCGCCAACGATGACGGCATCTATCCCGTCGATGTGAGACTCGTCGGGAACTATGCGCAGTCTTAAGCGGAGTGGTACGTGTTCAATTTGGTCAAAGCACAGATCGTGTTGGCCTTTGTGTGTCAGTGACATTCACGACGGCGGCGCTGGCCCCGTCCCATTATCGGACTGATTTTCAACTCGGCACGGCGCAGCACGGCGGCACCTATTTTTCTGGGAGCGGAATACTCTTCCATCAAGTGTCGTCCATCGATATCGGCGAATCTGTCGAGACTCTTATCCCCATCGGCGCGGTGAAATCAAGTTGAGCCTTGCAGAACCAGGGGCATCACTCGCCCAATTGCGCGGACAAGGTCTTGCCAATTACCGTGCAGCGGACCAGCTTGGCGCCGGAATCAAGATGACGACGCAGCGCAACCGATGGACCCACGATTCCACTTCACTCAGCGCCACACAAACTGGCCGCACGGCTAAGCATCCCCGTCAATTGGATCTATGCGCAGATCAGGCAAAAGTGCCTCCTGATCGACCGTCAACCGACCGGAGCCTTACCTGTTCCAAAACTCCCCTTCCGTGATCAATGCGGTCAGTGATCTCCGCAACCACGTCTCATCGACGTGAGAATCATTCAGCCTCATCAGGAGGGGCATCAAATAGTCGTCCGTGAAGAACTCGGAAGGCTTTGATTCAATTTAGGATTCTGCTCCAGTTTTGCGTTTGATTTTGCCGGAAATCGTGGCTTCGAGCGGCGATTTCCGGCAAATTGAAGCGTGCCCGTACGCGTGATTCGACTGTTGTGGCGAAGCTGCGAGGGGAGCGTGCGATGCGGCCGAAGGAACGGCGCGAAAGCGGACAGACCGACCTGTTGCGATCCCGGCTCGACCAGATCCTCAACATGGATCATCAACATGGATCA
>NZ_JBFUEG010000055.1:0-4835 GCF_056404315.1 Mesorhizobium sp. P2_D6 | reverse complement strand
CCAGGCAACAGCGGCTGGGTTCGTCCCCTTCCTGCGCAATCTGCTCACCGGGCTGCAACTGCTTACCCACAAGCACCATCGCTTCGACGCTCTCGCGATCATCTGATGAAAGACGACCCAGGCTTTCGAGCTTTCGGAGCAGCGGTGTCGTCAAGTCGGACATCGCTAACCTTAGCATTTTGTCATGATCTAACAAAGGCTTTGCCGCTCCGTCCCGTTCATRCAGACCGGGGGCAACCGACTACAGGAGCGGGGCCTCAGGCATTATTTTTCATCGTCCGCGAGACYGAATTCCTGGGCGCTTCGCGCATCCTCATCGACCACACGAAACCAGCGTTTTTGGAGAGATCGAGGCAACACCCGTTGCCCAGTGACTTTCTCTACCGCTGATACCGGATCATCGGCCTCTGCGGTATGAGACGAGACAAGCTCCTCCCCATCCCACTCTTCTACTTGGTATGCTGGCATCCTGGCTTACCTATCGCTTCCCCAGAGCCTTCGCTTCCCGCTCCAGCGTCGCGCGATTGTTCCCGTGCTTGGCGATCAGGTCCTTCACCTGCTGGGGCGTGATCCCTCCCTTTTTGGCGAAATACTGGACCTCATAATCGTCGTCGGCTGAAACACGGTCCCGATCGCGAGAATCCCGCTTGCTCTTGTCGTCGGCCATATCGAATCCTCCTTCGCTCCCCGCAACGTCCGGTTGACATGTTTGTTGCACCAAGAAGCCGATTTCCGGTTTTGGAACTATTTTAGCTTAAGCTTATTTAATGACGGCGGTGGGAGTGTGCGTGCATGCGAAGCGATGGTGAGCGGTTGAGGTTCATCAAGCCGCAGGAACCGATCCTGGTCGAGGTTGCCCCGATCAGCGACGACTGGCTGCACGAGATCAAATATGACGGCTTTCGCACCCAGCTGGTGCTGGATTGGGCCGGCGGCCGTGCCTTCACCAAGACCGGCCACGACTGGTCGAAGCGCTACTGGCCGATTGTCGCCGCGTTGGAGAAGCTGCCGGCCAAGGCGCTCATCCTCGACGGCGAGATGGTCGCGCCCGAGCCGGACGGTCGGCCGAACTTCCATGAGATCCACTCGCGCATGGCCTGGAACGCCGAACTGCTCGCGTTCGTCGCGTTCGACATCCTGCACAGGGACGGCCAGGACCTGCGCACGCTGCCGGTGATCGATCGCAAGGCGATCCTGTGGGGTCTGGTCAAGCCGGCCGACGGTATCATCCAGTACAGCCAGCACGTCGAGGGTGGCGGCGCTGCATTCTATGAGGCGGCAGAGAAGATGGGCCTCGAGGGCATTGTTTCGAAGCGCCGGGGTAGCCCATACCGCAGCGGCGATTCCGATGGCTGGGTAAAAACGAAATGCTGGGATGTCGATGATCTCGACCTGATCGGCGTCAAGCGCAAGGCCGGCAAGCAGACCGAGGGCCTGTTCGCCCGGGAAGGCAAATATGTCGGCAAAGCCGTGATCGCCACCGGTCGCGCAATCAAGGAGCGGCTATGGCAGCGGATCGAGCGCGATCGCGCCGCTCACCCGCCAGCTGGCGTCCCGGCCGCGGCGGCCGATAGAGACGTCGAATGGGTGAAACCAGGTATCAAGGCCCGCGTGAGAACGCTCCGCGGTGAGCCCAAACTACGCCACGCCTCGGTCCAGGATTTTTGGGAAGAATGAGCAAGCGCGGGAGTGATTTTCTCTACCATTGGATATCAGACCGGTTGCCTGACAATGCCATTGTCGACCCGGTCTTGCTGGTTATCGATATGACAGTGGACGCGAAACGGGAGGCGGAAACCCAAGGCATTCCGGGGCAGGAGATCGATGAGGAAATTGGCCTGGTCTTCGAGGCCATCATGCAGGGATTGCGCTAGGACTGGATGAAAGGGAGCGGCTCGGTAGCCCATATCTTTTGATATTGAAAACCGCCGCTAGCCGCTCTTATAAAATTCGACGTTGCCATTGCTTTTCGTAGGGAGGCTGTGATGGATAACGTGATCCCAATCCGCAAGACCCGCGCTTGCGTTGAAGTGGTCGAAGCCTGCGGCGAATGGTTTGTCCGTGTGGTCGAGGAAGACCAGGAACTTACCCGATCATTCGAGCTTCAAAGCTACGCGCTCGCCTTCGCTGAAGGCCAGCGGATACGACTAGGACTCGCCGACTTCAAACGACTCTAGGGCTTCTTCAGTATGCGCGCTTCGCGGAAGAGCGACGACCAGTTGTACGGGCCAAGGAAGCTAACAAGCTCTGTGGCTTGTGCAGGGGTGATACCGGTGTCAGTCACCAGACGCCGCGCGGCAATGCCGCTCGCTGTTTCGGGCGGCTTGCCTAACTCGTCAACCATGTTGGATGTCCCTTCCAACTGACCCAACGTCAGCCGGCAGGGAATGGTTCCGGAGGCACGGCGTCAGCTGGGACGGCAGTGGCGAAAGCGGTTCGATAGTCGTGATGACACACCAGAGCAGTCGCGGGCGGCACGGGCGCTATTGAACTGGTCTCAGGTGCGGCTCGCTTCCAAGAGCGGTTTGAGCGAAGGAACAATTCGCGACTTTGAAAACGGGCGGAGGATTCCGCGTCCCATGAAGCTCGCCGCCCTTCTTCATGCGTTTGAGGTGGCTGGTGTCGCGTAATAGCGGCCGCCATAGTCGTAAAACGGGCCGCCGCCGTAGAAGGGGCCACCGCCGAACGGACCAAAGCCGCCGAACGGACCAAAAAAGCCGATGCCATGTGCATCCGCAGGCACGACCGTGGCTGCGGCGGAGGCGATGGCAATCACCGAAGCAAGTAACAGTTTTCGCATAGCAAACCTCCGAGAGGGCCGATCACCGATAAACGCCCGCAGGAGCCGTATGTTCCCGATCGCTAATATACTCTGCGCGCCGCGCTTGACAGCGCCTCGGCGAAAGTCCTGGCGCGAAGGTTGCTTGCAAACGGCTTGGCGGGGGAACGTGCCGGGGCATTGCGTGGTCACGTGATGCGAACCCCTCGCTTGGAAAGAACGGTGAGCCCGAGGAAGTTAATGCCGCGGGTGCTCATCCTCTTTAGAATTCGGACTTCGCGCATCTTATGCTCACCCCAGGGCTGGCGGCGTAACCTCTAGCCGTTTTCGCAGCCTATCCCGTCGCCGTTACGGTCGAGGTCATAGATATCCGAGCCAACGACCGTGACCGGCCCGCGCACATATGCCGGACCATTTCCCTTTCCAGAGGAGCAATCGACATCGGTGGCGATTGGAACACAGGCCCCGGTGTAGTTAGGGTCACAGGAATCTTGGGCGTGAACGCTGCCGATGAAGGACGCCACACCAAAAGCAATCGCGCCTAGCCGACGAAAGGCCATGCCCCATATCCACCCCGCTCGGATATTCCTCCCTGTGGCTGGGTCTGTCAAACTTACAAACCCCTTCTTAGGATAGATTAGCCTCCCCTTGACCAGGGCGCCGGCGGCAAGTGGCAAACTAGCCGCGCCCGTATTCACCCCTGCGGGGCCGTCACGGACTAACCTCTCTGAGGGCGAAGCGGGCGCGTCCGCCATGACCGTTCCTCCTGGGAGAGAACAGCGGCTGACAGCGAATGTTCCATCTCGCTTATATAAGAGACAGCTACGGAGCCGAACCGGACAATGAGACATTGAGCCCGCCCGTCAGGTCCTAGTCATCAGCCTGACTTTTGAGAGCCTTCGCTGAGCGAGTCTGCCAGCCGCCTCTGCGAGGTGATTGCCAAAGGCTTCGGTGACGAATGCAAGGGTCATCAAGTCGATCAAAAAATCGTCGATCGCACTCGAGACCGCATTTGACCGCCCCTCGATCTGACGCAACGAAGTTCGCGCCTCTTCCAGCGCGGCGTGCGGATCGCCCGCATCCAGCAACGCTTCAAGTCTATCAAAAGCCTTCAACTTAACCCCCGTCTCCGTCCGCGCGCGCCCTCAACGCGGCGGCCTGAATAAATTTCCCCGTCGGGAGGAAAAAAGTTCCGCGCCGGGTTCGGCGGCGATATCATTTTCGGGTAGGGTTACCGATAAGCGGAGTTTTTCGCTTCACGGGCGCTTGCGCTCGCGCTCGGCCGGCGCGATGGTCATTCCGCGCTTGCTCATTGGAGGAACCAAAAAGCGACCAGAACGAAGGAGACAAGAAACAGCGAGGAGGCCGCTACCAATCCCCCCTTGCTCACGCCTCGCCTTGGCTGAGGGTCGGGGACAAGTTTTTTAGGGTTCGGCAGTTCGTTCATGCCATAGGGCATTCGAAATCCCCCATTTATTGCTCGGCGCCGGCGGTCACTTCTTGCAATCAGGGATCTTTTTCAATGCATCGTTCGCTTCCGCCTCAGTCTTATATATGGTTTTCGATAGCTTTATAACGAGGGTTCCGTCAGGCTCCTTCGTGACCACCTCACACTGCTTCGACACGGCATCCTTAGCGACCCAATATTGGGCCGTGTCTGCAAATACCGGTGCTGGAAACTGAATGAGCAGCGCAGCTGCGACTGCGATTCCGCGTAGCATTTTCTTCTACTCCCTTTGGATCAACAAGCGAGACTGATTTAGACCCGAAAGCCTGGTTTCGCGTGCTGATACGCAAGCTTTCTAGCCGCCTGCTCCAAGGCCGTACGATTGTCGCCGCACCTTCGGATCAGAGATCGAGCCTCAGGCATAGTCAGCTGAAATTTCCTCGCGATGTGTGCAACCTCATATGCCTCGTCAACTGATGCGCAGTCGCGGCCGTGATAGTCACCGTTGTTCTTGTCGTCCGTCATGGCCGTATCCTCCTATCGAAAGGAACCAAAGCCTCGCCCAAAAGTTCCGAATTGCTCCTACCGTTTCTTTGGCAGCACCGTTGA
>NZ_JBFUEG010000054.1:0-5142 GCF_056404315.1 Mesorhizobium sp. P2_D6 | reverse complement strand
GGTCATCGGCCATCTCAAGCAGGACCATCGCATGGGCCGCAACTTTCTGGCCTTCACCGAAGGCGACGCCAACAACGCCATGCTCGCCGGCTACAACTTCAGCCTCTTGCTCAACTGGCTGAGGCTTTTGTTTGCCTTCTTCCTGGCGCTGCTTGCAACCGCTCCAGCGTCACCGGTCCAGCCACGATCAGCCTGACCTCCGCAGCTCAACCGGAATAGCCTCCGAAACGGGGCTCGCCTTTAACACCGGTGCCGAAATGGCTTTCTTCACGGGCGACTATCTAACCCGCTTCTCTCACCGCACCCGCCATTGAGCCGCGTTTTGGCCGGTCCGGACGCCGGCTTCGAGGTCCCGCGTTCGAAGACGAGCGCAGCCGGCGCCGCGGTGTGCGGCGGCCGTGGGTTCTGCAATGTCTCCTCTGTTGTTAGCGGGAAGGGTTCAGGTCCTGCGGCTCATCGGGCCGCGGCGCGTATTCGGGCGTGTGCCAAGGCAAATTCCTCCGCATGGGGACAGGCCGAAGCCATTGCCACCTTGATGCGGCGCACCGAGACGCGGACCTGTGCGCCGATCTTCAAGAGCTTCAGCCTGATCGTGCCGCAAGTGGCCTCGGCGAGCCGGGTGTGGGCGAGGCCGAGGCGGCGCAAGGCGCAGATCAAGACATAGGCAAACGAGGCGAACCAGAGCCGCAATTGATTGGCGCGCATGGTGTGGGCACTGGTGCGGTCGGCGTAGAGGTCGAGCTGACATTCCTTGATCCGGTTCTCCATGTCGCCGCGTGCGCAGTAGAGGTCCTCGTAAAGCGCCCGTGCCGCCCAGCGCCCCGGCTTGAGCGAGGTCACGATGAAGCGCGGATTGGCGCCCTGCGTCGTCCATTCGGCCTTGGCGATGACCCGCCGGCGGCGCGACCAGCTGTCTTTGGTCGACCACATGAAGTCGCGAAAGACGCGTGCGGCCTGGCCGCTTGCCCTGGATGCCCGGCTCGCTTCCTCCAGGGCCGAGGCAATCTTCGTTTCCAGCCGCTCGTTGCGGGCGAGGCCGAAGACATAGTCGACGCGGTTTTGCTCACACCAGGCCATCAGTTCCTCGCGGGCAAAGCCGGAATCGGCGCGCAGGATGATGCGCACTGTGCGCCACGTCTGGCGGATCTGGGTCACGATCCGCTCGATCTCTTCGACCGATCCCTTGTTGGCGTCGATATTGGAGCGTCGCAGCTTTGCCGCCAAAAGGTGCCGGCCGCAGAAGACGTAGAGCGGCAAATAGCAGTAGCAATTGTAATAGCCGTGGAAGAACCGGCCCTCCTGGTGGCCGTGTAGCGGATCGTCGGTGGCGTCGAGATCGAGCACGATCTCGCCAGGCGACCTGTCGTGGGCTTCCAGGAACAGCTCCACGAACAGGGCTTCCAGCGTCTGCTTGTCGTAGCTGATCTTGTGATAGCGCGTCGGCTCCCCGACGCGGCCGTGCTCCAACCGGTTCAACGTCGACTTGCCGGCAAGCACCGCACAGTCTTCCCGCTTCGGCGTCAGGCTCTCCGACAGAAGTGCGAGCACCGGGTCGTGGCGCAGCGTGTCGTGGTCGTCGACGTCCTCGTAACCGAGTGCGATCGCCGCAATGCGTTGCCCGACCAGGGTGCGTACGCTGTGAACCGTGAGGTCCGGATCGCGTCGGTCGACAAAGCACGAGGCCACACGATCGAACAGGCCAATGGCCTTGTCGGTATGGCGCAACAGAAGCATGCCGGCGTCCGAGGTGATGGCACCGCCATCGAAACCGGCAACAACTTTGTGGCCGTCAAAGCCTTCAAATTCGCGCTGCTCGCAGATACAGTCTGTTTGCATCGGCTCTCTTCCGTGAATCCGTTAAGCCTTTGTTGCAAAAGCAGTTTTACAGATTCGCAGAGCCGATGCACCACCTGCTTTGAGAAATTCAGGCTAACTCCGCAGGAATACTGACCTGATGGGGTGGACGGCCTCCGCTCCCGGCATCGAGGTGCCATAGTGTGGCTGTCACAAGTTACATAAGGGAGAGCCGAAATGGAGAAAGTTACCGCAGTTGGTCTGGATATTGCGAAGCAGGTCTTTCAGGTTCACGGCATCGAAGCTGGCGGCGGGGTCGTCCTTCGTCGGAAGTTACGGCGCGGTGATGTCGTCGGATTTTTCGAGGCGTTGCCCTCCTGCCTGATCGGTATTGAGGCTTGTGCGACCGGACACCACTGGGTCCGCGTTCTCATGCGGCTGGGTCATGAGGTTCGGTTGATGCCGGCTTCCTATGTCAAACCATACGTAAAGCGGCAGAAGAACGATGCGACAGATGCTGAGGCGATCTGCGAGGCGGTGACGCGGCCGTCGATGCGCTTCGTTCCGGTGAAGAGCGAGGAGCAGCAGAGCGTGCTGATGCTTTATCGAGTCCGAGAGCTTCTGGTCCGGCAGCGGACAATGCTTGTCAACGCCTTGCGCGGCCACCTGGCTGAGTTCGGAATCGTGACGCGCCAGGGCATTGCCGGCGTCGGGATGCTGATCGAGCTCGTCGCAGACGAGAATAACGAGCTCATCCCACCGCTTGCCCGAGTTGCGCTTATTCCCCTGGTCGAGCAGCTACGAGCGGCGCATGAGAAGGTCATTGACCTGGATCGTCAGATCCACGCCTGGCACCGCTCGAATGAACTTAGCCGGCGCCTAGAGACAATACCTGGAATTGGCCCGATCACCGCCAGCGCGATCGCCGCGACGGTGACAGACGCGTCGCTGTTCAGATCCGGCAGACAGTTGGCTGCGTGGCTCGGTCTTGTGCCGCGGCAGAACTCGTCAGGCGGCAAGGATCGTCTCGGCCGGATCAGTAAGCAGGGCGATCCCTATATCCGTCGACTGCTTGTAGTTGGCGCCCATGCCGTCCTCAGGTTCAGTCGCAAGGGCAAAGCGGCGCCGACCCGCTGGGCTGCCGAGCTTCTGACGAAGAAGCCGTACAATGTCGTCGCCGTTGCACTCGCGAACAAGATGGCGCGGACCGTGTGGGCTCTGATGATCACCGGCAAACGCTTTGAAGCTTCGGCCACCGCGTGACGCGGCCGTAGAGGATGCAGAGATTGGTGAGGTGCTAATGGTGTGATGACGGACGGTCGAGCCGGGATCGGACAAATCCGCTCAGTGGGTGCCGCTCGAAAAAGCGCGTTGACCTGTCTGGGATCCGATCAGCGGACTTCATCAGGGCCAGCGGCATGAAACGCGCCGCACTTCAAAGGCCGTATACATGCCTGCACCCGACCAACCCGTAAGAAGCGCCAAAATCACCTTGCCACGCGGAGGCCGTCCATACATGCCACTGAGGAATTTCCTCCATCTGAGATTAAAGTCCGGGCCTTGACTGAAGGACGGACTGATGAAGAGAAAGCGGTTTACGGAAGAGCAGATCCTCGCGGTTCTGCGCGAGCATGAAGCAGGTGCGAAGGCGGGCGATCTTGCCCGCAAGCATGGGGTCTCGGAGGCGACGCTGTATAACTGGAAGGCCATCTATGGTCCGCCCCCGATCTGCAAGTGCATTTGAGGTGTTGAACCGCATGGTCTGCATCAATCTATCCGGCCTGTTCGTGGAGCCTCTTGTCGCTCCTGGCCATGATGGGATCCGCGCGTCCCCGTCCCAGCTAAATAACCCGGCCTGCGAAGCGGCCGCTTCTTCCATCGGGTTCTCGGGAGACGCCGGTTGACCGTTGGTCCATCATTCCTTTTGTTGCGCTCGCAGACTTCGGTGACCTCCTGACGCGTCTACGTCATCGGTCGGGTCTCATAAAAGGTGCCCTGCGTGAGCAGCGCCCACGCAGTGCGGGCCTGCTTGTTCGCCAGGGCGACCGCCGCGACGTTTGCGTGGGTGCGCGCCTTCAGTTGCGTCACCCACAATCCGATGGCGGTCGCCGGATTCTTGAAGAATCTCAGCATGCATCGGGAGCCGTGAATCAGAAGCGTTCGGATGTAGGAGTTGCCGCGCTTGCTGATGCCGACAGTGTCGATCGGCCGCCCGTCGAATACTGTCGAGGGACGAGGCCGAGCCAAGCTGCGAAGTCGCGCCCAGATTTGAACATGCGGCCATCGCCGATCGCAGCAACGATCGCCGTCGCGGTGATCGTACCGATCCCGGGTATCGACGCGAGGCGTCCGCATGCATCATCGCGCTCGGCAACGTCACGAAGCTCAGCCTCGAGTTCTGCCACTTGGTCGTTTATCGCCAACCATTGTTGCTGAAGCAGCGTCAGCAGGCGCTTCATTCCTGGCATGAGACGGCCTTCGAGGTCGGTTAGAATCTCCGGAAGCTTTCGAGCCAAGACGGCCGGACCTGGTGGAACAGTGATACCGCGGTCCTGCAGGAATGACCGGATCTGGTTGATCACTCCCGTTCTGCGACTGATGAGGCCGCTTCTGATCCGGTGGATCGCTTGAAGATCGAGCTGCTCCGGCGTCTTCACTGGTACGAATCTCATTGTTGGCCGCTGGACAGCTTCTGCGATTGCCTCGGCGTCGAGATAGTCGTTCTTGTTACCCTTCAGGTATGGCCGCACGAACTTTGCCGACATCAGGCGCGCATCGTGACCAAGTGCAATCAGATCGCGGGCGAGATGATGGCTTCCGCACGACGCTTCCATGCCCACGAGCGCGGAATTCATACGTGACATGTACCGAAGCAGCTGGCTCCGATTGAAGCGCTCTCGCGCGACAACTGCTCCTCTGCTGTCGAGGCCAATGAGATGGAACCAGGTCTTACCGACATCGATGCCAAATGTAGCGACGTTCATGATCTCCTCCATTTTGCTGCACCGGCCATATTAGCGCGGCGCTGGTGGGGGCGGACCATCCCACTAAGTATGGCGGGATGGACGTCTCYGAYGCCAARCGGCTGAARGCYYTGGAAGACGAGAACGCGAAGCTGAAGAAGCTGCTCGCCGACCAGATGCTGGAAGCGTCGGCACAGCGCGAGCTTCTTTCAAAAAATGTATGGTCCGCCCCGTCCGTGCAAGGGTTCGCGACATCGCCGATGACGATTCCAGTTGCATAAATGTATCCGGCCTCTCGCGAGTGAGCTGCTGTTGCAGCCAGGCCATGATGAGATCCGCGCACGCCGTTCCCAATAAATGGTTCGGGCACGAAGCCCGCTTGCTT
>NZ_JBFUEG010000053.1:0-5259 GCF_056404315.1 Mesorhizobium sp. P2_D6 | reverse complement strand
GCCTACATCGAAGCGTTCAACGGCCGCTTCCGGGCGGAGTGTCTGAACGCCCACTGGTTCCTCACGCTTGCAGACGCGGCTGAAAAGATGGAGGATTGGCGCAGATACTACAACGAGGAGCGCCCGCATGGGGCGATCGGGCACAAGGTCCCAATCTCGTTGCTCAATCCCGATGGCGCCACCAGCCCGCCATCGTGAAAAAGCCGGGAAACTCCATCTTCCGGCGGTCCAAACAATGGGTTCAGAGCAGAAATGGTCGCGGCTCTAATCGCCACTGGATGACAGTTCGGTGGCAGGTCAGAAAGACTGTAAATTTACTTGAAGGTCTTGCAACCTTTTTTGATGCCGGCGGTGTGGTACGGAGTGTCGCGACGAATTTCGTAGGATTGCGCTGTTCAAGGGGACGCACAGGGTTAGGATCTGTGATCTGCTTTGCGTGCCCGGGTACCTGGCCCAGTATAATGCGACTGGCCGCTCTGCACAGGGACATGACTCTTTAGCCTTGGCTTTGGAGCACGTCCGGCCAATCCAGTCAACAGTCGTAATGCGCAGACATCCGCAACGGCCTCGTCGCCCTAGCCCACGCCAGTGGCCGCACTTGCCCCCAACTCCAACAGGCGCTCAGCGGCAAAGCCAACGATCTCATTCGGGCTCTTCTCCACGAGGACGCGCTGTTTCGACAACTCTACTGGAAAGAGTTGATGGCCAGTGTGCTGTCGATCGCTGTTCGGAATCTGACACAATGAGGCGCAAGCATTCCCCCGTTGCGGCGTAAAACATATTCTTTTCCCATCTTCCTCGCACAATCTCCTCGGTGGTACGCCGATTGCATGGCAAACGGCGAAGTATCTGTTGCAACTATAGGTATCGCACTCTCCGACCGAGGAGGTCCATATGAAACTTGCTCGAACAATGCAGATCAACACGACAGGCGCTGTACTGAGTGCGGTCCCGGCGATTGAAGCTATGCCGCGTCCGTCACGGCTTCCGCTGTCATTCCCTCAGCAGCGGCTTTGGTCCCTATCGCGTCTGGAAGGCGGCAGTGAGTCCCGTCACATCCAGATCGGGCTTCGGCTTCACGGCGAGTTGGACGAGGCGGCCCTGCAATCGGCCTTGGACGGGTTGATTGCGCGTCATGAGGTGCTGCGCACCACCTTCGGGATGAACGATGGCGAGCCGTTCCAGCAGATCGGGTCTACGGACGTCCGCCTGCCGCTGAAACGGGACGATCTGACGGCGGCAGCGGACGTACAGGCGACGCTCTCGGAGCTAATGCGCCATGAAAGGCAGGCGGAGTTTCACATGGAAGCGGGGCCGCTGATCCGCACACGACTGGCACGCTTGGCCGAGGACGATCATATGCTGCTGATCACCATGCATCACATGGTCTCAGACGGCCGGTCGCAGGAGATTTTGATACGCGAGCTCAGCGAGCTCTACGCGGCGGCCCGAGAGGGCCGCCCGGATCGGCTGACGCCATTGCCGGTGCAGTATGCGGACTACGCGATTTGGCAGCGACGTTGGCTGGCAGGTGAGGTCTTCGAGCGGCAGTCGGAATACTGGCTCCGAATGCTGGATGGTGCGCCAGCGGCTCTGGAGCTGCCGACAGACCGGCCGCGTCCGGCGGAGCAGGACTACAGCGGTAATTACGTCGACTTCGTGTTGCACGAGACGCTGAGTGCACAGCTGAAGGTGCTGAGCCTGCGTCAGCGGACGACGCTGTTCGTGACACTGCTGGCAGGCTGGGCGCTGGTGCTGGCGCGGCTGTCGGGTCAGAATGAGCTGGTGATCGCCACACCATGCGACGATCGCACTCGCCCCGAGATCGAGGGGATGATCGGCTGCTTCGCCCACACCTTGGCGCTGAGGATCGATCTGTCGGGCGATCCGTCGCTGGAGACATTGCTGGGGCGGGTGAATGCCGCTGCGCTTGGGGCGCAGGAGCATCAGGACCTGCCGTTTGAGCAGGCGGTGGAACTCGCCGATCCGCCCCACAAACTGGACCAAAGCCCGATTTTCCAAGTTATACTTACATGGCAAAATAATTCTGGGGAATCGGCGGAACTGCCGGCTCTCGAACTTAAGTATGTTGATGTTGGTAATCGCGTCGCGCAATATGATCTTGCACTTAATCTTTCTGAGGTCGGCGAGGCGATTTGCGGAAGGCTGATCTACCTGACGTCGCTGTTTGAGCGGAGCACGGTGGAACGGTTTGTGAGCTATTTGCAGCAGGCACTGAGCCAGATGGCGGCCGACCCGGGGCAGCGAGTCTGGTCGGTACCGCTTCTGTTGGCGGAGGAACGTCGATGTCCGGTTGAGTCGAACCCGGCGGAAGCAGCCTCTCCACAGGACCGCTGGGTTCACCAACTGCTTGAGGCGCAGACGGAGCGGGATCCGGAAGCGACCGCGGACACGGATAAGGGCCAGAGCCTTAGCGATCGTGAGTTGACTGCTCGGGCGACCTGCGCGGCACCCCGAATTTGCTCTCCCGAAGCACCACCCACCAACTCGGACCCGCGGCCCGACAGTGCGGTGATGAATTTCATCGAGGGGACGCGCGTCGTTAGCGAGAGTGAACTGCAAGCCAACAGCATCATGCGTTATCATGTCACAAAATTTTATCGTGAACAGATCATCAACAGTGGTTACTATGAGCAGCTCAAGTACATTGTGCAGCCCTCATTCGAGGAGTTCAAAAGTCCCGGCAACCTGGATACGAGTGGCGAACAAGACAACACGGTCGTGCCCGGATTTCAGCATAAGTACGCCCAAACCGCGTTGTTGCTGGTAACGGACCGTTGCGTTTCATATTGCCGTTATTGCCTTCGCAAACGCATGGTCGGCAAGGCCTCCGATGAAGTAGCAGCTGACTTCACCCGAATTGCGCAATATATTCGCGGCCATTCCGAGATCACAAACGTGCTGCTAACGGGAGGCGACCCGTTCGTGCTCAGCACGGCCAAGCTCGACAAAATTCTTGATCATCTGCTGCCTATCCCACATCTCGATTCGATTCGATTCGGGACAAAAACACTGGCCTATGAGCCCAAGCGGTTCGAGGATCCTGCTTTGCCGGCTTTATTCCAACGGATCTATGAAGCGGGTAAGGCCGCAGTTATCGTCACACACTTCGACCACATCGGTGAAATCTCCGTCAATGCGGAGGGTCACATTCGCTCCTTGCGCGCACAGGGCGTGCAGTTCCTGAACCAAACCGTGCTTCTTGCGAAAGTCAACGATGATCCTGATATCTTGGCTGCCACTTTCGCCAAGTGTCACAAAATGGGTGTGCGTCCCTATTATCTCTTTCAGGCCAGACCGGTGAAAGGCGCATCGCATTTTCAGGTTTCACTGTGCCGCGGAATAGAGATTGCGCGCGGCATTAATCAACGTCTCAGCGGTATTCAAAAAACATTCAAATACATCATGTCCCATTATACAGGAAAGATCGAGATTATCGACCTAGCACCCGATGGCCGCGTATATATGCGATATCATCAAAACAAGACTCCCGAAAAGATCGGCAAGGTCTTTTCCCGGCCACATCTCGAGGGCGCTTGCTGGTTGGACGATTTGCCCGAAGGATGAGATCCAAAGGCGCGCATGAAATATGGCGTGCTCAAAATCGGCAGGTTCCGCAGTTGGCCCGACCTCAGGGAGACAGCCGAGAGGTTCTTTGGAGATCTCTGTGGAAGTCTCGTTTGAGTGGACGGATACGGAGTCCGACCAGAAGAGTAACGCCATACTGAATGCCGATGGTCACAGGACCTCCCACGGTCCCCCTCCAAATCGGTGTTTGTAAACTCAATCAAGAACAGTTTCTATCGATCTGCCCGCCCGCATCTGGTCACTACGGAGAACCACAATGTTTCCAAACAGTAAAGATTCGCACCTTTCCCAGTTGGAAAAGATAAACCCGGTGGCCTTCAAGGCTATCGAGCTCCGAAGAGTTAGAGAACCATCCGCCTGCGTTGCCGATCTGGCCAATCTCTCGCGCAATGAGTTCACCTCGGAAGGGCGTGGGTCGGATTACCTCGATAGCATCCAACTGTCGCTGCTGGCACGATCGGAGGGTGTGATGGATCTCCTAGGCAAGATGCATCCCAACGGTCGCGACGGACTTTGTTCATCACTGATCATCTGCGATCTTCTCGCCGGTGACGGATACGTGAACAAGGTAGCCCACCGGCTCTTAGGTGCGGCGCGCTGCCCGAGTTTCATCAACTCTGACATCTCTCAGTTCATGGTGGACCGTTGCATCCGCGACGGCCTGTTTGCGATCTGGCAAAGCGCGACTGATCCGTTCTGGATTAGAGACGGATCAGTGGATGGTGTGCTGATGGCTTACGGCACGCACCACATCCCGCGCGCTCAGCGCGCCACCGCCGTCCAGGCGGCTGCGCGAATTCTCCGACCGGGTGGCATCTTCGTTCTTCATGACTTCGAAGAGGGCTCACCCACTGCCCGCTGGTTCGCTCACGTGGTGTCAACTCATTCCGTGACGCCGCATGAGTATCCTCATTTTACTGCGGGCGAGGTGCTCGATCTGTTGGCTGCAGCGCGGTTCGATGAGGTAACTGTGCAGCGAATCGCAGACCCTTTCGTCTTCTACGGAGGAGACGAAGAGAGCGTTCTCCAATTATTAGCCGAATACGTCGTGAAGATGTACGGGCTAGAGAAGCTCCGGAGCCACACGCAGCGCGTGCTCGCGCTTCTTGATGAGTATTTCGGGGTCGTCGTGACACGGACCTCTCACGGTGAGTTCGAAGCGCGCATAGCGCGCAATGCGTTGGTCGGGAGCGGGCGACGGGTGTGAAAGACAGTATCGCCGGCCCCATCAAGGGCGGCTTTCGCTTCCTCTGCCTTGTCTTAGCCGTCTGCTTTGAATTCGATTGCCGTCCGATTATCATTTTGATTGCGACCCTCCATGCCGGGTGTGAATGATGGAATGGTGCTGATACCTGCGTGATCTCGCGAGTCGCCCGTGAAGAAAGCCATTTCGGCACCGGCGTTAAAGGCGAGCCCCGTTTCGGAGGCTATTCCGGTTGAGCTGCGGAGGTCAGGCTGATCGTGGCTGGACCGGTGACGCTGGAGCGGTTGCAAGCAGCGCCAGGAAGAAGGCAAACAAAAGCCTCAGCCAGTTGAGCAAGAGGCTGAAGTTGTAGCCGGCGAGCATGGCGTTGTTGGCGTCGCCTTCGGTGAAGGCCAGAAAGTTGCGGCCCATGCGATGGTCCTGCTTGAGATGGCCGATGACCGGTT
>NZ_JBFUEG010000052.1:0-5423 GCF_056404315.1 Mesorhizobium sp. P2_D6 | reverse complement strand
CTCCACGAGCGTGCGCAGGTTCATCATGTCGTCGGTCATCGATGGTTCCTTCGAATCAGGTTGGTGTCAGCAACCCGACCTTACCGGGGAACATCGATGACCGCCGCTACGCCGCTCGCTCGCTTCAGCGCTGTTGAGGGCGCGCTCGCGAGCGGCTTCGTAACCGCCGACCTACACCACGCGGTGGGACACGATCACAAAAATCGCTGCCCAACCCGCTTCCTATAGCCCAACGGCCTCAGATATTAACGCCATCTCGCGTGAGGTCGTCCATGACAGAACGGACCGCGCTTTCAGCGATCGCAATGATCTCCTCGACCTCAGCCTTCGTCGTCACCAGCGGAGGGGCAAAGCCCAGAATGTCGCCATGGGGCATGGCGCGGGCGATCAGGCCGCGCTCGCGTGCTGCCTTGGAGATGCGCGCCCCGACCTTGAGCGTGGGATCAAAGCGTTTCTTGTTATCGCGATCGGCGACGAATTCGATTGCACCCATCAGGCCAACGCCACGCACTTCACCGACGATTGGCAACTGCGCAAATTTCTCCTTGAGCTGTGCCTGGAAGAAGGCACCCACCTCACGGGCGTTTGCGGGGAGATTTTCTTCCTCGACAATGTCGAGAACCGCATTGGCCGCGGCAGCCCCGATCGGATGACCTGAATATGTGTAGCCATGGGAGAACGCGCCGACCTTATCTGCCGCGTCCTCCAGGATCTTGTATACCTTCTCACCAACGATTGCCGCCGACAGGGGAAAATAGGCCGAGGTCAGACCCTTCGCCACCGTTATGAGGTCTGGCTCGATGCCGTAGTGCTGCGACCCGAACATGGAGCCAGTTCGACCAAAACCGGTGATAACCTCATCGGCAATAAGCAGAACATCATGCTTCTTAAGCACGCCCTGGATTGCCGCCCAATAACCTTCTGGCGGAGGCGTAATACCGCCGGTGCCGAGCACCGGCTCGCCGATGAAGCCGCCGACGTTGTCCGGCCCCAAACGTTCGATCAGCTGGTCGAGCTCCTTGGCACGCCGCTCGGAGAACTCGCGTTCGGTCTCGCCCGGGTTTGCGCCCCAGTAATGGTGGGGGACGCCAGTATGAACAATCTGCGGAAGCGGCAGGTCCATATGGTCGTGATAAAAGCTCATCCCGGTCATGGAGCCAGAGACTACGCTGCATCCGTGATAGCCGCGTTCACGGGAAATAATCTTCTTCTTGCTCGGCTTGCCGCGCAGGTTGTTGTAGTACCAGACGAGCTTAGCTTGAGTCTCGTTCGCATCGGACCCCGACATGCCGTAGAAAACCTTGCTCATCTTTCCAGGTGCCATCTTGACGAGGCGATCGGAAAGAATCGCGAGTTCGTCCGTCGTATGCGCGGCATAGGAATGATAATACGCCAAACGAAAAGCTTGCCGCGAAATCGCTTCAGCCACTTCGCTACGACCGTAGCCGACGTTCACGCAATATAGACCGGCGAATCCGTCGATAAACTGATTGCCGTAGGCGTCCTGAATTCGAATGCCCTTCCCCGTCTCGACAATGGTCGGGTCGCCGAGCTTGCCAGTGGCAAAATCCTTCAGCTGCGTGAAAGGATGCAAGACGCTACTTCTATCCTTCTCGCATATCTCTTTGATATTCGTGGTCATTTTCTATGTCCTTTCATACTGAAAGATTGCCAAAACACGTGTATTTTGGCTCCAGGTACTCAGCAATGCCGTGCTTCGAACCTTCGCGCCCCAAGCCGGACTGCTTCCATCCCCCGAACGGGATAGGCGCTCCGGTAAATTTTGGCGTGTTCACCGCGACCATGCCGTATTCGAGCCTGTCAGCCAGACGCATGGCGCGATTGAGGTCTCGGGTGTAGACATACGCCGCAAGGCCCATTTCCGAGTTATTCGCCCGGGAAAGTACTTCCGCCTCGTCGTCAAAGAGGAGGATCGCAGCTACGGGACCAAAGGTCTCTTCCTTTGCTACCCGCATATCGTCGGTTACATCCGCGAGCACTGTCGGCGTCACGAAATTGCCACCCAGGTGGCTCTCCTGTGCCCCGAGCACCATGCGAGCACCGGCGGAAAGAGCTTCGAAAACCTGCTGGCCGCATTTTTCGGCTACAGATGCCTTGGTCATTGGACCAATTTCGACGCCAGGCTGCAATCCGTGCCCGACTTTCAGTTTGCCCGCTGCTTGACCGAATTCTTCTATGAATCGCTCGTAGAGGCGCCGTTGGACGTAGATCCTGTTTGCTGCCAAGCAGTCTTGACCAGACGTCGCGAATTTGGCTGACAAGCACCCTGCGACCGCCGCCTCTTTCGGCGCGTCGTCGAAAAGTATGAAAGGGGCGTTGCCACCGAGTTCGAGCGAAGCTCTTTTGACCGTTTTCGCAGATTGTTCGAGCAGTATCCGTCCGACCTGGGTTGAGCCCGTAAAAGAAAATGCCCGAACGTCGTTATGCTCTAACAGCCTCTTTGCCAGCGGAGGAGCCTCGCCCGTTATGACTTGAAACACGCCGGCAGGAAGCCCCGCCTCTTCGGCAAGACGGGCAAGGGCGAGTGCCGACAAAGGCGTTTCAGGCGCGGGCTTGACTATCATGGTGCAGCCAGCAGCCAGGGCAGCTCCTGCTTTTCTGGTGATCATCGCCGCAGGAAAATTCCATGGCGTGATTGCAGCGGTCACTCCGATCGGCTGCATATCCACGCCCAGGCGACAGCCGGGTAAATGGCTTGGAATGGTTTCGCCGTAGGACCGCTCGCCTTCCGCCGCAAACCACTCGAGAAAGGTGGCGGCGTATGCAATCTCACATCTGGCTTCGGCCAGTGGTTTACCCTGTTCACAGGTGACGATCACAGCAAGATCTTCTGCGTTTTCGCGCATGCCCGCTGCCCACCTCCGCAGATATCCGCCACGTTCGGAAGGCAGGACATCGCGCCACTCCCCGAAAGCGGTTCTTGCGATAGAAACAGCGTTGTCGACATCTGAACGATCGCAAGCCGCTACTGTCGTCAGCTCTTCCCCGGTCGCCGGATCGACCACGGCCAGTGCTTCGTTTTTAGAGATCCACGCACCATTCAAATGAGGGCGTGTTTGCAAAAGATCTGGCCGTTTGAGGCTCGCTAGTGCGGCGCTTGCGAGACCTTTCATTTGTAACTCCAATGCGAGCGTTCAACTTTCGACAGGCTACGCTTCCCAAAACGTCGATCGGCAGCGCAGGCCATGCTCCCAAAGTCGTGCTCCTGCAATTGATGCCTTTCTGTTGTGTTTTTCTTCACATAGTCTCGAAGATTGCTTAGCTGCGGCAGGAGAGTGGCAGGGCGTTCTCAAACCCGATATCGAAATGTCGTGGCCCTCCGAACTACCCAATATGGGCAGGATGATCCCAAGATGGCAAAAACCCGCAGGGCGCGGTCGGCAGCATTGTTGCTCAGGCAGATCCGTCTTTCATCGAGGAAGGACCTGAACCCGCCCCAGCGCTTCAGCATGTAGTCAATCGGCTCGACGACGAGAGAACTGCGGGATCTTTTGGCCCGCTCGGCTCGCATCCATTTCACAAGCCAGGTGACGACAGGATGGCTCTCCTGCTCGCGTGGTAGCCGACGTTGGTTGGCGCAAAGACCATTGATCTCACGCTCGACCTCGATGCGCTTGACCTTATCGAACGCTACCGGCGAGATAGGCGTGTCGTTGTTTCCAGGTTTGGTGTTGGTCGCAACGTCGGCGAGCACAAAGAACTTACCGCGCATCAACTGGCGTGCTGCTTTCCCGCACCACGCACTTCAGCAGTTGGTTCGCAGCACTGCAAGCGCCTGCATCTCCCGATCATGGAGGTGTAGCTTAGGCTTCAGCAACGGTGTCCGTTCTTGTTTCCCAAGTGAGGCGTCGGCCTGCCCAGCTGCGGCTGCGGAGCATTCCACCCCAGTAACGCTCTACGGCTCGAAAAACTTTTACGAGACTCCTGAGATTTCCGGCGACGCCACAGTAGCCATAGTGGCCGCGCAGGACGACGTTGGATTTCGCCGGCCTGGTCACTGATCTTGTAATCCCCTATTCGCCGCATTAGCTCCTGCAGAGACATGAGGACCACCGGTGTCCTGACATGTGCCAGAACCTGTCGGTGAACCGGCGGCAGCCGCAGCACTGAACTTTGGGATGCCAGAGCCGGACGAGAGCTGCGAAGGGCAAGGTTAGGACAATTGGTCTGGATATTGAGGCCGTCTTCGAGGCCGGACGACGATGCGCTTCCTGTCGGTGAAGACGCCCGAGCGACAGAGTGTGATGATATTGCATCGGGTCCAGTTAATGGTCAACCGCCAGGCCGCAGTCCGGAGCGCGTGCCGAGTTGAAGGCGAGTGGCGTGCACTTGGTTCCACCACCGAACGAGTAGTCCCCCCGGATCAATGTCGCTTCCGGCAAGCACCACCGTGGCATCAATACGGTGGCGCTCTGGTTTGCAGCCATGACCGCTGGCCACGGCCTGTTTGGAACCTACCGGCAGGGGCTTATGCCGACTTAGCCCTTGCAAATTTCGGCGGTCGTCAGATTCTTCGGCGGTAAATGCATTTTAGTGTAGCCGTATTCTTTGACCGACTTCATCATCTCGTCGGAACCAAGATAATCTTTCAACACGGCATTGAAGGCATCGACCGCCGCCTGCTGGTCTGGCATGAAGCCAATACCCTCAGTAGTGGAGACCCTAACAGGCTGCGTAAAGGGCTCAGCCATCTCAATGCTAGGATCCCGATCGGTAAATATCTTCAGGGTGAAGGCTTCGCCGACGCCAGCGTCGACGCGGCCGGCCTTAACAGCCTCTACGACCTCAGGCGCTCCACCGGCGAACTGCATGACTTTGTCGTCTGCGACACCCATTTCTTTCGCGAATCTGACCTCGGCCCAGCCGGTGCCGGTGCCGAGGGTGAGACCCTTGTCCCGCACGTCCTTATAGGAGTGCAGCGCCTTCGGGTTTCCCTTCGGAACGATCATCGAGTCGATGATGGAGACTACCGGTTCGGTGAACACCACGTTGCGGCAACGCTCGGGCGTGATTGCCATTCCGCCCGTGATGATGTCAAAGCGGCCAGCCTGTAGGCCGGGAATGAGCGAGCCCCACTCGGTCACGACCGGCTCGAATTTGGTTGTACCTAGCTTCTTGAGGATGTCGATCGTCATCGCATTGACAAAGCCAAGCGGCTCGTGGTTCGGACCCGGGTAGGCGTGAGGCGGCTCATTAGAAAAGGCGATCCGGATCGTCTCCCCGTTTTTGATCTTGTCGAGTAGGGACTGCGCCGAGGCTGAACTGGCAAATGGAGCGATTGCCATTGCCGCTATGCCGAGCGCAGCCAATCCCTTCAGCACTGCACGTCTCTGGGGATTGCGCCTGTTTTTGTCATAGTGCCGCTTTTTCATCTTGTCGTTCCTCCCTTTTTCGCATAGCCC
>NZ_JBFUEG010000051.1:0-5671 GCF_056404315.1 Mesorhizobium sp. P2_D6 | reverse complement strand
GCGACAGGATTTGCGCCCATCAAAGCAGGACCAAAGTATTCGTCGACCGCTGATTTGGTCTCGGCCAACGTTTCGGTCACCACGGGCCAGGGACCACACTCCCCAATACCTACAATACCATCATCGGTATATATCCGAACAAAAATGTTCGCAATTCGGTCTATCGCACCGATCCCGGTCCGGACCACCTTTTTAACTGGAATCTCGATGATTCTACTTTCAATTCGCACAATCAGCATTAATCAGTTCCCTTCAAGCTTCGGGCGTTATTGATAGACTGATCGAGTTCGTTCTAAGCTTCATCGAAGGCGCAGAGCCCCATCGCTATGGCTGCCCAAAACGCCAATAGGCGACGTATCGCCGGCGAAATCCACTTATTAGGGACGCTAGCAGGTGTGGCAGACCTGCCTGGCCCGAAACGACCCTTTCCGTAGCAGGAAATCTGCATTTTTTGCTCATTCCGCGCACTATGCAGTTAAAAGATTAGTGGTGCCGGTGTTCTGGACGGGAAGGATCGGCCTTCCCTCGCCCAAAGCGCGCCGCGGTCTCGTTGAAATGACCGGCGAGACGCTATTTCAGTCACGCGCGGATAGCCAAAGAAGCGGTAGTTCGCCTTTCGCCGCTGCTCGGCCGCCGGCTTGGCTTGCCCTCGCTCCCGACGTTTGATTGAGCAAACCGCCGCAGGCCGGCCGGCCGAACACTTGAGCAGCACGAGAAGGGTGTCTTATCGGCAACTGCCGGCCGTCCTGCGAATGCCCCAAAAAGCATGGCGCCCCCTCTCGACGCGTGATGGAGATTCTAAACTGATTCTAGATTGTACACTGCCCTATTGTTTTTATAGAGAATCATTCGGGCGGCCTCGAGTGCTTCTTCAAAATTGAGACTTCCGCCTACAACGTAGTTTGTAAGAGCCTTTGCTAAGTATCGCTTTCCCCAACGACCGGAAAGCCAATAAAGCTCAGGAACGTGAAATGCATCACTTGCGAAAAGGATTTTGGAAAGCGGGACCGCCTCCATAACCTGCATGTACCGCTGATACAAATTCTGGTGGACAAGTGGAGTCATTATTGACAATTCGAAGTAGCAATTTGGATATAGATGGCTTAGCCACGCAGCCTTGCCGACCGACGGATAACCTGCATGAAGCGGAATGATTTTTGGCATTCGCATCATCCCATCTTTGTCAAACCGGCATACCTCTTCTAGATAGAACGGATCTTGGTTCCTAAGTATCACGGAAGGTGCTTCTCCATCACCGGTATGGATCTGCATGGGCATATCTCTCTTGAGGCACTCCTGTAGAGCAAGAGTGAATGTATACCGGCAAAGATCCTTCGTAATTTGCGCAGCGTCTTCTCGATCCATATTCTTGCGTTTATCGAAGGAGTTCCTCTGCGCCTGCCAAGACAACTCCGCGGGTCGGCGATCATACAATGGACGGATTGGCCCTATGTCTGGCAAGAGATAAGATTTCATTCCAAAAGACGGCTTTCCAAAGTTTCCATCCCCGTCAAGTATCTCGTTCAACCTCGTGACGTAGCGTTCTTCGAACTCATCGAACGTGATGTCGAGGTGAAAAAGTTCGTCTTGGATTCTCTCTATTCGACTGATGCGACGAGATTGACAGGGCAGTATGGCTTCCTCAAACCGCGATATAGTTGCGGCGTCACGGCTTTCACCAGTTCCTGTCTCCAGCATTATGTTCTGAAAGTTAGCGTCTCTAAACAAGCTGTTTATGTATGACCAATAATCGTTCCCTCGGTCGTTGCGAGCTTCAATAACTGCTTCTAGATTGTGGTCGCAACCTAGGAAATGAGCCAGCTCTTTGACCAAGAATTTTATAAAGACACTTTGTGAAATATCACCGGTTATCCCATCAAGTTTCCGCTGAATATCGAACTTTTTGTTCAGGTGATACCTGGTTGCTTCGTCCCCGTTCAACCATTGAGCATAGATGCCTTCTGGGAAATAGCTCGGTACCGGAAAGCCCGCTAGGGAGATGCGCTCCAAAAATCGCTGGGGCGTTGTAATTGCATCCCGATCGGTAATAAGGTGGCAATGAGTGTCATCGATCGGCAAGTCATTTACTGCGTCGAAAAGTCTGGCAAACTCCGGCTCTTGCCTCGAAAAAAAAAGTGACAAATGCTCCGGCACCTTAGCGGTTGAAGATGCAAAATTGGGTCCCGCGCTTTTCGCATCCACGTCTGTTTTGAGCTGGTTTCGCATCTACCTACCTTGCCTTCTAGCTGCGCAGCGCCCTCCCCTGCCGTAGGCGGAGGAGATTTGCATCGGCACGGGCGTTATGGCTTGTTCAAAAAATGCCCTTGGCGGACCAGCTTTCAGAAATTGCTCATCATTTGTCGACGTGATGGCGACAACTTAGACGCCGCTAGTTTAACATTTTTTTGGACATCACCACCAACAACGGGCTTCGTCAAATTCTATTTCCATATGGGCGTCATCTAAACGCGCGATGGCGACGCTGTCTGTAGTTCGGATCGGCTTGAATTTACGCTTACGCGGACCGAGCGGCAAATTGCTTTGGGACGGGTGCAGCGGCTAGGCGCCTACCGTTCGGCAACATGAGGGGTCGAACGCATTTACAGCAGAGCTTCCGCGGGACCTATTCTACCTCCGGCTTTGCCAAGCTATGACCGCAAAAGGTTGGCCCCGCCCACCTCCTCAATGAGTTCGTGTTCTTCCACGTCCGCGTAGACGCAACCCCGGTGTCCCAGATGCGTTCTGATAACCTACCATGGGTTTCAATGAGATCACCTATATTGCCCGGCGAATGTGTCGCAGGAATTCTCCGTGTAGTTGGCACGGAACGCTGACGGCATGGAGGCCGTGATCGTTCGCTTGCTCGCGCGATCAGCAGGATTGGACACTCAAATGCGCCCTGCCGGACGACCGAGCTGCATCTGATCTTCTTGGCCGTAGCCATCTGAAAACGCGATGGGCACCTTCCAGAACATTATATTGGCGAACTCAACGCAGAGAGCTGCATAAATAGGGTCCGGATCGAACTGCATCTCCTTTTGTTTGATGACACAGCCAAGTGAAATGAAGATGGTTGCCGTCCTTGTCGCGTCTGGGACCGGATTGTTCTGTCATGGATGAGGCTGACCTCAGGTCTGGCGCGGCCCAGGACGGCTTCGGTCACCTCCTGTCGCATTCCAGCATCATCGCTCATCGTTTGAGATTGTCCCTACTGACTACACCAACTCCCGGGGCGGCATGATGTGCGTTGGGTACTCTGGGCCTGGGCGACGCGGTTCCCTGTTCGATGCTGTTCGATTTTTGGATATAACATCGCGGGTCACTGCAAGCGAAGCGCTGCTTCGAACAGCGGTCGACCCTCACCGCAAGACCATGGCAGAGATCGAATATAGTGAATTCGGCTTACCTCTGCCGACGCTCCCGATTCACTGCCAGAGCGGCGATACCTGTGAAGTGCGCCGACAGGATGATCCTGAAGGCGGTTGGTGCGCTTCACCAAGTCCAGATTGATTCGCGGTGGAAATTCTCCGCCGACATCCTTCTTATTGCCGACCGAACGTGTCACGACTCCTTCACGCCTACGTTCAGCCCCTCTGATCGACAATGCGAACGAGTTTGCCGCGCTTGTAGTGATTGTTCGATGTTCGAAAGGAACTAGTTTTGACGCCTCATCTACCAGCCACGCTCTTCGAGTTCTATACCCTACCGTTTTTTACCAGGGTTTCAACACGTTTTGCCCTGATGCATAACTATTGGGACACTCCCCGTTCAAATGCTGCTACGGATGGCCCAGAGTTTCGCTTCATGGACCATGTGTATTGGCATTTTAAAAGCGTACAACCGATAATTCGTCCAGACAACGAGGCAGATAGATTGCTATACGGCCCGGACAACTCAGTTATATCCATACCGAGCGCATTTAAGAGAGAAGCTACACTCACCATGGGCTGCGCCGGCGACTTGATTCAAGCCGAGGATCTTGACCATTCTAAGGACGTCTTGTTTTCGAACGTTTTCGATATATTATTCGATACGGATATTTCCTTTGCTAACTACGAGGCGGTCGTGGCGGAAAAGGAGGTCGTCGACGCGGCTTTCGGCAATGCGAGCTCCTACCCGACATGTTGTACATTTGAACAATACCTTACACTAACTCAGCATAAAGGTAAACGCTTCACAGTTCTAAATACGGCCAATAACCACACCCTTGATCTTGGAATAGCTGGACTTGAGAGGAATCAGCATCTTTTGGCACAAGATGGAATCATGAATATTGGGACTCCCCAAGTTTCAGAATATGGCAGAGCGAATATTCTCGTGCGCAAAGGAGTTAAGATTGGGTTCGTCTCCGCTACCTTTGGGCTCAACGGGCGAAAACTGCCACCCGGTGAAGAGCACCGAATTCATGTAGCTAGACTTAATTCCAAGCACTTTGCACCTGATCTCAAGTTGCTCATGAGCCAAATTGCTGATTGCAAGGATCAAAACTGTGACTTCATAATCGCATCGCTTCATTGGGGCTACGAATTTGAGTTTTTTCCGCGACATTCGCAAGTTGAGACCGCACATACTCTAGTCGAGGCGGGGGTTGACATGATAATAGGTCACCACCCGCACGTGATCCAGCCCGTCGAATATTATCGAACCAAACGCGACCCGGATCGCATGGCAGTTATTGCCTATTCGCTTAGTAGTACAACTCTTGGCTGGTTTACGGCACCACACATGATTTTAAGCCTGATTTTGAATTTCGAACTGACGAAAGGCGTTATTAATGGGAATAGTCGGACTTACATCAGTAGAATGACGCCGGTCCCGGTTTTTAGACGTTACTTCCAGCTGGGCGATAGAATGGTGATGCGTCTCGAAAAATTGCAAGATTTTTTTGACGTTGCAGGTGACGCAATAAGGTCGATGAGGAAAATGAAAGGTTACGTTGACTTGGTCATGGGAAGCTTTAAGAATTGACGTTCCCCTGACGCTAACTGCCGGTCGCGAGTTTTGCGGCTTGGACTCGACTCGCGCAACGTTCTTGCCTCGGCAGACGGTTGACCCGTGTGGTCCATTCGGAAACCAGCGCGAGCGAGTCCGGCCGCAGAGCGGCCGCGATCATCCTGATCGTCCGGTCGCGATGGTTCAAACCTGACGGGCTGATCACCGGACCGAAGTCAGGCCGCCGGCCTCAGTTTCTCCTCATGGTCAACGCTCAAGTCGGAAGCACAGATCAGTCTTGGCAGTCGCAGAGTCAATGTTCTGCCGCTGCACGCATTCCTGAGATCCGGAACTTCCCAGATTTGGGTAGAATCCGTCGATCAAGGAGACAGACGATGCGTGCCTGGCTCTGAACCTCGACCGTTCGACGGTGCGCTACATCGGCATCCGTCCGGACGATGAACCGTTGCGCGAGGCGAGGGAAGGGATCGTGTCCCACCGCGTGGTGTAGGTCGGCGGTTACGAAGCCGCTCGCGAGCGCGCCCTCAACAGCGCTGAAGCGAGCGAGCGGCGTAGCGGCGGTCATCGATGTTCCCCGGTAAGGTCGGGTTGCTGACACCAACCTGATTCGAAGGAACCATCGATGACCGACGACATGATGAACCTGCGCACGCTCGTGGAGAAGACCCCCGACGCCGATATCTTGCGCGAGATGATCGGCTTTGCCGCTGAGCTGAGC
>NZ_JBFUEG010000050.1:0-5745 GCF_056404315.1 Mesorhizobium sp. P2_D6 | reverse complement strand
TCCCCGTTTTTGATCTTGTCGAGTAGGGACTGCGCCGAGGCTGAACTGGCAAATGGAGCGATTGCCATTGCCGCTATGCCGAGCGCAGCCAATCCCTTCAGCACTGCACGTCTCTGGGGATTGCGCCTGTTTTTGTCATAGTGCCGCTTTTTCATCTTGTCGTTCCTCCCTTTTTCGCATAGCCCCACCGAAATGGCCGTGAGACGCGTCGTGACGGTAACAGCGTCCCGATGGTTGGTTTCCGCAAATTTAGAGTTGCGCTCGCAGGAAAACGACGTTTTCTTGTTCCTTGTCGCTGCTGCGCAGACAAGTACGAATCTGGGCCTTGACTTTCGAAGAGCTGTCAAGGCGCGGCCATGAGGTACAGCGTGTCCTGCGCGTGGCGGTCGGGACGACGCGACCGAGCTATGCAGCGGCGAATGTTGAAGGTTGTGCGTGTTAGCGCACTGACGGTACTTCTCCGGCGGTCCGCGACGCCGTGCCGATCCGATCCCGATTTTTTCGGACTGGGGTCGTGCCGATGCTGGGCCGAGTGTTCGCTCGATAGCTAATATTAGAGGAGATGCTGCGCCGCCACCACGATCTGGGGCAACGGCGTTCGCCGCACGCGGGGCGGCGCCTTTCGTTCATCGAGAATGGCTGGCTTGTGCTCTTCACCAGAACAACCGACCTCGTCCACGCAGCTTCCTTCTGGCTTGAGCCAACCCCCGGGCGGACGTCGGTAGCGCCTCCGGTACCGGACCAAAGCTCCACCGTTAGGTCGACGCGGCTCCCGCACAAACTATCTATGAGGGCGATGGCGGCACTCGGCGTCGCGACCTTGGTGATGATGACGTTGGCCGGCCCGGCTTCCGCACAGTCGCTGCTCGACAATGTCTTCCACAACGACATGCAGGGCGAGGCAGATTAGGCCTGATTCCTGCGCACTGATTCCGCAACACCTCAAGTCGCAAGCGCGTTCTCCACCAGCTTGATCCAGAACGACGTCCCGTACAGAACCGCCTCGTCGTTGAAGTCATAGCCGGCGTTGTGCAAACCGGCGCTCTGGCCATTACCGCACCAGATGAAGGCGCCGGGTCGGTGCTTCGCCAAGTCCGAAAAATCCTCCGCTACCAACATCGGCGGCGTCGCGACCACGTTGTCTTCACCGGCCACCTCCTTGGCCACGTTCATCGCAAGCTCGGTCGGCACCGGATGATTGAAGACAGCGGCATTGCTGCCCTCGATGGTAAGGACTATGTTCGCGCCAGTGACCTGAGCGATTCCGGCAACCACCTCAGCCATTCGTTTCTTGACCAGCTGACGCACCTCCGGGGTCAGAGCGCGCATGCTGCCTCGCAGCTCTGCTGTCTGGGCAATCACCCGCTGCGGGGTTCCGGAATGGAATTCGTGGAACGAAATCGCCGCGGATTCCAAAGGATCGACGTTCTGCGCCACGATTTGCTGCAGAGCCGTGATAAGCTGCGCGCCAGCTTGCATAGCGTCGATACATTGATGCGGGCTCCCGGGATGGCCTCCGCGGCCTTCGATACTGATCTGGATACCGTCCGTCGCCGCCATCACCGCACCTTGCAGAATGCCAAAGGAGCCAATCGGCAAGCCCGGAAGGTTGTGCATGCCATAGACCTGCTCGATGCCAAAGCGGTCCATCAGGCCATCATCGATCATCCCTTGCGCGCCCGTCCCGATCTCTTCCGCAGGTTGGAAGATCAAGACCGCCGTACCGACGAAATTCCGGGTTTCGGCAAGGTAGCGTGCCGCGCCCAACAGCATCGCGGTATGGCCGTCATGACCACAGGCATGCATCAAGCCCTTGTTCCTGGAGGTATAGGGCAGACCAGTGGCCTCCTCGATCGGCAGCGCGTCCATGTCAGCGCGCAATCCGATCACCTTGAGGTTGCCATTGCTACCGGCTTTCTGGCCCTTGATGATGCCGACAACGCCGGTCTTGCCAATGCCGGTCACCACCTCGTCGCAGCCGAATTCGCGCAGGCGCTCCGCGACGAAGGCCGAAGTGTGGTGTTCGTCGAAGCCCAGCTCTGGGTGAGCGTGGATCTCGCGGCGCCAGGTTGTGATTTCATCATGAAGGTCGGCAACGCGATTGAGGACAGGCATGTGAGTTTCCCTACCGCTTGGTTTGATGCTGTCTCGCCTTCCAACTTTGGCGATTTTTGCGAAAGAAAATTAGAAGCGATGTTGTTGTCCTGTTTGGCAAACCGGAAAAGCTACTCCGCCGGTTCGAAATTCGCAATTTGTGCCACTAATCCGTGCAGAACGCCCGCTCTGAACTGAAATCACTCACGTTTGTGCAAGCACACAACCACCAAAGCAGCTGCTCTCACTTTTGCGGTGGGAATATGGACTTGGTTTCAAGAAAGGCGGCCAATCCCTCTGGCCCAAGCTCGCGGCCGAGACCACTGCCTTTGATCCCACCGAACGGCGCGTCGATGTGTAGTGTGTAGCGGTTGATGCCGACTACGCCAGCCGCAATCCGGCGCGCAATCGCCAGCCCGCGCTCGGGATCGGACGTGAACACTGCGCCGCCAAGCCCATATGTCGTGCCGTTACATATCGCGAGCGCCTCCTCGTCATTGTCGTAGGGGATGACCGAGACCACCGGCCCAAAGATCTCCTCCTGAGCGATACTCATTGCGCTGTCCACGTCACGGAAGACTGTCGGCTGGATGTAGTACCCGACGTCCATGGCCACCGGCCGGTCCCCACCGGTCACGACCTGGGCACCCTGTGCGCGCCCAGATGCGATGTATTCCTCGACGCGATCGCGTTGACGCCTCGCCACTAGGGGTCCGATCTGCGTCGCGGGATCGAGCGGATGTCCCACTACGAGGCCGGCCATCTTGGCTGCGATTCCCTCGACCACTTCCTCGTAGCGTGCGCGCGGAGCAATTACGCGAGTCAGCGCGTGACAGATTTGACCGCTGAACGGTACGCACGCGGGCGCCACCAGAGGAAGGAACGTGTTAAGATCGGCGTCATCGAGCAACAGCGCCCCCGATTTACCGCCAAGCTCCAGCGTGACGCGCGCGAAGCGCTCCGCGCAGGCCATCGCAACTTGACGCCCCGCGCGCGTGGACCCGGTGAAGGACACCTTGTCGACGCCCGGGTGAGCGGCCAGCAACGCTCCCGTCTCTCGTCCGCCGAAGACGATATTCACAACACCGGGAGGAATGCCCGCCTCGTCCAAGGCTTCGGCAAGCAGGTAGGAGTCAAGCGATGCTTCCGGCGACGGCTTTATGACGGTCGTGCAACCGGCGGCCAAGGCCGGTGCTAGCTTCCACGCAATTGCTCCCTGAGGACCGTTCCACGGCACGATCAGTCCGGCAACACCTACCGGCTCTCTTCGAATGACCGTTCGCAGCCCGTGTCCGACGCGTTCGGTCTCGACTTCGAACTGGTCGGCGAGTTCAGCGTAATAGTCGTAGTACTTAGATGTGCCACTCCCATTAGACTGCACTGAGCTCGCCAGGGGCATCCCAATTTGAGCGGTGACAGTCGCGCCGAGTCGCTCGGCGCGACTGTCGATTGCACGGGCAAGCTTGCGCAAATAGTTGGCTCGCTTCGATGGCGGCAACTGCGGCCAACCGGAACTCTCGAACGCTGCCCGGGCGGCGTCTACCGCCGCAGAAACGTCGTCCTTGTCGCCGTTAGGTATGGTTGCAAACTCCCGCTCATCGGCCGGGTTCACAACGGGAATCCGTGCCCGCGAGTGGACCGGTTGGAGCTTCCCGTTGACATAGATATCGGAATATTCGCCGTTCATCTGGCCAAACATTCCGTCTGTTGCCGCTTTCGCTACTATACCTCTTGCCACGGTAGCTGAACCTTCCATATGGAGCCAATCTGTTGTGTCAGCAGTAGGCGCATTGCTACGCCTCGCCCTAAGTGCCGGAAACCGTCGGGCGAGTTCTTCCGGACTGTGGGCTACCTGTGGATCACACTACACGGACCAAATTGCCTGTTTTCGCGAAATAGACCGCGGCTAACGCCGCAAATCATCGTTCTTCTTGCCGAGGCGCACTAGTGCTGCGAACTGCCGGTGTAAAACGGGAATAAGTATCGAGTCTGGAAGCCAGCAATTCAGCGTAGGCGCGAGTTTAACGGGAGTTCACAAGCTGGCACAAATCTGTACCCAAGCGGTATTGCGAGACAGCTGGCCGTTCGTCGAGACCGACGCGAACGGCTACATGGTGGAGCTGCCCCGACGAGACCGCGTGAGACCGCACGTTAGTCTTGAACTGGTTGAACCCTTCGACGCAAAGGCCAGAGACTAGAAGCTGAGCCACGCCGCCTTTGTCAAATATCAGCTCGGGACCGGCCCTCCAGTGAACACCAATTGTCAAGACAGTTCTCAGCCGCAGGGATTGATCAAGCCGACGGCCTTCTGGGCGCGTAACAAAAATTGCGCCGGTTTCCTGCGTCCTCTCGAGACTATTGCGCGCGGGGGCGCTCACTTGAATTTGCTACATACTATTTCTTCAGATTCGGGCGAACAGAATGATGATTAGCCGACAGAGAGAGATCGCTGCATGGCCAAGATGGACCGGGCAATGGCTGCCATCCCAGCAAGGAATTCGACATCGTCACCAGCAAGCTCTGAGGGAATGTTGCACTGGGCGACGCCGTCGATCCACCAACGGAAATCGTCCCATCTAATTAATTAGTTCCATCGAACGCATGCCTGCGCTCGACACGCCTCTCTACACCGACATGGCAGAGTTGGGGCTGAAGTTTCCCGCCTTGGGCGACCCGACCGCACTGCTATGTTTTCCAAAGCTGCCAAGTCGAATCGATGCTCGGCTGTGACCTGAGTCCAAAAGAACGACTTGCTGGTCGCTTCTGTTTCGACCCGTCATCTTTGCTGGAAACGTCCCCTTCGAGGAGCTTGCGCGGCGTCCGGATGTTTCGGCTGAGCTGACGCAGGCTGCTCGGTTCGCGCACTGCGGCTCGTTTGTGGCCTGGGGCATCCCATTCGAAGCTGGTCGCCCCGTATTTCTCAAACATCGGCCGGTCACAGCCAAGATGTCGCCGACCGCAGCTCGATGGTTCGTGTTTCTGCACTCATCCGATATTCGTCCGCTTTCCCCCGACCAAAATGGGCTGATCTATCCGATGCGGGGAATCGGCCAGCTAAACGAGCACGCGGCGGATTACATAAAGCTTCACGTGCACAGTTCCGCTGGTGAATACCTTGCTCCGGCAAACGGCAACCGCAATCCAAATCCACGATGGTTCGCGAACTACAGCACCGAGCATTGGCAGAAACAGAGCTCATTACCGTAGAGCTCGAGAAGGTGCTGCACTGGTGTGAAGACGGCTGGGTCACCGCCGATACCCATGTGCATTTCCTGGCTCCGGCAACAGCCATGCTGGAGGGTGCTGCGGAAGGCGTAAACGTGATCAACCTCCTCGCGAATCAGTGCCGAGATCGCTATCCCCGGATGTTCCTGGAGGCCTTGGCCAACACCCGGGACATCACATATCTGGAGCCGAACAATCGCATGGCAGCCAATGTGAGTGGTCACATTCAGATGCATGCACGTTACTCCTCGGGTTACGACAGGTGTCCTTCGACGGATATGGCAATCTCTGCGGTCGCCAAGTCGGCCTGGCATCCGCTCGGGAAACGCCTTGGCTCGCTTTTCCTGTGGGTCAACCGCAGCTATTCCATAGGAACGGTAACCCTAAAGAATCGCTCTCATGCCATCGAACCAGAGGTGGATTTCA
>NZ_JBFUEG010000049.1:0-5785 GCF_056404315.1 Mesorhizobium sp. P2_D6 | reverse complement strand
CCCGAGCGCCGAGGCCGCTCTACGCCTTGCTGACGGAGCAATACCGCCGTGTAAGGATACGATCCGCTGAACGCCGGTCTTGTTCCGGCGGTCCAGTGCCCGCGAGATCGACGAAATGCTCTGACCTTGCTTCCATCGCTCCCAAAGCTCGGCCTTCTGCGCTGACGTAAACCAGATCCGTGACGTCACCATGCAACACCTCCTCATCCTCTCAGATTAAGAGTGTTGCGGCGACCTATTGAACCCACCGGCGCAAAGCTGCCGCTCACACCGGGGCAGTCCCGTCAGACTATGCCGAGCAACTGGTAGGCGATCCATGCTGATGATGTGGCCAATTAAACGGCGCGCAATGATCGTGGGCCGGCAGGATCGCTATCCTAGCCAAGGGCGCAGGGGCGATCATGTCATCCAAGTTGGAACCAAGGATGGGCCGAAGATAGTCAGCGCTCCGGCAATCCCGCCAGCTTCAAGGCTTCGACCACCTGGTCTGCCCATTCCGGCGTGTTCCGGAAGATAGGCAGCGACCTGAATCGCTCGATCGTGAAACTCGGCTGGGCGGCCAGGAGCTTTTGCGCGGCCCAGCGGGCGGTCTCCAGGTCGCCGCCCATCGCCGACCAGGCGGCGAGATAGCGATAGGACGTGATAATGTCGGGGTGGGCGGCGATGACCTCACGGGCGATCGCGACGGCCTGGGAAAGGGAGCCCGTCTTGGCCAAGGCGTAGCCCATTCCCAGTCTCACGGCGAACGCGAACGGATCCATCGGGCTCAGCGCCATCGCCCGTTCGAACCGTTCCGGCGCGCGGGCGGCTTCGCCCCTGTAGATCGCGATCCAGCCATGGCGTGCCCATGCCCAAGCATTGTTCGGATCAAGCGTGAGCGCCTTTTCGATGAAGGTGGCGGCGCGCTCCTGGTCACCGCCCATGCTCAATGCCGCGCCGGCGGCGGTCAACGCGGTTGGATCGTCGCCGATCGAGCCTGCTGCCTCGACCGCCGCGACCGCCTTTTCCAGCTCGCTTTCCGGCTGCTCGGCCCACAGAAACACGGCGTTCGAGGCGTGGCACCAGGCCAGAAGCGCATGCGCGCGGCCATAGGCCGGATCGACCGCGATCGCTTTCTTGAGCAGCTCTATTGCCAGATCGTTGGTGTCCTTGCGGCGGCCCCAAATGTTCGGATAGGCGCGCATGACGAAATCATATGCCCTTAGGCTGGTCGGCGGCTTGCGTCTGGCCAGCTCGATCTCGGCGCCGCGGATGGCCGGATGGATGGCGCCCGCCACCTGCGCCGCGATCCTGTCCTGGAACTCGAAAACGTCCTCGGTCGCACCCTCATAGCGCTCGGACCATAGTTGCGCCCGCGTCTCGGCATCGACCAGCTGCACGGAAATGCGCAGCCGATTGCCACCCCGCCGAACGGTGCCTTCGACCACGTAGGCGACGCTGAGTTCCCGGCCGACCTCGCGCACGTCGGCGAAGCGGCCCTTGTAGGTGAAGGCGGACTGGCGCGCGATGACGAAGAAGTTCCGGATGCGGGAAAGCGCGGCGGTGATCTCCTCGACAACGCCGTCGGCAAAATACTCGTCCTCCGCCCCGCCGAGATTGTCGAAAGGCATCACCGCCACCGACGGGTGGTCATGCGGTCTCGCCGGCGTGGCGATAGGGTGAGGCGGCTGGGCGGTGTCGTGCGCCGACGCGGTCTGGCGATTTCCGCCCCGCGTCTGCAGCGACGCCGCCAGTGACAGCGTCTGTGCCTCGGGTTCCATGCCCAGATGCTTCTTCAGCAGCGCGCGGCAGGTCTCGAACTGACGCAAGGCCGCGTTTTCGTGGCCCCTCGCGGCGTGGATGCGCATCAAGGCCCGATGCGCCGCCTCCGCGGTCGGATCCGAGGCAAGCAGCCTGTCCGCCAGTCCTTCGCACGCCGCTTCATCCGCGGATCCGGCTTCGGGCGGTGCGAGGCTCAGGCGTTCCACCAGCTGCAGCGCTTTCTGCCGGTACCTGGCCCGATGCGGGCTGAACCATTCATCCAAGCCGTCGGGAATGACTTCGCCCGCAAGGACATCACCACGGTAAAGCTCGGCGGCAAAGGCAAGGTCCGCCGTCCCGCTCTCGGCGAGCTTGCGCTCGAAGAGCCAGATATCGGCTTCGTCCGGGCCGGCCGTCAGCGCGACCGTTTCCTGATCCCCGTCGATGGAAATGGCCGCATTGCCGTCGGCGGGAAACCATCGCCTGATGTCGGCCAGCGCCTGGCGCAGGCTGTTGCGCGACTGCGCATCGCCTCGTCCTGGCCAAAACCCTTCGCAAAGCCGTTCGCGAGTGGCGCCGCGGCGACCCGCCAGGACCAGGGCGGCAAAGAGCAGCGCCGACTTGCGCGTTGCGAAGCGGACGGGCTTGCCCTCTCCGGACATCACCTCGAGACCGCCAAGCAACCGGATGCGCACGCCGCCTCTCCAAATTCGAACGCGCCGAGAGAATAGCATCTTCGCCGGTCGATTTAACGCGGATTTAACGGCGGTCCATCGGACTTCCCGCAATGGTTCACGCCCGGCTGAACAATCGCAAATCGCGCGTGTGACAAGCTGCGACCGTAATCTTGAACGGGAGAGCAAAATGGCTCACACGGAAGCTCACGCGGAGACCCGCGCATCGGAACACCGGCTGCTTAAGGTAGCGTCGAACAGCATGGCGACAGCAGTCGCTGGCTTCACGGCCTGGCGGAGGGCCGTTGCAGGGCGCAGGGCGTTAGCAGACCTGACGCCCGATCAGTTGAAGGACATCGGCTGTCAGGAGGTCCCCAGACCTACGTTCTTCGTCAGGGTCGGGGTCGGCCTCATGACGGACCTGATGTCGATGAGATGAGGCTGAACCAGACGGCAAAGGCGCTGCGAGCGCCGCCGGAAGCCGGAGCAGAATTCAGCAAAAAAATCAGCAACCGTTCAGGACGAGAGGCAGCTTTGGCGGCCATGCTTGCGGAACAGCCGGCGAGCTGTCGGTACCCTGCTGCCGCCGTCAACTATGGAGGTCGATCATGCATGTGAAGGCTGATGCGCCGGTTGCGTCTACCACACTGACGCGAGGGGAAACACTTAGCATCCTTTCTGCGGGCATAGCCGGCCCCTGCTGCGGCGAGGCCCATGAGATGTTGGCCTGGCTCTACCTGCTGACACCTTGCGAGGTGGGCGCGGAACCGCCCGCCGAACGCCCCCACCCATGGCTTCGCCTGCGCAGCCTTTTTCAGACTTGACCTCGCCCTCAGCGTCGAGTCCCGATGCGCCGTGCAGTCTTCCACGCTCTGCCACGGGGTGTTTGGGCTGCACGAATGCAGCGATCGAGCCGTCGTGGCGCAATTTGCCATCGGTCTGACGTAGCAGCGTCACAGGCCGCCCCGTCTGCAAGCGGAATGTTTTGAGTGGAACAATCGGTCACCAATGTATCCCGCCTCGGCACTTTAGGCGCCCTGCCAAGATGGAGATTCGCGCCCTCACCCGCCGCCATATCGCCGACATAGAACCTGCCGTCGCTTCACGTGGCGTGTATGAACACCACCAGATTGCTGCCACAGCGACACAGGCCTTGCGATGACAGGAGCGTTTGGGATCTCCCGGCCCCAGCTCTTGACCTTGTCCCTGCCTTTGGAGCGCGTCATTAGTCCCGACGCTGCCCACGGAGAGCGCGCGCCGCATGTCCGCATCGCCAGCCTTCGAGATACGCAATCTGGATGCGGAAAAATACTGCCTTCGGCGCGATCTTTCGATTACGATATTTGGGCTGTAGGCGCCCCTCCCGCGAAGCGGGTCGTCCAATCGCTCGACCGTCAAGGAGTGCAAGGCCGTCGTCCTTTCTCTGTCGATTCTCGTTCGTCCGCATGCCGGCTAGAGGTTCGAACATCGCCGCCACGTCTCGCCGCCGACAATAGAATGTGGCGCCGCCGGCAGAGAGAAGCGCGTAGGAGGAAAGCCCGCCAATTGAATTGTGATGCGAAGGACGGCCGATCTTCGCCCCAGCCGTTGCGCCTGACACTGGTTTCGCAACATTGTTGCAATGCCCTGATGGTGGACTCAGGGGAATGGTGGCATCATCCTACTTCAGCTTGAGGAATACTCCGTGAAAGAAACCATTCTTTCTTCTGCGCCTGACGCAAAATCTCCGGCGGGGGCAGATATCCGTTTCATTATGGACGGCGATACTGGGAATATGATCCACAGCACCGTGCCGCCCCGTCAGATTAATAGAGCAACGATTCACGCGACGGTCAGTGAGTTCTGGTATGTGTTGGAGGGAATGGGAGAAATCTGGCGAAGGGACGAGACAGAAGAGCGCGTGACGGCGCTCGTGCCCGGAGTGTCTGTCGACATACCAGTTGGCACCGCCTTCCAATACAGAAACGTTGGTGACACCCCCTTCAAGTTCATCTGCATCTCAATGCCTCCGTGGCCGGGGGATCACGAAGCGTCGCATCTGATTGGTGCGTGGGAGCCTTCCATCTGACTAGAGATGCAAGTGAGTCCGCTTGGTTGCCTGGACCCTATGCCCACGGCGTCCAGCCCTTGCAAGACCGTTCTGTAAGCTTGCTGTCGGCGCATTAGCAACCCTTGACGAACCGCCGGTTCGCGCCCGAATCCATTTGTGGCGCGGGAAATCAATATCGTGATGTGATGGCGATCGTTGCGACAGGCGAGGAAGACAGCACCTGCGGAATCGGCGATCGCGGCTTCCTGATGTTCAGCGCGGAAGCTCTTGGAGATGTATTCGGCCAGATCGGCCGGCGTCAGATCGGCGCTGTAGGTTTCACGGAACAATCGTGACGCAAAGATTGACAATGATGGGATATGGTTTCGATCAGCTAGGCCCAGCAGGCGGATAGTCAAAGGCAGCTTTGGGCTTTCGTGCAGGCCTCATCGGAATCGACACGCTCATCATTTCCAGAACGCTGTCCCAGGTTTGCTGCGAAGCGACGGCAAGGGATGCAATGATGAGCAACACTGACCGACGCGGAACATAGTGAACTCTTACCGCGATGGCACCGGTATTTGCGACGTGCGAGATACGCAGTTCGTGCGGGGCCTGATTGCGGCCGCATAGCTGGCAACCTGCACCTTTTCGGGAGAGAGCCTGATGCAACAGCCTGTTGTCACGGATGAAGTTCACCTTTTTCCGCCGGCCATCCTTATGGAAACAGGTAGTCGCCGCAGGTCAAGCATCGCCGCGGCACCGATCAACGGTCCAGGAACCAAAAGCAGGAATGCCCAACGCCAGCCGCCAAGCAAGGCCGCCACGTGCGGGGTCAATCCGATGACCAGCACCGTGAGCGCAAAGCCGAGCCCGAGTTGGACTGACAGCGCTGTACCGACAAAGCGCCTGTCGCCAAGCTCCGTCACCGCCGCGGAGAATTGCGCGGAATCACCGATGACTGAGATGCCCCAGACGACGGCGATCAAGACGAACAGCCAGAGCGGACCGTGGAAGACAAAGCCGATAGCCAGCGCGCAGAGAGCAGACACAATCATCATTCCTGCCGTGGTCAGGCTGCGACCGAAGCGGTCAGACAACACGCCGCCAAGCAGGCAGCCGGCGACACCCGCCGCTATGGCGCAGAACGTCAGCAGTGATGCAAAAGCCGGCGACGGTTGCCCCTGCACTTCGAGCGCAGACCGGGCATATGTGAGCAACCATGTCCACATGGCATAGAGTTCCCACATGTGGCCGAGATAACCGATATTGACCAACAGCAATGGCCGGTCCCCGAAAATTGCGCCTATCTGGCGCGGATCGAAGATCGCCTTGCCGAATG
>NZ_JBFUEG010000048.1:0-6519 GCF_056404315.1 Mesorhizobium sp. P2_D6 | reverse complement strand
CCACTGGATGCGTGGATCGACGATGCGATCGACTCCGAACTCATCCCGATCATGCGGTTCGCTCGTGTTTTGCGCAGAGACATCGATGCCGTCAACAATGCCATCGAACTGCCCTGGAGCAACGGACAGGCCGAAGGCCAGATCAACCGCCTCAAGACTCTCAAGCGCGCGATGTACGGTCGGGCAGGCCCTGAACTGCTGAGGGCACGAATGCTGCCACCGCTCCACACAAAGTGAGGAAGAACCTTTAATGTGAGAGCTCCCTCAGGACCGTCGACGCGCGATGCAATTGCGTGTCATTGGGTAGAGCTGTGCGCAGCGTCTCCGTTACGATCTCAGCCTGCCGTCGTTTGTTCAGGGCGCTCGCGGCTTCTTTGCTGGTCGCCTGGGGCGTGGTCGACCGCACGACACTGTCCACTGCGGGAAGCGCCTTCTTCGGCAGGAGCTTCACTTCAAGATCGAGGGGCCGCGCCAGCTGAATTAGGCTGGAAAGTTGCAGATCGACCTTGCCGCTTTCGATTTTCGAAATACTTTGAGGCACCCCTGCGCGCGCCGAGGTGCGCTGGCTCAAGGCTTTCGCCTCGCGCGCGGACTTAAGCGCTGTTACGACATCTTCTATTGCATAGCGCATTTAATATGCCATCGCATATCAATCTCCCAGATCTATGACGGTTTCACATCTGAAACCGCGAAATAAGGACGATACGCGCAGTTCGTCGAGCGTATCGAGACTGTGTCGCATATCGAAGTCGAGTGGCGCGGCGGTCAGGCCGCTGTCGGCAACATCGACATATTCCGGCACATATCCGGCCTCTTCCGCCTGCTCGAATGTGCCGAGCGTGTCGAACTGGACGTGAATGGTGAGCGGGGTTGGAGACATCACAGCATTATCCCTTAGCCATTCCTGATGGTCGGCCTGCCAGCATCTCGGCCACGTGTCGCTTCACCGGCTCGGGAAGCGGCAGGATCGGCCGAGGCGGCTCAGCGCGGCAGACGTCGAGAGTTTCGGCCAATGCACAGACGACGCGCAGGCTGGAATACTGCCTGAACAAATCCCAAATCGGCGCCAGTGCGGCATCGAGCTGGCGTTCCTGGGGCGGCATCGCCTTTTGTGCAGCTCTGACGATCTTGAGGCAGACTTTTGGGAACAGCCCTGCAAGAACGCCTGTACCAGGTGTCGGCGCCGGCGATCATGGTTTCCGTGGCCAGCCAGTCGCCGCTGCATCCGATGGAAAAGCCGTCCGGAACGATCGCGCGCTGCTCAGCGAGATGCCGGGCTGTGTCGTCCGTCTTCCAGCCGGGGTTCTTGATCGCGACGAGACGATGGGAAGGCCGCTCTCGGCCGCTATCGCCCTGAAATGCTCGTATACCTCGTCTTCGGTAAGGGCGTGTAGGAAGCGGCCGAAAGAGGACCGGCTGATGCGCCAATGGCTTGGCGTCCTGGGCGAGCTTCACCGCATCGTCGGTGCGCAACGCACCGATGCCGGCGACGACCGGGATATGACCCGAGGCTTCCTCCACCGCAGCTTCGATAGCGCGGCGTCGTTCGTCGCGAGTCAGATACACATAAATGCCGGTGCTCCGAGCAGGCCGATGGAATCGACCTCAGCCGCGATCAACCGGCTGACCAGTTTCCGTAGCGCGTCAACGTCGACCCGGCCGGAATGATCGGCGGGGGTGATCGGAAAAGCAGACAGGCCGTTTGCGAAAAATCATGGTTCAATTCCTCGATCGGTGGGGGCGAAACCCGGCCAGTAGTGGCCGTCAGGCGTCGGCCGCTTGCCGAAGATGGCTTGACCGACGCGCACGACAGTGGCGCCTTCCTCGATGGCTTCCTCGAAGTCTCCGGTCATGCCCATGGAGAGCCCGGTCAGCGCGGCGTTGTGCTTCACGGCTTTGTCCCGCAGCCGGCGCAGCAGAATGAAGCAAGGCCGCACCTTGGCCATGTCGGAGGAAAACAGCGCAAGTGTCATCAACCCGCATGGCCGGAGACGGGGAAGCTGATCGAGAGTCTCCACGAAGGGCAGCAGTGCGTTCGGATGGAGGCCGAACTTGCTGTCCTCGCCAGACGTGTTGACCTGCACATAGACGTCGAGGAAGCGATCTTCGCGTTCCAGCCGCGTGTTCAGAAGGTCGGCGAGCCGCAGGCTGTCGAGCGCATGAAACTCACGCGCGAAGCGGGTCAGATATTTGGCCTTGTTGGTCTGCAGATGTCCGACGATGCTCCAGTCGATGGCGAGATCGTGAAGCGCCTCGCACTTTGTCATTGCCTCCTGGATCTTGTTCTCGCCGAAGGTGCTGATGCCGACGTCGAAGGCATATCGCAGGATATGGGCCGGCACCGTCTTGGTGATCGGCAGCAACCGCACGGAGGCACGGTCGCGCCCGGCCCGTGCGCAAGCAAGCGTGATGCGCTCTTCAACCGACGCCAGATTGGTGCGGAAGCTGGTAAGGGGATCAGGCCCGAAACGTTCGACGTCCTCGGGCGAAAGCGGCGGATTGTTCGTGCCCATTGTGATCTGCCCCTGTCGTAGACAAGCTCGTTGGCCTTGAGCCACGTGTAGCCGACGCCACTAAGAAACACGAGGCTCTTGTCGGGCGGTGCATAGATGGTCCGATCCGCCGCCGTAGCGACGGTAGCCAATGTGCAGACGGTGGCGAAAGCAAGAATTGCAAACTGATGATGTGCAGCGATTCATGGGGCGGCCTCCTTGGCCCCCCAGGGATCGGGATAGCCCGTTTGTGATTTTCCGTTAAACGTCGGCGGCTCTCAGCGCCTGTACGCGGGGAGTTGTTTGTCGCGTCGACCATTCCTGGGCATTGGTGCAAAGACGTTGAACTCCGATGCGATGTCGAGGACGGCTTTGGTCATTGCCCTTTGTCTGGTGCGCACCGCGCTCGTTGCCCGTTCTACATGGGTAGCGGTGGGCCGCCTTGAGCTGGATCAGTTTTAGGCGAACGGCCTGGTTGAATTCCGGCTCGCGACCCCGTTGCGGGGCCAATTGCAGTGGCGTCGGCAAACGAGCCACCCCCCGGCCCTGCCGGTCATGCGTTCGCTGACCCCAATTCCCGAAGCTCGTCGAGCATGGCGACGTCGAGCCGGTTGGGGCAATCTGCCATGCGCCCCTGCTCCTCGGCGTGTTGCCTGCGCCGTTGCGGACCAGAGGCCGCGATAGCACCGGCGCAATTAACCAGCGGTGTTGCGCCACCCAACTCTTGTACCACGCCTTGTGACCCGGTCCGGATTGCACCAGACGGAGTTTCCAGTTTTTCGACTCGGCTCACCCCTCGTATCGTAAGCTTCTGTGTCCTTGCACGTTCGGGCACCACCTCAGCAGCGCGCTTTGTGTCCCGCGTCCAATCGTCGACGACAGTGAGGATGTGGAACGGTCGGAGACGAAGTCGAGCGATCACCACTGCTTAAGACTAGGCGGTACCAGCATCGGCGCGGCCGCGGGCGGACAGCTTCTCGCGATAGAACCGAAGAGCTCTTGTGGCAATCTCGTCGCCCATTCCCACACATTTGCGACGGAGGCGGCGAAAGCCGAGATTTGTCTAACGCGAACATGCCCGCTCTCTACGACAACAGCCAAGCATTGCGAGCAGCGCGGAGCCGTGACGAACGAGCTTCCAGTCGGCTTATCTCTCCTCGGAACTGTCGGCAATGTGGCCGCCGGTCTGCCGCCGCCACAGGCGGGCATACAGGCCGTCGCGTTTGAGTAGCTCCGAGGGGGAGCCCTCCTCAACGATGCGCCCTTTGTCGAGCACGACGATCCTGTCCATGCTGGCAATCGTCGACAGGCGGTGGGCAATGGCGATCACCGTCTTGCCCTCCATTATAAGCTCGAGTTTTTCTTGGACCGCCGCCTCGGCTTCACTGTCCAGGGCAGAAGTCGCCTCGTCTAGAAGGAGGATTGGCGCGTCCTTAAGCAGCACCCGAGCGATGGCGACCCGCTGACGCTGCCCGCCAGAAAGCTTCACCCCGCGGTCACCGACGAAAGCATCGTAGCCGGTGCGGTTTTCGCTGTCCTTGAGGTCGGCCACGAAACCGTCCGCATCGGCCAGCATTGCGGCGCGTTCGACCTCCTCCGACGAGGCATCCGGCCGGCCGTACCGGATATTGTCCCCGACAGAGCGATGGAGCAACGAGACATCCTGGGTCACGACCCCGATATTCTGACGCAGGCTTGCCTGCGTCACCGACCGGATATCCTGGCCGTCGACGACGATTGCGCCATCGTTTACGTCGAAGAACCGCAGAAGCAGGCTAACAAGCGTTGACTTGCCGGACCCCGACATGCCGACGAGCCCGACCTTCTCGCCGGCGCGGACCCTGAGCGATAGATTCTCGATTACCCCTTTTCCTTGCCGGTATTCGAACCGGATATCCCTGAACTCGACCGTGCCGGCGACAACGGCCAGCGGCCTGGCTCCGGAGACATCGGTTACCGTTGAAGGCGTGGTGATGACCGGCATCGCGTCGCGTATCGTGCCCACAGCCTGGAATATCTGCTGTCCTAGCTGGAGAAAGGCCAGGGAGTTGGCGTTGAGCCGCTGAACGAGTGCGATTGAAGCAACAAATTGGCCGGTGGTGACAAAACCGGCCACGAGTCCCCAGAGCCCGACGGCGATGTTGGTCAGCGAAAGAAGGACGTTCAGCAGGACGACGCTGGTGTCGGTTGTTAAGTGGATACGCCGTTCAAGCTGTTGCGTCTCGATGGCATCTCCCATGATGGTGCGCATTGCGTCCGCCTCGCTGTCTTCGGCCGCAAACAGCTTGACCACGTGGATGTTGCTGTAGAGGTCGGTCATGGCGCCGACGACGAGGCTGCGCGCGCGGGCAGAGTGGCGGGACCGCACGGCAAAATATGGCACTGCCACAACCGCGACTGCGACGTTCGCCATGATCCAAAAAAAGACCGGAAGCGCCAGCGGCCATGACAGCGTGGCAAGCAGCAAAAGCGAACCGAGAAACTGCACGAGAAAATACGGTATGCTGTAAGACGCTACGACGATCTGCTGCTGCACGGCGGAGGCGAGTTGTGAAATGCGCGACGCCACCTGGCCGGCGAAGAGATCGTGGAAGAATGCAAGGTCCTGACGTTCGACCGCCTTGTAGCCATGCCATTGCATAGCGGCGGGCATGCATACGGACACTGCCTGGGAACCCAATGTATTGGCGATGAACATCAGCAGCGGTTGCGCGGGGAACATCAGCAGGCCGAGGAACGTGAGCATAGGCCAAGTTTCCCCAAGGAAAACCGCCGCACCGTGCGAGCTCACCCCGTCCACAATGATATACATGCCCCAGATCACCGCGAGGTTGATTCCCTCGACCGCCATCATGAAGACGGCGATGGCCGCCAGCACGCCACGGAACATGCGTGCGAAATGCAGAAGCAGCGCAAACGGACCTGTTGCCGGCAAAGGCGCGTAGGGGATATCCAGCGGGCGGATAAGCGTCTCAAAGGGACGATAGATGAAATGCAAAGGCGACATGGCGGGTCAAACCGGCTGATCAGAGAATGGGTGCGGCGCATCGGAGGAGTGCGAGAGCGCTCGCCCCCTGAACTGCCAAGCGCACGTTCCTCGTCCACACACAATGCGTTCCTGGCGCGCTTCGAGCGGACCACGCAAGGCTGAGGAGCGCACTTGAATGTACATGCGCGCTGTGGCCACGTTCGAGAGCTGCATAGGGTGGCCCTCGTAGTGCTGGTGGACGGCTTGGCTGAAGGAGGCGCGATCTACGAGGAGGCGCCGCGGCTGGCTATAGCGGTCCAGCTCCCCAGGTGTGGCTGGGTTCATCGTCCTGTTCTGGCCGTCGCATTGCGGGCATCGAGCACGCTCCTGGTTGATTTCTCGGTCCTCCACGACGCCCTGCCGACGTCTCACTTACGAGATCAAAGCAATTTGCGTGCCGGATTTGCGCTCCGTTTCGTTCCACCGCTTGCTCGCCAGCCGGTGCCTGGCTGTAACGGCCAGCGGGTGGGGCTCCGACATTCATGTTCAGTTTCGGACCCAAGAAGGTCGCTATAGACACGCTCGGGAAGACCGAATGGAACCTCGAGCATGTAATCGTCGCACCCGAGCCGAATTTCATCCTCACCGGCTCCCGACCAGGGCGCTTGCTGAAAAGAGCGCTTGCTGCGCCAGCCATGGGTTCGCGGTAACCGCCGCAACCTTTTTACTCCTGATATCGACCTGCTGGTTCACGGAAGAAGCCGATCCCGCGCGTCGCGCGATCGAGCGACTGCCGATCATCTGCGGGGAAGGTTCTTCCTCACTTTGTGTGGAGCGGTGGCAGCATTCGTGCCCTCAGCAGTTCAGGGCCTGCCCGACCGTACATCGCGCGCTTGAGAGTCTTGAGGCGGTTGATCTGGCCTTCGGCCTGTCCGTTGCTCCAGGGCAGTTCGATGGCATTGTTGACGGCATCGATGTCTCTGCGCAAAACACGAGCGAACCGCATGATCGGGATGAGTTCGGAGTCGATCGCATCGTCGATCCACGCATCCAGTGGGT
>NZ_JBFUEG010000047.1:0-6779 GCF_056404315.1 Mesorhizobium sp. P2_D6 | reverse complement strand
GCTTCACCATAGCAAGCAAACAATGCGCGGTCTTGGTTCACGTTCGCGTACATCGCGACCAACGCCTCCCTCGCGCCGCTAGTGTCTTAGTTGAATTCCGGCTTATGACGACCCATCCTCGACGTTCCGGCTCGTGGACTCGGCCGGCGGTCGCCCGTACAATCCTTGTCCTGTTGTGAAGGCAATGCGCTACATGACCGAAGGAAGCGTCCAACGTCGCCTCGCGGCCATCTTTGCCGCTGACGTGGCGGGGTACACTCGGCTCATGGGCAGGGACGAAGTCGGCACGCTTGACGCATTGAAGGAAATCCGGGCCAAGTTAATCGACCCAAAGATCGCCGAGCACAAAGGCCGTATTTTCAAAACGACTGGCGATGGCGTCCTCGCCGAGTTCCCAAGCGTCGTGAGCGCCGTGGCTTGTGCGGTCGATATCCAGCGAGCCATGTCGGACCGAAACGGAGCCGTCCTCGAAACCCAGGCAATACGATACCGGATCGGGATCAACCTCGGCGACGTAATCGTCGAGGATGACGATCTGTTTGGTGACGGAGTGAACGTGGCGGCAAGGCTCGAAGGCATTGCTCCCGTTGGAGGTGTGATGGTTTCGGGCACGGTGCGAGATCACCTCGGAAACCGGCTTGACCTGCAATTCGACGACAACGGTGAGCAGATACTTAAAAATATTGAGCGCCCTGTGCGAGCCTATGCGGTGCGTCTCGACGGTCCCGAAGCGACCCCCACTTCGCCGACCTCGCTTTCTGATAAGCCCTCCATCGCTTTGCTGCCGTTCGTCAATATGAGCGACGACCGTCAGCAGGACTACTTTGCGGATGGGATTACAGAGAACGTCATCACCGGATTGTCTCGGTTTCGCGATCTTTTCGTCATCGCGAGCAATTCGACGTTCGCCTACAAGGGCAAAGCCACCAAGATACAGGATGCCAGCCGGGAGCTGGGTGCCCGCTATATCTTGGAGGGCAGCGTACAGAGGTCGAAGGACCGTGTCCGGGTTACGGCCCAGCTCATTGACGGCAAGACTGGTCGGCACCTTTGGGCAGAGCGCTACGACCGAGGCATCGATGATATCTTTGCTGTGCAGGACGATGTCACCGAAAGAATAATTGGAAGTTTAGCCACAGCGCACGGAGGCCGACTGTTAAAGGCGTGGCAAGAGCGCCCGGAACTCGCGGGGACACGGAACTTTCAAGCGCTGGACTACTTCGTGCGAGGTATGGAGGCCATAGACCGCAATACCAAGGAGGGCAATCAGCACGCGCGCGAACTCTTCCTCAAGGCCGGGGAGCTTGATCCCAAATTTGGCAAGGCCTTTGCCAAAGTTGCCTGGACGCACATGATGGACGTAGTCGATGGATTCAGCGTGGACCCCGAGTCCTCGTTGGCTGATGCTTTGCGGTACGCCAATCTCGCGATTGAACGCGACGACGCGGATGCGTGGGGCCATTACGCACTCGCAGGACACCGCCTTTTTAGCGGGCAGTACGAACCTGCCATTGCAGCATTTCACCGCGCCTTTGATCTCAATCCCAATGACGCAGACATTCTCATGGACTATGGCTACTGCCTGAGTTGCGCGGGACGAACCACCGAAGGCTTCGACGCAGCACAAAAGGCGTTGCGCCTTAATCCTCGCTATCCCGAGTGGTACGTTCAACAGCTCGGCCAGATTTACTACGACTCCCGACAATACCATGAAGCAGTCACGGCTTTGCGTAGCCTAATGACAATCGACACGGTGTACCGCTGGGTCTATTTGGCAGCCAGCCATGCCGCATTGGGGAATATGATCGAAGCGAGGGAAGCCGTGGAGCGGATCAAGCAAATGGACCCATCAGCCACAATCGTTTCGAGATCCGGCCCCCAAATGACGCCTTACAAAAATCCCGGCGATCTGGAACACCTTCGCAAGAACTTGCGCAAGGCAGGCCTGCCAGAATGAGTGAAAGCGCGCGCTGGCCTTGAGGGGGATTTCTAGTCTGGAGCTTTGGTAAATCGGCCGCAGTCTAGCTCCACTGGCTGTCCGTGAGGAGTCTGCAAATATGCTCGCCGCCAGTCGTCCCGACGGCGTGCCAACTCCGCGCACGACACGTTCCCTCCAGCATCCAGAATACGTTCGAGCGCAGACAGCACGGCTGTGTAATAAGTGCCTGTGTCGTCGGCACTCCCAGCAAGACTTGCAATGCGGACTTCCTCGCCCAGAGTTTCCGCCCAGGTTGATTGCGTGATCGTCCCCGATCCAATCAATAGATCGGCGATTGCCATTGCCTGGGCGTGCCATGGTTCAGCGAAGATTGGCTCGTCGTCTCGTCTCCTCAACGGCCCGTAGCCGGGATCAGGCTCGCTCAAGGTAGCTCTCCCAAAGATCAACAAAAACGCGATCCCTCCGGTCCTTCGCTTCCGGCCACAGTTCAGATGCGGCGAAGCTGACCGTATAAAGGTGCTCCGCCTTATGTTCGCCCCGTGCAGACGCATCCGGGAAGACATGCGCACCATGAAGGGCGAAGATGCTTCCCTTTCTACCGCGCACGTAGCCGGGAAGACGAGTGTGTCCCGAGTGCCCCGAAATCTTTCCGCGTACGGTCGCGCCTAGGGCAAACGATGGCCTAGCATCGATTTCAACCGCGTAGCTGCGTGGATTTTTCACGTAAGCTCTCGCCTCGTCCGCAGTCTCAGGCGGATATCCTGGCTGCGGCGTGAATGTCGATGCCCCTGATTTGAGCTCCTCCAAAGTGATATAGCCTACGTCGATCATTTCAGCCGCAAGGGTGAGCAGCCAATGATCGAAATAGGATCGAGTCAGGTAGTCCGCCGGAACGATCAACTCGCGGCAATGCCGGAACCAGTCTATCGACCAGTCGCTGTCGCCAGCGGCGGCCTGCGCCAATCCAAAAGCGCGCATTTCCCACTGTTCATGGAAAGGTCGGCCATCGCCCAGGCCTTGAATCGGGCCAAAGCCTTCTCGTCCACCGAGATCATGAACTCCATCCATCATCAGCCTCCCAGCGACGGCGAGAGATCCCTTTCAGTTCCGATCATGGAGTTGCGCGTCACCAGCCGCGATAGAGAGGCCTCGTCCAAGCTCTCAGTGCCCGCCGGCTGTTGCGGCAGCACGAGGTATCGTCTTTCTGACGTCGAGTCCCAGACGCGCACCTCTACGGTGTCTTCGAGTTCGACGCCGAATTCTCTCAGGACGCCTCGAGGATCGCGTACGGCGCGTGCTCTGTACTCGTTGGATTTGTACCATGCGGGCGACATGCCCAGAATGGAAAAGGGATAGCAGGAACAAAGCGTGCAGACGACGAGATTATGAACGTCCGGGGTATTCGCGACAGTTTGTAAATGACCCGTCGCGTGGCCCGCAAAGCCCAACTCGTCGATCGCCGACGTAGCGTTTGCCAGCAGGCGCTCCTTGAAAGCGGGATCTTTCCACGCTCGCGCCACAACTCTCGCGCCGCGCTTGGGTCCGATCTCCTCCCTATACATCTCAATCCACGCGTCCATCGCTTCCGGGTCGACCAGGCGCTTCTCGATCAGGAGACTCTCGAGAGCCTTCGCTCTCAGAGCCGGCTCGGAGGGTAAGTCGTGGTGTAAGTCGTGATGAATCTTCGAAATCTTCTGCGAATTAAAACTCGTCATCGACGTCCCCGATTTGAGGCCCAATCGGCGGAATTTACCATGAGCACACGAAGGTTGCAAAAAGGAGCTGCGGATGTGGAGGATGATACCATCCGGGCTGAGCTAAGTGGTCGCGTTCAATAGAGTGCCCGAGGCACTGCGAAGATTGAATTGTTCGGCCATCTGCTAAGACAATCAGCAAGAAAGTGCGATGTCTACACCTGCCCACGGACCGTATGATGTCGGCGCTTTCAGTGCGGCTACGGTAGCGGTTCTTGCCGGAATGCCTCACAATGACGAGCGGAGGCGCACTCGGCCATTTGAAACGCGCCGCGCACCAACTGCTGTAGCTGCATCGTCATGGGTTGACCCCTTCGAGAATCTCAGCCGCGCTCCCGACATGAGCGATGTGGAGAGCTGCGTCAGGCGGGACAATCTGAACGGCTTCTAGCTCGTATGTATCCAACCGTGTTGGTGCCACTCTACTTCGCCGCCCTCGCCGTCCTGATGCTCGCCGGCGCCATTGCGGCGCCGGCCTTTTTCCCCGTGCACCCAAAAATCGGTGGAACTACATGTCGGGACGCTGGTTGCGTACCTTAGCTCGGTCTAATATCCGGGCATCACCACAGGGGCCAACGAATGACGGACACCCACGACCATCACGACCACGCAACCGAACTAGTCGAACTAACGGCGGATGTTGTCTCTGCCTACGTTAGCAATAATCCGTTGCCGGCCGGCAGCCTGCCCGAACTGATTGCATCTGTGCACGCTTCATTGTCAGGCTTGGGTGGCCAGAACGCAAGGCCGGCCGAGCCGAGGGAGCCAGCCGTCGATCCCAAGCGGTCAGTGACGCCGAATTTCATTTACTGCCTCGAGGATGGAAAAAAGTTCAAATCTTTGAGGCGGCACTTGTGGAGTTCGCACAACCTTACCCCTGACGAGTACCGCGCTAAATGGGATCTGCCCAGCAGCTACCCCACAACAGCGCCAAAGTACTCCGCGATCCGCTCTGCACTGGCGAAGGCCGCAGGACTCGGCAAGGGTGCCCCCGGCGAAGAAGGCAAGCGGAAGCCGAAGCCTTGAAGCTACAGGGACAAAGAAAAGCCCACTGCCGACTTAGTGAGAGCCACGGCAACGGGCCAAGGCTGAGAATGACTAAGGGGGCCGCCCGTGACATCACAGCTGGAACATCAAGCGCAGATGTCCATGAGCGCCGTCTTAATTAGATACCTAGAATTTTAGTGACTCCGCGATGATGGCCACTTGCCATCCAACCTCGTATGCAGGATTATATTCCTGTTGCGGCGATCCCTTCAAACGGAGTTCGCTACCATGGCCAGAACCAAACCTTCCCAGCAGCTTTCCCAGGCGGATATCGAGCGCTTTCTCGTGGCAGCGGAGGCACTGCACAAGAGCATCGTGCGGCCGCTCCTCGCGTATCACTGCGAGCACTACCGCGCGCTTCGTGAGGTTCATGAACCGTTGTTGAAAGCGATCGAGACCATCACCGGCAAGAGGGCGCCGTCTATCCTGCCGAACGGCACAGGGTCGGTGAAGCCCCCTACGGCTGGGTAGCGCCTCACGGAACCATTTCCTCTCGGCTGACTTTGGGTCAGCTGGAAGGGACATCCAAGGTGGTTGACGAGTTAGGCAAGCCGCCCGAAACAGCGATCGGCATTGCCACGCGGCGTCTGGCGGCTGAGACCGGTATCACCCCTGCGCTAGCCACAGAGCTTGTCAGCTTCCTTGGCCCTTATAACTGGTCGTCGCTCTTGCGCGAAGCGCGGATACTCAAAAAGCCCTAGGCGTGGAAAAGCCCGCTGCCAGGGCGTTTAGCAGCGGGCCTTCGACATGCCGAACACAGGATCTTGGGGCATGCATCCGGCTGGCGCAAAAACGGCGATTGTGGAAATTTGTTCCCGCGCCGTTCGCATAAATTGCGACAGCTTGACTGGGCCGTCGCTCGCTCCAGTCTGCATTCGGCTGGGTAGAGCCTTAAGGCGAATTGCCCGATTGCGAATATGCCCCATAAATCAAGGACGGAACCGACTCAACTAGAGACGCACCGTGACGGACGAGGAACTGACGCTTAGCAGCATCTCCAAGCTGTTCAGGGATGCGAACCAGAAGCTTCAAGCGTCGCCAGACGTACCAGTTAGGCTCAAAAATAAGGTGGCTGGCTTGTCACTCAAGATAGCAGACGCCCTTGACGATCAGATGCACAAGGACGGTGACGCCGGCAGGGGCGCGGTTCCGGTTGAATGAGTTGCCGGCCTGACAGCAATGGTCTCTTGCGAACCGGGAAGCCCGCGCCTCTTGCGGAAAGCGCGGGCCGATCGGAGGCCCGATCTTCGGCAAGGCGATGGAGGGCACCACCTGCCGCTCGGACTACTTTTAGAGATGGCTAATGTTCCGTCAAGCCGGTTGGTCGAGCTCGAAAGTCCGCTACCAGAGTCACGCGCCCGTCCATCAGATTTGCGGCTTAAAACGGCCAAGCCATTGCCAGCACGTCTCGGGAACGTAGGGAGCCCCATTCTACAACACGTAATATCGGCGTATGATCCCTTGCCAGCCGGCACCTCTCCTTCGCCGGTTAGGCCCGGTGGTCAAAACCCCCAAGCCCCCCGCCTTGACCGCTGGGCCGCTAGTAGTCTCGCGCGCTCGCGGCCGCGGCCAGTGGATTGGGCTCTTATTTTAGTAGTCGCTAAATTCCTCAATAATTTGAATGCCAGAGTTTAACGCAGTCGTGCAATTGATGGCGACGTTTTGCTGTGGGGTTGGAAATGCGAACCCGGACTTTGGTTAGGAACTCGAGGGCCACAGAAGCCTTGGAACTGCGCGCGAAGATAGCATCCTTGGAAGAGGAGCAGAGGCGAAGGGTTGCGTGCTCGGCAGGCATGTTAAAGCTGGCGCAAGTCGGCCAAGAATTAAAGTGGCTTCGGCTTCGCCTGGCAATTCTGGAAGACTGTGTGGCGGCGCTTTCAGCCGAACAAAAAGTGCCCACTAGGCCTTCAGGTGGAAGGACCGACCACCGAATGAACGGCGCCCGGTGGCGACGGCCAAAGCATCACGAGTAGGCCGCTACAGCCGCTTGAAGTCGGGAAGCCCGCTTCAGAAGTGGTAGTTGATACCCACGCGGACCG
>NZ_JBFUEG010000046.1:0-7265 GCF_056404315.1 Mesorhizobium sp. P2_D6 | reverse complement strand
CTCTTTGTCCGCCGAAACGTGGCGGCCAGTTGGCATCCGACATCGAGCTGCCGGATGGGTGCGCTGTCGGATCCCCTCGCTGTGACCGATCCATCAGGTCGCGTCCGCGGCGTTTCGGGCGTGAGAATCGCTGACGCCTCTGTCATGCCATTCTGCCCCCGGGCCAACACAAATCTTCCTACGATCATGGTGGCTGAGAAGATGGCCGACACAATCTTGAAAGGGCGTGGCACTGCAAAACCGTGACTAACAGCTTTACGGGCTTATTCTAAGCCTGTTTTCCGACAGACGACTTGATCTTGATGATTCCTTCAAAATAGTCGTGGTTGCTGCAGAGAAAACTTAAATAGATCAATCGAGACACCGTTGCTACCCTCCGATAGGCGTCTACATCATCTAGAGCGGATGAGATTACCTGCGGATGAGATTACCTTCGCTCATATCCTGAGTTTGCGAAACATTTTGAGCACCCGACAGCTGTGACGTAACCGCTGTTTTCATCCCTGGACTCTAGTGAGGTTAAAAGATCAGACCCGAAACAGCGACGAGAAGCACAACACCCAGCGCGACGCGCTGGGTGTTGTGAATCAAGAGATCGACATCATGGAACCCGAATTAGGCGGTCAGCCAGCATCTGGAGAAAGCGTAACCGCTCATCAGGTTATCGCGGTAGCCGGCGTAGCCGCCGACCTTGTCGGAGATCGCGTCGATGACCTGGGCGAACATAGGCACAATCACCCCGCCCTCGTCGCGGACGATGATCGCCATCTCGCGATAGAGGTTCTTGCGCTTTTCCTGGTCGAGTTCGCGGCGCGCCTCGATGAGCAACTTGTCTAACTTCTCGTTGCGAAGGTGCGTATCGTTCCAGGACGCTGTCGACAGATACGCGGTCGAGTACATTTGGTCCTGAGTCGCGCGGCCGGCCCAGCCGGTGTTGTAGAACGGCTGCTTTGACCAGACCTCCGACCAGTAGCCGTCGTCCGGCTCGCGCTTCACCTCTATGGTAATTCCAGCTTTGGCGCAACTCTGCTGAAAGAGCTGGGCGGCGTTGACGGCGCCGGGGAAGCCGGCGTCCGCGACACGAAGAAGAATGGGGCCGCTGTGGCCAGATTTCTTGTAATAGTGCTTGGCTTGGTCGGCATCGAATTCGCGCTGCGGAATGTCTTGGGGGAACAGCTGATATGAGGCATTGACCGGGAAATCATTGCCGATGCTCCCGTAGCCGCGTAGGATCTTGTCGAGCATCTCCTCGCGATCAATGGCGAGCTTGAGCGCCATTCTCAGATCGTTGTTGTCAAAGGGCGCGGTGTCGCACATCATGTTGAAGCAGTAGTAGGCGGGACTCGACGCGGCTTCCACCTCCAGGCCGGGTACGCGCTTGATGAGATCGACTACCTTGGGGTCGACACTGCTGATCATGTGCACCTGGCCTGCCTGCAACGCGGAGATTCGGGCCGTGTTGTCGTTGATGACCAAGATCTCGATCTGATCGGCGAAGCCCATCTTGTCGGACTGCCAGAAATTTGCGAACCGATCGCCGCCATAGCGGGCGCCGGGCTCGTTGACGGACACCTTGTAGGGGCCGGCGCCTATGCCTGCGGCCGGATTGTCCTTGCCGCCGTTCGGCTGTATGACGAGATGATAGTCAGTCATCAAATATGCGAAGTCAGCATTAGGATCCTTCAACGCCACGACGACCTCGTCGCCATTCGCCTTGATGTCGTCGATGCTCTGGAGCAAGCCGAGCGCACCCGATTTTGAGTTGGCGTCGGAGTGACGCTCGAGCGTCGCTACTACATCTTCCGCTGTCACGGTCTTACCGTTATGGAACTCGACCTCCTTGCGGATCTTCATCGTCCAGGTCTTAAGGTCCTTGGACGAACCGACTTCCTCCGCGAGCCGATTCTCCAGTCCGCCGTCGGGCCTCAGCGCCAAGAGATACTCGCCCCAACAATAGCTGAAATTTTTCACCATCGACGACGTGTAGCTCGCTGGATCGAGGCTGTCGGTCGAACCACCGCTGTGTAGGCCTGCTTTCAGGATCCCGCCGCGGACTGGCCCTTGGGCCCGCGCGGCCCCGGCAATCAGCGAGTTGGCGAGTGCCGCTGAGACGCCAAGCGCCGTCGCACGGCCGAGAAATTCACGTCGACTCAGGCGGCCTGAGGCGACGCAGCGGCTGAGGTAGTCGAGTTCCTGTGACATCTTCTTTCCTCCATCCTGTCTTCCCTAGGGCCTGACGATGCCCTCCGATACGATAGCAACGTCAATGGGCCGCTTTGCGCAAACTCTCTCGTCAGCACGCAGGAAATCAGCGTTTTCTCCCTCCTTCCTGCGCTTTCTGTTGGAGAGTGCCCGTTGCTCGCTCAGCCGGGCTTGCCGTGGAGGGATCGCTTCATCTGTGCGGCCGTGTCGGCGAGGAAGTATGTTGGGAAATCGGGTGTTGCGGTCTTCGATAAAGTTGGCGCCAAACTCGGCGGAATGGTTCGTTCGTTTTGCACATGGCGGGAAGTATGAAGGCGAGCTTGCATGCGGCTTTTCCGCCTTGTTGAATGCAGCTCCCTTCGCATTCCTGAGGCAGCCCTTCACGAGAGAGGAGCCGGACTGTCGCGTCGAGATCAGGTTGGCAGCTTCATAGGAATGGGTTGTGGCGGTCGTTTAGCCGTCAATAATACTCTGCTGCACCGTAGGGTATTCTCGACGCACGACCGCGCGGCCCGGCGGCGCTCCTAGCATCTGAGAACCATTGCGGCGTTGAGCAATGATCGCTTCGTGATCTTTGCCTGCAGTCGTGCTGATATTCGCCCGGACCAGTCGGGAGCACCTTGGCTCAGCCGTCAGACTAGTTGCATGAGGTCAGCGTCAATTGAACCCGAGGCGGGCTCAGTGGCGTTCATAGCAGCGCTACACGCCCGCCATTAACTCAAATCCACAGTCACCATGCAATGTATCCGAAGCACGGCCAATCCCAGATCGGGCCTAAATCGGCCGGTTTCAATTTTGGATGCTTAGCTCGACTTCCTGGCTCAAGTAGCACGCATTGCCCCGCATGGTTCGAGGCATCACCGTGCACCTCAGCAATCATGACCATCTGGTCCGACGCAGGCTCGTGATCGAGGGTGAGAGGCCGATGGTGTTCGGGCAAGCGCGGCAGCCAGCGTCAGCAAAGCTACCGCCCGTGCAGAGCTTAATTTAGTGGCCCGCGCACCCCATGCGCCGTCCCCCGATCGCCTTCTCCAGCCAGCCGAGTTCCACCTCCGGAACCGAAGAGAGAAGCAGGTCCGTATAGACATCGAAGGGCGGTTTCAGGACTTCTGTCTTCGAGCCGTGGCGGACGACCTCGCCGCGATACATGACCGCAATGGAATCGGCGATCGCCTTCACCGTCGCGAGGTCGTGAGTAATGAACAGATAGGCCACGCCCTCGAATTTCTGCATGCGAAGCAGCAGCTTGAGGATGCCGTCGCCGACAAGTGGGTCAAGCGCACTGGTCACCTCGTCGCAGATAATGAGCTTGGGCTTGGCGGCGAGAGCGCGCGCAATGCAGACGCGTTGCTTCTGGCCGCCCGAGAGTTCAGCTGGATATCGGTCGATGAAGCCCTTGCCCATCTCGATTTCGTCGAGCAGCTCGGCGATCCGCGCATCGCGCTCGCATCCCCGCATACCAAAATAGAATTCAAGCGGGCGGCCGATGATGCTTCCGACCGTTTGGCGCGGGTTCATCGCCACATCGGCCATTTGGTAGATCATCTGCAGTTCACGCAGGTCGTCCTTCGTCCGTTCGGCAAGCCTGGGCGACAGTATCCGCCCCGCGAAGGTGATGCTCCCGGACGTCGGCGGCAGAAGCCCAGTGACGACGCGGGCGAGCGTCGACTTGCCCGAGCCAGACTCGCCGACTACTGCCAACGTCTGGCCAGTGTGGACCTCAACCGAGACATCCTGGACCACGACAAACCCGCCGCCATAAGCGGCCGTGACGTTCTCGACCGCAAGCAACGGCTTGTCTGTCGGCTTCTTTTCCTCATGCTCGATGGAGCGCACCGACACCAGCGCCTTGGTGTAGTCCGTACGCGGCGCTTCAATGATCTGGCGCGTCTCGCCTTGCTCGACCATTATGCCGTGGCGCAGCACCATTATGTCGTCCGAGACCTGCGCCACCACGGCGAGGTCATGGGTGATGTAAAGCGCGGCGACGCCAGTATCCCGGATTGCGTCCTTGATCGCAGCGAGGACATCGATCTGGGTTGTCACGTCAAGCGCGGTAGTCGGTTCGTCGAAAACGATCAGGTCAGGCTCCGAGCAGAGTGCCATAGCGGTCATGACGCGCTGCAGCTGACCGCCCGAAACCTGATGCGGATAGCGTTTACCGATATTCTCCGGATCAGGCAGGCCAAGCTTTTTGAAGAGTGCAACGGCGCGCTTCTCGGCTTCGGTGCGGGTAGCGACACCGTGTAGCATTGTCGCTTCCATCACCTGGTCCATCAGCCGGCGCGCTGGGTTGAAGGCGGCCGCCGCCGATTGCGCGACATAGCAGACCTCGCGGCCGCGCAATTTGCGGAAACCTTCCTTGCCGCCCTTGAGAATGTCACGGCCGTTGAGCAGCACCTCGCCGCCGGTGATGCGCACGCCGCCGCGGCCATAGCCCATCGACGACAGGCCGATGGTCGACTTGCCGGCACCAGACTCGCCGATCAGGCCGAGCACCTTGCCCTTTTCCAGCGTCAGCGAGACATCGTGGACCAGCACGATGTTCTTCGGCGCCTCGCCGGGCGGAAATACTGTCGCTTCGATGCGCAGGTTGCGGATGTCGAGCAGCAGGCCGGGCTTTGCTTTTGTGTCGGCCATCACCCGCGTCCTCCCTTCAGGCTTGTCGTGCGGTTGAGGATCCAATCGGCGACAAGGTTGACCGAGATTGCCAGTGCGGCGATCGCCCCGGCGGGAATAAGTGCCGCCCCGATACCGAAGACGATGCCGTCCTTGTTTTCCTTGACCATGCCGCCCCAGTCGGCATCCGGCGGTTGCACGCCAAGGCCGAGGAAGGACAGCGTCGACAGGAACAGCACGGCATAGATGAAGCGCAGGCCGAGTTCGGAGACCAGCGGCGACAGCGCGTTGGGCAGGATCTCGCGAAAGATGATCCAGCCGCTGCCTTCACCGCGTAATTTGGCGGCTTCGACGTAGTCCATGACGTTGATGTCGACGGCGACAGCGCGCGACAGACGGTAGACGCGGGTCGAGTCGAGAACGCCCATCACCAGGATCAGCGTCACCAGATTGGTCGGCAGCACCGAGAGCACGACGAGCGCCATGATCAGGGTCGGGATCGACATCAGGAGATCGACGAGGCGCGACAAAAGCGTGTCGAACCAGCCGCCGAACACCGCCGCCGAAAAGCCGAGGATGGCGCCGAGCGAGAACGACAGCGCCGTCGCCAGCACCGCGATGAACAAAGTGATGCGGGCGCCGTAGATCATGCGCGACAACAGATCGCGACCGAGATTGTCGGTGCCCAGCAAATGTGCCGCGGTCATCGGTTCCCAGACGTCGCCGACGATCTCGGCATTGCCGTACGGTGCGATCAAAGGCGCGAAGACAGCCGCCAGCACAAACATCGCCGTCAGCACGATGCCGATCAGCGCGGGAATGGGGATGCGTTTGATATCGAGCATGCCCGCCCCCTATTTCGGATGTCTGAGGCGCGGATTGGCGACGATCGCCCCAATGTCCGCAATGATGTTCAGGCTGATATAGACGGCGGCGAAGACGAGGCCGACCGCCTGCACCACCGGCACGTCGCGCTTGGTGACGTGGTCGACCAGATACTGCCCCATGCCGGGATAGACGAAGATCACCTCGACCACGACGACGCCGACGATCAGGTAGGCGAGGTTGAGCATGACGACGTTGATGATCGGCGCGATAGCATTGGGGAAGGCATGCTTGCGGATGACGTTGAAGGCCGACAGGCCTTTCAGTTCCGCCGTCTCGACATAGGCCGACTGCATGACGTTGAGGATGGCCGCGCGGGTCATGCGCATCATGTGCGCCAGCACCACCAGCGTCAGCGCGGTGGCCGGCAGCGCGATCGCCTGCATGCGCTCGCCAAACGGCATGCCGTCATAGACGGTCGAGATGGCGGGGAAGATCTGCCAATGTACGGCGAAGAAATAGACCAGGAGATAACCGACGAAGAATTCCGGGAACGAGGTCGAGGCGAGCGCAAGTCCGGAGATCAGCTTGTCGGCCCAGCCATTGCGATAGCGCACCGCGATCAGGCCGAGGATGATCGCCAGCGGCACGGCCACGATCGCTGCCCAGAAAGCGAGGAACAGCGTGTTCCACAACCGGCCCTTGATCGAAGCAGCGATATCCTGCCCGCTCGACATGGCCGTGCCGAGGTCGCCGGTCAGCACGCCGCCGAGCCAATGGAAATACCTGATATAGGCCGGATCGTTCAGCCCGAGCTGCTCGCGCAGATTGGCGAGCGACTCCGGTGTCGCCGATTGTCCCAGAATGGCTTGCGCGACGTCGCCGGGCAAGATCTGCGTGCCTGCGAAGATCAGGATCGAAATGGCGAACAGAAGAAGAATGCCCAGAGAAATGCGTTCGGCAACTAGCCTCAGAACGGGTGAGCCCATATGTCATACCTGCGCCGTAGCAGGGAAATCCGCGGATGCCGCTGAGGCGCCGATCCCCGTCGCATGGCCGAGAAATTCAAGTCGACTCAGCCGGCAAGCAGCGACGCAGCGCCTGAAGTAGCCTAGTTTCCGTGACATCTTCCTCCCTCCATTTGTCTTGCCTTGGGCCTGACAATGCGGCCTCTTTGACGACGATCAACGTCAACGGGACGCTTCTGCGCAAACCGTCTCTCCAGAACGCAGGAAATCGGCGTTTCTCGTTCACTTGGCACCCCCGACGTCCGCCTCTCAGGGGCTGTTTTCGGTAACGTGTCCGCGGAAAAAAACCAAAGGGAGAAAACGCGTTCCCTATACCCGATCATTTAGCCGAGGTTACGACGACCGACCCTTTCACAGTGAAATGTTCGAGCGCGCGCTCGTCGATGTCTACCCCAAGGCCAACCCCGGACGGCACCGTCATTCGCCCATTGGAAATCACGAGCGGCTCTCGAACGATGTCTCCATCCATGAGGTACTTCGGAAGGTAAAGGTCACAGGCATCTATTCCGTTCTTGACGCTAGCAGCCAAGTGTAGAGTCGCTGCGCATCCCAAGCTTGTTTCATTCATAACAGAGTTCATTCATAACAGAG
>NZ_JBFUEG010000045.1:0-7871 GCF_056404315.1 Mesorhizobium sp. P2_D6 | reverse complement strand
ACGCTTCCAGCATCTGGTCGGCGAGCAGCTTCTTCAGCTTCGCGTTCTCGTCTTCCAAGGCTTTCAGCCGTTTGGCATCGGAGACGTCCATCCCGCCATACTTCGCCTTCCAGTTATACAGCGTCGCCTCGGAGATCCCATGCTTGCGCGCCAGGTCGCCCGCCTTCGCCCCCGCTTCGTGCTCACGCAGAACCGCGATGATCTGCTCTTCCGTAAACCGCTTTCTCTTCATCAGTCCGTCCTTCAATCGAGGCCGGACTCTAATCTCAGATGGAGGAAATTACCCGTGGCAGGTCAATCGGCATCTCATCGTGACGGTGCGTTCGCTCCTTTTGGTCGCGGGAACCATCCCGAGCACACGCCCTCGCCTCCGTTGTCAGCTTGGCAAACCGTTTGTGGCGGAATGCACCGTCACAGCGTCACCGCTCGCTTGATAAATTGTAGTTCAATTGTCGTGGGGGCTGCGGAGCGAGATGACGGTTTGGTTGAGCGACTCCAAGAAATACGACCTCGCCTCTTTCTTGAGATCGTGACCAGCCGAAAGCAACCTGATCCGGCGCGTCAGGCACCATTCTTCTCGAGTTCAAAGCGACGGAAGAGCTCCTATCCGCGCTGGTCGAGCCTAATTCCTGCACGACGACCTCGATGACGTCCACCGGATCGCGACTTCAACGTGGTATCTGACAATCCCCGCTCTCACCGGCAACTTCAAAATAATTGCGCCCGATTTATTCGATTTGATTGACCAATGGCGACTACCTCATCGGCGATGGTCGTCGGTGTCACGCCCGTGCCTGCAAGCTCTGAACCTGAAAAGACGCCATCCTGGTCGGTCACTCTAAGGGCAGGATGACGGGATTGTTGTAACGTTCCCTGAACTTGTCCGTAAATTAATGGCAGGTCCGCCCACCAACCAGAACCTCTCCACGGCCGATGCGTCGATGGTCCTTCTCCTTGACGCTCGGTACCCTAACCATCGCGCACACGCGCGGCTCGCCTCGTTTGTAGGCGAGCATCGCACGCACCAACGCCTCACGATCGATCTTGTCGGTCTTGGCACGACCCGCCGGCGCGACGTGGCAATCGAGGAGGCGTCGACGACATGGCTTTCGGTCCCATGCCTCCAGGATTCGATGGATCCAAAAGCCGTCGAGACCCGCCTGTCAAGCGACGGCCAGTTTTGCCGGGCCGGCGTGCCGCATGGCCAGTGGAAGACCACGACCTTCACCGGAGCGCTGCGGCTGACGGGCATGACTGCGCCCTTCGTCTACGACGGCGCTATGAATGGTAACGTGTTCCTGGCCTATGTCGAGCAGTGCTGGTCCCGACATTGTCGGAGGGTGACGTAGTACAATCTGCCCGCTCACGAGGCCGCCGGTGTGCGCGACGCGATTGAGGCCGCAGGCGCGAGCGTGCTCTCTACCTGCAGCCCTACAGTCCCGACTTCAATCCGATTGAGAACACCTTCGCCAAACTCAAAGCGCAGCTGCGAGCAAAGGCCGAGAGAACCATCAAGGCTCTGTGGGACGCGGTCGGCGCTAGGGCGCGACAATCTGGATGAGACGGCGTATTGCCTCAGGCCAACGATGCTCCTGAGGCTCGAATGTTGCCTCATCCATTTTGCTCCCGGCTTAGGTGAAGGAGGCCCGGCGCGTAGATGGCCGGGGTTTCGCAGCGCCGCGCCTCCTTGGCGAGCGCCAGGAAGCCTCAGTATGGCCTTGCGATCTCCGGGATCGGTTGCTCGTTGTTTAAGGGGCCAAACAGCAGCGCGTCCGCCTGTTCCCTGCGCCAGACCTTCAGCCGACGCTGAAGGGTTCGAAGCAGTTTGTCCGGGTAATCGCCGGGATACTCGGCCTGCAGTCGTGACAGAAGTTCGCTGCCGGTTCGCCATGGTTCGGCTTCGAACCAATTTCGCAAGTCGGCAGTCGCCTTGACGAGAGGGTCAGGACGCCCCCGCCCTCTTTTGGCTTTCACAATCGGGCGATTCGTCGGCCGGATAGCTCCATCCTTCCAAGCTGTCCGCAAACTCGCCAGGAAAAGGTCGATTGGCTGAGTTGCCCGTCAGGGCGGATGGCCGGCGGAGTATCGGCAAGCGCAGCGAGTCGCTCCTGCACGGCGCGGATATCGCGCAATAGCAGTACAGGATCGAGCCCGGCGTAGATTTCCTGCAGACGGGAGCGGACTGCATCTGAGGTGCGCGCGTCGGCAACCAGACGCTGATGCGGCGTAGCCGGTGGACTGTACGTCTTGCGCACACGCGCGCCGTCACGCTGCTTCGCGATCAACTTGAACGATGGCTGAAAGAAATTCACGAACAGCCGCGCTGACCGGTAGAGCTTCGCTAGCAGAGTGGCGGCCTCCAGCCCCTCGAACCGACGATATCCGACCATCCTACGCACCACGGCGCCATTCTTCTGTTCGACAAAGGCCTGGTCATTCTTGCGGTAGGGGCGGCAGCGCGTGAGGACGATGTTGGCGGCGTCGCAATAGGCCTTCAGCGTCTCGTTCATGAAAACGGTGTCGTTGTCCGTATCCAGGCCGAGAAGCGCGAAAGGCAGTTGCTTGCGCAATTCTGTGAGCACCGTGCTCAACAGCGTCTGTTCGCGAACCAGCAGCGGCGCACATTCCGTCCAGCCGGTCGCGATGTCGGTGAGCACGAGGGTTTGGATGAAGCTGCCGCGAGCCGAGGGGCCGCTATGGGCCACGAGGTCCGCCTCAACGAAGCCTGGCGCTGGATCGTCCCAATCCGCCGACGTTCTAATGGGAATGCTCCGTCGCAGGGCATGCGCCGCGGGCCGTCGTCGGGGACGTCCCAAGCCTTCTCGGATCGGTCCCAGCGTCCTGTCGATCGTGGCCGCGCTCATCGCCAGCAATTTGTCCCGAATTTCCGGCGCTAGGTCAAAATGACCCTGTCGTTCCCTCGCCTCGAGAAGGACGGGCAGCAACGCCTTCAGCCGCTTGCCGCAGACGCGGTCAGACGCCTCCCAGAGCAATATGAGCCCATTGCGTTCCGCTTCATCATAAATCCGCGGCCGCGCTCGCCGGCCTGAAAACGGCCCCTCACGGCGTCGTAGCAGCCGCATCGCGTGCTTGCGGTGAAAGCCCGTGATAACGACGAACTCATCCAAAATTCTCGCCTTCTCCGCTCGCGTCGAAGCACGATAGCGCTCTGAAACCGCCGTCGTCAGTTCTTTCCTTGTCGCCATGCTCAGCCGTCCCATCGTCGCCCCTGCTCATACCCCTCGGTAGGGAGCAACTTATGTGACGCAACGGTTGAACATTCAGGAACATTTTCGACGAGGCAATGCGAGTCTCACCTTGTTTGTCGCCGCGCATTCGGGGCAGTCGTCGACCTCTTCACCCCAGCCGAATGTGCCAACTACTTCAAAGCCGCAGGATATGAACCGGATTAAACAGGACGTGCACTAGTGGCCGGTCAAGGGCAGTTCGCTGCGCGCTGATCTTCGGCCACCCTTGACCGGCCCCTGCGCGCGCCGGCAGAGCCGAACCGGGTTGGACCGAGGAGATGGTCGCCAGTGGTCGAACAGGGAGATTAACATGATCGCAGAACGATCGTTCTGCCGGCGGAAAAGGGCGTCCTTCGCGGGACAATGGATGAGTGAGTCCGCGGGGGTTGCAGTAACGGTCGCATCACAACGGCCAGGACGCTCCCGAGATTTGTTCCGCCTCATTCTTCTAACCCCCCATCAAGGCCGAGCGCCGATCCCGTAGAGAAGCATAACCCTCGAAAGACGTCCCGCCGGCGAGGCGGAAAGCTCGACAGGCGCTTGACTTCAACCTGTCGAATAAAGAAGCAACCCTCGTCTACGAAAGGGCGGGAGGCCAATCACTCTATGCTCATAACGTCTAGGTGCGGAATTAAGAGTAATGTCAGGAGCCACTGCCGCGGCGGCTCCCAAGGACGGAGCCGGAACCGTGGGCTACCGGGTGATGCCCGGCGTTCCCGCGCCCAACAAGATACATCTTCCGCCGGACGCGCCATGACGATGAAGCCAAACCACCCCGCGGCCTTGAGACACAAAGTCGCTCGGAGCGAACCTGCTGTTTACGGTAAATTTACACAAGCTTCATGAGCGCAAATCTCTGACGATGGTATGTTCACCGCGAGGCCTGAGGTCACGGACAGCTAACAAGAACTGATGCCGATTTGCGCTCGGACAGCACGCAACGTGGGAGTCAACAGCCAATGGCAAGAAGAGCGCTCATCCTGGTTGAAGGCGCAAATAATATGCCGATATACGTGAAAGCGGCCCGGCGTCTCGGCCTTCATCCAATTATCCTGTCGGCTAATCCAGCTCAGTATGACTGCGTTGCGGCGGAAAGAATTGAGGCAATCTGTGTCAATACAGACAATCTCGACGCGCTGATCCATGCATGTGCCCGGCTGCGTGCGACCTATGACATGGCCGGCATTACTAGCGCACAGCAGTCGGTCTATGCCACAGTTGGCAAACTCTGCCGGTATTTCGATCTACCGGGACCGAACCCCTTCTCCATCCAACGATGCTGCGACAAATTCGTTCAACGCCAGCTCCTCACGGGAGCCGGGGTTCCAGTACCGGCTTATCGCTTGGCAGCGAATGCCACAGACGTACAAAGCTCTGCCGCGGAAATCGGCCTGCCGGTGATTCTCAAGCCAGCGGTCGGCACCGGCAGCCGCGGTGTCCGATTGTGCCGCAACGTCGATGAGCTAGCCGACCCTACGACCTATCTGTTGGGCGGGAAGCACATATGGCCGTCTTCGCCGAGGATACTGGTCGAAGAATTCGCACAAGGCCCCTACTATGGTGCCTCCATAATGGGAGAGCAGGTCGTTGGGATTTCCGCTGTTGACTTTGGCCCACTGCCACATTTCGTCTTTCTTGAATCCACCTTTCCGGCTCCGCTCGCTGATGAGGAACATAAGCATATAGCTGGCGTTTCGCTGAGCTGTTTGCGAGCTCTCGACCCTGGCTGGGGCCAACTGGCCTTGAATTGCGCTGGACGAACCCCGGCCCGGTAGTCATTGAAGTCAATCCGCGCCTTCCTGGCGCGCCCGAACCTCAACTGATTCAGCTGTCTTACGGTGTCGATCTCATCACCGAGCACATTAAGCTTGTCATTCGCGAGGAATGGGATTTGCGCAGAAGGCAGTCGCAGACTGCGGCCGCGCGGTACTTGGTTCCTGATCGCGATGGCACCCTCGAATTGATCGACGGCAATAGTCAGGCGGCTGCTATACCAGGTGTCGCCGAGGTAAGATTTTTTGTTGGGTCCCAGACGCCGATCGTCAGGAAAGGCAATTTCGGAGACTGCATCGGATATGTCATCGCCTCTTCACCGAGCCCTCCTCAGACCGAGGCGATACTGCAGCTGCCGTGGATTGGTCGATCACCCCATTTCCGACCCAACAGGAAACAATCAGCGGCCTTTCACGTCTCCGCACCTGCGCAGGTGCCCTCGGGCGAAGGGTAAATCGTCGCCGAACATTGCTGCAATTGAGGGCGACACGGATGGATTTTTTGTTTTTTTGGGCGGGATCGTCAGCCAGGACAAGATCCAGCCGCATGTCCGCAAGCGGTCGATGATTATCTCATGGCGGGTGGGCTATATTCTGCAGAGCGTTTCAGGTTGCGCCGCCGTGCGGAGCTGCGAACGACGGTCAGACCGAAGAAGCCAATCGCGGCGTAGTCGCCACACTCACCGAATTCCTGAAAAGCTAGTGGAGCGATCGGATCAAGAGAGTCCGATTTTTATTCCGTGCGAGTTTGATGCATGCGCAATGGCATCTTCTCCACCGTTTCGGCCAGCGACCGTCAGCGCTTGCAAGAGATCGTTGCGGCCCCCCTGGAAGCCCGCAGAAGCATGTCTGGCGGGCACGTATTGTCCTTCTGAGCGCCGAAGATCTGGGCACCTCGACAATCATGGCCGAGACCGACAAGTCCAAGACCTGTGTCTGGCGCATGCCATCTGACCACCGGGACCTGGCCGGTGATCAGGGTGGATTTGCGGCGATAGCGTTCCTCAAAATTTCGACAGATGGGGAGCGCTGCTGGTCGGTGAGGCTGTGGGTTCCGAAGTCGTCGAGGATGAGCAATTGTGTGCGGGTGAGTTTGTCGATGAGGCGTGGGAAGCGGCCGTCGAGACGGGCGAGCGCCAAATCCTCGAACAGGCGCGGCACGCCGCGCATGGAGTACGGAATAATCGAGCCGTGCTGCTTGGCAATCACATCCGAAGGTCGCAGCGTTCAGGCCACATCACCGTCAATGAGCAAATGCCGAAGTCGCACCAGGGCTATGTCAACAGGACACCTCACACATTTGGGAGGGAAGCGGCAAAACTTGGGAACAACACAGCGATCTTTATCGAGCGTCTGCTGAGTAATCGCCCGCATCGGAACTATCGGTCCGCCCAAGGCGTCCTTTCCCTGGCGCGACGCTACAGATCCGATCGTCTGGAACCGCCGCAAAACCTCCTATCAATGAAAGGAGGCAATTTCGGCAGGCGGGGTGGAAGCCTACCTGCAGAGGCGCGACGGGTAGTCCCGCCAGAGGGCGAGGGCTCTCTATTTTAGAGCTTAACGTGCGAATATCAATTTGCATGTACACCGCGTAGAAAGATTTGAGTTTATGCGGCAGCGAGATAGACGACGGCGCCGCTCCTTCATACGCGCGACTAGGGGGCTCTCAGCCCTCGCCTGACTGAAAGGTATCATATGATGTTCGACTACGTGGTTGTTGGCGGTGGCTCCTCTGGTTGCGTCATGGCGAGTAGACTTTCTGCCGGTGGAAGTCGGGTGCTGCTCGTTGAGGCTGGTCCTGATACGCCGCCGAACGCCATTCCTGACGACATCCTCGATGCCGATCCTACTCGCGCCTACTTCAATCCCGACTATCAGTGGTCATCCCTCAAAGCGACCTTGATGCGAGATGGCCGAAAGGCAGTTCACTACGAGCAGGCCCGGGTGATGGGTGGCGGTTCCAGCATAAATGCCCAAGTGGCCAACCGCGGTGGTCCCGGAGACTATGATGAATGGGCGTCAAGCGGTGCTGCAGGTTGGAGTTGGGAAGAGGTTCTACCCTACTTCCGTCGTCTTGAAGCCGATTTGGATTTCGATGGCGAGTTTCACGGCAAGGATGGTCCGCTGCCGATCAGACGTGTTCGACAATCGGAATGGTCGGGCTTCATCAAGGCGGTATCGACTGCGTATGAGGCTTCGGGTATTCATTTCAGGCCGGATTTTAACGGCGCGTTTGGCGACGGATATTCCGTTGTGCCTTTGACCAACCGCGACGGTCGTCGGGCTTCTACGGCAATGGCCTACTTGACCGACAGCGTGCGTGCGCGGCCCAATTTGAAAATTTTGGCCAAAACCTCGGTGGTACGTCTTGTTTTTTCCGGATCGGCCGTCACCGGCGTGGAGACGGAAAACAGCTCTGGCCGCCAGATCTTCGAGACTTCCATGGTCATTCTCTGCGCTGGAGCTCTGCATTCACCAGCCATCTTGATGCGCTCCGGTATCGGGTTGGCCGAACAACTCACAAAGCTAGGTATCCCGGTGATTGCGGGCGTCGCAGGTGTTGGCCAAGGCCTCCAGGAGCATCCGGGGATAGCGATCTCGGCATATCTGGAGCCGAACAATCGCATGGCAGCCAATGTGAGTGGTCACATTCAGATGCATGCACGTTACTCCTCGGGTTACGACAGGTGTCCTTCGACGGATATGGCAATCTCTGCGGTCGCCAAGTCGGCCTGGCATCCGCTCGGGAAACGCCTTGGCTCGCTTTTCCTGTGGGTCAACCGCAGCTATTCCATAGGAACGGTAACCCTAAAGAATCGCTCTCATGCCATCGAACCAGAGGTGGATTTCA
>NZ_JBFUEG010000044.1:0-8563 GCF_056404315.1 Mesorhizobium sp. P2_D6 | reverse complement strand
CAGCCTGACCACGGCAGGAATGATGATTGTGTCTGCTCTCTGCGCGCTGGCTATCGGCTTTGTCTTCCACGGTCCGCTCTGGCTGTTCGTCTTGATCGCCGTCGTCTGGGGCATCTCAGTCATCGGTGATTCCGCGCAATTCTCCGCGGCGGTGACGGAGCTTGGCGACAGGCGCTTTGTCGGTACAGCGCTGTCAGTCCAACTCGGGCTCGGCTTTGCGCTTACGGTGCTTGTCATCGGATTGACCCCGCGCGTGGCGGCCTTGCTTGGTGGCTGGCGTTGGGCATTCTTGTTTCTAGCGCCTGGACCGTTGATCGGTGCCGCGGCGATGCTTGGCCTGCGGCGACTACCTGTTTCCATAAGGATGGCCGGCGGAAGGCGGTAGACTTCATCCCTTCTAGACTAAATCCGTGAGGAGAGGTTGCTGCGTGAGGCATTTTCCGCGCGGCGAGAGGGTGTCGAATTGCCCTGACGCCGGATTTGTTGTCTAGATCGGTGGAGTTCACGACTGGTTGACAATCACCGGGCGCGCGGCTGCCAGCTTGCAAGAATAACCTCGGTTGCCAACTGTTGTCGCGGGCCGTTTGTGAGGACTGGTAGAGGGAGAGAAACCGACATCCAACCTTCTCCAGGAGAACATGCGTTCCGCCGGTAGCTCGACCCTTCGAACGCTTTCCGGCGTCTCCCTCAGCCAAAACCCACCGCCCGGGCGGATCATCGTTTCGGGAATGCGCAAACGTGAAATGACCGAAAATCGCTAGCCCCACGGATTCATACCAGCTGAAGCACAGGCTCTGCCTCTTGGAACGATTGGGATCGAGAAGTGTTCTAATGGCGACGGGACACGTCTCAAGGAATTCCAAAAACCATGAACTACAAACGACAGATAATCTCGGGGACCGCGAAACAATTAACGCAAGGCTTTCCAATCGAGCTTTCCTGTCGATGTACGGGGCAGAGATTTTCTATACTCGAAAATTCGTGGAATCTTGTACGACGATAAGTTCTCCTTGCACCATGCGGTCAATTTTGCAGAAGCATCCTCCTCAGGTCTGCCCGGCTTCAGCACGACCAGAGCCTTGACCGACTGTCCGCGCCGTTCGTCCTCGATGCCAAGCACGCCCGCGTCGGCGACATCGGCATGCGACATCAGCACCTTCTCGATCTCGGCAGGCCAGACTTTGAACCCGGAGATGTTGATCATCCGTTTGCGGCGATCGGTGATGAAGAAGAAGCCGTCGGCATCCACATGGCCTATGTCGCCTGTCATAAAGAGCTTCTTCCCATTGCGATGCATATAGGTGGCCTCCGTTTCCGATGGCCGGCCGAAATATCCGCTGAACAGTTGCGGCGAGGCGATAGCAAGCTCTCCGTCGACGCCGGTCTTGCAAGGTTCTCCTGTGTCAAGTGAGACGATACTCGCTTCAACGCCCTCGAGCGGGAGGCCGATCGATCCCGGCTTCGGCGCAGCGCGCGGATTCATGTGCGTCGCCGCCATGGTTTCAGTCATGCCGAACCCCTCGATATAGTGCAGGCCGGTGACAGCATAGACCCGCTCGTGCAGGGAAACTGGCATGGCAGCACCACCGCCACCCAGGAACTTCAGACTCGATAGGTCGAATCTTGCGATACTTGTCGCTTCGACAAAATCTTTCATCATGGTCGCGATGTTGCGCCAACACGTGACCTTGTGACGCTCGATCAACTTTGCGGCGATCTCCGGATCCCACCGCCCTGCAAGGACAAGCGCCGCGCCCGCTGCGATCGGCACGTTCATAGAGCTTTGCATGCCGGTGACGTGGTAAAGCGGAAGGCTTACCAGAGCGACATCATCCGACGTGATAGCGCTGGCCTTGCGTGTGCTTGCGATAGCGCGCTGGATCCCGCCATGCAGGTGTGCGCACCCTTTCGGATCGCCTGTGGTGCCCGAGGTATAGACGATCAGCGCAAGGTCATGACTTTGCACCCCTCGCTTTGCAGGCATCTCTCCGCAATCTGTGGCCCGCTCGAAGGATTCCCACTGCTGTCCGGCGGGGCCGACATTTAATCGGTTGGTTTCTGGGGCCCCAACAATCAATCCACCGCGCAGGCATTCAATCGGCCCCGCCACCAAGAGTGACGCCTGAGCGCCGTATGTGACCGCGAGTCCTGGCCTCGCATCAGCCAGGATCTGCTGCACTTCGCGCGCCGTCTTTCTCGGATTTATGGGAACGACGACGCCGCCGGCTCGCAGCACAGCATAATAGGAAACGATGAATTCCAGCTCGTTCTCGAGGATAAGCAGCACTAACTCGCCGCGCGCCAGCGACAATGTGGATTGCAGGAACGCGGCCACCGCATTTGCCAATTGATCGAGTTCTTCATAGGTAACGACACGATCGTCGATGAAGACGGCGGGCTTTGTGGGATATCGTTCGGCTGAAGCGCTGAGGTTGGTGTCAATGGGGTGGGCTGCGAAACTCATGAGGATCGACCCGTGCTCGTCTCTGTTCCACGTGACAGGTTGGCGGAGGATTCAGGAAATCAGTTCGCCTCCGTCCGCGATGATGACCTGCCCCGTTACATAGGCGCTGGCATCGGACGCCAGAAACAGAGCAACCCCGGCAATGTCTTCTGGCGTTCCTATCCGACGAAGTGGCGTGCGATTTTCGATTTTCTCCAGCCGTTCCGGATCTTCCCACAGTTCCCGCGCGAACTCCGTCTTGATGAGGCCGGGCGCTATGGAATTGACGCGAATACCTTTCGGACCCCACTCAACCGCCAAGTTGCGCGTCAGTTGGATCAGCGCAGCCTTCGAAACCCCATAGGCACCGATGCCCTCAGTACCGCGCAGGGCGGCAATGCTCGAAATCATTATCACCGATCCGCCTCCAGCGTTTGCGATATGAGGAAGCGCCGCCTTGCACAGCCAGAGATTGCCCTGCAGGTTGGTGGCAAAGATCTTTTCAAAAGCAGAGTCTTCAATGTCGGTGAGAGATCCGAAGAAGGGGCTGGAAGCCGCGCAGCCGACGACAATGTCCAGACGGCCGTACTGACTAATGGCTCTATTGACCAGTTGTTCGACCTGATCTCTTTTGCTCATGTTACAAGGTTGGGAAATCGCTTCGATCCCTTGCATCTTGAGGTGTCTGAGACCTGCCTCACAATTCTCCTTCTTGCGGCTTGAGATGACAATTTTGGCTCCGGCTTGCCCAAAAGCTTGGGCTATCGCCAAGCCGATGCCCCTTGTCGATCCGGTGATGATCGCCACCTTATTATTTGGAATCTCGAACATCGACCTTCCTGGTAAGCCGTCGAGCAGGATGCACGCGTGGAGGCATTCACGTCAAACATAAGCGGTCAATGTGATCGGCGAGATAGGCCGCGTCCTGGCCGACGAAGGGAAGAATGGCTGACCGCCACGTGTGCATCCAGTGCAGTCCGAGGAAATAGACTCCGGGGCAGGCGGTTATGCCGCGCTGTTGGATTGGAACGCCATTGGCATCGGTCACCGGCAGCTTCAACCAGTCGAAGCTATAGCCATACCCAGTTGCCCAAATGACGTTACCGATGTTTTCTTGGCGCAGGTTCAGTCTGCGGATGCCATCGACACGGGCAGGCGCCAGTGGCGCCGATGTCTCCTTTTGATGGAGTTCGGAAGTCATTGTGGCCGCCAGCGCATCCGCCACCTCGATGAAACCAGCATGGCTCTTGTCGGCTGCGGCCAGCAACTCGCCGGCGTCGCCAGCGAGCATCAGCATGCCATCGCTTATACCCAACACGCGTCCGACAAGCGTCGCACCCGCAAGGCCGAGGCTACGTGGGTCGAGGTCGTATCCCCCATCCACACCCGTTATGACGATGGGCGGAGGATATCTCCTGCCTGGAAAGGTGTCGATGTCCACATCGAAGCGGCCCAAGTTTTCGTACCACCAGATGACATCCTTGCCGCGATAACGCCGGGGCACGCGGGCATGGCGGCTGATCGCCAGAAATACCCGCCTGCCGCTGCGCAGAAGTTCGTCGGCAATCTGACAGCCGGAGTTGCCGCTGCCCACTACCAGTACGGGACCCGGCGGAAGACTTTCCGGACTGCGGTAGCGGATGGCGTCGATCTGATAAATGGATTTCGGCACAGCGCAGCTATAGTCTGGGATTAGGGGACGCTGGAACGGACCGGTGGCGATGACAACATGCCGTGCCCGGACCTCGCCACATGAAGTTTCAAGGACATACTCGCCGGTGTTTTCATCAGGACTGAGTTTGGTAACGTCAACGCCAGTGCGGAGCGGGGCCGCGATTTCTGCCGCATAGTCGGCGACGAAGCGCAAGATTTCCGAATGATGAACAAACCCATCCGGGTCGGATCCCGCATAAGGCTTTCCTGGCAATCTTAGATATGAGTTCGGCAGTAGGAAGCGCAGCGAATCCCAGCGTTCGGTCCTCCATCGCTCGGCGATTCGCCGCCGCTCCAGCACGATGTGCTCGCGGCCACGTTGGCGTAAATGGTAGCTCATGGCTAACCCCGCCTGTCCGCCGCCGACGACGACAGTATCGTGTTTCTCCAGCATAGAGTTCGCTCACACGAATCGCAGCTTCTACTTTGGGCGCCGACCCCCTTGGATTTGCCAGATGATCTCAGATTTCATGACGGAAGGTAATAGTTTTCCGCGCCGCTCTCAGTCACCGCCGAAAGCGCCGACATTGATCACACGAAGCTGTCACTCGAAGGTGGACACGTTCGGGAAGCAGCGCTACCAGGGGCCGGGCTGATGGGTAGTGGGCGAGCGCACCTGTTCCGGCTAGGCGCGTGGTAGCAGTTTCCGCATGATGAACGATGCATGGCCTTCTGCGCCGTGCGAGGCTGCCCTGCGATCGACTACTTCAAAACCATGCTTGCGGTAAAAGGCCATCGCGCGGTCGTTTCCCTCGAGTACTTCGAGGGCAATGCTGCGGATTCCCGATTGGGCGGCAATGACAGCGTGCAAAATATCAGAAGCTAGCCCAGTGCCGTACTCGCTTTGATCGATGTGGAGCCGGCCAAGGATGACGTTGCCAGGTTCATCCGTCTCGGTCATCGCATAGCCAGCGATCGAGCCGTCTGTCCGTTCTGCCACGAACGACATTTTGTTGGCGTCCGTCAGTTCCGAAGCGATCCGCTGTGGCGAGTGATATTCATCCGAAATCCGGGCCGTAGCTTCCGCGCCGATGATTGGCGAGTAGGTCCTGCGCCAAGACTCGCCCATGAGCCGCGATACCAACGGCACGTCCTGTACAGTCATGGCTCTGATTTGCGGCATAGGCAACCTCCCGGCCGGACCACTTATAGCGTAGCGTCAGCTACTGGCTGTGAGTGCGAGCCCACCGATCATTCACAATGCCTTCCTCATCCGCAACAGCGGCACGCCCGCTCCGCCTCTGTTGTCTACGACTTCTTCAACCGCCTCAAATCCGCAGGCCCGATAGAGCGGTTCGCCGGCCATCGTTGCCATAAGCTCGACACTTGTGAAGCCCTCCCCGCGAGCGGCGTCCTCGCACAGCGCGAGAATTAGACGACCCACGCCTCGGCGGATGAAGCTGGGATGCGTATACATGGCACGCACACGCGCAGCGTCTTTCCTCGGGTCAAGCAGCGCTGCATCGCGCCCGGGTGAACGGTCGCCGCCGTAGAGGGTTGCGCGCCGACTCCATCCGCCGCACCCGGCCAAGACGCCATTTTGCTCCACAATGAAATATGTCCCATCGTCAACGAGTTGCGTATCGAGCCCCATGATTGCTCGGCTCGAACAGATCTGCTCCGCTGTGAGGAACGGCTTCTGAAGCTCGCCGATGGCTGCATTCATCAGTATACCCAGCGCCGGCATATCGGCACGTGTCGCCAACCGATGGTCTAGGCTGATCCTCGGCATTCTTCGGCAAGTCCCAGTGCAAACCGATTTTGAAGTTAGCACAAGATCGTCACAATGCTGGGAAAAACCTAAGGCATGGCCAGGGTCGATGCTTCGCCCTTCGCCGCCGCCTGATGCCCACTATGAGTCCGCACCTTTTGACGGATGCGACAGGCGACGGGGGCGCCGCGCCGGGGGAACTTGTGGTTCGGTATAATTGTGCCGAACTATTTCGACAATATCTGGCGACTTTCATCACTGTGATTGTTTCTACCCGAGAGGTGCAAGAGCAAGGCGCCGGAACCTGCGGAAAGAATTTCGGTCGCCATCAACTTTCATGCGGACAAGGGTTCCCTCGTAGCAATCGATAAGGAAGGCTGCGACATCGCTGGCATCAGGGTCCGGATCGACTTCGCCCGCGTCCTGGGCCTCTTCCAGCAATTCGCGCAGCTGTGCCTCCCAGCGGGAGAACACCCCTGCAAGCCTTGCCCTGAACTCCGGGCTGCGCGCCGCTGCGGTCTGGCTCAGGACCCCGAAAAGACATCCCCCGAGAGGCGCTTCGCTCATGTGGAGACGCTCGACCGCATCGAAATAGTTGCGAAGCCGTTGCAGGGGGCTATAGGAATTGTCTTGGAAGATATCCGCGCGCATATTCACGTAATGACGCTCATAGGCGCGTCCAGAACCGAGCCGGCAAATTCTTCTTTACTCTTAAAGAAATAATAACCGCGCTGCGCGCTGTCATCCACTTCTTATCGGTGCTTGGCTTCTTCGTCGCGGCCGGACTCATGCCACTTGCGACCGTTACCACTCTTTACTCCACGTCGCCGCTGATCGGCGTGCTGCTCGCCGCTATCCTGCTTGGCGAACGCATCCGTAGGTTCCACTGGATTGCCATTCTGCTCGGTTTTGTAGGCGCGGTCATCGCTGCCAATCCTGCAGGCGATGTCAGTCCAGTTCCTTCTCTCATCGCTTTGGGAGCTGGCCTGCTGTGGGCGACTGCTGTGGTCTTCACCCGGAAAGGTGGCGCGCGCGAAAGTTCGGACGTTCAACTTTTCACCACTGGCATCGTCTTCATGCTGCTGAGCGCCCGGTTCACCAGATGGCAGATCCCTTCAACACTGTTCGACAGTGCACTCATGCTTGCTCTTGGCGTCCAAATCTATCTGGCGCAGCTGTGTTTCTTCGAAGCCTGCCGATTCGCGCCGGCATCGCTTGTGGGTCCGTTGGAATATTCTACTGTAATCTGGGCATGCCTTTTTGGCATCCTGATATTCTCAGAGTGGCCCTCACCGCCCATTGTCCTTGGCGGCCTTTTGGTCATCATCAGTGGCGTTGCTTTGGCCGTCAGCCTGCGAAAGGTCTCGGACGCAAAGTACGGGGCGGTGTCGACCGCCCAGACGAGCTTGCCGCCTCCGGTCCAAAGCCCATGAGGCGCCCATCACAGAAGCAGGGTTAAATGTTTGCCCACCGAACAGGCGCGCTGTCGGGATTTAGTGACGGAACCGGTAGACGCGTGCCAGTCTATTCGGCACGATCATCAACTCGTCCGCAGTTCGGAAACCCGCATCGCGGCCCATGCCAATCCAAGTAGCGGCCGTCTCGGCATAATCTGATGCGCGGCAGTGACTCTCAAAGGCGGCGAACTCCTCGTCAGAAACCTCCGCCCACTCCGGTCGTACCTGATGAAATCGCGCCAGCCAACCTTCGCGATCCTCGCCTTCAAGAAGCGTTGGCTCCCAGATCATGAAAAGACCGCCTGGTGACAGCAGGTCGCGGATTTTGCGCATAAGGGTGCCCTTATCCCGCGCAAGAAGATGGTGCAGTGACTGACCAATCCATACAACGTCAACCGGCCCTTCCCAGCGATCGATGGCCGCCACAAAATCTTCGCACCGCAGTTGGACCGGACAGGTGAGAGGAGCAAGCGCTGCCTTCGCAACATCAAGCGACTGCTGGGATATGTCGACGCCGATATAGTGGGTGACCTTGCTGCCGGTGAGTGCGGCTGCTGAACCAGTGGCCGTGCCGCAGGCCAGATCGGCAAAGACGAAGCCGTCAGAAACCTCATCTGACAGAACTCGGCGTAGCGTTTCGTAGACCTCACTGTGAGCCATGTAGTTCGCCGCGACCACCTTTTGGTATGTTGCAAGGCCTTTTTCGAATAACGCCTGGTCGGACTTCATGGCCCCTCCTCACGACGAACAATTTCGCATATTGCGTCTAGGAAATTGGATCCGAGGTTGCTGTTATATTAGTGGCATCTTAAGGATTGTCCGCCTTTTGCCAAGGGCCGTCAATCTTCCCCGTCGAGCGCCCAGATGGCTTCTCTGCATGGTCAAGCCGTGGTTGGTCAGGCGCCGAACAATGGAATGGCAGCCTAATAATTTCACGATCCCGGGAGTTTGCGTCTACCGACGAAATGGGAATGCATTCGGCCGGCGAAGGGAACTGTGTCTCACCAAGCCCGTTGTGAAATGGCAAGGTGCCGCGTTCGGCTAACGGTTGCAATCAGTTAAGTCGAACGCGGCGTGCATCAACACTTAACGCACAAAGGAAACGTAACATGCTCCGCAAACTCTTGGCTACCACAGCAATAGCCACGCTCCTCACAGCCGGTGTGTGGGCCACGGGAGCCACAGCCGAAGATGCTACAAAGCCCGCCGCAACGACGACAACAACTGCGGCGCCTGCGA
>NZ_JBFUEG010000043.1:0-9404 GCF_056404315.1 Mesorhizobium sp. P2_D6 | reverse complement strand
GGTTGGATAGCTGCTATCGTCATCGGCGGTATCGCCGGCTGGCTCGCCGAGATGTTCATGAAAAGCAATATGGGCGTGCTCATGAACATCATTTTAGGGATCGTCGGCGCCATCGTCGCCAACGTCCTTCTCGGGCTGCTGGGCGTATCATTGACCGGCTGGCTTGGCTATCTTGTCGCCGGCTTCATCGGCGCATGTATTTTGATCGCCGTGGCTCGAATGATTAGACGCTGATCCGATCATCGAGCTTGCACGTTCTTACTCGTGATTGAGGCGCGTGGTCCTAGGGATCACGCGTTTTTCACAACCCTCTTGCGACGCTCAGTCCCTCGGGTTCAGGTCGACTTCGCAGTCCTCCTGAGCTGTCCGAGCCAGCTTTTGAAGCCCCTCCTGTAGCTCGCTCGCGCAGGGCAAGTCTAACCTTGGTGGAGTGGTAGTGCTGGTTGCGGTACACCCGCGAGCGCAGCGCTGACCGCRTTAATGCTGGGTCTTCGCCTCTGACCACGCAGTAAGCTGTCGCAATCCCCCTATAAGCCAGCGTGACACCTGGGCAGGACGTGCCACGGCCAAGTGAAAGGCACGGAACCTTTTACCTTGCCCGCTCTTTCACCGGAAGCCAATTCGGGCCAAGGAGTACTGCCATGAAAACTCTAGGCGATATTTTCGAGCATACCCTCCAAGACATGTATTACGCGGAGAACGCGATTACCAAGGCCTTGCCCAAGGTGGCTGCGGCCGTGAAGGACACCAAGCTAAAGAAGGCAGCCGAGGACCATCTCGAGGAGACGAGGGGGCAAATCAAGAAGCTCGAGCAGGTGTTCAAGTCGATAGGCAAGAAGGCGTCTGGCGAGAAGTGCGACGCGATAGAGGGCCTCATCAAGGAAGCTGACGGACTGATGGAGGAAGCGTCAGGAACTGCCCTCGATTCCGGCCTGCTGGCGGCCTGTCAGGCAGTCGAGCACTATGAGATATCCCGGTACGGCTCGCTGAGGGAATGGGCAAAGGATCTTGGGCATGATGAGGCGCACAAGTTGCTCAGGATCCTCGACCAGGAAAAAGCCACCAACAACAAACTGACGAACCTTGCGGTTACGTCGATTAACAGGACAAATTGATCCCCGGCGTTGGTGCGAGCAGTTCCTGGCCTTCGGAGTGACAGTCGCCCCTAGGCTGTAAGGCGCACAGCAGGGCAGGAGGCGCCCCGGTGCATCCGACGAACTGCACAGCGAGCTCAGCTCTGTTGGATGCAGGAGGCGACCGCCACTTCGTCGGCGGCATGGCCGCGCGACGCGACTGCGAGCTTATGTAGGCATGAGGGTAGAGCACAGCGCAACGCGAAAGAGAGGGGATGGCGGGGTTTCCCCTTATGCCTTTCTCTGCCGGCGGCGCCACATTCTATTGTCGGTGACGAGACCATTATTATCTTCAGGGCGGGCGAGCGATGGAGTGCCTCCGACGGTGAAGACAATTCCGGCGTCCTCAAACGCCTGGCGCATGGCCGCGATGTTATGGGGACGCGGTTTCCTAACGCCGTTCTCAAAATCGCTGATCGTCATTTCGCTAAGATTGGCCTTTGCGGCAAGTCGAACTCGCGACCAGTTCAGGAGGGATCGTGCTGCTCTTAATTGATCTGCTGAGAGTAGGTTGCGGCTGTCCATAAGCATTCAAACATTTAATATGGCTAATATGTTCCCTTGACCTTTCTGCAGCAATCTGAGGCCTGTAAGCCGCGACTAGTGCCAGATCTGCCGCACCTTCGACGATGCGTGCAGCTTGCAGGACCACGAGCTTATCGAGCGGCCTGACAAAGGCTCGGGCGCCGAGGGCAAAGGGTGCAAAGGTCGATCTATTCCAAAACGCGGTGCATGTAAGGGTCGCTGTCGGATGGCTAAGAAACTCAAAGTCTATCAAACCTCCATCGGCTTCTTCGACCTTGCCGTCGACGCACCATCGATGAAGGCTGCCGCAGAAGCATGGGGATCGGACCCCGACATCTTCAAGCGCGGGTTCGCGAAACAGACGGAAGACCTCAAAGTGGTTGAAGCAGCGATAGCCACGCCAGGCGTGGTTTTGCGGCGGCCGGTCGGATCGCGCGAGAAATTCACTCAAAAGGCTGCGCTTCCGAGAGCACCCGACGTGGGTCAGCGAGCTGCGCACGATCGTGTGCAACGCCCGCACGTTGGCAAGAAAGCCGACACGAAATCTGCAGAGAAAGCGAACTGAATGCGGCTGCGGCTCTCGAAAAAGAAAACAAACGTCAGGCCCCTCGATCGCGCAAAAGCAGAGGCCGAGCGCGAGCGTGAGAAAAGGCGACGCGAACGAGCGATTGCCAAGGCCAATGCCGTTTTCGAACGGGCTCGTAGCCGCCATGAGAGCGCCATGAACTCCATCAGGCAGCGACGAGAGGACCTGGACAAAGAGGAAGCTGACGAGGAGGAAAGATGGGAGCGCGAGCAGCAGGCGCACGACGCCTCGTTGAACGAAGCAAAAGCGTAGGCGGCAGGCAACGGCGTTGTCCGACCGACCGCAACAGTTCGCGTCGGCGCAATTGGCCGGCGAGGCAAATTTGCATTGTGCCCGCTGCATAACGGTGACCGGCCATCGCTTGCGTTCCGCCGCAGGAACCAAAGCGGTTGAGGGGGGTTGGTTTATCGAAGGGACCTCGAACCGTAAGGATTCGGAACGATGGTCGAAATCTATGACTTTGAAGCGGCGAAGGCCCGGCTGCGCGTGAAGCGTGCGGAGCGTTCGCTTGATCAAGCAAATCAGGCTTTGGACGACGATACCGGCGTTTGTCTCAGCCTTGCGATGCTCTGTAGTCGCATCGGATCCGACCAGCTGCGCCCTAAGGATGATCCCCTTAAGGATGATCCAAAGTAGCGCCTGGTGACGCCACAATACTGACGTGGCACTTGGTCCCAACTTGGACCTTGCGGTCGCAAGGAGGAACAAAAGTCCGGCAGCTATGTTTACCCAGCGAAGGGCAAATTAATTCGGAGAACTGAACGTGAAAACCACCCTGATTCTGGGCGCTATGGCCCTTTGCCTGGTCGCGCCAACGGTTGCTTCGGCGGCTTCGGTCGTCGTGACAACGAAGCATCACCGCCACCACCACAAGCCGGCGATTGTCATAAATGAGGACGGCCAGCGGCTCCATTATCGCAAGCACGGCCGGGAAGCTTTCTACGATCACGGCAAGCGCCATTGGCACGGCAAACGCTATTGGAAGCGGAAGCACCGCTCTGACGACGTTGTGGTCATCAAGCGCGATGATCGCCCCCATCGCCATCGTCACGTCATCATCCAGAACTGATTTCCGTCCACTGCAGGCCCGGCTCTGTGAATGAGCCGGGCCGACGGGACAAAGGAGTCTAGTCCATGACACCGACCTTTCCTCTCAACCCTGAAATCGCCAAGAGCGGGCCGATCTATCGCCAAGCCCGGCTCGCATTGCTGGAGCACGTACTCGAGCGGAGCATGGACGAAACCGACGCGGCCGCCCAACAGGTCGAGCGAGATATCGCAAGGCTGACTGAAGCAACTGCGCCCTCGCGCCATTAGCCGCGACGCTCTGTGATGCTTTACCTCAAATCGGCACTCAGGGAACTTCTGCCCGCCTGGCTCGTGCGAAAGACGGCCGATGTGGATGTGCGTCCCATTGAGCAGCAGCCGCCAATCCGCGACCTTGTAGGCGCTGCGCCACCGCAGCGGTATCGAGGCCCCGTGCCACAATAGGGGCGGCTCTTCTCACGCTGATACCGTTCTGGCTTGGTTTTCCCGCTTATCAAAGCTCATCTAGAGCGCGCCAGGATGTTTCGGACGTTCGAGTACCTGCCACTGTCCGCCGCGGGCTGTTCGAATGCCTCGGTTCCTGGCGACGCAAAGAGCATCTTTCATCTTGCCGACCAAGCCGTGTGTCGAAACGCACGGTCGGCCAATATCGGAGCGGCCCGTCGACCAACTGGTTGAAGGCAAAATGCTATGCAATCGGCGAATTCGATCTTCTCGGCATAGAGCGCGAGCCCGGAAAACCTGCCTTTGCGCTGATGGCTGATCGCAAGACCGGCCGCTATGTCGGCAGCGCTTTCATCCACTCGAGCCGTGCTATCCGCTAACGGAAACGCGTCCAGGGGCATGCGGGACGGCGCCGAAGGGCATGAACCGGCCGACTACGGTTTGCGGCAATTACCGACCTTGCCGATCAGGCTAATAAGGTGGCCGAAAAAGAGGGCATCAGCCTGGAAGAGATGACCGAAGAAGTCGGCAGCGTGTTCGACGTCATCTTCGATGCGATGCAGAACCGCTCCAGATGATTTCGAAAGGACTCGCAGTCAGCGGTTGCCGGCGCCTGTCAGGCCTACATTCGGCAGCTACGCTCAGCAACCAACCGCTCCGGCGCTCGTTAACTGGTTTAACCGGCACACTTCGCCTCCCTTGCCCGCCCGTTTCCGCATTCGGGCGGGCCTTTTTAAGCGTACCTTTTTTAGCGTTGCCTTTATGGTCCGCTTACCGTGAACGCGCATCCTTTTATGGCGCGGCGATGTTTCAGTACGGCGCAGCTCAGACAACAACTTGTCGCTCTTTGGACCCCTGGGAGCGACGAGAACGAGGTCGCAACCAACATCTTCAACGTTCGTTGACTCGCGCCGGTTGATTCCGGCTACTCCATACCAAACTGCCCGCTGCCGCATCGCGGTGGCGGGCTTTTTTTGTTGTATTAGCGGAACGGCATATAGGACCGTAGGTTGTGTACGCGGCAGCACTGCTGCTGGCCAAGGGCCGCAGACTTGGCCGGGCCCGCGTCCCGCCTTGGTCGCGGGCCTGCATCTCGGCCTGCGCGTGTGGCTCTTGCGCATGTGTTGGCATGGCTATTCAAGAGGATCCGCGAGGAACGAAGCGGCAATCAGATCGTCGCCGTCGATGCGGCCCCGACCGCCATCCATAATGGCAGCGACCTTCTTAAAACTATGAATTTCGCTATCTGTGATTTTAGCTTCCAGCATGCGCGCCTTGAGATTAGCGACGCGCGTGCCCAAAGCGTCGGATTTTCTAGAGTCATGATTCGACATGCTGATACTCATCCTTGATGGTCTGCCCGTCGCCATTGAAGGCGACGGGCGTTTACTTGATGAGGCGAAGGTCAGTTATAGACCTTGATGATCTTCCGGGTGCCCGGATCGACAAGAACCGTTCGGTTGTCGACCACTACGTAGCGATATTTGACGTTGGGAACTTCATGGAGTTCGACTGTATCGGGCAGAGCTGTGCCGACATTGAGTTCCACCCCGGGAAGCTTCACCGACGCCAGCGGCTGTTTCTTTACATACTCTTGGATGACCGTGTCCTGTTCGGGCTGGATGATGATGTCCTCGGCGGCAGCAACGCCTACACCGGCCAAGAGAACAAATGCCGCAGCGGCGGCAGAAAGGTACATTCTCATGGTTTCACTCCTCGTTGAGATCGGCGCCGACCGGACTGGCCGGCGTCCGGGGAACCAAACCTTGTGCCGGGGCGAACGTTCCATCGCCGGGCTTCAGTCGGACATGCCGGTCCGACTTTGGTCCTGCAGGCAAAAGCAATAGTCCAAGCATGAATTCCCGACGGAACGGCCCCCAATCCTGATTGTTGTCCCTTCGAAAAGTGGGAGAAAACAAATGGATAAGAGTGTTGGCCAAGCGTGGTGGTTGCTCGCGACAATTTTCGCCACAGCCGTCACCTTTCTGGTGATGGGCATGGTGCTTGGCTGACATGTCGTGGGGCGCTTCGCTCATGCAACCTTGGGAGGTTTACTATGGATCGGCGATCCTTCTTGACTGCAATGTTCGGCATCGCCGGGGTAGCGGCCCTTGCAAGTACTGTCCGACCCATCAACGCGATGGCCGGTGTTCCAGTCGCCGGAAATGGCATTCTCGATGAACTCGAGACGCCAAAGGCCGATGCTTTTGACGAAGATGCACAGGCAGAAGTGCAGCAAGTCTACCATCGCTACTGGCATCGCCGCCGACACTATCGCCGGCGCGGCTGGAGACGGGTTTGCCGGAGTTACTGGCGGCATGGCCGGCGTCGCGTCCGGTGCTATCGCAGACGGCGTCCTGCGGTCGTCTTGCGATTCTAGCTAGTGACTGTTGCCCCATGGCCCGTTCCTGGCGCTTGAGTCGGAACGGGCCCAGTTTCGTGAGTAATGAGGACATTGGCCATCGCGGGACCGTGGCTACGCGGACGGCCCCCAAATGACAAATCATTTGCGGGTTGCTGGACCGGTACTGTGACGGCGAGACAAACACTTGCAGTCAAGCCGGCTACATCTGGCAATCTGAAGGGCGGCGCTACTTCTCGTCACGACCGGATGCTCGGCGCCGGAGGTTTCCACCGAGTTTGGCGTAAGCGCACGGCCTCCAAATACGCTTTTGCCGCATGGTCGCACTTATGTCTTGATGGACCGTTCGTGTGGAGAATGACCTCAGCCGCGTCCTTGGAAAGCCCGTGCTTCTCCATGAAGGATTGGAGTTGATAAGGGTAGGTGTCCGCAGGGGGGTCACTACTGGGTTTGCGTCCTGGCATGTGTGTCATCTCCGCCGGCGGAATTTCTGCGTTGAACACGCGCGTGCCCGGAAGGTTCCAGTGGCGGGAAGCGTTTTTTGGGGCTGGTTTAGGTTCGCTTCCCGATCCCGACCTGCTTGGCGGCGGATCGAATGCAACATTTGTGATAGACGCTGACGGCCGCAGCCACAGAAATGGCTGGAGGTGCCTTGAATGAATCGATTCCCGTTTTCCGCAGCTGACTTCCTGTCACGCCCGCCCGGCCTCTATGTCTTGGTCATTGCGATGGTTCTGTGCATGCTGTTGGAGCCATTCCGCCTGACGAACGCGATGCACTTTCGGTTGCCGCTACCATCATCCCTGGTGTGGTGCTGATCCGAGGGTATCGCGACACGGCCGCCATCCATGCGAAATTGGACGAAATCATCGTAGTGCTGAACGAAACGAGAAATGATGTCGTCGGGCTGGAACACCCAGATCCGAAAGAGATCAGAGCCAAACTGGCGGCGATCGAAGCAGAAACCGCGGCTGGCGAAGGCGGCAGCTAAACGCAAAGCGTGGGCGGCTGCATCGCAGGCCATCCTCAAAGGACCGTTTGCGCAAAGAATGACGTCTGCTGCCCGTACTCATTGGGACTTCTTTCTTGGAGGGAGATCTAAGCCGATCCGCTGAACCTCGGCGAAAGAGCGAGCGTAGAATTCGCTCTCATAGCTGCTGATGCTTGCCTTGCCGTCTCGCACGCGGACAAACCGCTCGCCAAGGCATTCGGTGATCTCAACGGAATCTGGACCTGGGTCCGGGGTGACTTCAACCCTGGCTTTCTATCCCTGGCGGGGCGAAAGCACCTGGTTGGCTCCCAAGCGTCCAATGCCGGTGGAAGCGGACGAGTTACGACACACCCTTAACAGCATGATCGCAGCATCATTTGTTACGCGGGTGGCCGCATTCCACTTCGTTCACGAAGGGTGCCAACGTCGTTCTGACGCAGGGGAAGCGCATCAGCGGAACCTAATAAACGTCGTCAGCTTATCTTCTGATGAGCACCCGCGGCACCGACTTTTTGTACAAGTGGATTTCGGCCAACGTCCCCGAGACCGTCGGCGCCGACATCATCTCAGTTGCCGAACTTACTCAAAAGCTATTCGCCGACGCCAAAGCGATCGGCATTAGCAGCGTTGAGATCGAGGAAGAAACCGGCAGTGTGTACGAGGCTCTCCTGGACGCCATCGTGCACCACGATGCCGGCTTGGCTGAGTGAAGCAATCCATGGCCGGCGTCTGGGTCGCATTCTGTTTCGTCGGCGTCGTGGTGGCACTGGTGGTGGTATGGTCGATGAGGTTGTAGCGGCTGGGATTTGAGGTTGTGGGAGAGAACCTATCGCGTGTCTATCCTCTCGGGGGCAGCCCAAGATCAGACAATCCAGCAATACAACCCTCAAGAAGCTTCAGGCGAAATTTGTGCAAACGCAACTTTTGGCCAAGCTCGGCCATCTTGAACGTCCCAACAGAACAAGCCGCCTTTTCGGCCAGTTCGCGCTGCAGCAAGGCTATCTGCGCCTCGGAGTTCGTCGGCTTCGGCGAGCCGCTGATCTCTCACCCAAGCCCGCCCGTGCATGGTCCTTCTCCGCCATATTCACGCATGGCTGCGATTGCTCAACTGCCAATTTGCTGTCGAAGTCCTGAGCGAAGATTCCGCCGCTTCGCCCCCTTGGTCAGCCTCGCCGGTGGCGGAACTAATTTGCGTTCGTTGATACCGCTCGAAAAGTGCAAGTTTGTCTGGATAGCCATATGCACGTGGGTGCCGCACCCCGCACATTTGAACCTGGATATTACCTTGAACCAGGAGCCCTTCTTGACGATCGGGTGTGAACAATAAGGACAGTCAAGTCTGATGATCAGATCATTTTTGTCATCTGAAATCGGCATTGCGGCCTCCCTTGCCTCTCTCCAACTCAGGCTGAAAAACATTGTTCCGCTTGCTTATGGGAGTAAGACTGTGGGGTGGGGCTTTCTCCAAGCACCGCGCCCGCCTTGGCTGTTGCGCGTCCTGCAGGCGCTACCCAGGAGTGTCCTACGCTAGAGCGAACCTTCCGTTAGGTATGGGACTTCAGTCGGAGCGAATTGACTCGAAGCCCCATTATTTCACGCGTATGATCTGCATGTCGCCCGTCTTTCACGGCATCCGGGCGCTTGGAAGCCACCTCAGGTGCTCCCGCCAAAGCGCGGGGGGCATCGTGGGTCAAGCTGAAGAATGCGATACCGTTTCCGCTTTTGATTTCGATGTGATCCGCAGGGCGTTCAAAACCTGGGTTCGCGAAGAGAACCTTCCTGAGCACAGATGGCGCGATGGGGCCGCACAGATGGTGCGGTCAATGACCGGCCAAGATGAGTTTGACCCCGAAATGCTCGAATGGATCGTGCGGAAATAGAGTCCCGCCTACCTCATGGATCGTGCAGTCGACGTTCTGACGTAGGGGACGTGCATCAGCGGAACCTAACAAACGCCGCGAGCTTATCTTCTGATGAGCACCCGCGGCACCGACTTGCCCGCTTAGCTGAGTGAAGCAATCCATGACCAGCGTCTGGGTCGCATTCTGTTTCGTCGGCGTCGTGGCTGGTGGTGGTATGGTGGATGAGGTTGTAGCGGCTTAGATGAGCCCGGCTTTAACCGCGAAAGAAAGGACCAGCGAATAATGGCCTTTACTGTCATCTGGTATGGAAGACAGGGCATTGTCGACAAGGAAATGTTCGATGCCGAGAAAGCGGCAAAGGATCACGCTATCGCGATGTTTCAAACCCGGAAGGGCGATGATGGAATCGTGGCCGTTGAAATTCGCAAGGAAAGCGGCGCTGTCGTTTTTAGCC
>NZ_JBFUEG010000042.1:0-9860 GCF_056404315.1 Mesorhizobium sp. P2_D6 | reverse complement strand
GGACCGAGGTCGTCGGCATCTTCCCCAATGACGATGCCATCGTCCGCCTCGTCGGCGCGTTGCTGCTTGAACAGAATGATGAATGGGCCGTGCAGCGGGCGCGCTACATGACTCTTGAGACCATCAGCCAGATGAGCGATGATCCGCTCATCAGCCTGCCGGCAGTGGCGCGCTGATCAGTCCGGCCCATGCCGGAGAGCACGGCGACCAATGCCGTCAGCTACACCACGCCAGTGGGCACGATCCGTGCGGCAAATGCCGAGAGGGCTCCACTGCGTTGACCAACTTTTTCGGAATCGCGGAATTTCCGACCTATTGCAGCCGGTCAAGAAGGTCATGCGGTTCGGGGCCCTGGGTCAGCCTAGCGCGTCCGCGCATCGCCGGCGGCGAATGATGCTAGATGAGCCGACGCCAACATCACCGCAGGGCAGACAGCCAAGCGGTTCTCGCCCTCAAGGGTCCGACGCATGATGCGTGTCCAAAAGCTGACAGCGGCAGAAAACATGTCTGGTTCAAAACAGCCGGCCGTCTTGGGCTTCTGACGTTTTCGACGCAGAATCATGCATTTACTGCGGGCAAAGCGCTGGCATGACGTTTGCTGGTTGAGATCTGCAATACTGAGTGATGGCTGATCGCATGAGAACACGCAAGACTTTGATGGTCTCCTAACCGGTGTGTTCCGTTCTGAGAGAAGAACCAGCTCGTGCATAAACGTCAGGAAAGGTGTGGGAATGGAGAACAACATATTGCGTACAGAATCCCCGGCTCCTCTGCTCAAAGTGGACGATTGGCTGCGTGGCGAACCCCTCACGAACTTTCAGCCCGGCAAGGAGCAGGGATGACAAGTGGAAGGGAACCCTGGTCAATTCGCACATTTTCTGCGGCGCGCCCGCAGTAACTATGTCCATGGGGCACAGGGTCGACCGTTTGCTGCAGGTCAGGGCTCGGACCTTAATGACCTCCAACCGACTAGCCGCGGCCGCGATATTCGAAGCGAATTTGGCCCGTCGATAAAGACGTCACAGTCCACGACGTGTTCAAGGTCGGCCACAGGGGCAGCATTTACGTGGAATCGGCCTGGCCAGGCCGGACGTCGGCTGCGTAAGCGGGCCCGAAGTCGGCGTAACCGAAAGCAGAAATCATCCGTTGAGGACGAGACCTGAAATTGAGGAAATGAAATGTCTCACGCAGCGCTTGGCCCTGCCGTCAGCAAGGATGGCGAGGCCCTTGCCCGCCCGTTCGTCAAATGCCTCCTGCGGCTGATCCGTGCTCAGGATTTCCACGGCTCATGCCAACGGAAATCGGACACCGGCTGCTGGCCGATTTCATCATCACCAAGGAACTGCGCCGGAATATCCAATCATTGGCAATCCGGATCCGGCGCTGTGGAGGCTCGACATGTTTTAGGCCGTAGTGGAGCTTGCGATCGAGGAGCGCTCAGGCGTGACATAGTCAACAACAGAAATCAAACCGACCGGTGCTTTCGGACGCGCGCTTTTCACGATCGGGCAGCTCGCCGGTCTGTCGAGACGTCTACCGGTTCGGCTTCGAGACTCTCCGGAAACTCGCGGATACCGGCGCGAAACCGGTCGTCGATGCGACTGCAGCTATTGCCTATCCCGACGTGGCGCGGGCGTGAAGAAACTGATTTTCGAGGAAGGATCATGTCAAACCTGGATGAGATGGCGAAGAAAGTCCGAAAGCTTCAACTGCGCGCGGCAATTGCCAAGACGAACTTGCGCGACCTTGCCGAGGGTCTCCCGGTCAAATGGATTGAGATAGAGGAAGTCGCCGAGAAAACGCATGCCGTCTATGCCGAGTTGGATGGTGCCAGGAGAGAGCTCGCCAAAATGAAGACTTTGCGATGAGGAGCACATTCATCAGCCGCGACGGCTCCCTATGGGTGCCGGAGTATTTGATCGCTATAGATGGCAAGATCTGTATCGGCTGCGGCCGCTGTTTCAAAATCTGCTCGCGCGAGGTCATGCATCTTTACGGCGTCGACGACGCGGGCGAAATCCTCGGCATCTGCGCGGGTGAGGACGACGATTTCGATGGTGAGCTCAATCGCATGATCATGGTTGTCGACCATGCCGGCCGCTGCATTGGCTGCGGAGCCTGCGGCCGCGTCTGCCCAAAGAACTGCCAGACCCATGTCGCGGCCGACCAGATCGCAGCATGAGCTGCATGATTTGACGAGACAAAATCAGGAGAACGGCATTGCGCTTCATCATCTTTTGTCGGCTCCTCGGGCTGGTCCTGTGCGGCAATGCTGTGACGGTTTACTTCGCCTCGCATTCGTTCCGTCTAGCAGTCGTCACGACGCTGGGCTGTTCGCTACTTCTTCAGCTGGGCTATTTTGCAAGTGTGCTCTTTCTGATTTGGCGATCCAGCTGCGCTGGCAAAGCCGGGCAAGGGGCTGAGCTTTTCGATAGGTCCCAGGAAGTTCGCTACCAGTCGCGCGACGATGATGAGCATAGGAATGAACCTCAAGACGTGCCCCAGCGCAATCAAACGCTCGGCATATTTGCTGCTTGCCATTCTAACACTCCCTCTTGATCTCAGCATCATCATGTGACCGCGCCTACGGCCTGGCGCCCTGCACCTGGCGTGGCCCTGACCACTTCACACTTACATCTGGTCCTCGGTTCTGACCTCCAATCTCGTTCTCTTCACGCGTCTCAAGCTGACCTGAGATCGTCAGCCGAAGTCAGCCACAGACCGGTGAGCGCCGGCTGATAGCAGTGGTCACAACTGCCTCCCAGCCACGCATGCTGGCTGCGCTTTTGCGCGCCATGCGCCCAAGTGCTCGAATGGCAGCAGAAACAGCTTGGCCGCCAGCCCTAAGTACTTTAATAACAGCCCCTTATGGACGGAAACTGGGTGTTTAGATGGGGTATTCGGCTTTGCCCCACGTCTTGAACTGGTGTTTGAGGTGCTGCGCTTCGAGCTGATGATAAAACTGGTCTGCGTGAACAGCCACAAGCATCAGGAAAGGAAGCGCAGCATGAAGCACTATGCCGGACTGGACGTCTCCGTGAAAGAGACGGCCGTTTGCATCGTGGATGAAGGAGGCCGCATTTGCCGAGAGATGAAGGTTGCGAGCCATCCGGACGATCTTGTTGAGGCGTTGAAGAACCCCGCCTGGAATTTGGCCCGGATCGGGCTTGAAGCTGGTCCCTTATCACAATGTTGTTCAGTGGTCTGGCGGGAGCCGGACTACCTGCAATCTGCATCGAAACCCGTCATGCGAAGGCCTTTCTCAAGGCGCAGGTCAACAAGACCGACGGCAACGATGCGCGCGGCATCGCGCAGATGATGCGGGTTAATTTGTTCCGGCCGGTGCACGTCAAGACGCTGATGAGCCAGGAACGTCGGGCGCTGTTGACAGCCCGCAAGTTGCTGCAGGAAAAGGCCATCGCAATTGAGAACGACATTCGAGGCCTGTTGCGTAACTTCGGTCTCAAGGTTGGCATTGTCGGCGCTGCCAAATTTGCGGATCGCATCCAGGATCTTTCCGGCGACATCCCGGAGCTACGTGACATCATGGAGGTGTTGCTCGCCGCCCGGCAGAAACTTCGCGAGCAGTTCACGGTATTGCATGAAAGGCTGTTGTCGATCGTGAAGGGTGACACAGTTTGCAGGCGGTTGATGACCGTCCCTGGTGTCGGGCCGACAGCTTCATAATACCGGCTATCAGTCGGGCGAGACGATTATCCGTTACCGATTCCATCCCCGTTACGGGGAAACGGTTACTGTTGCCGGGCGCAATCGTCGTGGTGACGAGGTCAGTCTGACCATCCGCCAGCCTGACGGCACCCTGGCGCATCTGCCGATCTGGATGACGGAAGATCAGGCGGAGGCGATGATGATGACGGAGCGTCCCCGTCTGCCGCTGGCGTATCTGCACGAACTTCGTCTGGAGCTCGATGCCTGTCTAACCTTGCTGCGTGACGATTCCCGTCACGAAGGAGGAGACAAGCATGAAGCAACGGCAACCCTGTCACCGCCAATTCGATCTCTTCGTGCCCAAGACCCCACCGGTGCCGGTAGCAGCGTCCGAGCGGACGAAGCTATTGCCGCTGGTGAGCGCGCTGCTGTCGGAAACACTCAGCGTCCCCGCAGTGACGGAGGCCGGCGATGAAGATCACGTCTGATCACCTGGCGCGCGGTGCCTTCATCTACATTCGGCAATCCACCGTCGATCAGCTTGCCAACAACCATGAGAGCCGGCGGCGTCAATATGGACTTGCCGACCGTGCCCATGCTCTTGGCTGGACGGATGTGACAGTCATCGACGACGACCTTGGCCGCTCGGGGTCGGGCGTCAGTCGTCCGGGCTTCGAGAAGCTGCTCGCAGCGATCTGTGAAGGCCGCGTCGGTGCCGTTTTTGCGATCGAAGTGTCGCGTCTGGCGCCAATGGACGCGACTGGCACACGTTTGATCGAATTTTGCGGACTGGTTGGCACGGTGATTGTCGATGAGGATGGAATCTATGAACCACGCCATCCAAACGATCGGTTGTTGCTGGGCATGAAAGGGACGATGAGCGAACTCGAACTGTCGCTCCTGCGGGCCCGTTCGATGGAGGCCTTGAAGCAGAAGGCTCGACGGGGCGAGCTCTTCTTCACGGTAGCTGTCGGCTATGTGAAAGTGGGCCGCGACAAGATCGAAATGGATCCAGACCTGCGTGTGCGAGAGGCGATCGGGTTGGTCTTCACCCGCTTTGCCGAAATGCAAAGCATCCGCCAGGTGTTCTTGTCGCTTCGAAGCGACCAGATCGCGCTGCCGTACCTCAACTCCAGGAACTCCGGACAACGGCATATGCGACGGTGAGTAATCTTCTCACCAATCCTGTTTATGCCGGCCCTTACGCCTTTGGCCGAACCGGAAGTCGAACGATAATCGAAAACGGCCGCAAGCGAATCGTGCGCGGCCGTCGCAAAGATCGTTCAGATTGGGCTGTCTTGCTCGTTGACCATCACGAAGGCTATTTGTCCTGGGCGGAGTTTGAAAGGAACCAACGGCTGATCGCTGACAATGCCAACGGCAAGGGCATGATGGTGCGCGGGCCGGTGCGCAAGGGGGAGGCTTTGCTCGCAGAGGCGCTGAAGGCAGCGATGCAACGACGAGCGCGTCAGATGCGGGATCGAGGGCTATAGAGATAATCATCCAGCGCCAGCGACGTGTGCTTGCGAAAGGCGACGATCACCGCTTCCTCTTCGAGCGACAGCACTGTCGATCTTAGTCCGGGATCAAACAACTAGGTTATTCCACTACAAGAAATAGTGGGTTGCTAACCTATCGATCGCATGGCTCTCTCCAAGGCAGCACACAACAATACAGGAGTGCCGACGCATGATGGTGCAGACGGCGACGGGGCCGATCCCGGTCGAGCGCTTGGGCCGCACACTGATGCACGAGCATCTATTCATCGCCTTTCCCGGCGCCTGGTTTGATCCGCTCGCGAAATTCGACCGTGCGGAATTCATCGAGAAGGCAGTCCGGCAGTTGGTGCAGCTGCGCACTGAGCATGGTGTGCGCACCTTCGTCGACCCCTGTCCGATCGAACTCGGTCGCGACGTCATGATGATGAAGGAGGCTTCCGAAAAATCCGGCATGCACATAGTCTGCACCACGGGATTTTACCACGAGGAAATGGGGCTGCCGTTCTACTGGCGCGCCCGCACTGTCGACGAGATCGCCGAGCTTTACGTCCGCGAGATCACCTACGGCATCGCCGACACCGGTGTGAAGGCCGGCGCCATCAAGGTCTCGACAGGCGCGCCGGTTATCACTGCGCATGAGAAGAAGTTCCTCGCCGCCGCCTGCATCGCGCAGAAGGTGACCGGGGTGCCGATCATCACCCACACCGAGGACGGCTACGCAGGCCCTGAACAGCAGCAGCTGTTCGCGGCCGGCGGCGTTGCCGCCCATCGCTGCCTGATCGGCCATAGCTGCTGCAACCTAGATCCCGCCTATCATCGCCGCATCATAGATGCTGGCTCTTACATCGGATTCGATCAGATCGGGATGTCCCATCGGCCGGACAACGTCCGCGCCGACAATGTGGCGAAGCTCGTGCGCGACGGCTTTCGTGCGCAGGTCATGATTAGCATGGACCGCCTCTGCGGCAGACTCGGCAAGTTCAGCCGCCAACTCACCGCCGATGAGATCACCAAGATCGAACACCTGAAGTCTCAGGGACACTACCAAGCCCACACCTACATGTTCACCGACTTCATCCCAATGCTGCACGCCCGCGGTGTCAGTCAGGAGGACATCGTCTCGATCCTGGAGGACAACCCGCGACGGTTCTTTGCCGGTGAGTTTCTGCCCGAAAGGGCGACGCACTAACTCTTATGACCGTTCAAGAACGATGAATGACCTTTTTCGCCCTATGCCTTTTGCCACAGGTTTTGTCTGCCATTGATGAGGGTAGCACGGAGACGGGATGGCCTTGAGACGATTTCCGCGGGTTGGTTACCGCACTTCCGTAATCCGTCCTGGGCTGTCCCTGTCTAGGACGCAAACTCAAATGGATTTAGTTATTCTGCTTGTGCGCAGTAAAAAGTGGTCGAGCCTGTGCGCGTGGGGCATGAACGTCGCCAAGCGGCGCGGTATGGCGAGTCCGCGTCGCGGTAGCCCGCAAACTCGCCGTCATCCTGCATCACATGCGGGTTGATGCGACAGAATTCCGCTACGGCAAGGAGCCCGGTCCGGTATCGGTATGAAATGGACAATGGACAAATGAAGAAGGAGTAGTTTCGCCCAGAAAGGTGATCGGGATCGTTCCCGTGGGACGATGGGTAGGCGATCTCGCGAACAGGCACGATCCTGGGCGAGCTCCCCCAAGGTCATTCAACAGATTGGTGGCCCTGCGCCGACCGCGAAGAGAAGCGAGTGACCCACGGAGCGACATCGTCCGGAAAAGAAAGCAGGAGGAGCTTGACCCCAAACCCCGATCAGAGAAGCCTGCTGGATGTCCGGAAAGTGAGCTGACGAGAATTGCCGACCGACCAGCTCACTAGATCATGACGAGGCTGGTTGAACAGCAATGGTGTTTCCGTAGATGTCTATCATCTGACGGAGACCATCGCGTAATTCGATCCGCAGCCGCCAACCAAGTGCTGTTAGGCGGCTCGAATCCATGAGCTTCCGCGGCGTGCCGTGGGGCCTGGCAGGATCGAAGTCAAATTCTCCTTGCCCTCCATACAGTTGCCAACATTGATCGGCCGGCCTCATCGTAGCGCTCCATCAGAAACACGAGCGCGTCGGCAAGGTCGTCGACATCCATGAATTCGCGGCCCGCTACCGGCGCCTGGTGGCTGCGGGCACGAACAAACCCATCTCGTTGCGGCGGTCGCGCGTGAGATGGCGGCGTTCCGTCTCCGTGCCGCCCATCAACGAAGGACAAACCTGTGACAAAGGACATGGGGCGAAAAAGTTCATTCATCAATTTCGACCCGCATGCGAGCCAGGCGGTGGCTGCGACGATCCAAAAGATCGTCGATGCATTGGAACGCCGGGAGGGACGGTAGTTCACCGTGATCCAGTAGGCGTAGAGCTTCGCTCCGCGTATGGCGAGCGTGGATAAAACGGGGTAGTCTCCTTCTGCGGCGTATCCTGGACACCGTATAGTTCGGATGTGGAGGCCTGGCAAAATCGGGTCTTGTCCTCGAGGCGAAGACTTCGGATCGCTTCCAGCAGCCGCAGTGTGCCGAGCCGGCATTGCCGTATATTCGGGGGTCTCGAAAGAGACTTGCACATGGCTTTGCGCAGCCCGATTGTAGATTTCGTCAGGCTGCGTTTCCTGCAGGAGACGGATCAGGTTTGTCGCATCCGTCATGTCCCCGTAATGCAGGACCATGTCGGGATGACCCTGATGAGGATCAATGTCGGATACCCAACAGGATCACAAACCTGCTACCCATTGCTTTGGATGATAATTTCCTTCTGGCACGTTCAATGCTGGGAACCCTCTGAACGCATCCAGCGGATGTCCTCCTTTGATCAGCCTCACCGAAAATGCTGTCGCCGCATTTAAGACCGCGCCCTCGCTGGTCGCCAAGCCGGTCGAAGGTTCGGCGCATCATGGTCGAGGCGGGCGACTGCGCCCGGACATACATCGATCCCGCCCACGCACCACATGTCGCCGGCATGACTGTCGATCTCATCTTGGGCTGGGATCCACGGGCTTCACACCCTACGAACGCGAGGACAAACTCTCGCAAATCCGGCGGGCACCGAGGTCGAGAATGCCTGCGGGGAGGGTATTCCTAATGGCTATTGCCGGTATTCGCCGCGAACATCTATAGGAGCAAGGCAAGTGGAGCTCTCTTGCATTGGGGTCGGTGCTGGGCCGTCTAATTTGAGTCTTGCGTGTCAGTTACACGAGCAAATTGGGCAAGGGGCGCTGTTCCTGGATCGGCAGGTCGACTTCCGCTGGCATCCAGGCATCGCATTCGATTCCTCGGAGCTCCAGGTCAGCCACTTCAAGGATCTGGTCACGCTGGTAAATCCGCGATCAGCCTACACCTTCGTGAACCTACCTGTATGAGAACGGGCGTCTGTACCACTACCGGAACGCACAGTTCTTCAAGGCCGTGCTCAGAGCTGAGTTCGAGCAATACCTGAACTGGGCCTTCCACAGGAACCCGCTTGTCCGCGCCGGCGAAACGGTGCGCCAATCCGCTTTGACGGCGAGTTTCGGGTGCACACCGATAACGCGGTTCTCGGCGCCAGAAATGTTGTGGTCGGCATTGGCAAGTACGCGCATATTCCGCCTCAGTTTCAGGGCTGGACTGGACGCAACCTGTTCCACTCATCTGAATTGCTGCACATTCGTCCTGAGGTGCACAAAAAGCATGTCTGCCTGGTCGGCGGGGGACAGTCCGGAGCCGAGGTGCTGTTGCACCTTGTTGGGCTGCCAAGAGAACGGCGACCTGCCTCGATCACTTGGGCCTCACAACGCGAAAACTACCTGCCCATCGACAACAGCCCGTTCACAAACGAGTTGTTCATGCCCTGCTTTTCGGATCGTTTCGCGGCAATGAGGGAGTCGCAGCGCAAGCTGTTCCTGCGGCGCTTCGTGCTTGCTTCGGACGGCATTTCGGAGAGCACGTTGCACGCTGTCTATCAGGCGCTGTACCGCCATGCATTTCTCGAGCCAAACCAATGCGACATCACTCCAGCCAGGTTGCAACGTTTCGCGCTGCATCAACGCCGGGGCGGGTCACAGGCTGACCCTGCAGCGCGGCCTGGAGGATGTCGAAGAGGTGACGGCTGACATCATCCTGGCCATCCCGCGGTCACACTGTTGCGGTGGTCGGCGAGTCGGGTTCATGCAAGTCAACCGTGGCTCGATCCGTCTGTGGGTTACTGGGAGTCATCAACGCGAGGTGGTGTTTGATGGCACCCGGCTGCCTCCGTTGCGAGGAGCGCGCAACGGCGATATCCCGCGCCGTATCCAGTTGGATCGTGCGAACGCTCCTCTCCTGTCCACCGCGACTCTACTTCGGACTGAAGGGGCGGCCGCCAATCCAAGAGTGTGCCTACCGGCATCATAAGCCGTTTGCCGAAGCCGTCCACCCATCACCGTTACGGGCAGGGCTACGGACTCGGGTTAACGCGCTTTTGAGATTGCGGTTGATCTGATTCCATGGGGCTTCGATGATTCGGAGCCCCTGCCATGACGATTGCCGGCCTCGAAGGATTTGAGAAGCCACGCCTGAAGGCGCTTCTGGAGCATTTCGCCGCGATCGAAGAGCCGCGTGAGCCATGGCGGGTGGCGCATCCGCTGCCGGAAGTCCTGCTTCTGGTTGTCTGCGGCACGATCTGCGACTGCGACGACTATCTAT
>NZ_JBFUEG010000041.1:0-10154 GCF_056404315.1 Mesorhizobium sp. P2_D6 | reverse complement strand
CTTGGCAACAGCGGCGCAACGCCGAAGGCGCTCAGATCCAGTGGATGTTCACCACCGAGAAGGCTCGCGAAAAACTCCGCAAAGCCTATCCCGTCAAGGAGTCATAATCTCTGTGGAACGGTACTAGAATGTCGGAAACCTGACGAAACCATCGCCAGGGCCGGGCCGGCGGTATGGCGAGTGGTGCAACTAAAACGGTCTGCCAATTCCGGTCACGGCGGACGGCCGCAATCCGTCACGGAGGCCAGTGGTGACATGGGATACGATGTCGTTCGGTTCGCGATTGCCAATCCTATTGGAGTGTTCAATGGTCCATCTCCATTATGATATCCCGTCCCTAACTGCCCTTGAGGTATTCGAGGCATCGGCACGCCATTTGTCGTTCAAGCTTGCGGCTTTCGAGCTAGAAGTGACATCGGGAGAGATCCGTCGGCAGATCAAAGCCATTGAGGGGCAGCTTGGCGTTCGGCTGATTGTTGGGTCTGGAGCTGACGTCGAGCTTAGCAGCGCTGGCGAAGACCTCTATAGGTTGCTGGCAAGCAGCTTTTCACGGGCGTCGGAAGTCGTGAGGATTATTAAACGCCGCGATTATTCCCGGAATGACGAGAGAGCGGAACTATTGTTTGGCGATATTATCTACCGGTCTGCGGTCCCGGCTTCGCCCAGCAGCACTGCGGTGTGACCGCCAAGTGCTTGCCCGAATTGCCACTCCTGCACCTCGAATGGATCGAACCTGACTGGGCCGGCTGGGACGAGGTCCTGAGTCGCGCCGGGATTCCCATGGGCCGCTTCGTGGCCAGGATGCGACAATCGGGAAGCACCTGGGGACTGGGCTTCGGGAATACCTTCTTCGTGGCTTTTCAAGTCGCCCAGGCTGATCAGGGCGTTGCAGTGGGCTGGCACCGGCTGGTGCGAACATCGGTCGAAGAGGGCAAGCTTATTAGGATTACTGACCTTGAGCAGGACGCCCCAGGAGGACATTATCTAACGTGGAACGACAACGGACCCTTGTCACCGGGGGGCCGAGCGACTGCGCGGATCGTTACGGAAGATCTCGGCCGAAGAGCGGAACGCTTGACGTCAGGACTCGCGCCCGGCGCGTCTTCATGGCCCAGAAGCTAGCGGTGTGGTGATCGGCATCACGGGTGCGGGATGACGTCTGCACCAATGCTGCGTGCCGTGCCCCAGCCTTAGCGAGACCGCAGTCCACATCAGGGGGCAGAACGCGCTGCCGCGGAGATTGGCCAGCCCTTGGTTCAACTGGCGCCCGCGTGGACAGAGGGCTGCCGTTATAGGATTCTGCCGCAGCAACTGACTGTTTGCGTGTGGCGCGGCGCCGGGAGGATGCGAGGATGCCACGGAACGAGGAAGGCTCTGGCTTTGTTCCTTTTTGAGGCGGGATGACGCCCCCGCCCCGAGCCGCCATACTGGCAATGCCGGCGACTGCAATGATCTCGGCCGGAATGCATACGACGATGATGCGATTCATTTTGGGCTGCCCACCCTCTCTGATCTCCGCGGAAGCCGTCAGCTGAGTCTCGCTGCGGCCGCTTGCAGGAATTCAGCATACTCCGACCGGGCTTCGGTCCAACGGGCGCTGGCGCATGCCGGGCCGAGATCGAGTTCGACTGGACGCCGGCGCGGATCAAGAAAGCGCTCGCCCTCCTCGTGGATACCGAGCCCGTGGATACATATCGCGGTGGCGGTTACGGGAGAGGTGCTGATCGACCGCCACATGGCGTCGCCGATCACCCTCGCCGATCGCCGCAATTATCCGGTTTGCCGCGGCCTCGATAGCTCACCGAGCATGCCTTTATCTGCTGCGCAGATCACGATGGTGCGTCCAGCTATCGCACGAGCCGTTCAGGAAAGTCATCTGCCGCGATAGAAGGTGCGTTGTCGCTCCTATTCCTTTTTCGCCGGATCAGGTTTCGGATTATTCACCCACCTTGCTCCGTTCGGAATTCGGAATCCATGCATCGCTCCCCGCCGTAGCATTTCCATGAGAATTCCGGCGGCTGGAGGCATCGGTGTCTGTGGATCGTGGACAAGATAGATCTCGCGTTCGACTACAGGACCCACCAACTTTTTTTGGGTAAATTCACAAAACTGCATCATGGGCAGGACAAGGCTAGGCACGGCGGATACGCCTAGATCGGCGGATACGAGGCCCGCAACCGTGCCGACGTCCCGAGCCTCTGTGATGGTCCCGAGTTGGATTTCGGCAATTTGCAAAGCGCGATCCACATAAGTGCGAATGCTGCTCAAGGGATCGAATGCGACGAAGTCTTCGCCAGCCAAGTCGTTCCAGGACACCGTTTCCATGCCCACAAATCTATGAGATTTCGAGCAGATGCACATCAGACTATCCGCCGCGATCCGTTCACAGACCAGCCGTCCTTTTGCTTTTGGGAAGGAAGTGATGCCAAAATCGACGTGTCCGTTGGACACATAACGAACAACCTCCTCCGCGAAACCATCCTTTACCGATATTCTAACGTTGGGCCTGGCTTCCCGGAATTCGGAAATGACCATCGGCAGCATGATGGACGCGACCGACGAAAGTGCCGCTAGGCTCACGACCCCGTTCAATCCGCTATGGTAAAGCTGGAACCGTGACAGCGCGCTGTCGAATTCTTCAAGAACACGCCGCGCGTTCATCAATAGCTGTTCGCCGGATGCTGTAGGGACGACCCGCCTTGTAGTGCGTTCGAACAGTCGGGTGTCCAGTTCCTCCTCAACCTCGACGATCGTTCGGCTTAAAGCCGATTGCGCGATGTTCAGGAAGCGTGCCGCAGCGGTATATCCGCCGCGCTCCGCGATCGCGACGAACGCCCGCAAATGCCTGAGAGTGATGTTATTGCTCATTCGCGATTGATCTATGCCTAAAAAATGTTAGACGCGCAATGGTTTTTAACGAAGATGACAAGAAGCATGGGGGAACAAGGGAGCGCTCGGGCGATGGCATCGATCAGTCTTGAGGGGCTTTCGAAGCAATATGGCCAGATCCGCGCGCTGGAGCGGCTCGACTTCGCGGCCGAGCAGGGCGAGTTCGTCACCATTCTCGGACCCAGCGGGTCGGGAAAAACGACGGTCCTCTCGCTGATTGCCGGACTGACGGAGCCGACCACCGGTCGTATCGTCCTCGGCGGCCGCGACGTCACGGCAACCCGGCCGGCGCAACGCAATATCGGGCTAGTGTTCCAGAGCTACGCGTTGTTTCCGCATATGTCAGTGTTCGACAACGTCGCCTTTCCGCTGAAGGTCCGGGGCGTGTCGGCAGAGGATGCGCGGCGGCGGGTCGGCGATGCGCTGGACCTAGTGCGCCTCCGCGGTTTCGAAGCTCGACGCCCGACCCAGCTTTCCGGAGGCCAGCAGCAGCGCGTTGCCTTTGCGCGGGCCATCGTGTTTCAGCCCGACATCCTGCTGCTCGACGAGCCGCTTGCGGCTCTGGACCGAATGCTGCGCGAGCAGTTGCAAGTCGAGCTGAAACAACTGCAACGCAAACTCGGAATTACCACGATCCTGGTCACCCACGACCAGGAGGAAGCGCTTTCGCTCTCGGATCGCGTGCTCGTCTTGGCCGACGGTACGGTCCAGCAGATCGCTGAGCCCTTGGAAGCCTATACTAGACCTGCCAATCAGTTTGTCGCAGGCTTTCTCGGCACTACCAATTGCCTTAATGGCGAAGCGATCCGGCATAGTACCGGGAATTGGGTCATCCGGCTCGGCTCCGGCGAGGAATTGCCCTACCGCGCGTTCGACGAGACGTCCGGATCGCTGGTATCCGTCAGCATACGGCCAGAACATGTTCGCGTGCTCGCGTCGAGTGCGGAGCGGGGTGTCCCCGCGACCGTCATCGAATCCGTCTATCTCGGCCAAACCGTCCGTTACCACGTCGAGACAGCGCGCGGCACGCTGCTGATCGCCGCATGCATGCAAACCGGGCGGCCATATCCGCCAGGAGCATCCATTCGCGTCGATTGGGATGCCGAAGCCGTGTGGCTCATTCCTGAGGGCGGCGAATCGCGGGCGAAGGTCCAGCACGCCGCGCCCGAATTGCTAAGAGTCTAAGTCAACCACAACTGAAGACGCTGAGAGGAACTTGACCATGGAAACGAAACGAACGCTTTCCGCTCTGTTAGCACTGCTTGCCGGGGTGACGGTCTTTGCTGGTGCTCCGTTCGATGCCAGGGCGGAGGATGCGGTAACTGAAATCCGCATAGTCGAAGCCGGCGGTGCATCCGGTGACTCGATCGAGAAAGGCTACATCACGCCGTTTACACAAAAGACTGGCATAAAGGTGGTCCGCGAGAGCCCGAACGGGATTGGAAAGCTGCAGGCGATGGTCGCATCCGGTAACATCTCTGCGGTGCTTTTCGAGCTCACTGAGGTCCAGCAGGCCAAGGCTTTAAACCTGCTCGAACCGCTCGATTGGGAGGCGATCGCTCCGTTGCCGATCTTTCCTGAGTCGCGCGACGATTACGCACTTGGGTATCAGTACTATTCAACCATCATGACCTGGCGTAAGGACGCCAAGGCACCGTCGAACTGGGCTGATTTCTGGAACGTCGAAGATTTCCCTGGCAAACGCTCCCTTCCGGACATGGCATTTTATGCTATTCCGATCGCGTTGTTGGCCGACGGCGTGAAGCCTGACCAGCTCTATCCGCTCGATCTAGACCGCGCCTTCAAGAGCTTGAAAAAGCTTAGCCCCGACGTTGCCGTCTGGTGGGCCGCCGGCGCTCAGCCGCCGCAACTCCTGAATGACAACGAAGTGCAGTATGCTGTCGCATGGTCGGGGCGCGTCACCGCTGAGCCGATGCTGGACTACTCGTTCAACCAGGGTCTGATCGACACCAGCTTCTTCACCGTCCCGCGCGGCGCCAACCCGGCGCAAAAGGCTGCTGCAATGAAGCTACTGCATGAGATGACTGTACCGGAGAACCAGGCTGTCGCGGCAAGCGTCATTTCCTATACCGGAAACAGCCCGGATCTTGATGCCCTCTTGCCGAAGGATCGCATTGGACAGTTCCCGACCGCGAAGCAGAACAAGGACGTGCAGGTCGGTTACGATCACAAATGGTGGGCCGATCACGGCAAGGAGGTCGAGGAGCGCTGGCTCAATTTCAAGCTCGGACTTTGAGATTTTAGACTCTGGAACCTTGGGCTCGCCGTCTGGAAAGGAACAGGGGGCGAGCTGGCATAATACAGCTGACGGATGTAGGACATGGGACGCATCGGGTTCAATCGCAACGGTTTTGGATACGTGCTACCCTTGGCTGTGGTCATGCTGGTCGCATTCAACGTTCCGATCCTGCTAATGTTGCGTATCAGCGTCGCGCCCTCGTGGACGCTAGCAAACTACCTGCATCTCATCCAGGAAGAGGCTTATCTAAAAGTCCTGCTTAACACCTTCAAGGTGGCGGCGATCACCACTGTTTGCTCCGCTCTGATTGGATATCCGGTCGCCTATTGGATGACCCGGCTGTCGCCAACCGGGCGGTTGGTAGCAATCGCTTTCGTAATGATACCATTCTGGGTCAGCGTCCTGGTACGGAGCTATGCTTGGATCGTACTCCTCGGCAATGCTGGTATCGTCAACCGGACGCTGCTCTCGCTCGCCGTCATCGATCAGCCAATCGATCTAATGTACAACGAACTCGGAGTGACCATCGGGATGACCAACATTCTGATCCCGTTCAACGTCCTACCGCTCTATGCCGCGATGACGAAGCTCGACCGCCGCCTGCTGCAGGCCTCAGCGACCTTGGGTGGATCGGATTTCCAGACATTCTGGCTGGTTTTCTTTCCCCTGACTCGGCAAGCCCTTGCCGCGAGCGCTCTATTGGTCTTCATCTCAGCAATCGGGTTCTACATCACTCCGGCACTCCTCGGCGGCGGGCGTGTTTCGATGATAGCAAATGTCCTCGACGTCTTGATCAACCGGTTTCCGAGCTGGGGATTAGCTGCAGCAATTTCTACCGTACTGCTTGCGGCCAGCGTCGCTCTCTACGCGCTCTATCGCCGCGCTGCGGCGCATTCGGGCATGTGAGGGATGTCATGAGCAAGCGACAAGGGCGATACGGCCAGGGCGGTCGCCCCGATATGCCGAACACCCTGGATGCATTTGAAGGCGCGCCGATCGAGCGGCGCCGGCGCAGGTTTGCCCTCGGGCGCGTGATTCTGAGTGCGGTAGCGATCTCAGTCCTGCTTTTCCTGTCTCTGCCGATCCTGGTGGTCGTGCCAATGTCGTTCTCGAGCGCGAGCACACTCCAGTTTCCACCACCAGGATTATCGCTTCGCTGGTATGCAGCATTCTTCACGGATCCACGCTGGATCAACGATCTGTGGACCTCGTTAGGAGTGGCGCTTGTCGCAAGCACGCTGGCGCTGCTGCTTGGAGGCTCGGCCGCCTACGGCCTAGTGCGGGGAAGGTTTGCCGGGCGGCTGGTTGTCGAGGCCAATTTCATCCTGCCGATCGTGATTCCGTCCGTCATCACCGCGCTGGCGCTATATCTTGTGTTCGCGCGTATCGGTCTGCTGGGAACCTTGCCAGCGCTTATCATCGGGCACATGGTCCTTGGGGTTCCCGTAGTAGTCCTCGTGATGACCGTCGCCTTCCGGGGTTTCGACGTCAGGCTAGAGCAAGTGGCCTTCACCTTAGGAGCTTCTACGCGAGTAATGCTGTTGCGAGTCCTGCTCCCTAACGTCCTTCCCAGCATCGGAGCCGCCTGGATCTTCGCTTTCATCACCAGCTTCGACGAGGTCATCGTCACGATCTTCATCTCCGGAACCTATGAAACCGTACCGAAGCGGATGTTTAATGAGCTGGTACTCCAAATCGATCCGACGATCACGGCCATTGCCTCTTTGCTAACCGGAATCAGTATTCTCCTGCTCGTGGTATCGGCCCTGCTGATGAGGTCAGGACAGCGGGCTAAATCGGGATGTGACTAGCCCGAATCGAAAGGGATTACTGAAACGAGGGGAACATTATTCATGCGTGGTCGTGAATGAGTCAGGGTCAATCATGTGTACGGTCTGTTGCGCGCGGCCCAAGCATCTGGCGAAGCGGCGCCGCCTGGTACGGGGTTTAATGGAGAGCGAAAGGTCGGCCGCCGTTGTTAGATCAAGTGCTTTACTCTAGGTGTCGACAGAACCTGTTAAACGCACCACCCCGGTCCAGAGGGAGCTGATGGTGCTAACCAGGCCGGCCCTATAGTTGGCATGGCCTTGCCGAATGCCCAATGTTGCGCCGGCTCGTTCCGGTAGATTCATGGTAGCCCCACAGAAAGCAGAGGCAGCATATGTCGAGAAATCCCATCTCCCGCGTTCGCGCCAAGGGCGACGCCTTCTCTATCGGCTTCACGCTCGGGCGGGCCACCGCCGCCGGCTTCCGCCAGCGCGTCATGAGCACCGAAGAATTTCAGGCGCTGTTCGCCCGCTGGCGTGGATCGGAATATCTGCAGGCGCTGGAATCCGCGGCCCGTGCGGCCTATCCCCGCTTTGTGCGTGAGATCGAGGGCATCGCCGAAGGTGCCGGGCAGGATTTCGAAACGGTTTTCCTCTGGAACTGCCGGGGCGACCTACGGCTTCCCGAGCACGTCTCCCCAGTAACGAAAGCCATAGCCGCCGCCGGCTGCACCACACTTCTCATTCCGGCGGAAGGCGACGCTCCGGCGATAATCGCCCATAACGAGGACGGCGCGGCGGAGTTTCTAGGCGCTTGTATCTGGGTTGAGGTCGAGCCCGACGAGGGCCCCGCCTGGAGCAGCTTCATGTATCCCGGCATGCTGCCGGGGCACACATTTGGGTTAAACGAGGCCGGGCTCGTCCAGACTGTCAACCACATCAGCGCTCAAGATTTTCAGCCTTGCGTGCCACGGCAGGTCATCTGCCGCGCGATCCTCGATGCGGGAAGTCTGGACGAAGCGGTCGAAATCCTGAAGCGCAAGGACCGCGCCAGCGGCTTCCATCACAATCTCGGTGAGGCGACGACGCGCCGGCTTGCCTCTGTCGAAGCGCCGGCCTCAGGCTGCGCCGTTCGGGAGGTCGCCTCGCCGCGAGCCCACGCCAACCACTTGCTCTTCGGGGAATTCGACGGATTGGAGCAGACGATCATCCTCTCTTCCCGCAACCGGCAGGAGGCGGCGGACCGGATGATCGCGGAAGGAGCGCTCGCGAGGGGCGCGGAGGCAGTACTCTTCGACGAGACCACCCCGATCTTTTGCGACAGCAATCGGGGGGATGATATCGGTCAGACCCTCGCCACGAGCGTCTTCGCCCTTTTCCCTGATCGCGTCGAATGGCGCGTGCACGCCACGCCGGGCGAGCGCGACGCGCTAAGCGGAACGATGCGTGTCGTCTAAATTAAAGCATCCCTATAGTTCTATAAAACAATTACCAAGGTTTCGATGGCAGAACTGGCGGAGATGGTGTTGTTCGGCCGCTTCGTATGTGCGCCACCGAAATCTTCGATCGGTGCTACCTTTGATGCTGATCGCCAGCAACGCCAGCAGATCGCCGGCTTCGATGAGATCACGGAGTACGAACTTAGCGCTTATTTGGTCGCCCGTGAAGAAAGCCATTTCGGCACGAGCCCCGTTTCGGAGGCTATTCCGGTTGAGCTGCGGAGGTCAGGCTGATCGTGGCTGGACCGGTGACGCTGGAGCGGTTGCAAGCAGCGCCAGGAAGAAGGCAAACAAAAGCCTCAGCCAGTTGAGCAAGAGGCTGAAGTTGTAGCCGGCGAGCATGGCGTTGTTGGCGTCGCCTTCGGTGAAGGCCAGAAAGTTGCGGCCCATGCGATGGTCCTGCTTGAGATGGCCGATGACCGGTTCGACGGCGGCCCGGCGTCGCAGTGCCCGCTTGATGGTCTTGGGTGAGGCCGCGCCTGTAGCCGGCGACATGGACCTTGAACATGTCCTTCGGCGCATTGTGGCCGCGATAGCCGGCATCGGCGACGATCTTACCGAGACTGGCGCCGATCGCGGTTTCGATGGCGGGAATGACGGTGGCCAGCGTGTGGCCGTCATAGGGATTGCCGGGCAGCGCCTTGACATGGGCGACGAACTGGCCGCCGCGGCTGCGCTACAGCGTGGTGGCGACCGAGACCTTGACGCCGAACTCATAGGGCTTGTGGGCCTTGCCCTTGCCGATGCATTCCATCTCGGGAGCATGCAGGGAATAGACCTTGCGGCCGCGCTCGCGCTGCCGCTGGTCCCTGACGCGCCGGGCAAGCGACAGCGGCAGGGCGAAGACCTGGGCCAGTTCCGGCTGCCCGGCGAGCTTGCGGGTAATGTCGCGGATCACCGCAGCATGGTACGCAGCCGCTTGAGCGCCCGGTTGGCGCGCTTGAATTGCTTGGCAATGGGCATAACGCTGATGCTTGATCAGCGCGAACTTGCCGACCCGCGCATAGGGCTGGCGCAGGACCGATGCCGTGTTTTTTGGCCAGCGTCACCAGCCGCTCGCGGGCCCGATGCATCAGCTTGGCGTCGGTCGGGAAGGTGATGGCCTTCTCCTGCACTGTGGTGTCGACGATCACCGCACGGAAGTCGGCCGGTTTGGCCGCCCCCAGCCGCGTCGCTGCCGCAAGGCTCTCCTGGAGCAAGGCCATCAGCCGCTCCTCGCCCATGCGCAGAYGCCAGCGCGTCAGCGAGCTGCGGTCGAAGGGCAGGCGGTGCTGGAAGAACTCCTCGCCGCACAACAGCTGGTAATAGGGGTTCTCAAGCCAGCGCTCGCACAGCGCCTCGTCGGACAGGTTGTGCATCGACTTGAGGATGGCCAGGCCCGTCATCAACCGGGTCGGCAGCGGCGGCCGGCCGGGATCGTCGTCATAGACCGCGCCAAGCCGTTGTTCGAGGAAACGCCAGTCGATCGACCGGGTCAGTTTCACCAGCGCATGATCCATGTTGAGGATCTGGTCGAGCCGGGATCGCAACAGGTCGGTCTGTCCGCTTTCGCGCCGTTCCTTCGGCCGCATCGCACGCTCCCCTCGCAGCTTCGCCACAACAGTCGAATCACGCGTACGGGCACGCTTCAATTTGCCGGAAATCGCCGCTCGAAGCCACGATTTCCGGCAAAATCAAACGCAAAACTGGAGCAGAATCCTAAATTGAATCAAAGCCTTCCGAGTTCTTCACGGACGACTA
>NZ_JBFUEG010000040.1:0-13138 GCF_056404315.1 Mesorhizobium sp. P2_D6 | reverse complement strand
CCTGTAGTCGGTTGCCCCCGGTCTGCATGAACGGGACGGAGCGGCAAAGCCTTTGTTAGATCATGACAAAATGCTAAGGTTAGCGATGTCCGACTTGACGACACCGCTGCTCCGAAAGCTCGAAAGCCTGGGTCGTCTTTCATCAGATGATCGCGAGAGCGTCGAAGCGATGGTGCTTGTGGGTAAGCAGTTGCAGCCCGGTGAGCAGATTGCGCAGGAAGGGGACGAACCCAGCCGCTGTTGCCTGGTGGTTGAGGGGCTCCTGCGACGCTATAGCGTTTTGAACAACGGCAACCTGCAAACGCTCTCAATCCATGTCCCCGGCGATATACCCGATCTCCAAGGCTTGCATCTAAGGATCATGGATCACACACTTGCGTCGATCGGTAGAAGCAAGATTGCGGTGATTTCACACCACGACATTCTCGAGGTTGTGCGTAAATCACCTCGCCTGGCAAATCTATTTTGGCGGGAAAGTTTGGTAGACGCGGCGGTCGCGCGCGCCTGGGTCAAGGTATTGGGGGGGCATGATGTGGTGGGCCGGTTAGCCCACCTCGCCTGTGAGCTTTACGTGCGCATGAGGGTCATGGGGCTGGTAAGGGACCATTCTTATCCGTTACCGCTAACTCAAGTTCAGATCGGCGAGACAATCGGCGCGAGCGTAGTGCACGTCAATCGTATGTTGAAGAAGCTGCGTGCTGACGGGCTTTTGGAGCACAAAGAAGGGCGGCTGGTCATTCTGAACTGGGACGCCTTATGCGAGATGGCAGACTTTGACCCCGGGTACCTGAATCTGCGAGACCCACTCTATTTGGATGTAACGCCAGTCGCAGTCGGTTAGCATCTCCGTTCGCTACCCCAGAAATCCTGCTGCGGGGCAAGCGGCCCGCGCCGTGAGGGCAGCGCGGGCCCGACTGTCTTGCGGGACCAGTCGGCAGCGGGACCCATACCGCTGCCCTGAACTAACTTCGCGGGCTTTTTGTGGTTCCGTAGGTAACAACAAAGCCCGCCGTCTGGGAGCAGACAGCGGGCTTCTCTCCTGGGCCCAAAAGGCCCGCCGGGTTGGCCCAGCGGGCAAGTGGGCAGGGGACGCACTGGTGATCAGTGCGATGGTACAATTTCGGACGTTTCGAGATGTTCCAGCAACTCACAAATTTGGATCGTACGTGCTGGACGGGATGCTAGCGTTAAGCTTGGCGGAGCAACCTGAGGTCTCCCGACCTATACGTCGGCAAAACAAAAGGCCCGCCGGCTTGGGCCAGCGGGCAATCGGTCTGGAGTAGCCGGAATCAACCGGCGCGAGTTCAACGAACGTTGAAGATGTCGGTTGTCGGTTGCAACCTCGCTCTCGTCACTCTCAGGGGTCCAGCGAGGACGAGTTGTTGCCTGAGCCGCGCGGTACTGAAACATTGCCGCGCCATAAAAGGATGCGCGCTCACGGTAAACGGAACATTAAGCCACGCTAAAAAGCCAACGCGAAAAAAGACCCGCCCGAATGCGGAAACGGGCGGGCAAGTCTTCTGGAGTGCGCCGGGGGCTTGCCATGTCAATGAGCGGCGGAAGGTTTGGTTGCGGTGCGTTCAAATCAAATGCCCGCGCTCGCCTAGGGCGTAGGCGGCGCGGGCTCCCCCAGCACGGACCGCTGAAAGAACGGGCTGGGAAACGGCATAACAACCTCCCTGGAAGGAAGTTCCGGCCATTCGCTAGCGGGCAGCGTGTCGGAGGTCTTGACCGGTCCCGTCGCCAGTGACCTACTTCGAACCCGCACGCTATCGGTTATCCAGGAGACGGGCGAATGGACATTCGATCGACACTGACGGAGCTATGCGATGCCTTCAATGCGCACGACCTCGATGGCATCATGGCGTTCTTTGCCGAGGACTGCGTCCTGGAGATGCCGAGGGGAAGCAACCCCTGGGGCTCACGCTTCGAGGGCAAGCGGAACGTGCGCGACGCGCTGGCGACACGCTTCGAAGGCCTGCCCGACGTCCACTACGGCGACGGCCAGCATTTCGTCGATGCGGCTGCCGAGACCGGCATGTCGAAATGGATCCTCACCGGCACCACCCGCGACGGCGTGAAAAAGGAGGTCCGGGGTTGCGACTTTTACACGTTCCGCGACGGCAAGGTGATCCGCAAGGATTCGTATTGGAAGATCGTGGAGTAAAAGCTGGCTCTGTAGCGCCAATTCGCGAGATCGCGGCAAGACTGGCAGCCCTTTTGGCGCTCTCGCTCCAGCCGATAACGGTCTATTAGACGGCCCGATCAGAACTCTTCTTCTTCCGTTCGAAAAGTGCAACTTTGGCAGGGTAACCAATCCGCACTTTGTCTCGCACTGGGTGCAGGTGAAAGCGGAAATAACTTTAAGCCAAGAGCCCTTCTTGTCGATCAGACAGCCGCAGTTTGGGCATTCAAATTCCAAATCCTCGTCTCGCATGTCATCTGAAATAGGCATTGCAACTCCCAACACGCACAGTGCTGATGCGGAGGCTTCGGTCCGCGGTCTCATTAACTTCGGGGTCCTCGTGCGGTTCCTGCAGCACACAAAAATTTCGCGCCAGGAGGTGGCAGCGGGCCGGTTGGGGGTAGTCCTGTCCGCTCATCAAAAAACCCCGCTGCCGGACCTTGAGGGGTTAGACGGCAGCCGGCCTCGATCGTCCGCGGAGGGCGATCTGCAGTGGACAAGAAAGCCGTTCACCGCAAGAAACCAACTACAAGAGCGCGTCGGATGTTCCAACCTGACCTAAAAAAGCCACCGTCGAAACCCGGGCGGGCATGTCTAGCCCCTTTGTTCGAGGCATGGCATCGACAAGCGGTGGAACTCTTCAAAATGACCCGGAAAGTTCCGGGCGAGATATCGCACCACTTTGGAATTATCCATCATCCGGTCGAAAAAACGGTTGGCTGCGACAAGCTCCAGGCCCACTTGGCCACGATTTTCCACGGCGCTTAGAACCGCAAGACTCAGCGTGCTGACTTCGAACACCATCGCGCCGCGCTGGTCTTCAGCCTGTGTGGTGATCGTTGAGAGATTACAATCTTTGGCCAGCAGGGCTTGTGGTGTCAGAGCGACGAGTAGCCTCGCGTAGGTGATCCTGACCCGGTCCATCGCCACCATCAGCCGGGCAATCTCCAATTGCCTGACTGGCAGAACCTTCTGGAGAAACCCGAAGATTTTTGTTTTCACCGGCGCGTCCCGAAGCAGGTCGAGGACATCAGGGCAAATTCCGTTAACGGGTTTCCGGTTCTCGCCGTTCTCGGAAGCGGGTTTCCCGGGAGGGCAGAACATTTGCGGCTCGCGGGTCGCGCCACCCAACCTATGTGCCAGTAGCCTTGGCATTGTCCCGAAGCCCTCAGACACCAACATGGTGCAAAACTCCTTGTCGCGCATCATCAGGTGGAGCGCCGCGACGATCCGGTCCAGGCTCTGTTCAGACTTTGCCGCTTCGGTGACGAAATCGCGCATGCGTTTGCATTCCGTATCGTAGGTCGCCAAAAATTCGTGCGAACGAAGCCTCTTTTTGGACCCTATTGCGCCAGCTGCAATATTCCTCGCATGTCTGTCGCCGCCATTTTCCAGCGCACGGTAGGCGGCGTCCTTGGCTAAGCGTTTGACTACCAAGTCGCCCCCCCGACAGGCTCTCGCTCTGCCAGCCTGATAATTGGGTTGAGCGTGGGAAAAATATAGGTGTCCAGCAGTGCCCCATTGATGGCGTGCAGTTCCGATTTGCCCGCGATCTCATGCGCAGGAGCAATCAAATAGTCCCGAATGGTCAGGTCGCCGGGATTCATACGGATCAGGACGAAAATATCCGGTAGCGGCCGTTGATCGGCCTTCGAAAACCAGCGTGGATAGCCGAAGCCGGAAACCCTGCATCGTCCGATCGTGATCGCCACGGTGATCTCCTCGTTTATCCGCAGGAGGTCTGTCGCCATGTCATGGGCAGCAACCCCGCCCAGCCTTTCCATCGCGCCCACCAGATCCCGGATAACCTGCAGCCTCATTGTTTCCAGGCGCCGGTTCACGCCGATGTAGCGGTAGTTTTTGGATGGCTCGTATCCGATCAGTTCATAGGCTTTGACAATGGTTCCAAAACGCCACTGGTAGCGTTGCGACGGCGGGCATTCGGAATCGGCGTCGATCATGGCTAACGACAAGGCGCCACGGCGAGCCAAAAGTGCCCTAAGGGCGGCCAGCATCTCGTCATTGGTCATGTGGCGATAGATGGTCTTGAGGACCATCTGCGCCCGGTTGAACAGTTTGCGGTCGACGATAGGCTCCAGGACGTTTTCCACCCGCACCCACTGTTCCGGGGGATTGTGGACTTGATGGCTTCTCAGCCGGGCCGAATGCTTGTTCCAGACGCTGTTGCCAATGTAATTTTCGTTGGTCAGCACCGAGTGCACGGATTCTCGGGTCCATGGTCGCCCCAAATCGCTGAGCACGCCGCGCTTGTTGAGCAGTCTTGCCATCTCCAGCTCTGTCTTGCGTGTTCTGACAAAGTGACTGAAGATCCACCTCACTGTCGCAATCTCGTCAGGCGGTCCGAGCACCAGAACTATTCGATCCGTTTGCTGGCTCTTGTATTCGTAGGATGAAAGGATGCCCTTTGAGCGGCCGTGTTGACTGACAAGCAAGCGCCGCAGGCCATAGCCGGCCTTGCCGCCTTGCCGGAAGCCCAGCCGGACCAACCTCGCCTGGCCGATGAAGACTTTTTGCGAGAGCATTCTGCTCTGCTCGGCAGCCATGCTGCGTTTGATTGCTTTGAGTACATCTGAGCCGATGCTGCCGTCGTTTGCGAATTGCTCGGCGCAAAATTCGATCCGGACGCCGGCCATCTGGCACCGATACTCATAGACGGCGCTCTCATCGATATTCTGGAACCGTCCCCAGCGGCTGACATCGTACACCACCACCGTTTCGAAATCGGCTCTTCCGTTCTCGACATCGGCCAGCAACCGCTGAAGGCCGGGACGGCCTCCGAGGTTGAGACCGCTACGACCGGCGTCCTCGTAGGTTGCGACAATGTCGTAGCCCATGATCTCGGCGTAGTCTCGTATGGCATCTCGCTGGTTGTCTATCGAATAGGTCTGGTGGTCTGTCGACATGCGCAGATACTGGGCCGCACGCACCATGCGCCTGCCTGAGGGGGCTTTTAGGGCCGCTGCAACCTCGTCCATCGCTTGTGCTGTCCTGCCGTGATTACATGCTAGCAATTGGTGACCTGTCCTTTGGTTGATAACTCCCGTCCAGTTTGTGTCGAATGCTACCCTTCTGCGTTTGGAAACCAACGTCATCAACGCCCGCGAAACCGTGATTCACTTCGTGAGCCGGCGCGCCCCCGTTTAGCCGCAATGCGCCAGCAACTGGCAACCATTCGCCCCATTCCGCGTTTGGGGCTTCAAAGGAGTTCCAAGATGATCATCAGACAAGCCATTGCCGCCGTGCTCATGACTGCCGCTCTGGCAGGCTGCGCGACCCAGACCGAACAGCAGCAGAGGGCAACCACCGGCGCGCTGATCGGCGGCGGCGCCGGCGCCCTCGCCGGCCAGGCGCTGGGCGGCAACACCAAAAGCACGGTGATCGGCGCCGCCGGCGGCGCTCTGCTTGGCGCCGTCATCGGCCAGGCCACCACGCCGCAGCGCCGCGGCGAACAGCTCTGCCGCTACCAGGATCGCTACGGCCGGATTTACACCGCGCCCTGCGACGATCGGTATTACAACGGCGATTATTGAGCGAAGTGCATTCGCTAACACCTTCTCCCCTCGTGAGCGAAGGTGTTAGCGAGGGCGACGAGTGAGGGGGTCCAAGGAAGGCCAACACCCCACTCTGCCGGCACACCCCTCATCGTCTCGGCGCCGCTCTCCGATCCACCTTCTCCCACAAGAGGAGAAGGAAAGAGCTACTCCCCCGCCCGCACCGCTTTCCTGCAGCGCCAGTTGCGTCTCGTCCAGCGTCAGAAATCCCATCATACACTGCACCACCTTGGCCCTCGTAAATGCTCAAGGCACTGTGCGGCGCGAAGCCGTTGGGCGTTCTTTTCCTGGCCATCCACTCGCCATAGGACGGCAGTAGCCGACGGTTGTTGCGAGATCGGCCAGCACCATTTCGCCATCCTCGCCTGGCGATGATCAGCCCACGCCATTTTCCCGACTGCGGGATGATCAGGCTTTCCAGCCCCGCGGCCAGTCGGTTGAGTGTGCGCCGCAAAACTTTCTTGTGCATCGCAGCAATCAGTGCGTAGATAGGCGAAGTAAAACTGACGGAAACGGGATGACCGAGACGCGGGATTCAAGGACGGCGCACTTCGACGCGCTGCATGGACTTAGGGGCATTGCTGCTGTCTTGGTTATGCTCGGCCACTTCAGCGAGTACACGGGCCGGCGATATGATCTGGCGCCTTCAGGGTTCCTCGCCGTGGACCTGTTCTTTCTGCTGAGCGGCTTCGTGATCGCCCACGCCTACGACGACAAGTTCCGAAAAGGCATGTCATTCTGGGGCTTCGCGGAGACCCGTCTTCTCAGGCTCTACCCGCTCTACTTCGCCGCACTCGGCCTGGCGATGATCGGCGTCGGTGCAATCATCGTGACGCAAGGGATCGGTGCGTATTCGCGGATGGATTTGCTTGCAACCCTTGGGTTTTCCGTTCTTTTCCTACCGACGCCGCCGGCGCTTTCGACGGCTCCCGACCTGCTGTTCCCGCTTGATGGTCCGGCATGGTCGCTGTTTTATGAACTCGTCGCCAATGCCTTTTTTGCCGCCTTGGCCACAAGGCTGGTTGCGCGTTCGCTGGCCGTCATCGTCGGCGTCGGCTTGCTGGCCCTGGTGCTGATGGCCTGGCATGGTGTGGTGCTTGGCGGCGGCGCCTACTGGGACAACACGATCGCGGCTCCCACCCGGATCACCTTCTCGTTCTTTCTCGGGGTCTTTCTTAACCGGTATGCGACCGGGGACAGCCGGGACGGCAATCTCTATATGCTGGTCCTGCTGGCGCTGTGCGGAGCGCTGATGTGCTTCGATCCCGCCGAACATGTCCAGTTGTACAGTCTGGTGGTTATCGTCCTGATCTGGCCCTGGCTCGTTCTCGTGGCGTCGCGCTTGCGGCTTTCCGGTTTCTGGCGCTGGATTGCGCTCTTCTCCGGCAACATTTCCTACGCCATCTATGTCCTTCACACGCCGCTCATCCGCCTTTCGAACGCCGCGGTCGAAGCTGTGACCGATATCTCATGGAACGAGCACGGCCTGCCGTTCATCCTGGCGACATCCACCCTGATCATCGCGGTCTCGGCATTCGCGCATTATGTCTACGACAAGAATATCCGCGCCCTGCTGCGGTATTGGCTTTCACTTCGCCGCGCACGCGAGGGCGTGACCCAGTTCTAGAGCATGATGCCGAAAAGTGTGAAGCGGTTTTCGGACAACATCATGCTCTATCTCTTTGATTTAGAGCCGGATTCAGATTTCAGGTCGACTCGACCTGAAATCATCCGGCTCTAGGTGGATTCAGTTCGAGGAGACCGGCTGGCTTCGCGCCCTACTCCGCCGGCGTCCTCTCCAGCGCCGCCGCGCCGCCCTTGCGGCCAAAGCGCTGGACGACGAAGCGACCGGCCTTCTGGCCGGGAACCTCGATCAGAGTGTAGGTGAACCAGGACAGCAGCGTCACCGTCGGCAGCACCACGGCAACGACGATCGCGAAGCGCAGCGGCGGCGCCAGCTCGTTTCCGTATTGGCTGATGACGAACGCCGCGACGGGCTGCAGCACCAGCAGATGGATCAGGTAGATGCTGAAGGAAAGCTCTCCCATCAGATGGAAGAACCGGTTGCTGAGCGTCACGGCGATGGCCCTCGCCAGCGTTCCCGCCTTTCCCGGCAGCATGCGGTAGAGAACCAGCGCAAAGAAGCCCGCCACCAGCGCTTCACGCACCAGAAGCTTGCCCAGTCCGTAGTCGCCGCCAAAGGGCAGCGCCGCCAACAGCAGCGCCAGTGCCAGGTAGAGGATCGGCCGGGGTTGGGTCTGATGCACGATACCGGCAAGCAGCATCCCGCACAGGAATATCTGCATCTTCAGCGGCAGAAAGGACGGCATCGGAAAATGGATGGACAGCAGCCGCATCGCAAACACGATGGTGCAGCCAAGCGCCGCGACCACGAGGGCGCTCCTGATCCAGTCCAACCTGCGCACCAGCAACATAACGGCCGGGAAGACCGCGTAAAACTGCATCTCCAGCCCCAGGCTCCAGTCAGGCAGCGGCGTGCGGTAGGCGAGGTTCGGCACCAGTCCGAACAGGAAGGTGAGATGGGCAACGATGTTCTTCAGGCCGCCGTCGAGGTAGCGTTCGGGCGCCTGGTGCGATCGCGACAGGAAATCGTCGATGATGATCCGGCAATCGTAGAGATAGGGGCCGAGCGCCAGCGCCGCGAAAAGCATGACGTAGAACAGCGGCGCGATCCGGAAATAGCGGCGCGTCCAGAATTTCAGCCAGGTTTGCGGTCTTTGCCAGGGCTCCTTGTCCTGGCGCAGCTGATAGTGGAACACCATCAGGAAGCCGGACAGCATGATGAACAGGTCGACGCCGAGATCCGGCTCGCCGACGACCGGAATTTGCCAGCCGGTCAAAAGCAGGCAGTGCCCGACAAGCACCCAGATCGCCGCAAGCGCACGAAGCCCGTCCAGGCATTCGATGCGCGACGATTTGATATCCGTGATGGTGGTTTCGTAACTAGCCATGTTGCACTGCAGCATGGCGCTTGAGGCGCGATTGTCAACCCATGGAGGCACAGACGCTGTAACGACTGGCAGCGTGCGTTCACGGGCGGCGACACTGCGACCATCGAGTGTGCGAGTCTGGCTTTTGCCATTTCGGGGCGGTCTTGTGGAACCTTGGTCGGCATTGGTGCTGCCACGTAAACAATCTGCCGCCAATGGTCGCCCAAGGTCAAAGCTCGCAAAGATCATTGGGCTGATGCGTCCGAGCTAATTCACTGCAGCCTCGATGCGCCTGCCAAAAATGTCGGCCATAGAGCGTGAATAGGTTGCGGTTAGGTGATCGGTGTCGCGCCAGACAAAGACATTGCCGATAACCGCGGGACAATCGCCGCTTGGGCACACGATGTCATTGAAATTGACGAGCGCAACATGTGGATAGAGGCGCTGAGCGAGGACGAGAGGATCGGACCCCGCGACGAACTTATACGGAATGGAGCAGTGACGGTCCCGAGCCAGGCATAGCTCGGGCTTCACTCCCCAATATGGAGTATCGGCGATGACGATCACCTTGGCACCCGACGCCTCGATTTTGCGCCACAGTTGTACGAGCCTATCGCTGACGGGCACTTGCTTGCCGCCGTCGGGATAGGCACGCAGATTGTCTCTCTGCCCCAGAATGACGATGTCCGGCTTTTGCCGTTGAATAGTTCGCAACACGTACTGCCCCCAACTCAGGCAGTCTGGAAAAGGACGATCAGTATCCCCGTACAGGATCATGGTCGGGAATAGCGGGCAGCCAGGCTTGGTAAAGCTTTTCGCATTCCAGCCACGATCCGATGCTGTCCTGTCAAAGGCTGGCACCCACTGTTCAGCATGCGAATCCCCAACCAGAAAGACCTTGAGTCCCCCGTTTGGGTCGCCAAACTGGCAACCGAGAGGCTCCACTCCGTCGGAGGGCGGTCGGCAGCCTTCCCTTGTTGGCAGGTCCCTCTTAATCGTTGGCAACGACGGAGCATAGGCCTCCACTTTCGGGACGGGTGCGTTGGCGAACAATGCTCTGGCGCCTGGATAATCGCCTGGATTGCTGGATATCAGTGCTTGCTGTCGCGCAATCTCCATAGAGACCGCGCAGAAGGCGACGAGTGGCACCAGCGGGACGGGAGCAATAACAGCGGCCAACCCGACGAGCTTGAAACGTGACGGTGTTGACGTTTGCTGGAAACGGAAACGATCCTCAACATGAATCTTCGAAACAGCAGCCAGACCAACACTTAGGGAAAGAATAGCCAGGCCACTCCACAGGCCGATCGCTTCGCCTGTTTGCTGTGTGAAAAACACGACTATCGGCCAGTGCCAGAGATACAGCGAGTAGGAGACGTCGCCGAGGAACTGGAACGGCCGCGTCTTCAGTAGGGAAAAGGCGCTGAATGAGGATTGGCTTTGTCCCGAGAGGATGACCAACGCGGCCGCTACGGTCGGCAACAGCGCGGCATAGCCGGGAAAAGGTGTCTTGGCAGAAAACAGGAAGGCGGCCGCAAGGATTGCAGCGATGCCGAACAGGCCAAGTAGGCGCCGCGTCCGTTCGCCGAGCGCTCTTTCGTCCAGTAACGGCGAGCAGAGGGCCAACAGGCCGCCAAGCGCCAACTCCCAGATGCGGGTATGGGTGACGAAATAGGCTGGTGCTGGATCCGTGAGTGTCAGCCATACCGAGGCGGCAAGCGATGCAACAAAGATGGCGCCAAACAGGGCGACCAGCGACGTTCGCCAGGACGCACGAATCGCGTGTGACAGCCACCACGCGGCGATGATCAACCCGGGCCAGACAATGTAGAACTGCTCCTCGATGGACAACGACCAGTAATGCTGGACCGGGCTTGGTGCGCTCGTCGCCGCCAGATAATCGACAGCCTTCGCCGCGAGCCGCCAATTCTCCAACTGGAAGGCGCTGTACGCCAATTCATTCGTCCCGTCCCTCCAAAGGGCCGAAGGGAGCCAAAGCGGGGTTAGCAGGCCGACGAGTAAAAGCACGAGCAAAGCAGCGGGTAACAGCCGTCGCGCGCGGCGAACATAAAAGGCGAGCAGGTCTATTTTCCCGGTTTGCTCTGCCTCACGGAGTAGGACGCCCGTGATGAGATATCCAGAAATGACAAAAAACACGTCGACGCCGACGTATCCGCCCGGAATGAGAAACGGCCAGACGTGGAAGATGGCAACGAAGCACACTGCGATTGCACGAAGCCCCTGAATCTCGGGGCGGAAATGAGACCTGCTCAAAATACTTTACACCATTTTTCTAGGCGACGGGGCTATAAGTCGTAGAAGAGAAATAGGCTTTATGCACAAGCACTGGCAAAATACAGCACTAGTTGCTTTCTCTCGTTGTGCCATGGGGCAAGGTGGCAATTTGGGGAGCGCCAATCGGCTGCCGGTGGCTCGGCCATTACCGTGCCAGGCCTGCCCTTCCTACGGGATTTCGGGGTCGTTAGACCAGGCTACGGTTTCGCCCTTACCTTCGCAGCGATCAGTGTCAGCTTGTGCCCGCTAACCCGCAGTTATCCTCTGCTGATGACACGTCACGTTAGGAAACAGCAATCGATCGGGCCGCGGGCAGGCCTGGCTCTGCCTGGCAGGCGCCAATCGGTCAGCCTCCAAAGCGGCGCCGGCCTTTTCTACTCGCTGAAATAGCCAAGCACGCCCTTCGGAAAGCCGGTTGGCGTGCGGCATGTCTTTGGCATTTGGCTGGACAACTATGATGGTGGCCTGCGATTTTCAAAGATTGCCATTTTGTACGAATAAGTCAGTCGGATCTCATTCCCACAACCCTCACATGTCAGAGACTTGGAGCTTTTTATCAGGCGACCTTTGCGGATCATCATTCGCTTGCAGTTAGGGCCTTGGACGATCATATCGTCTTCATCCCGATCTCGTGAAAGTATCATAGTTACCTCCTGCCAGTTCCCAGGAAGCAAGCTGCATGCCGCATTAGCGTCTCTTTTCGAAACACTTCGCACGTCGCTGCCGTACTTTGCTAACGAACGTCGGAACCTTCGATTGCACGCGTAGCTAAAGTTGGTTGGATCGTGGCCAGGCGGGAGCGAACCACGTCAGGAGGAGACAACGATGTCCAAGGGTGAAATTGGAACGTCTCAGACTCTACGAGCACGCATCGCCGAGCTCAAAACAAAAATGCGAAGCGCCAATGTTACCGAGAACGATATGAAAGCCTTCCAAAAAGTAGCTGCTTTGATGGGATGCGATGCAGGTTCACTGCGGCTCAATGCCGATGACCTGATTGCTGCCTCCTTCGTTGCGGATACGATGAGCGAGAGAACATTAAACCGTAGCGCCGCGCGTCCATTTGGACGCGAAAAGGACGCCATAGGTCTTTGAATTGTCGCGTCCGAAAATCGATTTCCGCTTTCTACCATCCCGCTCCGCTTCGCCGGGGCGGGACGGCGAAGCCGGCATCATCGAAGGGAGGCAAACGTGAACCAGATCTCGTCCCGGCATCCCGAATTGCAAACGACAATCATTCGGTTCCCGGTGGCTGCTCGATCTTTAACCTGATTGCAAATGAGGATGATTTCGCTGACCTTTCGCGGCGGGCAGAGCGCCGGGCCATTGCCATAGTTATCGCAATGGCGATCTGCCTGATCCTTGCACCGGTGGTCTATTTTGTCTTGGTCTAGGCGATCATGTACGAGCCCCACCCTCGCCGCCGGCACGATTCTGCATCGCATCGAAGATGACGTCGAACACGCTGCCGACTTCTTCGCTGATCTCTTCCAGGCTGATGCCTTCTTTTTCCGCCGCCCTAATAGCCTGATCGGCAAGGTCGGTAATTGCCGCCGGATCGTCGGTGAAGGCGCTCGGCAGGTGGTCCGCCATCCATTTTTCTAGGAAGTCGATCCCGCGCTTGCTCATTGAAGGAACCAAAATGCGACCAGAACGGAGGAGGTAAGAAACAGTGCGGCGGCCGCTATCAATGCTCCCTTACTAACCTCCCGCCTTGGCTGAGGGTCGGGCACAAGTTTCTTACGGTTCGGCTGTTCGTTCATGCGAGATTAAGTTGCGTCAGCAAATTAGGTTCCGCTAATGCTCCACTGCTCGCAACTCGCCGCCCCATTCACGGCAGCGGCGGGTCGATCCCGCTTAACCGTATCGCGCAGTAGGCGGCCAAAATTTCTTCTAATTTTCCGCATGGCTAAAAACGACAGCGCCGCTTTCCTTGCGAATTTCAACGGCCACGATTCCATCATCGCCCTTCCGGGTTTGAAACATCGCGATAGCGTGATCCTTTGCCGCTTTCTCGGCATCGAACATTTCCTTGTCGACAATGCCCTGTCTTCCATACCAGATGACAGTAAAGGCCATTATTCGCTGGTCCTTTCTTTCGCGGTTAAAGCCGGGCTCATCTAAGCCGCTACAAA
>NZ_JBFUEG010000039.1:0-15263 GCF_056404315.1 Mesorhizobium sp. P2_D6 | reverse complement strand
TCTCTATACCAATTTCACCAAAGACCAGCTTGAGGCGCAGACCGCTTATGACAAGGGCACCTATGCCCAGAATCGTGACAAGCAGCGGATCGTTATCAGTCAATAGTTGGAAATGGCCCGCGCCTTCACCGGCGCGGGTCGTCCACCAGGTCGACGTGAAGTCACTACTCACCGGCAAGGCGGTGCCTGATCGTACTTGCATTCCTCGACTTGGCTCCTGGCTCATTCAAATTTAGGACAAAGCGGAAAAGGTTGCTTTTCAACGAGACGACATCGATCGGATCAACTTCAGATTGCGTTGTAGGTGGCAAGAGAGTGCTCTTTAGACGCCGAAATCCTGATGGTCTCTTCGAGCGCTTACGCACTTACGTGTGGCCGCGCAGGTCGTTTTCACGCTCGCTTCAATATTTTTCAAAGCGCATTTTGCGCCTGAATGCCACTCCACACGCGGTCGCAGCTGGGGTAGCGGCTGGCGTTTTCGCGTCTTTCTTTCCATTAGGATCCCATTTCGCCATTGCCGCAATCGTGTGCTGGCTCATCGCAGGCAACATGGTGGCGGCAGGGTTAGGAACATTCGTCTTTGGCAATCCGCTGATCCTCCCGCTTGTTTTGGGAGCGTCCTGGGAAGCCGGCAAGATCATGTTGCACGGCCACATGCAAAGTCACGAACGGCCAGCCCATCTCAGTGAGATGTTGCAGACCCTTTCAATTTCGCAATTGTGGGCACCGGTCTTAAAGCCGATGCTGCTCGGCGCGGTGCCACTCGGGCTGATTTTTGGCCTGTTGTTCTACGGCATCACCCGCTATGGCATGACAGCCTTCCGCGAACAGAGGCGCAAGCGACTGGCGGAAAAGGGGAGCCCGCTTCAACAGCAGGAAGACATCGTGTTATCACCCCCCCTGCCTACTCGACATCGCCGTTCTGGCAGGTGAATTGTGGCGGGCCTTTTTCTTTCATTGAGAAATGGCGGCTTCGCGCCTCATGTCGGCCATAGAGATCGCTTTGTTGGCTCCTGAAAGCTGACCTTGCCGACGATCATCCGGAGGTCGCGGTTGTGCCGTACCCCGGACATATACAGACGCTGCCGGAAGGACGCGTCTTCGGTACAAAGCGGGTCACTCGCCGCTAGGCGCGACCTAGGTGAATGGTCTACTCGAAGATTTCACGAGATCAGCTTCTTGCTATCAGGCAATTACGGGGAGGAGCTTGCTCGAAGCGAGCTCGAGCAAATTGCACTTCCATCTAACGGTTCAGGAATTCCTTGGCGTCGACAAGATCGCGGGTATCGAGACCTTCCGTGAACCAGGCGTAGATCGGGGCGAGTAAGTCGCGCGCCTCTCCGTCGTTCCCACGGTCGCGGCGCAGACGCGCGAGGCTAAGCGCGGCCCGGAGTTCGAGTGATTTCGTACCCTCGTCACGGGTCATTGTAACCGCCCGTCGGAACCAGCCTTCGGCGGCATCATCCTGCGAGTTTTGCCGCAGCAGGAGTTCACCCTTCGTGCGCAGTAACTCCGGCAAGAGAAATCTTGCGCCAGAATCGGTCATGCTCAAGGCCCTCTCCAGCAGGTCAAGTCCCTCGCTCGCTTCACCACACTCGACACAGGCCTGCGCCAGGACACAAAGGTTATGTTGCAAGCCAGCTGCCGCACCCATCGCTGTGATAGCTGCAAGTCCCTCGCGCATCTCTTGGATACCCTCCATCAAATGTCCCTCTTCAACGAGCGCCCATCCGAGTTGGAACCTCCCCTCGACGTTCTCGCGCTGCAGGCCGAATTCCTTTGACAACGCGATTGTCCTATCCAGAGTGCGGCGCGCTTTGTCGGGCTCGTGCCGCAACAGATAAAGGTCGGTGAAGTTTGACAGCGCCAACGCCATTGTGAACGGATGAGACATTCCTTCGGCCAAGGCCACGGCGTCTCGGCATCGCTCGAGAGCTTGATCAGGATAACCGCGAAGCCAAAGAATCAGCGCAGAGTAGTTCCTGCAGCAGACGCCTGGATCATGCCCTGTATAGAAGTGAGTCAAGCGATGATCCCGATCTCGGTCGTAGTTGGCGAGACCGTAATTTAAATGGTGTTCGGCCGCAGCATAGTCTCCCATGTAAGACTTGGTGGCCCATTGTCGATGGTGTGCCTCAAGGAGCAGGGTGTGATCGCTGGATGCCCGGGCGAGCTCCAGGCATTGAAGGCCAAGTTCGTCAGCCGCGCGCAAATTGCCGGAAATCACTTGATACGAGGCTTCACCGCAGAGAGCGACGAACAGTTGGTCCCTATCATCCAGTTTCTCGGAAAGCATACGGGCTTTGGAGAAGGCCTGCAGGACTTCCGGCGATGCAAAGCCTCTGGTTGCAATCATAGTCACGCCCAACGCTGTCTGGAGCTCAATCTCCTGTCGCAGTCGACCCTCGGAGTCCGGCAGACGGGCTACGAGTTCGAGTCCCTTGCCCAAGTTGCCAATCGCTTCGGGATGGGCCGATCGCTTAAGCGCTTGTTGGCCAGCCTTCAGCCAAGAGGCGACGGCTTGCTGAAGAAGGCCTGCGGCAGCGTAATGGTGCGCCAGTGTTTCAGGTTCGGCTTCGACACTTTCGGGGAACTGCGATTCCAGCGTCGAGGCGATTCTCGCGTGGATACGTTGGCGCCTGCTTTTGAGCAGGCTTTGGTAGGCGGCGTCCTGGACCAGTGCGTGTTTGAATGTGTAGGTGGCCTCGGGCGGGACACCACTCCGAAAAACAAGTTCTGAGCTCTCAAGCTGGCGTAAGATGTCGTCCAGCCGGGCGGCGTCGTAGCCAGTGACGGCGGCAAGGAGACGATACTGGAAAGCGCGACCGACGCAAGCGCCGGTCTGTGCTACCTCTTTGACCGGGGCGAGCCGGTCCAAACGGGCCATCAGCGAATCGTGCAACGTTGACGGGATCGCTAACGGAGGCAATGGCCCCAACAGGACGAAGTGATCGCCGGCGTCGGCTAGGTGGCCAGATTCGATCACTGTCTTGGTCAACTCCTCCACGAACAGGGGCACACCTTCCGTCTTTGCCAGGATCTGGTTCTTGACGTCGGTCGGCAGCTTCTTGCCACCGCTCACCCTGTCGACGATTGCTGATCCCTCGTCGCGATCGAGCCGGCTCAGCGACAACGCTGTGACGTTCGAGAACAGCGTCCATCGCGGCTGGAACTCGGGGCGAAAGGTGATGATCAGCAGTACCGGCAGGTTTTGAAGACCGTCGAACAGCAGGTCCAGCCATTCGCTAGTCGTGGGGTCTATCCAATGGGCATCTTCGACGATCATGATGACAGGCTGTCGCGCCGCCAAGGCTCCGACCAACCCGCTCAGAGCCGCCAGTGTTCGGGACTTCCGCACCTGGGGTGGCACTTTCAGTGGCACATACCGGCCAGAGGTGTCGATCGACAACAGCTCCGCTACAAGTGGCGCCGTTTGTGCGACGTCGGAGGCAGACTGCCGCAAGAGGATTTCGAGCTTGTCGAGCTTCGTGTCCGGACTGTCGTCGCGCAGCAGTCCTGCAGCACGCTCGAGCTGCCTAATCACCGGGTGGAGCGCGCTGTGTGCGTGGTAGGGGGAGCAGAAGTACCGCAAGCGAGCGTGCGGCTCGCCAGTCAATCGCTCTCCCAGCGCCGCGATGAGCCGCGACTTGCCTATGCCAGGTTCACCAGACAGCAGCACGGCCTGGCCCTTGCGTCCTCGAACCTGCTGCCAGCGTTGAAGCAGCAGGTCGAGTTCCTCAGTCCGTCCGACCAGGGGCGTCGAGACGCCATGCACCGCGTCGAAGCGTCCCTCTGTATCGGCCTCGCCCGTGACATGCCACGCGCGAACAGGTGCAGCGAAGCCCTTGATCTGCCGATGGCCGAGATCAACCATATCGAACAATCCGGCAACCAGTCGCTGGGTGCCATCGGCGATCACGACGGTGTTCGGCTCGGCCAAGGCCTGTAGGCGTGCCGCTAGGTTCGGCGTTTCGCCGACCACCGCCTCCTCCTGTGCGGATCCTTCCCCAACCAAGTCGCCGACCACGACGAGACCGGTGGCAATCCCAATTCGGGTGGCGAGGGGCTCACACGCCGCGGTCGTCAGGTCAGCGGTAGCCGCCGCTGCGGCGAGGCTGGCGCGTACTGCCCGCTCGGCATCGTCCTCGTGCGCTGCGGGCCAACCGAAATAGGCGAGGACGCCATCGCCCATGAGCTTGGCGACAATGCCTTCGTACCGGACGATCTCCGCAAATACCGCACTTTGGTACGCGCGAAAGACCTCGCGCATTTCCTCGGGATCCAGCCGCTGGGACAACTCCGTCGACCCCACGAGGTCGATGAACACCACAGTCAACTGCCGCCGCTCAGCCCCGCGTACGCGCGGCGCCGGCACTGGAGCTGGCGCGGGGGTTGGCATCGACCCGGCGTCGGCATCTAGCGTGGCAATCGCGGCAAGCACCTTGCGGCGCGGGCCGAGCGGTAAGCCCAGCTCCTTCAGATCATCTTCGGTGAGATGACGAAGTGCGGTGAAGTCGACTTCGTTCGCGGTGAAAGTTTCTATGTACTTGTCCAGCCCGAGGTGGGCGAGCCAAGGCGCGATATCCAACATGGCGGTAGCCCTCAGCGGAAAAGCCTAACACGACTGTCGCGCGTCGGACAGCGGCACCCCCATTTAGGCGTCGTGGCCGGCACCCAACAGATTCCCTGGGTCTCGGTGGAAGGGTCGTTTGCCGCCCTGGATCCGGACATTGGTATCTTACGACCGAATGGCGGAATCTTACGACCGAATGGCGGTATCTCACGACCGAACGGCGAAAACGGGTCAGATCACGACGATGCTCGACCTGAAGGTCCGCTCTTGAAGATCCGAGACCCGAAGCTGCCGGTCCGCTACCGGCCTAAAAGCTGTCGGTCAGCAATGCGCCTCATATCGGCCGTTGCGGGCAGATCTGTTGAAGCGGACATCACGGCGACCACGCGGGCGTCGCTCGCGGCTTAGCGCGATCAAAACCGCCTTGGCCGAAATGAGAGTAGCCACCGTAGGCCGGATTTGGATTGTGCGTCAGGGCATTGGCAGGATGTTCTGGTTGAGGCGGAACAGATTGTCCGGATCGTATCTGTGCTTGATCTTGGCGAGCCTCGCATAGGCCTCGGCTCCCAAGGCGTCGCGCACGAGATCCGCTCCTTCGCCATGGCCGGGGAAGTTTAGATAGAGGCGGCCGGTCGAGTAGCGCTGCATGTCCTGCCAGAAGCTGCGAACCCAGCCGATGTTCGCATCGTCCTCGTCAGCGCCTGGCCAAATGGCGTCGAGGCTGAGCATGAAGGGCATGGAGCGGTCGCCGAAGGCAGTCTCATCGGCTGCAACGCGCTGAACGAAACCGCCGAACTTCCAGATCGAGGTGAAGGTCATTTCGGAGGGCCGTTTCGCCATCCGCACGGTGATCTCCTCGATGACCTCGTCGTCGAGGCGCGAGAGGTAGGTGGATTTCCAGTAGCAGCGGTCGCGGCCTTTCGGGAACAGCCCGTCATAGAGCGACTGGATGGTTCGATACGACATGCGGCCGCTGAAATCGACGAGCGGTTCCCCAAAGCTGCGCAACGGCGCCACGACGCGCTCGCCCTCGTCGGCCGGTCCGTCATAGACATGCGCGAGCGCCAGGACGCGCCGGCCCCTTGCATGCTCGGGGATCGAGGGATCGTCCGGCAGCGTGGAGAATTCCGCCAGGCCGCTTAGGCGATCCGGTGCGGTCTGCATGAAGTCCCGCCAGAGCGGAATGATCTCGTTGGCACGCTCCTCGGGATAGGTCGGACCGCACAACATCAGCTCCGGCTCGATCGGGTGCAGCTTGAACTCGAAGCTCGTCACCACGCCGAAATTACCGCCGCCGCCACGCAGCGCCCAGAAGAGATCCGGGTTCTGCGTCACGTCGGCATGGATGAGGTTGCCATCGGCGGTGACCAGATCGGCGGCCAGCAGATTGTCGACGCTGAGACCGTGGCTGCCGCGCAGCCAGCCGATGCCGCCAGAAAGCGTCAGGCCGGCAACGCCCGTTGCCGAGATGAGACCGCCCGGCGTAGCGCGGCCAAGCGGGGTGGTGGCCGCATCGACATCGGCCCAGGTGGCACCGCCCTCGACGAAGGCACGGTCGAGGTCAGGCGCGACCTGTACGCCCTTCATAAGCGACATGTCGATCATCAGCCCGCCGTCGCAGACGGCGTAGCCTGCGACATTATGGCCGCCCGAGCGGATCGCGATCACCAGCCCGTTTTCGCGCCCGAAATTCACCGACGCCACGACATCGGCAGCATTCCGGCAGCGTGCGATGAGGGCGGGACAGCGGTCGATCATGCCGTTCCAGACGGTTCGCGTCGTGTCGTAGGATGAGTTTGACGGCTCCAGCACCTCGCCTTGCAAGATGGAACGGAAGCTTTCGATGCTCGATGGTGCAAGGGTAGCGGTGGCGGCCATGGGGCGGTCTCCTCGTTTCACGCACGCACGCACGCTAGCGCGGCGCGGGCACGGCCGCTAAAGTCGAAAACGCTGGAAGGCGGTCATTTCTGCCATGATTGAACAGACCAGACCATTGAATGTAGCGATCCTTGCCGCTCCGGAGGCTACCGCCTCCACGATCTACGGCATGTTCGACTTGTTTTCCTCGCCCGGCAGGGATTTCCTGTTCATCACCAGCGGAGCCGCAGGCACGCCGCGCATGCGGCCCTATGTGGTTGCCGGGGACGGCAGCCCGTTTCGCGCGGCAAACGGCATCTGGGTGCGCCCAGACCACGGCCTTGCCGATTGCCCGCACCCCGACATCGTCTGTATTCCAGATTTCTTCGTCAATCCGGGCGAAAGCGTTGCCGGACAGTATGATGCCGAAGCCGCCTGGCTGAAGCGAGCGCATGACGACGGCGCCATGCTGGCCAGCGCATGTTCTGGCGCGGTGCTGCTCGGCGAGGCCGGGCTGCTCGACAATCGCGAGGCCACCATTCACTGGGGCTATGTCGAGACGCTCACGAACAACTATCCCGGCGTTAAGGTGAGGCCGGGCCAGTCGCTCGTGCTGAGCGGCGAGGCCCAGCGCATCGTCATGGCCGGGGGCGGCTCGAGTTGGCAGGATCTTGCCCTCTATCTGATCGCGCGCTTCGTCAGCCTCAGGGAGGCGATGGAGGTCGCCAAGGTCTACATGCTGCAGTGGCACGATATGGGCCAGCAGCCCTTCGCCGCGCTGATGCGGTTTCGCCAGACCGACGACGGGGTGATCAACCGCTGCCAGAAATGGGCCGAACGCAACTACCGGACGCCCGCGCCCGTCGCCGCAATGACCAAGCTGTCAGGCCTGTCCGAGCGCTCCTTCGTGCGCCGCTTCGCCAAGGCCACGGAAATGAAGGCAATCGACTACATCCACGCGCTCCGGCTCGAGCAGGCCAAGCAGCTGCTGGAGACGGGCGATCTCCCTGTCGAAGCAGTGGCCAATGAAGTCGGTTACGAGGATGCGAGTTTTTTCGGGCGTCTCTTCCGCCGCAAGGTCGGGCTGACGCCGGCGCAATATCGCATTCGTTTCAGTGCTCTCCGGCGAGCTCTGAGCCGCGATTGAATCTCGCTGCGACGCGATGCCGATATTTCGCTCTGCGCCTCAAGTCGGCCATAAAGATGAACTCGTCTCCGCCCAGAAGCAGACGTCATGGATGGCCATGCTGTAGGTCGTAGTCGCGCCACCAGCGGACATTCGCCGCTTGTGGCAACGATATAGGACCTAGGCCCGAGCGAGCTACCACGCGTCCAGTGTTGACCAGGAATGAAGCTACGCCAAACCCGCGCGACGGGCGCCTTCTCTGATCGCAGCAATGGCGACAGGATTGGTAACCGGATAGGTGCTGATAAACACTTCGGGTGTGAAGTCCGGGAACTCGTACTTCAGTCGCGAATTGATCCTGGCGACCTGAGGCGTTTCATTGAGCATCGCATGAGCCATTGCCAGAAACAGAAGTGTGGCGGGCGAATCTGGCGCAGATTGACGTAGCGCGACCAGCGATTCCCGATAAAGGCCTTGAACGTAGCTACATCGCGCAAGCATTCCATAATACCAGGGAACATGAGGATTTAGCCGGACCGCTCGCTTGGCCAGTTCGTATCCCCGCTTCGGGTCGCTACCAACAAGAGCAAGGCTACCCGCAAGAAAGGCAAGTGAGTCAGCGTCATTTGGAGCAGCCGCCAACACTCGTTCATGTTCTTCGACAGCAGCTTCGACATCGCCCTGCAATGCCCGGAGATCGGCAAGCATTATGCGGGCGTAAATGTCGGCCGGATCGAGCGCCAGCGCTTGCTTGACACATTTGCTCCAGCTCTCGATCGAGCCGGAAACGTTGTCGGTAAACCCGTTGATAGCATCCACAGCATGCGAAGTTGCCAGCGCGGCCCAGGCTCTTGCTAGACCCGGGTCGAGTTCGATCGCACGCGCCAGTAGCCGTATCGCCTCCTTGTTCGACTCACGGGTGAAAAGGTGCTTCTGCTCAAGTCCAAGCAGATAGCAGTCATAGGCCTGCAAACTTGCTGGAGGCTTCCGACGAGCCGCATCGCGTCGCAGATTGGCGAGCTGACCGTGGCCAGTTGCAAGGACATTGATGACGTTTTCGGTCACGCTGTCCAACATCGCAAACAGGTTGTTCGCGGAACGATCGTAACGCACCGTCCAAACATCGACCCCGATGTGGGCGTCGACGAGTTGGACGCGGATGCGCACCCGCTGCCCGTCCACTTGAAAACTTCCCTCGATTACGTAATCGGCATTCAACTCTCGTCCGAGGGCTCGCACGTCAACACGCCGTCCCTTGTAAGAAAGCATTGTTTGGCGGGCGATCACCGCAAGGTCCCGGTAACGGGCGAGATCAACTATGAGGTCCGCCGACAAACCGTCAGCGATACGAGTCCAGCGTTCCTCTCCGCTTAGATTGTCGAACGGAAGAACTGCGAGGACCGGCGGACCCGAGTCGTCGGTCGAAAGGCTTCCGGGTGGTGCCTGGCTGCGGTCCTGCTGGCGGTGATCGGCAAGTAACCCAGCAAGCGCCACTTTGCTGCGAACATCGAGCTTCCGATAAATGGCCGAAAGATGGGTCCGAACGGTGGTAGGCGCTATGAAGAGTGTTTCGCCGATTTCGCGATAAGTCATTCCCTCCGCGAACTTTGCCGCGACCAGCAACTCCCGATCCGACAAGCCGGCGAGAGGATTGCCTACGGCGCGAAACATCGTTCCGGTTTCCCTTCCGCTGCCGACCTGTGGCCAGAACCCGATGACCTTACATCAGGGTGAAAATACTACAGATGCGACATCGAAAACACTGCATTTGCACGATTCCATCCGACGGGTCAGCATCCTAGCCTCCGCAGGTCGGCAGGGTCTGGTCGCTTGGCAGGCCCAGGTCGATTCAGAACACGGAGGGCCTCCATGACAAAGTTGTCTGTCTTGACCGCAATACTGGTGCTGTCGGTGTCGGCGGGGCCATGCTTGTCCGAAGGCACCCAAACTAACGGCAAACTGATTTCCGAAGCAGCGGTGAAAGCTGCCAGCGCTGAACTGTATTCCGACATCCTCGTGCGAGCATGCAGGAACGGATGGCGGTATCCTCGCAGCTACATCGAAAACGGATTCAGGCGCCACTTGGCAGAGCTGAAACTGCAGCTTGTCGACCAGGGTTACACTGTCGTACCCGATATGACCGCGAATGATCCGCAGGTCCAAGGAACGATATTGGGCGCCAAACGCCGTCTGGTTGGCTCGCGCCAATTCAGCTGTTCCCACCCATACTGGCGCGATGAATGACCTTCCTAGTCGACGATATGCAATCCGAAAGGCTGATTCGAGTCCGTAGAACGTCATAAAACAAGGTCCGGATCGGGTCAGATCCTGACAATGCCCACGCCGCCCATTTATGTCCGCTCACGAAGACTCGCAGCCTGAAGCTGCCAGTCCGCTTCCGGCCTCAAAGCTGTCGTCAGCAATGCGCCTTTAGTGTGCCATTGGCCTCCACCACCGCATAGCGTTAGACTAGTTGATCGAGCCACAACGACCGAGACTGCTAGCAACGGGGACGGCACATGTCGGCGACTGCTTTTGCATTGACTGGATTCATCTCGTGGGCACTGGGGCTGCTGATCGTGATGGAAGTGATCCGGACGTATCTGGTGATTTCTGGACAGGTTGCAGCAAACGGCTTTACGCCAGACAACGCAGCTCTTTCCCCCTTTTATGCAGAGGTTAGCCCGGGCCCACGCCAACTGCATTGAAGGGCTTCCAATCTTCGGAGGCCTGCTCGGAGTCGCGATCATTCTTTCAAAGACAGATGTCACTGATCCGTTGGCCTCTACACTGTTAGGCGCGCGGATAGTGCAGTCGATAATTCACCTCCTCTCCACGACCCAGATCGCGGTCAGTCTCAGGTTCTCTGCGTTCGCCGTGCAAATGGTGATTGGTGCGTATTGGTCCTGGGCGCTGTTGAGGTGAAGAGTGCTGCCACTTCAGAGCCCCGCCGCAACGGCCAGGGATAAGAAAACGAGGGCCGCAGATAGTCAAACGTTGCGTGTCGAGAGCTTTTTGGTTTCCTGATCTGGAAACCATTTTAGCTTAAGCTTATTGGCTCGCCGGGGTTGTGGATGGTGGTTCATGCGTTTGAAGTTTATCGATCCTTTGTTGCCGACCTTGGTCGAGAAGCCTCCCGAAGGCGACGACTGGATTCACGAAGTCAAATTCGACGGCTATCGATCGCAGATCATCATCGACGAAGAAGGCACCGGGCCGGCGCCGAAGGGCATGAAGCGGCCGGCCACCCAATGGGTAAAGCCGGGCCTGATCGGCCGGGTAAAGCACCTGCGCGGTGAGGCAGACTTGCGGCACGCTTCTCTCGGCGCAATGTCCCAAGAACTCATGCATCCGGAACGTAAGTGATCGTCAAAGGTTTGTGCTTACAGCAGGCGCAGTTCCCTCAAATTCGCCTGCTGCAGGTCCAGCCCAAAAAGCGGGATCGACCCGCCGCTGCCGTGAATGGGGCGGCGGGTTTTTGAGCAGTCAAAGATTAGCGAAACTTGCTGCCGCAACTTTAGCTCCCATGAACGAAGAGCCGAATCCTAAGCTTGTCCCCGACCCTCAGCCGCGGCGGGAGGCAAGCAAAGGGGTGTTGGCCGGAGCAGGAGAGCAGCGGCATAGAACGCGCCTTGTACCCATGACCCTTGGGGATCGAGGCCGCAGGAACATCTGAGCGTCTCGACCGTTCGTTAGCGTCGGGTACATCAACCCCCCGGCATCTTCTGGACCCGCCGCAATGGAGCGGCGGGTTTTGGGATCTTATAGCGGGCCGCTCGGCCTGATCGTGGACTGGAAGACGGGCAAGTGCGGAAGAAAATGACAGGACGGCGGATCGCAATCAAGGAAGGGTATGCAAACAACGAGAGCCCGAAAGCGATAGCAACACGGCTTAGCCGTAGCGTGGCTTCTGTTAAGGCTACGGCCAGCCAGTTGGGTATCACCCGCACCCAGAAAGCCGCGTCAGACTTTCGGCGTGGCTTCGCAGTCCCGGCAGAGATGCTGGCGCATTACAAGAAACTGATGGCCAACAGATTCAGCGCGAAAGAAAGTGGAAAGCTGCTTGGGTTGGCACAGGGTGAAATGAGCGAACGAACACTACAAGAGATAGATCGTGAATTCTTGGAAAGCCCCCAAGCCAGGTAACAAGTCCGATCTCGAGCGCGCCAAGGGCGGGTGCGGGAGCCGCAGACTAATAATCGTGGTCCACGCAAAATAGGGTTAGACGCAAGCTCGGTCGCTGGGCCGCTAAGGCGCATTCCCGATCCGCTCCTAGGGTTCTGGAAATATAATTAGTTGCTAATGGAACGGAATCGCGGGGCTACCCTTTTTCCCGCCATGGTACGTTTTCTGCTGAGCCTCGTTCCGGTCCTATTTTACAGCACGCTTCTTCAGGCCCAGGCGTGGCAGCAGTTCGGTGTCAGGCAGTTCGGCTTCACATTTGATGTTCCGCCGGGTTTTGTGCTGACACAGCGTTCAGACCAAGGCGCGGCTTTTCAAGGTCCAAACGATGCGTTCCTAGCTGTCTGGGGTGCCAGGCTCGGAAACGCCAGTTTCCCCGCCGAGATCGAGTACCGAATGATTGAGGACGAAAAGGTTGGTTGGAAGCTGACCTATCGGCGCGTCACCCCGAGGTGGGCCAGTTACTCGGGCATTAAAAGTGGCCAGATTCGATATGTCCGCGCTATCGCGATCTGCAACGACCGTGCCGCACTCTTCACCATAAATTACAGCAGATCGGAAAAAGTCCCGTATGACGCGGTTGTAGTGCGGATGGTGCGATCCCTGAAAGGGGAAGGTTGCTAAGTTTTAGGGAGCGTGTTCAGAAACGCTCCCTGCGGCCCACAGCGAGGCGCAAAGAGACGCCCGGGCCGCATACGGTGCTCAACGGCGGGAGAGGTTGAACGCGCGCTGGCGCCCGTCAGGTAATCAGGTAATCAGCAGTCTAACCTTTGAGAGCCTTCGCCGAGCGAGTTTGTATGCCGCATCCGCGAGATGGTGGCCAAAGGCTTCGGTGACGAATGCTAGGGTCATCAAGTCGATCAAAAAATCGTCGATCGCGCACGAGACCACGTTTGACCGCCCCTTGATCTGAAGCATCGAAGCTCGCGCCTCTTCCAAAGCGGCGGATGGATCGCCCGCATCCAGTAACGCTTCAAGCCTATCAAAAACCTGCACTTTAAACCCCTTCGTCCGCGCGCACCCACAACGCGGCGGCAGCGGCGATGGATAGGGTTCATTGTTTCATCTTACGAGTGCGAAGTGCTGCGCAGCGCCTTTAAAAAATCCGTCATCGAAGAGAAAATACCCGAAGAGCGCTGGCGAGAACACGCCGCGCTTTTGATCCGCACCTATAAAGGCAGCGATGACGTCGATCCCGAGTTGCTGGACTGGATTGTGCGGAAGTAGGCACTAGACGCCGCGACCATACGGATACAGCGTGTTGCGGTCTAATTCGAAGCTTCAGGTGCAAGCGGCTGCGCATTTAGGAGCGTCGACAGGGCCGTGATAATTTGGGGCAGGACGAACGGCTTGGGTATCATCACGCTTTCCGGGACGCCCTCCGCGCCCCAGTGAACAGCACTGTCCCCGCTCACATAGATCACAGGCAGGGTGGAGTTGGCTTGCCGCAAATGCCTGGCAACGTCCCAGCCCGATTTCCCAGCGCCCAGCCGAATGTCTGTGATAAGACCTTTGCACCTCTCCGGCTCGGCATCAAAGGCTGCAATAGCCTCAGCGGCATTATGAGCCGTTACCACTTCGAAGCCAGCCTCCTGCAACGCTGTCTCGACATCGAGCAGAATAAGTGGTTCGTCTTCAACGACCAGAATCGCCCCGACCATCATTTGTTAGCCCTAGTTGCGCACTACTACGCGCACAACCGGGTATTAGTTCCAGCCGATGCGCGAGTTCGACTGGATCAAGCATGAGCCTGCTTACGGACGTGCCAGTGGAGATTCAAGCGTTCCGGCCGCGCCGATCCGGTGACTAGTATCCATGATTAGGCCCGTCGGTTCGCGCCCCGCGGGCTTTTTTGCGAATGGCCGGAACTTTCCTTCCAGGGAGGCGGTTATGCCGTTTCCCAGCCCGTTCTTTCAGCGGTCCGTGCTGGGGAGCCCGCGCCGCCTACGCCCTAGGTGAGCGCGGGCATTTCATTTGAATGCCCCGCAACCAAACCTTCCGCCGCTCATTGACAATTTGCCGGGCAGGCCCCCCGGCGCACTCCAGAAGACTTGCCCGCCCGTTTCCGCATTCGGGCGGGCCTTTTTCGCGTTCCGCTGGCTCGCCGACGGCGTTCTGCAATTTCTGTTCTGAGTGGAAACCTTTTCTCCTAATCGACATTGCATTAGCACGGCTGCATTTAAGCAGCTCAGATCATCAGGAGGAATTTTTCATGAACTCGAAAATGCTCGTTCTCGGCGCATCGCTCGCTCTTATGACCGGCTCGGCCTTTGCCGGAAGCTCCACCGGCACTTCTGCGCTCGACGATCCGGCGAAAATGTCCCCCTTCTTCACCGACGCCGGCATGAAGACCATGAAGTCGGAAGCGGACGTCAAGGCCGCGTGGGCGGCCATGAGTGCGGACGACCGCGCCGCAATCACGAAGGAGTGTGCCGACGAAGCCGTCGCGAAGTCACACGCAGATTTCTGCAAGATGGCTATGCAGATGAAATAGGCCCAACTCAAGACAAGCCCGCTGGCTCGCGCCGGCGGGCTTTTTTGTTTGCTCAAGGAACTGCTTAAATGCCGCGTAGTTGGTTTGGTGCAGCGGTATGGGTCCCGCTGCCGACTGGTCCCGCAAGACAGTCGGGCCCGCTGCCCTCACGGCGCGGGCCGCCGCTTGCCTCACAACAGGACTTCGGGAGGAGCGGAGCTAATCGACTGCGACTGGCGTTACATCCAAATAGAGTGGGTCTCGCAAGTTCAGGTACCCGGGGTCGAAGTCTGCCATCTCGCACAAGGCGTCCCAGTTCAGAATGACCAGCCGCCCTTCTTTGTGCTCCAAAAGCCCGTCAGCACGCAGTTTCTTCAACATGCGATTGACGTGAACTACGCTCGCGCCGATGGTCTCGCCGATCTGAACTTGAGTTAGCGGTAACGGATAAGAATGGTCTCTTACCAGCCCCATCACCTTCATGCGCACGTAAAGCTCACAGGCGAGGTGGGCTAATCTGCCCACCACATCATGCCCTCCCAACACCTTGACCCAGGCGCGCGCGACCGCCGCGTCTACCAAACTTTCCCGCCAAAATAGATTTGCTAGGCGAGGTGATTTACGCACAACCTCGAGAATATCGTGGTGTGAAATCACCGCAATCTTGCTTCTACCGATCGACGCAAGTGTGTGATCCATGATCCTTAGATGCAAGCCTTGGAGATCGGGTATATCGCCGGGGACATGGATTGAGAGCGTTTGCAGGTTGCCATTGTTCAAAACGCTATAGCGTCGCAGGAGGCCCAGGCAACAGCGGCTGGGTTCGTCCCCTTCCTGCGCAATCTGCTCACCGGGCTGCAACTGCTTACCCACAAGCACCATCGCTTCGACGCTCTCGCGATCATCTGATGAAAGACGACCCAGGCTTTCGAGCTTTCGGAGCAGCGGTGTCGTCAAGTCGGACATCGCTAACCTTAGCATTTTGTCATGATCTAACAAAGGCTTTGCCGCTCCGTCCCGTTCATACAGACCGGGGGCAACCGACTACAGGA
>NZ_JBFUEG010000038.1:0-17158 GCF_056404315.1 Mesorhizobium sp. P2_D6 | reverse complement strand
GGCTACAGCTCAACATCATAAGCCTCGCCCCATTGTTTTCGTTTCCAATTCGGACCTTCCTAGCACTGATATATGCAATGATTATGGAAAAATGAGCATTCGCTCCGCAGGGCAAAGACCTCCTCATTCGGACACGCGAGGTGCCTGGTGAGCCGAGCAGGATCGGCACCAATCACGCCGAGCCGTCCCGTTAGAGTTCACAGCCATACATCAGGGTCGGTGGAATGCTGTTCTCCAATATCTCAGCCAGCCCATTGACCTTGGCAGCGCATCTGAAACGCCGGCAGCGAAAAAGACTCGACGGCCCTCCGCGGAGGGCCGTCAGCGAGTAGGACCCGAAACCGTCGCGGCTCCTCTCACCCGTTCGGCCGTTCCGTCGTACCAGGGCGTCGCGTAGCGCGAAAGCTACTCAGGCGACCGTTCCTGGTCTCGGCCGGATCGACGCCGTCCTGGGACAGGAAGGCAGGCGAATGGCTGAAAAAAAAGCGTTCCGCCACAACCCGGCGTCGATCACCAGGAACCTAGCGCGGGCGCGGCGGAACTGCTGGGCGGCGGCCATTCCGGAATAGCTGCCGCCGATGACAATAGGCGCAGCGAAATTCCGAAGTTTGTGAGCGATAGGCCTCGGACTCCCATTCGATTGCCGACTCGGCTCATGCCTTGACGGGCGTTCATGATTGCCACCTTGGAGATCGCCTCAGAAGCGACGCCCAATCGGAAACATTAGCACGTCCGCGTTTTGGCTCGGCTGCTTGAGGGCGATCTTGTTCCGGGCCCGGGAGCGCATCGTTCACCAGCGGACGGAACTGGTGAACGCGCTACGTGCCGTGCTTTACGAATATGGCCATGTCGTTCCTCTAGGGATCGCCCACATAAAGCGCATCGAGGCGATGGTCGATGATGCCGACATCCGCTTGCCGGACATCGTGCGGGAGGAATGCCGCGATCTTTTGGCCCAGATCAGCGAGAAGACGGCCAGGATCGAGGACAAAGCAAGAAAGATCGCGGATCTTTCCCGCGACAGCGACGTTGCGCGACGGCTCCAAACCATGCCGGGCATAGGCCCGATGACGGCCCTTGCGATTGAAGCCTTTGCCCCGGCAATGGAGAGCTTCAAGCGCGGGCGGGACTTTGCGGCCTGGCTCGGGCTTGTGCCCAGGCAGTTCTCGTCCGGAGGCAAGGAAAGGCTCGGCCGGGTGTCCAAAGCCGGTCAGGCCGACATCCGCAGGCTGCTGATCATCGGCGCAATGGCCCGCGTGAGCTGGGCGGGCCGTCGATCGCCCCTCCAGGGCTCATGGCTAGCCCGGATGCTTGCCAGGAAACCGCGGATGCTGGTGGCGATCGCACTGGCAAACAAGATGGCTCGCAAAATCTGGGCTATGCTGACGAAACAGGAAAACTATCGGGATCCGGCGTTGGCCGTTGCGGCATGAACTGATGCTGACCACGGACGGCTAACGCCGGTAAGGAGGTGTGAGAAGTCGACGACCCGAATGGGCGCATGATCGAACCGATCCGGATAGGGAAAACCAGTGACATTTCTTGAGCTTGCAAGCACGGAAAGTAGATTTGGACCCGATCCGCAGATCACCATACCGGCCAGCGGCTCTTGGAAGCGCCGCACTCAAAGGCCTGACAGAAGACCGCACTCGATCACACGTTCAAAAGATCAGAAGCTCCTTGCACAACGGGCGGCAACCACAGAAGAAATGTTGCATGGCCGTGGGGACGGCCACAACGAGAGAGCCCGATCGGGCGTCACCTGGTCGGGATTGCCAGCCCGGATCAGGTACCGTTCAGTCAGGCACCCCTCGGCTTAGAGAGCCGCCGCTATGAACTAGCTTCGTTGGCCGGGGCCGGCCGCAGCGGGATCGCTAAGCATCGTGACGACGTCAGCGATAGGATTCTTGTCACTCTCCGTCAGCCGCAGATCGACGTCCGCGAACGGCGCGCCCGACTTCCGGTAGGGACGCCTGAGTGGGTGCTTGCTCAGGCCGGTTGGAACCGGCGGCCTGCCGGGTTTGCGACCGCGTTTCACATAGCCGTTGCTCTGAGCGCCATCAAGGACGACCGGGCCTGAGATCGCCGGCGCAATGCGGGACTCGAATAGCATTCGATCATGGAGAGCGACCGCTCGACGCGGCCGAGTTCCCGAAGAGTTTGCCCAGTTGGCTTTCCTTTCGGTGATGCCGAGAGCTTCTTCAAATCGTCGAGGGCACAACCGCACCGGTGTTGATCGATGCCCGCCAGATGAAGGTCGATTTCCAGCTTGCGCAGGAAGGCAATCCGTTCGGTCAGCCCGCCAGGTTTGAGGCACCAGGCGCATCCGCCGCCGATCGCAGCCAATGAAAGCGTGTCTGGCCAAATGGTCGGGGTCGCGGCGTTGAATTTCGGCTTTGACCGACACCCAACCCACGCCGACGGTTACAAGAGCGCGGGCGAATTCGTAGAGGTGGTGACAAAGGTCTGGGAAAATTGGGAGGTTGATGCGCTCATCGCGAGCCGGGGGCGCCGGTCTGCCAAACTAGTGGTCGTAGGGAATCGGGTCCACGCTCTCGGTTAAAAACTTAGGAGAAACATGATCCAAAAACCGAAGCTTTGCGAGCTCAGTTCCTGTCCCGCTTAGTGCCTATTTGTGTGCGCTATTCTACCATACGCCTAATGAGATTGTCCCACCTGATGACCGTCACTAACTTGGCTGAGATCGAAGCCAAAAGCTGACAGGCAACAGGAGTGACCATGAAAAACATTATGAGTGTTGGGGACGGTGGAGATGGTAGACTGGTCATTGTCTCCAACAGGGTTGCGTTGCCCGACGAGCACGGGTCACTGCCCCCGGGCGGGATGGCCATTGCGCTGAACGCCGCGCTCCAGCAACGAGGCGGGCTTTGGATGGGCTGGTCGGGGAAGGTGAAAACCGAGAAGAACCAGCTGTCACCGACGATGCAGGAGGCCAACGGCATCACCTATGCCCTTGCCGATCTCTCGCAGAAGGATCTGGACGAATATTACTACGGCTTCGCCAACAGGGTCCTTTGGCCGGTCTTCCACTGCCGTGTCGACCTCGCCGAATACAGCGACGCGAGAAAGTCAGGATATTACCGCGTTAACCGACTCTTCGCAGAGTCCTTAATGCCGCTCCACCGCGAGGACGACGTCATATGGGTGCAGGATTATCATCTGATCCCTCTAGGGAAAGAACTGCGCGAGCGCGGCTGCCGCAACCGGATCGGCTTTTTCCTGCACATACCATGGCCGCCGGCGGACATCCTCGCCACCGTGCCGCTCTGCGAAGAATTGCTGGAAGCGCTTTCGTTCTATGACCTTGTTGGCTTTCAAACCGACGACGATCTTAACAACTTCGCCGAATGTCTACGCCGCCGAAACTTAGGGCGTCTCATGAAAGACCGTAGCTGCCTGGTCAAAGGGCGGGAGTTTCGCTGCGGGGTTTTTCCAATCGGTATCGACACGGCCAAGTTCGAGAGCCTCGCAGAGCTAGCGACGCGCGACGGGGATCTGCAGGAAGTTTACAAGAGGACTGCTGGCTGTGACGTCGCCATTGGTGTCGACCGATTGGATTATTCCAAGGGCATCGATCAGCGCATCGTGGCGTTTCGCCATTTCCTTGATCGTAACAGCCATCGCGTCCGCAAGACGCTACTGCTGCAGATTACCCCGAAATCCCGCGGGGAAATACCGGCCTATCTGGCGCTGCAAAAGCGCATCGCCGAACTGGTGGGAAGTGTCAATGGGGAACTTGGAACCATCGATTGGGTACCAGTACACTACACCAATCGTTCCCATGGCCCGCTGCAACTGGCCGGCCTCTATCGACTGGCACGCGTTGGCCTGGTGACGCCGCTCCGCGACGGCATGAATCTGGTGGCGAAGGAATACGTGGCTGCGCAAGACCCAAGCAATCCGGGCGTCCTCGTGCTCTCGCAATTTGCCGGCGCCGCTGGCGAATTGGAGGGAGCGGTGCTTGTCAATCCCTATGACCCAGAGGCTGTGGCGGCCTCCACGGAACAGGCATTTCGCATGTCGCCAGACGAACGGAAAGACCGTTGGAAGGCAATGAAGCACAGTCTCATCGGGCATGATGTCTATCGATGGTGCGACGGCTTTCTCGCCAAGCTCGAGGCGGCGGACTTGCCAGCATGAGGCTGATCGCGACTAATTGAATCAGGGCAGCATTCCGGCCTCGCCGAGGCGTGGTTAATGTGCTGTGGTGGATGGCGATGACCGCAGGCCAACCACCCAGTTGGGTTGTAGCCGATTATGCTGGCACGGGAGCGAAGAACTCGCGGCTGCGGTCACACATCAAACTAGTTTGGCCGATCCGCGCAAGAGGGCTCTCGTCCCCGGCTCCGTCGGCGTCGAGTATTCGACTGTCATCGCTTCGCTGACGAGACCCCGTGTATTGAATATGTCGACCACCAGGTTGGCGACATTGCTGATGGGCTAAGCAGCATCGACCTACACCGCACGCCAGATCTCAAGACGTAGCATGAGCACATTCCAATTTAAAACAAGAGGAAAAAGACATGGGTGAGCTCTCTTGCAGTCGGCAGCTTTCTTCAAACACGCGTGAGCGGCCACGACCGATAGTCGAGGGCGCTCGCGCCCCACGGCCACAGCAAATGTTGGCATCCATTGACCTGAATTTACTGGTGTCTCTTGAGGCGCTGCTGGAGCACCGCAACGTCACGCATGCGGCTCGGCACGTGCGCTTGAGCCAACCGTCGATGAGCCGAGCGTTGACAAGGCTGCGTGGCATTTTCAATGACGACCTCTTGGTTCGCGGCTCGAGCGGCTTGGTCCCGACGCCGCAGGCCGAACGGTTGGCCCGAATGCTGCCGCCGGTGTTGGATGCGCTCCGCGGGATCGTGAACCGCCAGGGGGAATGGCGATCAAAGACAATAATGGCGATACCCGACCACCAAGCCCTGATCTTGCTGCCGCCTCTCCTACCCCTGCTGCGCGAGCACGCGCCTAATCTCGACATCGTCACCGGCTCGTTTCTAACTGGCGCGCTCCGGCGGCTTGAACAAGGTGAGATCGATCTGGCCGTTGGGCAGACCGGTGAAACGCCACCGGGCTTCTTTCGGCGCAGGCTCTATACTGATCGCTTCGCCTGCCTGCTACGTTGCGACCACCCAGCCCTGGCGCAGGAATGGACGATCGAGGCCTTCGCTGCCCTGCGCCACGCTGCCGTTGACTCGGATTCTAAGGGCGGCTTCGGACGGGTGCATGACGATCTGGCAAATTTACACCTCCGAGATCGCGATCCGGTGCTGGTTTCCAACCTCCTGACGGCCGCTGTAGCCATCGCGGCGACTGATCTGGTGCTCATTGTACCACACCGCGTCGCGACACGGATCGCCGCCTTGCTCCCCCTGGCGATTGTCGATCCGCCGGTGGAACTATCGCCTTACGAGGTTGGGCTGATTTGGCACGAGCGTTGCCATCGCGACCCAGAACATCACTGGCTGCGCCACAAGATTGCCGCCGCAGCGGCGGCGGGAACAGAGTTGGCGCGTCCATCGACAATGAGAGGGCAAACGGCTGATGCTTCGCCAAGGGAAGAAGCGTGATGCGATCGAGGTCTGGCACTATCTTCAGGACCGAGCCAGTTGATTACCCCCCTCGTCCATCGGACGTGATGCTGGTTCCGCTGTCCCAACTCAGTGAAACCGACGCGCGCTGACTTCGAGCGAGCATCTGCTGTGAAGAAGGTATTCACACTTACAGCCAACTACACAACCCAAGACCCTCCTTCTTCGACCGCCGTTCGGCCGCGTCAAGGCCTTCGCAGGCAGGGTGTGGTGCATGCATCGATTCTGGCCGCGTATCTTGGCCCGGACCCTTTGGCAGGTAAGTGTTTGGCACAAATTGCGAGTTCTCGGATCTTCGGCAATCTGCCCAACGAAGCGCGGCAGATCGATATCCTTGAGCACCGTTTGTTGCGGTTGGGGCACTGCGCGCAAATCGTCATCATCGATTGCCGCGAACCGGAGCAACATGGGTACGGTCATGCGAAGCTCTCTTCCGGGCTGGTGCAACTAGCCCTGGTTTCCGAAGACAGGCTGGACCGAGAGGCGGTTTTCTCCGACGGGTATTCCGATTACCTGTTGTGGCCACTGATCGAGCAGGAAGTTGTAAGCAGACTGATCGCCTGCGTCGCCCAGATCGCGCGGCGTTCTGCACCGCTATTCTTCTCAGCCGACCCCCTCGTTCAGAAGGCGTGCGATCTGCTGGCACAGCGAGTCGGTCAGCAGATCGCCCTCAGCGAACTGGTGCGCATAGCCGGGACCAACAAGACAACGCTCGTCAACCGCTTCGAGGCTGCCTTTGGCTGCGGGCCTATGACCTGGTTACGGCACTACCGGATGATGGAGGCTGCCGCCCGCTTGCGAAGCGGGCATGAAAGCGTGGCCGAGGTCGCTGAATCCTTAGGCTACGAAAACAGCAACAATTTCTCGACGGCGTTCAAAGCGATTCATGGGCTCTCGCCGCTGCGCTATCGCAAAATGGCGGCGCGCAGAGAAAGGTCTGCCTGACGCAAAGGTGGGGATCGAAACAAACTGGTATACAGCCAGTGAAGACACGCAAAGATTACCTGATACTCAAGCGTTTACCCGCTCCAGGCACTTTGCGGCCTTTGCAGCAACGCTCAGAAAAGGAAGATAAGCATGTTGAACGCGGTCGCAGCGCATTTTCAAGGGCATGAACAGAGCTATTCGGACAAGAACTATGAGGCGGCGAGCACCTTTTTCGGCGCCAAGTCCCTTCTTTTGGCCCAGCCAGGTGCTGCGCGCCCCAGTGACGACACGATCGCCAACGATCAAGGAACAGTACAGTTTCACCTCATTGGTCAGAAGACCGATGACCCGGCGTACAGCGGCATCATGAAAGAAAATCAGGACAACCTTCTGGCTATAGGAGGACTCATTCACGACTACATGCATACCCATTATCCTAAGGTTGATGCGGAAAAACTTGACATCAACACCTGGACGAACGTTGTGGGCAACATTCCCGACCTTTCGATGGGAGCGCAAAAACAGAAAGGTTACTCAAACAAGTTTTCTGGCACCTCCGTTTCAGCCACGTTCCTCTCCTTGATCGCGAAGGCGATCGTCACTGACGGGGCGTCTCTGCTAACGGATTTCGAGTCCTTCCTCACTGAGATGGGCAACCTGGCCTTCAGCGCCAACAGCAAGTCGCAGCAGTACAAGGCTCTGACATGCACCTACCAAAGCTACCTTCTCGATAACGGGGCAGGCGGATACTACGACTACGGAGCAATTGTTCTTCGAGAAGTCACGTTCAATGAGTACTTCCTTGATCTACAATCTTCGTGCTCATCGACACGATATGTCAACGTCGACCTACGTTATAGCGAGGTTACCAATATCGTTCAGACCCGCCGGATCCGCAACGGCGGCCCCGATTACAAAAACTTCCAGGAGATCGTGAATAAGAACGCGACCGAGCAGTTTATGAATGCCAAGAACTTCTTTAATGGTGGCTCGACCCCGCAACAAGACATCACGCCCAAGGTCTGATCCTAATGATTGGTCTCAAAAGCAGCAGCGCACCAGCCGACGGTGTCAATTCGAAGAAACCTCGCCAGCGTCATAGATCAGGTCCGGCTGACAGCGGTGCCGACGAACTCCGGCCCCGCTTCTATAAGAAACCAACTATGAACCCCATCGCAGAAACAACTGCGGGCCTCTTCCTGGTAATCGGCGCCCATAGCAGCGGCCCCCTCGAAGCGGAGAGGATTTGCTCAGGCTTGATCCGGAAACTGTCCGAAGGCTCAATTCTGAACTTGGATCCTGATATCTGGCAGAATGCGATGCAGATGGTGCCGAACCAGGTGGAGGCCGCCACGGCTTCGACGACCCTGAACCGCACGATGGCCGTTGCGGATTTGCCAAGTACCCTCGCGTCAATTTGCGCCGATGCTGCCGACGGCGACAAAGCAGGCGTCGATCTGGCGAAGCCCATCAGTGTCTATCTGAGCAGATACGGCGAACCGACTGCATTCAACTGCTTCATCCTGGATCAATCCGACTCCGCGAAAATCTATTTATCTTTAACCTGCCTTGCCGTTTTCGATGGTGGAAGCCCTGGCAGTTTCGCCGTCACCTCGACATTGCTGAAGGCGTGGCTGAATCTGTCAAAAAAGGATACGCAGTCCACTATCGCGCAGCTTTTCGGCCGCTTCGGCCCGCCGAGCGACTCACCTTACTACCTGCGCGTCTTGCTCTGACCCGTATGCCAGACGTTACATTCAGCCAGAAGGAGCAGCACGCTCGTTGAATATGTGAATACCGCAGATTTCGTCAGCGGAGCGAAGTCGGCGGTGCCCTTTGTAGCGGGAAAGCCCATGCCCTATCATGAAGACTTCGCGAAGGCGGACGGATGGTCCGCAGCGGATGTCAGCGTCCGTCTCAACAATGCGGCAGGCCGGAAATTTCTCACTTTCTTGCGAAGATCAGGGGTGACCACGGTCATTCGGTATTACGCGAGTTCCGCGAGGCCAAAAACCATCACACCAGTGGAGGCCAAACTACTATCTGGGCACGGTTTCGGAATTCTACCGATTTTCCAGGACAGTAGCCGCCATATTTCAAATTTCTCGAGCTCGATCGGTACTGCAAATGCAAGGAGTGCTATGGGGTTCGCAAAGCGCGTCGGCCAGCCGAAAGATAGAGGCAGTACGATTTTTTTCTCCGTCGATTTGGACTATCCGGCTACGCAGATCGATGGCCCTATCCTCGCCTACTTCCACGCGATTAAAGAGGAGATCAACGGCACTTTCGTAGTCGGCGCGTATGGTAGCGGTGCCGTGCTCTCAAAATTATTGGCGGAGGGACTGATCACGGTTCCATGGATATCTATGTCGCCACTGTTTCTTGGAACCGAGCAGTTCTTTTATTCCAACCGATGGTCGATGCGGCAGGTACCTCCAGAGGTTGCCCATGGCTCCTCTGGGGTGGGCTATGACCGCAATATCGTTCGGGTTCCTCGGAGGGAGATCGGGGCCTTCCAAGTTGATGAGTCGGGCGAAGGCTCGCTGGCCTAGGATGGCGAGGGACTCCGGCTCGTAGGCGCGGCAAGCTGAAAACGTTGTCGCGTTTATGTTCGTAGAGGTCTCCGACGTCAACGGCGAGTGTAAGGTTGTTCGCGGTATCTCGCAAATCGTCTCTCCACGCGCTCGCCCCGCTACAATCGAGCGGTGCGGCCGCCATCATCATCCCCGGAAGTACCTGCAGCGCCGTCCACCCACGCCCAACCGGCGGCCGACATTGGGCACCAGTACCACGCCGACGTCGTGCGATGTCGCCGCTCGACAGATCGATGCCGGAGCGGGTGGTGTGATGCTTGGTCGCACCACCCGGCAGACGTGTTTCTGAAAGTTACCCTAAGTCAGGTACATCAACGGCCAGCGCATTGGAAACGGCAACGCTGTGAACGGAATTCGGGGAGAAGGCGTCACTTACCATGGCCGAGACCTCAACGGCCGGAGCGATCTCTGCTTCTGGAGGCAGCCATTAGATCCTCGCGGGCGTGATTGTAGGCGTGGCTTATGGACTGCCCGACTTGACCACCCCGCCGCAGCTGTTCATAGGAGATTTGCGCACCTGTCGCACGGACTTCAGCTTCAAGACCTGCTATGTGGCCGTCCAGATTCGCATTCCATGCATGCTGCGGCGGAGGCATGTGCGGCAAGATATCTTGCATGCCGGGAACTGCGTGAGCTTGGACCTGTTGATTTGCGTCGAACTGGTGATACGCCGCCAATTCCKGCGGCTCGACAGGAGGCCGGGGCAGCGAGTCCAGTTTGTTGGCGGCCACCAGAACTGATTCCACTGCGTCTTGGTGCGTGCGCGAGGAAGGATCCATTCCGTAGGCTTCCTGAATCATCAGTGATGCGATTTCCCTTTGTTGGTCTTCAGGAATACGGGACAATGCGTTGCGTACACTATCGGCGAACTCGGGTGAGATCACCTGTACTTCTGCATATTTCTTCCACGATACGGGTGCGTTTTGCTTCCGGCGCAAATCGTTGGCAGTTTGTTCATTTGTGTCCGGATGCGCGAACGGAATCAACCCCTCAACACGGTTTTTCAGGAATTCGGCGGTGCTTTTGTCCATCGACCAATGACCTTCCTTGACCGGCACTCCGCTCCATGCGCTGTCCTTCAACCGAACAGCGGGACCGTTGGCCCAGGCATCCATAACCACGGTCGACCTCGGGTCGCGGCTTCCGCGCCGCAGTTCGTTCCAAATGTGACCCGTCTTGACTGGGATCTCATCACCTTGGTCGGTTATCTCTTTCATTGACACGGAAGCACTAGAGGTCATACTCCGCTCGTCGGCCGCCATGTGTGGGGCGTGGACGATAGCGGAAAGGGGAGCGGTCTGATTGCAGCACGCCGCTCCCATGACTACGGCCACTGCAACCTTAATGTTGTCGTCTGCTCCCATCATTGCAACCGACGATCCGATGCTGTTGTGGCCGTGAGAGGGAATGTCGTCCACCTTAACGTTTCCCCGGCCATGCTTGAGCAGCAGGCGGACGTCGTGAACTGTTTGCCCCGCTGTCGCGAGTCTTATCGGGCTGGTGACATCGTCACCGACGACACACGCTCCCATATGATAGGCGGCCTGCTGGATCTGATGTGGCTCCAGAGGCGCATCTCCGCCCCGTCGCAACCTGTCGGCAGGCGTGCCCAGGGAGACCCTCAGCGCTGATATGCTGCTCTCAAAGCCCGACGCCGTGGATTCTCGCGGCGACTGTCGAGTCGATCCGGAGGATTTGGAGATGCAAATTCCCATAGCCGTTCACCTGTAGTGGAGTTTCTGATCGCCGAGGGACGGGATACGCGAGACGGGCGCTTAACCGTCAGTGTCATCTGGATGACTCATGCTAGGCGGGTTGGCTTACGACAAGCTGACGGGCACCGTAAACTTAACGCTGTGAAAACGGGCACCGTGACGTTAACCGGGCATCGATCAAAATGTGGGATCTGGCGGCATGACCATTCGGAGTCTCGTCATCGGCAGTGGCCATGAACACTTGCAGGCCGGTATTGCCGAGAAAATTCTGCTTGCCAGCCTCGCCTTAGGCCCCCGTCAGTGCCGAGAGGCTCTGGATGATGAGCCTGAAGCGACCCTTGTAGCCCGCGATGGTCGTAATTGCGGTCTCGATCGCCTCCAGCTTACCCAAGTGCTTGAATTCATAGAGCACAAAGAAGTGCAACGTCCTGAACTGCACGTCGCGGTTGCCTCTCGGCGGATTTGAAGCTCCCGAGATCGCTTGCTGTATCGCGCGGGTTAGCCGTTACTAACCGTTCTGCAACATGGTCAATGGCCCGTCTGGAAGGTCGAGGTGGTTACGGCGTTCCTCGGCCCTCCTCCCGTCGCGGGATGAACTTCCAGCTGCACGTGTCCGTTTGCTATCGCGATCCATTGCTCAGCTTCCAAAGTCGTTTCTGTACCCCATGAGGTTACCACCGAAGCATGATCTGCTAAACCAACATGGTGTTACACTTGTAGTCTCGCAGAGGCTTCTCCCAGCTCTCTGGGTCACGCCGAGAGCCGTAACCAGATCAGATTTTCCGGGCGGAGGGGTTTGCGGCGAGCGCGTTCGTGATTCACCATTTGCGGACGCTACCACCGACTGATTCGCTTGAAGGCCTGTCGCTTGCTCAGCTCCGCGGGCCGTTTGCTGCGCTGATCGGCATAGTGCGCGGTCTTCAAGGCCGGGTCGAGAGCCTTGAGATCGAGAACCAGGCGCTGCGCGCCGAGATCCAGACCCTCAAGGATCGCCCTCCGGACAAGCCGACCAAGCCGTCGGAATGCGCAACGCATCTGGCAAGGGGAAGCGACGCCGTCGCGGCGCAAAGCGCGACGGCGGTCGCGTGAGCCGCGAGGTGAACGGTTGCGGTGAGCGCTCCTGCGGGCTCACGCTTCAAGGGATACGAGACGATCCTGGTGCGCGATCTGGTTCTGTCGGATGTGATGCGCTATCGCCGGGAGTGCTGGGTGACACCGAGCGGCGAGAGGCTCGTGGCGCCGCTGCCGGCGTGGATTGTTGGCGGCTGGGCGCGAACCTGCGCCGCTTCATCCTGGCCTGTCACATTCAGCGGCAGGTGACACTCGACAACGGAAGCCTGTCCCCGCGACGACTGCGCAGGAACCGCAGCGAACGCATGTGGGCGCCGCCACAGCACCCGCATCCGCCAGGTCCTGCATAACCGAGATATGCCGGCGCCTTCTTCTACGGTCGAAGGCGTGGTCGGCCCCGGCCGGGCGCGCCGTGATGAGCCTCATCCCCGCGGCCGTGCGGCAATGGAAACGGCATCTCACGGTTTCCCACGCTGGCCAGCTCGGCCGACAGATCGGTCAGCTCGTGGGCGACGAGATGCACCACCTCCCCTTCTCGCTGGATACGACCGCGTACGCCGAGCATGGCCGACGAGAGAAGCACGAGCCGGAATTTCTCGAAGATCTTGACCCAGACGACGATGTTTGCCGCGCCCGTCTCATCCTCCATGGTGAGGAACATGAAGCCTCTGGCCGAGCCCGGCCGCTGCCGGACCAGCACCAGGCCGGCGGCCTCGAGCCAGCTTCTGTCTCGCGCCTGCATGGCTTCCTGACAGGTCACGACGCGGCGCCGGTTAGGCGGCACGCCGATTTTGGTAACGCTTGCCTGTGAACTGAAAGATTGAAGGTCGGACTTGCGGCACATCGATTACGTTCAAATGAATAAGTTGCTGCCCGGCGAGGTCGTTTCAGAGCATCTCGACTGGTGGGTCGGCAAGACAATGGGGAAGGGGAATGATCGCAGGCGTAAAGGGACGGCTTTGGGGCCGGAAGCTTCGGGCCTGGAGTCAGGCATTCACCGGCTCGGAAAATGCCAATTGATTCTGCTCAACCGGGCATGCCTAAACGGCCACCTGCGTCCCGATCTCGACCACACGTCCGGTCGGGATCTGGAAATACTCCGTCGCATCGGCCGCCGAGCGCGCCAGGCCGATGAACAGCTTGTCTTGCCAGATCGGCATGCCGGAATTCGGCGACGCCTTGAGCGAGCGCCGTGACAGGAAGAAGGACGTCGTCATGATGTCGAACTTCCAGCCCTGCTTGCGGCAGATCGCCAGCGCGCGCGGAATGTTGGGCTGTTCCATATAGCCGAAGGTCAGCGTCACCCGCGTGAACAGCTCGTTGACCGTCTCCATCTTGACGCGGTCGCTGTCGGGCACCACCGGCTGCGGCGCCGTCACTACCGAAAGGATGACGTTCTGCTCGTGCAGCACCTTGTAGTGCTTCAGGCTGTGCATCAGTGCGGTCGGCGCGCTGAGCGGATCGCTGGTCAGGAACACCGCAGTGCCCGACACCAGATGCGGCTTCTTCTTCAGCAGATTGCCGGCAAGGAAATCCAGCGGGATCTCGTTCCGGCGCGTCTTTTCGAACAAATAGCGGGTGCCGCGGATCCAGGTCCACATGGTGAGCACAATAACTGCGGCAATGGCAAGCGAGGACCAGCCCCCTTCAAACACCTTGACTATGTTGGCCGCAAAGAAGCCGGTATCGACGAAGGCGAACACCGCCATCAAGGCGACCGCGACGCCGACCGGCCACTTCCAGATGCGCGTCATCACAATAAAAAGCAGTATGTTCGTCACCAGCATGTTGCCGGTTACCGAAATACCGTAGGCCGAGGCCAGTCTGCTCGATTCACCGAAGCCGACCACCAGCAGCATCACCACCAGCGCCAGCAGCAGGTTGACGCGCGGCAGGTAGATTTGGCCCGACTGTTTTTCCGACGTATGCAGGATCACGAAACGCGGCAGCATGTTGAGCTGCACCGCTTGTCTGGTCAGCGAGAAGGCGCCGGAGATCACCGCCTGGCTGGCGATCACAGTCGCCGCCGTCGCCAGCACCACCATCGGGATAAGCATCCAGCCTTCGTTCATCTCGAAGAAGGGATGACCGACGACACCGCCATTCGCCAGCACGAAGGCACCTTGCCCGACATAGTTGAGCAACAGGCAAGGAAACACGATTGCCAGCCAGGCGAGCACGATCGGCTTGCGCCCGAAATGGCCGAGGTCGGCATAGAGCGCCTCAGCGCCGGTGACGGCGAGAAAAACCGCACCAACCGTGACGAAGGCGACTTCGGGCGAGTTGACCAGGAACGACACGATGTAATGCGGGCTGATGGCCAGCAGGATTTCCGGGTCGTCCATGATGTGGTTGAGGCCAGAAAGGCCGATGGCCAGGAACCACAGCGCGGTAACGGGCCCGAACACCAATCCTACGCCGCCGGTGCCAAACCGCTGTACCGCAAACACGATCGCCAGGATGGCCAGTGTCAGCGGCACCACATAGGGCTGGAATGTCGGCGTGACGACATTCATACCTTCGACCGCCGACAGTACCGAGATTGCCGGCGTAATCACTGCGTCGCCGAAAAAAAGCGCCGCGCCGACGATGCCGATGCCGAGGATCACCGCCGAGCGGGTCGGGAAACTGTTGCGCGCCAGCGCGACAAGCGACAGCACTCCGCCCTCGCCTCGATTGTCGGCGCGGAGCACGAACATGATGTATTTGATCGTCACGGTGATCGTCAGCGACCAGATGATCAGCGACAGCACGCCGAGGATGTCGCCACGGTTGGCGACGTTGCCATTGGCTGATGCATGCAACGCTTCGCGGAATGCATAGATCGGGCTGGTGCCGATATCGCCGTAAACGACACCGAGTGCCCCCAGCATCAGCACCTTGGTGCTGTGCTGCTCGACCTTAGAATGGCTCGATTGTTGGACAGGTTCTGCCTCGTTACCAGCATTGGTAAGGGCCATGGACGACACTCCGATAAGCGCGCGGTGCTCTACGCTTGCTGCACTGCAATATCAAGTGCCGCAACGTAATGTCTGCCGGCATCGCCTATCGTTGCTCGCCTTGGCAGACTCGCCAGCCCTCGGCCACAGTGCCCCCCGCGATGCGACCGATGGCGACCAGGGTGTCGGGGCGCATAAGGATGGCGGTTTCCTGATGCCGTTGCTCCATTGTGATCGCACCGTTGCTGCGTAAGCCATTTACATGCTCGATCCCAGCGAGGCGTGGCCAACTCGAACGCAGGGCCAAGCCGCTCACCGGCCGCACTTTGCGGCGCAGATAACGATTCGATCTCCGCGGCGAGATGCTAGTTGAAGAAGCCACCAAGCTTGTCGAAGGGCACACGGTCGTAATATCGACATGCCAGCACCCGAACCCAGACAAGCTCCTTCGGCTTCGCTGCTCGCGCCACGAACAACCCGATCTTCTCTGCGAAGGGGGCGCCGTAATCCTTCAGGTCGAAGCCAAACGGGGGTCGTGACGTATGCTACACAGGCGAAGGGCTAGGAGGCGGGTTCGGTGAGGAACGGCATGGTGTCCACGCCGTCTCCTGGAAAGACAGAGGAATGCGGATGGTTCTCGAAAAGGCCGGCGGCGGCCTCGATGGCGGAGAAGATGCCGAGCTCGCAGTTGTCACTGTTAGTAACCGATAGGTGGTTTGGGAAGATGGCCGGCTGCGCCATCACGGACGGGTCGACATGACCCGCTCGGGACTGGAAGGGTTCGGCCGCAGTTTGCGACGGACCGATGAGATTGTCGTTGAGGCTACGGGCAACGCCATGGCGGTGGTGTCACTTGGCAGTTAATTAGGTTCTTCCTCACTTTGTGTGATTCATTCGCCGTTAGCGACGGTGTCGCTATGGGCGGGCATGCGAACGAAATCGAAATGGTCGCCCGGCCCAGGGGTCAAGATACTGGGTGTCGCGCTCACCGTTGATGACGGCTGGGTTGTTTCCGCTGCCGGGTCCGCGATCGGCATTTGCCCCGATTGTCGACGGCAAAGCCGAAGTCGGCACGGCTGGTCCAACCGCAGCCTTCAGGATCTGCCGGTCCAGGGCAAGCCCGTTACGGTGAAGCTCCTGCTGAGTCGCTGGCGATGCACAAGTCGGAAATGTGAGCGGCGAACGTTTACCGACCGTCTGCCGACGGTTGCTGCTCCTTATGCGCGCCGGACGACGAGGGTCGGGGAGATTGTTGGCCTGCTTGGCCATAGTACGGGCGGCCGTCCTGGCGAGCGCTTGATGCAACGGCTCGGCATGCCGATCAGCGACGACACCATCCTACGGCAACTCAAGCGGGATGCCGAGGTTGCTCATCGCAACTCCGAGATCCGGGTGGTTGGCATCGATGACTGGAGTTGGCGGCGGGCGACAAGCTATGGGACCATCATGGTCGATCTCGAGCGCCGCGCGGTTGTCGACATTCTGGACAACCGCAGCGTCGAGAGTGCGGCCAAGTGGCTGCGGAGCCATCCTTCGGTCGAGGTCGTCAGCCGGGACCGCTGCGGCCTCTATGCGCAGGCTGTTCGCGAGGGCGCACCGCAGGCGCGACAGGTCGCCGTTTCACCTGGTCCAGAATCTTCGCTCGGCGATCGAAGAACAGATGAACCTTTCCGGCCGTGCCACCGGCAGGGCGATCCTGTCGGAGGACGCAATCGTTGACGCCGCGACACATCGCCGGCGCGCCCGTCTCGCACATAGCCAATCTCGTCAGGAGATATTCGAGAAGCTCCATGCCTTGCGCGACGAGGGACTGTCGTACAGCGAGATCGCCCGTCGGACCGGCTATGAACGTCGCAGCGTAGCGAATTGGCTCAAGTTCAAGACTCCGCCAGACAGGCGGCGGGCGGCATTGAACCCCACATCACCTTGGTATTTCGAAGCCTTCCTTGCCCAATGCTGGAAGGATGGAAACCGCTGCGGACGACATCTGTTTCATGACGTCAAGCAGCGCGGCTACACCGGCAGCTTCGCCAATCTGGAGCGCTTGCTGGGAGCTTGGCGGCGGGCCGAAAGGGAGCAGGCCTATGATGTACCACCCACGGCCTTGAAGTTGGAGCCGGTTCGAGACCCGGAAACCGGTCATGCGATCTCGCCGGTGATTGCCGCAGCGCTGTGCATCAAGCCGCGAGGCCTGATGACAGGCCGGCAGGCAAGGAAGGTCGATGCCCTGAAGCAGGGATCTGACGCTTTCGCCGCGATGCGGCGCCTGGCGATGCGCTTCAACGGAACGGCATCCT
>NZ_JBFUEG010000037.1:0-18076 GCF_056404315.1 Mesorhizobium sp. P2_D6 | reverse complement strand
GATATTGGAGAACAGCATTCCACCGACCCTGATGTATGGCTGTGAACTCTAACGGGACGGCTCGGCGTGATTGGTGCCGATCCTGCTCGGCTCACCAGGCACCTCGCGTGTCCGAATGAGGAGGTCTTTGCCCTGCGGAGCGAATGCTCATTTTTCCATAATCATTGCATATATCAGTGCTAGGAAGGTCCGAATTGGAAACGAAAACAATGGGGCGAGGCTTATGATGTTGAGCTGTAGCCRAGGCAAATCGCCTGCACAGCTTTTCCGCTATCTATCGGCCAAGTGGCCTGCGGCGTTCAATCCGAAAGCGCCCAGGCCGCTCAAGATCGGCATCCATCATGACATTCGGGTGCTCGACGGCGAACTGTCCGATGATGAATTGAGGAGAGCCCTGCTGGCGTATACCAAGATGGCCAAATACTTGGCGAGACTGGATGCCGGCGCCGCACGGGTCAATCTCGATGGCAAGCCGGCCGGCGTGGTCTCGGATGCGGACGCCGCGACCGCCAAGGCTTTGCTTTGCTCCCGCAAGGACAAACAAAAGGGCAAGCAAACGCCGGAGCCAAGGGTTGAGCCTCAAGCGCCACCCAAACCAAAACCGAAGCGAACCGCCGTGTTCAAGGCGAAGAATACGGCCGACAGCCCGACCGGCATAATCGTTGAGACGAAGCGTCGCCGGTCATTCCGAAAGCCGATGACTTGATCGCCGCTGAGCGATAGCTCGCGCCGACCGGGACAGCCCTCAGGGTCGGAGCACATGGCGCCCCGCGCCAATCCGAATTGCCGCGATCGCAATGGAGTTGCCGCATTCGCGCTGGCGAAACGGAGTGGTCGGTCAACCCTTCTTCGGGATGAACGAAGGCCGGAGGCTATTCCGATGGTCGTTCTGGCTACCGCTGCGACCGTGATATTTCGGGATGGCAGTCAGATCGATGCCGGCCCAGATTGACTGTGGCCATACTGCTGCTCAACCTCCTCTCAGTTGATGACGTTGGAAAGAATGGGAAGCAGATTGGGAAATTCAGCGCGCAGGCATGGCGGCGCCAGCTTCTGCTGGGCGATCGCCTTCAGGCGTGGCGGCAGGTGAACCCGAGCAGGCGGCAAAAAGCGACGCCGACGGCGGTCGAATATTGGCCCTGAATCTCGACGTTGGTGCAGTGTCGCAGAACGCCCTTGATCATCGCGGCGACCTCCGAAGACGAACAGCGCTTGAGCTGCGAGAAAATGCAGGTCGAGCCCTTTTCGACATGCCATTAGATCATCACGCCACGACCGCCATAGCGGACATGCCATTCCGTCATCAGGTTGCCGTCCCAAGCGCCGAACTTCTTGGAGTCCGACGCGCAGGCCGTCCCGGCTTCGCCCCAGATGGCGGTGTTGCGGATAGCCAGTGTTGTATTGGCAACGCGCCCGCAAGCCGCCTCGAGCGCGCCCCTTAGCAAGCACGTGAACCCTGAGCCAACCTCCTATGGGTCAATATAGGGTCAGGTGGCCTGCCATCATTCCAGGACAGGACAACTGACAAAGAAGGTGTCGCCTATCCGACACTCTTCTGTCGTCTTTGTTGGGTCCGCGACACCGGCCTATTTCGCCGAGCTCTTGTCTAGCCTCAGGCTAATCCGCTGAAAAGTAATCACAATGTTTTTCTTCTGCTGGGTCGCCAAATTGGCACGAGTTTTGAAACTCCTTCGTTGGGAGCCGGGAGCCGCGGACCGACCTTCATTTCGTGGATGACACCGCGATTGATGAAACGGAGAAAGAAAAGCAAAATGTCAAATCCGCATCAGATAACATTCTATGCAAGGGGGCCTCGGCGAAACCGCCCCATACCCAAACAGGCTGCCGCCCTTGTCGACCCTTGCGCAGGAAATCTTGATGGCCGGCTGCGACTCAAAGGCCCACCACACTCGTCTTATCCTGAACTCGAAGGCGCAGGATAAAGTTCTGCATCTCGCCGCGCGGTATGCCTAGGCAGTTACACGTTGGCCGATCTTGATAATCGAGTCGGGCTACGCCGCGGAGGACGTCTACATGCCATCGTCATTCGCTGCCTGCAGCGCCTTCCGCCCTTCCATCGCTAGAGAGTGAAGTGCCACCATGTCCGAACAACCCTTGCCGACGCTGCCGATGTGGCGCGTCGACCACATCGAGCCCTCGCCTGAGATGTTGGCGCTACGCGCCAACGGTCCGATCCACCGCGTGCGCTTCCCCTCCGGGCACGAAGGCTGGTGGGTGACAGGCTACGACGAGGCCAAGGCGGCGCTGTCCGACGCGGCGTTCCGGCCGGCGGGAATGCCGCCGGCGGCATTCACCCCGGATTCGGTGATTCTCGGTTCGCCGGGGTGGCTGGTCTCGCACGAGGGGGGCGAGCATGCCCGGTTACGCACGATCGTGGCGCCGGCCTTCAGCAACCGCAGGGTGAAGGTGCTCGCGCAGCAGGTCGAGGCGATCGCCGCGCAGTTGTTCGAGACGCTGGCGGTCCAGCCCCAGCCCGCCGACCTGAGGCGCCACCTCTCCTTTCCGCTGCCGGCCATGGTCATCAGCGCGCTGATGGGCGTGCTCTACGAGGATCACGCCTTTTTCGCCGGGCTGTCCGACGAAGTGATGACGCACCAGCATGAAAGCGGCCCGCGCAGCGCGTCGCGCCTGGCCTGGGAAGAACTGCGCGCCTACATTCGCGGCAAGATGTGGGACAAGCGCCAGGATCCGGGCGACAACCTGCTGACGGATCTGCTCGCGGCGGTCGAGCAGGGCAATGCGACCGAGGAAGAGGCGATCGGCCTGGCGGCGGGCATGCTGGTGGCGGGGCACGAGAGCACCGTCGCGCAGATCGAATTCGGCCTGCTGGCCATGTTCCGCCATCCACAACAGCGCGAACGCCTAGTCGGCGATCCATCCCTGGTGGACAAGGCGGTGGAGGAAATCCTGCGCATGTACCCGCCGGGCGCGGGCTGGGACGGCATCATGCGCTATCCGAGGACCGACGTGACTATCGCGGGCGTGCATATTCCCGCGGAGAGCAAGGTGCTGGTCGGCCTGCCGGCGACGTCGTTCGATCAGCGCCATTTCGACGACCCGGAAATCTTCGACATCGGACGCGACGAAAATCCGCACCTGACGTTCTCGCACGGGCCGCACTACTGCATCGGCATGGCGCTGGCCAGGCTGGAACTCAAGGTGGTGGTCGGCTCGATCTTCCAGCGCTTTCCCGCGCTGCGCCTGGCCGTGGCGCCCGAAGAACTGAAGTTGCGCAAGGAGATCATCACTGGCGGGTTCGAGGAGTTCCCGGTGCTCTGGTGACGCGCGGACGCCGCCCGGAATCGCGATCTTATCCGCAATTTGCCGGCGCGCCTAGCACGCGCCGGTCAGATCAGCCAGCCAACGGGTAACCAAGATGGACGTGCAAGAAACCAAGGCAGCATGCCGGGACGCCTTCGCCGAACTGGCGTCGCCAGCGTGCATCCACGACCCGTATCCGTTCATGCGGTGGTTGCGCGAGCACGATCCGGTGCATCGCGCGGCGTCGGGCCTCTTTCTGTTGAGCCGCCACGCCGACATCTACTGGGCACTCAAGGCCACGGGCGATGTGTTTCGGGGACCGGCGCCGGGCGAACTGGCGCGCTATTTCCCGCGCGCGGAGACCAGCCTGTCACTCAATCTCCTCGCGTCCACGCTAGCGATGAAGGATCCACCGACGCATACGCGTCTGCGCCGGCTGATCTCGCGCGATTTCACCATGCGCCAGATCGACAACCTGCGGCCGAGCATCGCGCGCATCGTCGCGGCGCGCCTGGACGGCATGGCGCCCGCGCTTGAGCGCGGGGAGGCGGTGGACCTGCATTGGGAATTCGCGCTGGCCTTGCCAATGCTGGTCTTCGCCGAACTGTTCGGCATGCCCCAGGATGACATGTACGGGCTCGCTGCCGGCATCGGCGCCATTCTGGAAGGCCTGAGCCCACACGCCAGCGATCCCCAGCTCGCCGCGGCGGACGCGGCCAGCGCCAGGGTGCAGGCCTACTTCGGCGATCTCATACAGCGCAAGCGCACCGATCCCCGCAACGACATCGTGTCGATGGTGGTCGGCGTACACGACGACGATGCCGACACGCTGTCGGATGCGGAGTTGATCAGCATGCTGTGGGGCATGCTGCTAGGCGGCTTCGCCACCACTGCTTCGACCATCGACCATGCGGTCCTGGCGATGCTCGCGTATCCCGAACAGCGGCACTGGCTGCAGGGAGACGCCGTAGGGGTGAAGGCATTCGTCGAAGAAGTCCTGCGCTGCGACGCGCCTGCCATGTTCAGCTCCATTCCGCGTATCGCCCAGCGCGACATCGAACTGGGCGGCGTGGTGATCCCGAAGAACGCGGACGTGCGCGTGCTCATCGCGGCCGGCAATCGCGACCCGGACGCCTTCGCCGATCCCGACCGCTTCAATCCCGCGCGGTTCTACGGCACCACTCCTGGCATGTCGACCGACGGGAAGATCATGCTGAGCTTCGGCCACGGCATCCACTTCTGCCTCGGTGCGCAACTGGCCCGGGTGCAGTTGGCCGAGAGCCTGCCGCGCATCCAAGCGCGCTTCCCCACACTGGCATTGGCCGAGCAGCCGACCCGGGAACCGTCCGCGTTCCTTAGGACGTTCCGCGCGCTGCCGGTGCGGCTGCATAAGGGGGGCTGAGATGCGCGTCGTGATCGACCAGGATCTATGCGGAACCACCGGGCAGTGTGTGCTGACGCTGCCGGGCATCTTTCGCCAGCGCGAACCGGACGGCGTGGCGGAAGTGTGCGTGGCGAAGGTCCCGCAGGCGCTGCACGCCGCCGCGCGGCTCGCGGCCAGCCAGTGTCCGGTCGCCGCCATTCGGGTCATCGAAAGCGACGCTGGCGAGCGCGCCAGCGCCGACCCTGCGCCTTCTCCGGCGCAGGCTGAGCGGCATGCCGCGAAAGACCAACGCAACCCAGGAGGACGGTTTGAAGGCAAGGTGGCCGTGGTGACCGGCGCCGGCGCCGGCATCGGCAAGGCATGCGCCCTCGCCATCGCGCGCGAGGGCGGCAGAGTGGTGGTGGCCGACATTGATGGCTCGGCGGCCATCGCCTGCACCGCGAAGATCGCGGCCGAAGCGGGCCACGCGCTGGCCCTGGCCATGGACATCGCCGATGCGCAGGCGGTGGCAGCGCTGTTCGAGACGGCGGAGCGGCACTTCGGTGGGGTCGACCTGCTGGTGAACAACGCGAGCGCCATGCATCTGACACCGCGCGACCGCACGATCCTCGACCTGGACCTGGCGGTCTGGGATCAGACCATGGCGACCAATCTGCGCGGCACGCTGCTCTGCTGCCGGCAGGCCATCCCACGAATGATCGCCCGCGGCGGTGGCGCGATCGTCAACATGTCGTCGTGCCAGGGGCTCAGCGGTGACACCGCGCAGACGTCCTACGCGGCGTCGAAGGCGGCGATGAACATGCTGTCGGCCTCGCTCGCCACCCAGTACGGTCATGCGCAGATCCGCTGCAACGCGGTTGCGCCGGGTCTCATCATGACCGAGCGTCTCCTCGCCAAGCTGGACGAGTGCATGCAACGGCATCTGAGCCGGCACCAACTCCTGCAGCGCGTCGGCCGCCCCGAGGACGTGGCCGCGCTGGTGGCGTTCCTGCTCTCCGACGATGCTGCGTTCATCACCGGCCAGGTCCTGTGCATCGACGGCGGCATGCTGGCGCATGTGCCGACGTACGCCGACGGTGGCAACAGCCGCGCCGCGCGGCCTGCCGGCGACACCGCCGAAGCGGCCGCGGCGCCGCGCTGCTGATGGACATGCTGCTCAACCCGCTGGACCGTCGGCACCGGCTGCGGGACGACATCCCGGTCGTGCCCGGCGCTTTCCCCCTGGTCGGACATCTTCCCGCCATCGTCTGCGACCTGCCGCGCCTGCTGCGGCGCGCGGAACGGACGTTGGGCAGCCACTTCTGGCTGGATTTCGGCCCTGCCGGACACCTGATGACCTGCGTGGATCCGGATGCGTTTGCACTGCTCCGGCACAAGGACGTGTCCTCGGCGCTGATCGAAGAGATCGCCCCCGAATTGCTTGGCGGAACGTTGGTCGCCCAGGACGGCGGCGCGCACCGGCAGGCGCGCGACGCGATCAAGGCGGCGTTCCTGCCCAAGGGGCTGACCCAGGCCGGCATCGGCAACTTGTTCGCGCCCGTCATCCAGGCGCGGGTGCAGGCGTGGCGCGACCGCGGCGACGTAACCATCCTGCGCGAGACCGGCGACCTGATGCTCAAGCTCATCTTCAGCCTCATGGGAATCCCAGCGCAGGACCTGCCGGGATGGCATCGCAAATACCGGCAACTGCTGCAGTTGATCGTCGCGCCCCCGGTCGACCTGCCCGGACTGCCCTTGCGGCGCGGCCGCGCCGCCCGCGACTGGATCGACGCGCAGTTGCGCCAGTTCGTCCGCGACGCGCGCGCCCATGCCGCGCGCACTGGGTTGATCAATGACATGGTGAGCGCCTTCGATCGCGGCGACGATGTGCTCTCCGACGACGTCCTGGTCGCCAATATCCGCCTGCTGCTGCTTGCCGGTCACGACACCACCGCCTCGACGATGGCCTGGATGGTGATCGAGCTGGCGCGGCAGCCTGGGCTGTGGGACGCCCTGGTCGAGGAGGCGCAACGCGTGGGCGCGGTGCCGACCCGGCACGCGGACCTGGCGCAGTGTCCGGTCGCCGAGGCGCTGTTCCGCGAGACGCTGCGCGTGCATCCGGCGACCACGCTCCTGCCGCGTCGCGCGCTGCAGGAATTGCAACTCGGCCAACGGCGCATTCCTGCGGGCACCCCTCTGTGCATCCCGCTGCTGCATTTCTCGACCTCTGCGCTGCTGCACGAGGCGCCTGATCAGTTCCGCCTGGCACGGTGGCTGCAACGCACGGAGCCGATCCGGCCGGTGGACATGCTGCAGTTCGGTACCGGCCCACACGTCTGCATCGGTTACCACCTGGTATGGCTGGAAATGGTGCAGTTCTGCATCGCCTTGGCACTGACCATGCACAAGGCCGGGGTGCGGCCGCGGTTGCTGAGCGCCGTCGAAAAAGGTCGGCGCTATTTCCCGACCGCACATCCGTCCATGAAAATCCGCATCGGATTCTCATGAGCTGGCATCGCATGCCCCGTGTGGCGAGGCAGCGGCGCCGGCGACCCGCAGCATTGCTCCACTCGGCGCGCGCGCTCGGTGCGACGCCGGCAACGCCGCGGCGGCTCGCCGCTCGCCGTGGCCGTCTCCTGTCAGGTACAAGGACATGAAAAACATCCAGACCGGTTCCACGCGACACGACGACCGAACTGGCGTTTCCGCGCTCGGCGGATTGGGCGCGCAGGCGCGCGGCGCATCCGGCAGGCTGCCGCCGGAGATCTGGATGCAGGACGGCGCAAAGCGGGTCGAACAGGCGCTGGCGCGTCTTCTCTGCGCCGAAGACGACGGTGAGACCGAGCTGATGGCGGCGATGCGCTACGCCAGCTTGCATGGCGGAAAGCGCACCCGCGCCTTGCTCTGTCTGGCTACCGGCGCACTGGCCGACACGCCGACGCACATGCTCGACGATGTCGGCGCCGCCATCGAGATGATGCACGCCTGTACCCTGGTCCACGACGACCTGCCCGCAATGGACGATGACGTGCTTCGCCGCGGCCTTCCGACCGTGCACGTCAAGTTCGGCGAAGCCACTGCGATCCTGGTCGGCGATGCGCTGCAGGCGCACGCCTTCCTGACCCTGGCGAACCTGGATGCGCCGGGCGACAACCGTATCGCGCTCGTGCGCGAACTGGCGCAGGCGGTGTCCGCCGAGGGTGCCGCAGGCGGGCAGGCCATGGATCTGTCGCTGGTCGGAAAGCACGTCGATCTGGACAGGATCGTGGCGATGCACCGGATGAAGAGCGGAGCGCTAGTGCGCGCGTCCGTTCGCATGGGCGCGCTATGCGCCATCGCGGAGGATGCCGCCCACGCTGCGCTGTACTGTGCGCTCGATCGCTACTCCGCCTGCTTCGGCCTGGCGTTGCAGGTGGTCGACGACATTCTCGACGCGACAGCGGATACCGCGACGTTGGGCAAGACCCCCGGCAAGGACGCGGCGGCGCAGAAGCCGACCTGTGCGTCCATCATGGGGCTGCAGGCAGCGCGCCAGTTCGCGCTGGATCTGTTGCGCGACGCCGGGGAGGCCATCGTCCCGCTAGGGCCGCGTGCGGAACGGTTGGCGCAGATGCTGCGGCGGGCCAACGCATATCTGTTAAAGCACGCGCCATGCGCATGAGCGCGCCCGTCCGCATGGAGTCGCCCCTGTGCCGCTGCGATCGGCCGGCGGTAGCGGTGCATGCTGCACTGTGTCCGAATCCGCGGCACCGCTCGCAGCGGTTGCCCAGCACGGCCGCGGCGCACGCGGCGCGCTGCGCGCAAGCCTATGCAGCGGACCGGCGCCAGCATCGGGGTGCGTCGCCGCGCCGGAGCAGGGCGGCCGTCCGGCGCTGCCCATGCGCCGGGCCGCGACGGGCCTGCGGCGACGTGCGCGGAGTCTGCCCGATCCTGGTTCCCGTCAACTGTCTGCAGAAGGAACATACCGCGTGAACGCGCTGTCCGAACAGATCCTTTCCGAATTGCGCCACCTGCTGATCGAGATGAGCGACGGCGGCAGCGTCGGTCCGTCCGTCTACGACACGGCGCGAGCTCTGCAGTTCCACGGCAACGTCGCCGGTCGGCAGGACGCATACGCGTGGCTCATCGCGCAACAACAGGCCGATGGCGGATGGGGAAGCGCGGACTTCCCGCTGTTCCGCCATGCGCCCACCTGGGCGGCGTTGCTGACATTGCAGCGTGCCGATCCTCTTCCCGGCGCTGCCGACGCAGTCCAGGCTGCAACCCGGTTCCTCGAGCGCCAGCCCGATCCCTACGCGCATTCGGTGCCGGAAGACGCGCCGATCGGCGCGGAGCTGATCCTGCCGCAGTTGTGCGGCGAGGCCGCATCCTTGCTGGGCGGCGTGGGGTTTCCGCGCCACAGGGCGCTGTTGCCGTTGCGGCAGGCGTGCCTTGTCAAGTTGGGGGCGGTGGCGACGTTGCCGAGCGGCCATCCGTTGCTGCACTCCTGGGAAGCCTGGGGAACGTCGCCGACCACCGCATGCCCGGACGACGACGGCAGCATTGGCATCAGTCCGGCGGCCACCGCCGCGTGGCGTGCGCACGCCGTAACACATGGGAGCACGCCGCAGGTCGGGCGCACCGACGCGTATCTGCAGGCGGCATCGCGGGCGACGCGCAGCGGCATCGAAGGTGTCGTTCCCAACGTCTGGCCGATCAATGTGTTCGAGCCATGCTGGTCGCTGTACACCCTGCATCTGGCCGGGCTGTTCGCGCATCCCGCGTTCGCCGATGCCGTGCGCGTGATCGTCGCGCAGCTCGACGCCCGCATGGGCGTGCGCGGTCTGGGCCCGGCCTTGCACTTCGCAGCCGATGCCGACGACACCTCAGTTGCGTTGTGCGTCCTGCGCCTTGCAGGTCGCGACCCGCCGGTCGATGCGTTGCGCGATTTCGAAATCGGCGAGCTATTCGTCACCTTCCCCGGCGAGCGCAATGCCTCGGTGTCGACCAACATCCATGCCCTGCATGCGTTGCGACTGTTGGGAAAGCCCGCCGCCGGCACCAGCGCCTACGTCGAGGCCAATCGCAACCCGCACGGTCTATGGGACAACGAAAAATGGCACGTTTCGTGGCTGTATCCCACCGCGCATGCGGTCGCTGCACTGGCGCAAGGCAAGCCCCATTGGCGCGACGAGCGCGCGCTGGCGGCGCTGCTGCAGGCGCAGCGCGATGACGGCGGCTGGGGCGCCGGTTGCGCGTCCTCATTTGAGGAAACCGCCTATGCGCTGTTCGCGTTGCACGTGATGGACGGGAGCGAAGAGCCGACAGGGCGCCGGCGCATCGCGCAGGCGGTGGCGCGTGCGCTGGAGTGGATGCTCGCTCGCCATGTGGCGCATGCATTGCCGCAGACGCCGCTGTGGATCGGCAAGGAACTGTATTGCCCCACCCGGGTCGTGCGCGTGGCCGAACTCGCCGGGTTGTGGCTGGCGCTTCGTTGGGGGCGGCGCGTCCTGGCCGAGGAAGCAGGAGCGGCGCTATGATCCAGACCGAAAGCGCGCTGCAGCAGGTGCTGGAGTGGGGGCGTTCCCTGACAGGGTTCGCCGACGAGCATGCCGTGGAAGCGGTCAGGGGCGGCCAGTACATCCTGCAGCGCATCCACCCGAGCCTGCACGACACCAGCGCCCGCACTGGCCGCGATCCGCAGGACGAAACGCTGATCGTGGCGTTCTATCGCGAACTGGCGCTGCTGTTCTGGCTCGACGATTGCAACGACCTTGGCCTGATCGCGCCGGAGGAGCTCGCCGCGGTGGAGCAGGCGCTGGGGCAGGGCGTGCCGTGCGCGCTCCCCGGATTCGAGGGCTGCGCTGTGCTGCGCGCTTCGCTGGCCGCGCTCGCCTACGATCGTCGCGACTATGCTCAGCTTCTCGACGATACCCGGTGCTACTGCGGGGCGCTGCGCGCCGGACACGCGCAGGCGGCAGGGGCGGAACGCTGGTCCTACGCCGAGTACCTGCACAACGGCATCGATTCGATCGCCTACACGAACGTGTTCTGTTGCCTTTCGTTGCTGTGGGGGTTGGACATGGCGACCTTGCGTGCGCGTCCGGCGTTTCGCCAGGCCCTGCGGCTCATCTCCGCGATAGGGCGCCTGCAGAACGATCTGCATGGACGCGACAAGGACAGGTCGGCCGGCGAGGCCGACAACGCGGCGATCCTGCTGCGGCAGCGCTATCCGGCTATGCCTGTGGTGGAGTTCCTCAACGACGAGCTGGCCGGCCATACGCGCATGCTGCACCGGGTGATGGCGGAAGAACGCTTTCCCGCGCCGTGGGGACCGTTGATCGAGGCCATGGCGGCCATCCGCGTGCAGTACTACCAGACCTCGACCAGCCGCTACCGCAGCGACGCTGCGGGGGGAGGCCAGCGTGCGCCCGCCTGAACGGCGTGATGTGGCTGCGTGCGCGCCGCTGCCGTCGGTCGGATCCGACGCAACGCCGTCGCCCGATGCGACGGATGGAGCGAGCATGAGCAATAGCGACACCGCCCCGAGCCGGCGCAAAGACGACCATCTGGACATCGTGCTGGATCGGCGAACGGCGCCGGCCACGGTCGCCGCCGGCTGGGAGTACATCCGTTTCGAACACTGCGCATTGCCCGAGTTGGACCTGACGCAGATCGACCTGCGCGCCTCGCTGCTGGGCAAGACCATGCGCGCCCCGCTGCTGATCAGCTCCATGACCGGCGGCATGCCACGCGCCGAGGCCATCAACCGGCATCTGAGCGAGGCAGCGCAAGCCTTGGGGATCGCCATGTGCGTCGGTTCGCAGCGCGTGAGCCTGCAATCCCGCAACACCCAGGGGCTGACGCGCGCGCTGCGCCGCATGGCCCCAGACATTCCCTTGCTGGCCAATATCGGCGCCGCGCAACTGCGCGAGGCCGACGGCCTGGACCTGGCGCGCCGGGCGGTGGATGCGCTGGAGGCCGATGGACTCATCGTCCATCTCAATGCGCTGCAGGAAGCGGTACAGCCGGAGGGCGACCGCGACTGGCGCGGCGTCCTGGCGCAGATCGCTCGCGCCGCGCGAAGCGTGGACGTGCCGATTGTGGCCAAGGAAGTGGGGTCGGGCCTGTCCGCCTCGGTGGCCTGCGCGCTCGTCAAGGCGGGCGTGGCGGTCATCGATGTCGCCGGCGCCGGCGGCACCAGTTGGGCCGCGGTGGAGGGCGAGCGCGCCCGCGATGCCGCCGACCGTGCAGTGGCGATGGCGTTCGCCGACTGGGGGATTCCGACCCCCGCCAGCGTGCAGGCGGTACGTCGGGCGCTGCCAACTGTGAAGCTGATCGCGTCGGGCGGGATCCGCGACGGCGTCGACGTGGCCAAGGCCATCCGCCTGGGCGCGGACATCGCCGGGCAGGCGGCCGGCGTGCTGCGCGCGGCGACGGTGTCCACCGAGGCGGTTGTCGCGCATTTCGAGATCGTCATCCGCCAGTTGGCCGTCGCATGCTTCTGCACCGGCTCGGCTGATCTGGCGGCGTTGCGTCAGGCGCGCTTGTTGCCCTCTCATCTGCCCGCCGGTTAATACCGGCGTCTCCCGCACGTGGCGGCGGGCGCCTAGCAAGCTGCTGAATACCTACGCCAAAGATAGACTACTGATCCACCTTGGCGAGGCGGTTCAATGCGCGAGAGCTCGTGGTCACCAGAAGGGAAGTCGATGCCCAGGACGTGGCTTGGTTGGAGACGCCAAGGATCGTCAAACTGACGATCCTTGTAACGTGGTCGGGGATCGACAACGACAGGATCGAACCGGTCTCGTCACGCATAGCGGAACGATCGCGCCAGAGGAAGCATTCGGTTCTGTCGCAGCATCGGCCAGGCAAAAATAACTTGCGTTGCGCAGATAAAATGCCCTGATCCTGCCATTCCTCCAGAGCAAGTGGGCGGGGAGAAATCTCATACAACTGGCAGCGAAGGGAGGCTCGGCCCAATGAGCGGGGTGGCGCGTGAAGAAGTTAATCCGGTGTCATCGGCAACGTTTGCGCCGCTCGAGAATTCAACTTTCCGTCCGATCTGGATTGCCACGCAGGTATCCAGTCTAGGGTGGCTGATTCAAATGGTTGCCATCAGTTGGCTGATGGCGACCATTTCGACATCGGATGTGATGGTCGCCTTGGTGCAGGCTTCGACAACCTTGCCCACATTCCTCCTGTCAATTATCGCCGGCGCCCTAGCCGACAATTACAGCCGCCGCAATCTCATGTTCGCTGGCTGGTGCGTGATAGCATTGTCCTCGACGATGCTGACTGTTCTTGCAGGTCTCGGAATTTTCAATCCATGGATGGTTCTTGCATTCAGCTGTTTGGCCGGAGTAGGCGCCGCTTTCACCGACCCCGCCTGGCACGCGTCGGTTGGCGATATCCTGCGAAAGCGCGATGTTCCGGCCGCCGTCACGCTTATCTCGGTCGGATATAACGCCGTCCGAAGCATCGGTCCCGCTCTCGGTGGCGTCGTCGTTGCTTCCTTTGGCCCTTTGACGGCTTTCGCAGTGGCGACGCTTACATATCTGATGCTGCTGTGGACCATAGGGCGCTGCAAATGGCATGTTCGCTCGTCACCGCTGCCGAGTGAACCATTGACCACGGCGATCCATGACGGAGCGCGCTTCACTGCCCTGTCATCCGAAATCAAGGCAGCAATTGCCCGCGGTGCCCTTTTTGGGCTGACGAGCATCTCTATACTAGCGCTCTTGCCTCTCGTCGCCCGCGATCAGCTGGGGGGAGGGCCAGTCGTTTACGGCATCCTGATGGCCGGCTTCGGGACCGGCGCCTTGTTCGCCGGCATCTGCAACAACATTCTGAGACGGAGGCTGTCCCAGGAACGTTTGACGACACTGTCGTGCATCGCCTGTGCGGCTTGTTGTCTATCGCTTGCTTTCACCCCCTCGGTGGCGGTGGCGGCTATCGCGCTGGCGCTCGGCGGCGCGGGCTGGGTCGTGACCTGGACCGGGCTGGACGTAAGCGTCCAGTTGGCGAGTCCAAGGTGGGTCGTTGGTCGCACGCTCTCGATCTATTATGCCCTTTCATCCGGCGGCATCGCGGCTGGCAGCTGGCTGTGGGGTACGGTGGCCGAGAGCTATTCGCTGAGCTCGGCTCTGGAGCTTTCAGGTGGCGCGCTGGTGCTGGTCGCTGGCACCGGCTTCCTGCTGCCCATCCGTCAATGGAAAGATTCCGATCAGGCTCCTCTTGGCTTCGAAACGCCTCAGGTTGCCCTGGATTTGAAGCCCCGAAGCGGGCCGATCGTCGCCAAGATCGAATATTCAATACCCGAAGCAAATGTCGAAGCGTTCCTGGAGCAGATGCGGGAACGGCGGCGAGTACAAAGCGGCGTTGGTGCGCGACACTGGAATCTCCAGCGCGACCTCCAGCAGCCTTCGCGTTGGACAGAAACCTTCCGCACCCCGACCTGGATGGACTACCTTCGCCTGAACCACCGCCTTACGGCAGCCGACAAGGAGTTGGACCAGCGTCTCCTCGCATTGCACCTGGGAGAGCTTCCTCCTCGAATCACGCTTGCGATCGAGCGGCCGACTGGAGCTGGCCGCAAGCGGGACCAATCGATGCGGTTCTTTTTCCGGCGTTGACATCCGTCCAGGCGTCCGCGCTGGTGAGACAGGATGGGTTGGAAACGAGCCAACGCTCTCACCATCCGTTTTGCAGATCGGCTTCGATCCATTCGGGTGGTTGCCGAGCCGGCATACTGGGCGGCTCAGACGTATCCTTGTCGGAGAGATTCCTCGGCACTCGAGCACTCTCTTATACGAGACGATCCTGATGCGTCACGCAAACGGTGAATCACGAACGCTCTCGCCGCAAACCCTTCCGCCCGGAAATCTGCCCCGGTTACGGCTCTCGGCGTATCCCAGAGTTGGGAGAAGCTTCTGCTAGACTACAACTGTAACCTCATATCGGTTTAGCAGGTCAAGCGTCGGTGGTACCCTGATTGGGTAACTTAACGACTTTGGAGGCCGAGCAATGGATCGCGATAACAAACGGGCACGCGCAGCTGCAAGTTCATCCCAAGACGTGGGGAATCGCAGTACCCTCCGTGACCTTCCATACGGACCATTGACCGATGTTGCAGAACGGCTGGTAAGCGCTAACCCGCGCGATACAGCGCGAAATCTTGGGAACTTCAAAGAACTCGGGAGGCGAGAGCGCATAGCCGTTCGGGGCACTCAAACCGAGCCAGAAACTGACCTCGCGAGATTTGAAACGCGGACCAATCAGCTTGGACGATCAGCCGTCGATCTGGGGGACAGATTGACTGCCGGGTTGGGGCACACCCCGGATGAAGTAGCATTGGAGCAATTCAGAGCAGTCAGTAATGTGTCCCATTACCTTCGGCCAGAGACACAAGATAGTATTGTTAATCGCATTGGCAACATGGACCCACCTTCGCAAGCTATCGGAGCGCTTTACGCTGCGCAAAACTTCAGCAAGTTTAACGCTGAAAATAAAGCTCGCATTTTTGATCAGGCCGCTGAATTGGCTACCGATCCGGATGGCCACGTCAGGTCGACAGCATCCAATGCTATGTACGCCATGTATCACCAGTTAGATCCAAATCAACAGGCCCAAGCTCACTCAATTCCCGGCATGCACGACATCTTGCCGCAGATGCCTCCTCCGCGGCATGCAGCAGAGGAACGCAGTGCGGATCTGGACGCCCACATAGCAGGTATTGGGGCTGCAGTCCGTGATACAGTTGGCCCGCAAACCTCCCACGAACAGCTGCAGCGGGGTGGTCAAGTCGGCCGGGACATAAGCCACTCCTACAATCACGCCCGAGAGGATCTAATGGAGGCCAGGAGAAGCAGGGATCGCACCGGCCGTTGAGGTCTTGGCCATGGCAGTAACGCTTCCTCTCCCGAATTCCGTTCACGGCCTTGCCGTTTCCAATTCGCTGGCCGTCGACGTACCTGCTTCGTGAAACTTTCAAAATCCACGTCTGCCGGGTGGCGCGATGCAAGCATCGCACCACCCGCTGCGGCATCGATCTGTCGAGCGTCGGCATCGCGCGACCTCGGTTCGGTGTCTAAAGCAAGCGCAGCATCAGCACGGCTAATTCGGCCATGGAACAATGTCTTCTACAAAAACGACGTCCCCCAACATAGCCATTAGCATCGCGTGCTCACTCGCCTTGGGGTTCTGTGCGGCAAGTCTGTACGCAACCTTCCGCCACGGGGGTAGCGGCGAGGCTCTGATGGCGTTTGATGTCCGTGCCTTTTGGTTTGAGACGCCCTTCTATTTGGGTTTCGCAACCCCCGTTTTCTATCAGGGCGCGGCTATCGTGCTCTCGACGTCTGCGGTTGTCTTGCTGATTCAGCAGGTCGTATTGCGCCGCAAGCTCGAACATCACGGGACCGCTCGTTGGGCTCGAGTGGATGAAATGCGACGCCCGGGATATCTGCGACGATACCGTGGCGTGACAGGGCCGGTCTTCGGGAAGACGAGTGGTCCTTTCTGGCCTGGCTATTACCTGACCAATGGCGAGCAGCCTCACAGCCTCATCGTTGCGCCGACCCGCGCTGGCAAGGGTGTCGGCATAGTCATTCCAACGCTACTTACATTTAAAGGCTCTGTGATAGCTCTGGACGTCAAGGGGGAGCTCTTTGAGCTCACATCGAGGGCGCGTAAAGCCGCAGGCCACGAAGTGTTCAAATTCGCGCCACTGGATTCAGAGCGGCGCACAAACTGCTACAATCCACTGTTGGATCTCATAGCACTGCATCCACAGCAGCAATTCACCGAAGCCCGCCGCTTGGCCGCGAACCTGATTACGGCCAAGGGGGAGGGGGCGGAAGGTTTCGTCGCCGGCGCCCGAGATATCTTTGTCGCGGGGATCCTTGCCTGCATCGAGCGGGGCACGCCAACAATCGGCGCCGTCTATGATCTGTTCGCTCAGCCGGGGGAGAAGTTTAAGCTCTTCGCGCAGCTCGCCATGGAGACCCGGAACAAAGAGGCACAACGCATCTTCGACGACATGGCGGGGAACGACACGAAAATCCTAACCTCCTACACGTCCGTGCTCGGCGATGGCGGGCTCAACTTGTGGGCGGATCCGGCTGTCAAGGCGGCTACAAGTCGCTCGGACTTTTCGGTCTATGATCTTCGCCGTCGCAGAACGTGCATCTATCTTTGCGTTGGTCCGAACGACCTTGAGGTGATCGCGCCTTTGATACGCTTATTTTTTCAGCAAATCGTTTCAATTCTACAGCGGTCGCTGCCCCGCCAGGACGAAAAGCACGAGGTTCTCTTTCTGCTCGATGAGTTCAAGCACTTGGGGAAGCTGGAGGCGATCGAGACCGCAATTACGACTATCGCGGGCTACAAGGGGCGTTTCATGCTCATCATCCAAAGCCTTTCGGCACTGACGGGGGCTTATGGAGAGGCTGGTAAGCAGAATTTTCTCAGCAATACCGGACTGCAAGTGTTCATGGCCACGGCCGATGACGAGACTCCGAACTACATTTCCAAAGCCATCGGTGAATACACGTTTGAAGCCAAATCGATTTCCTACAGCCAGTCGCGAGCGTTCGACCGGAACATTCAGAATTCGTTTCAAGGTGCGCCGCTGCTGCGTCCCGAACAGGTTCGGCTGCTCAATGACGAGTACGAGATTGTTCTCATCAAAGGTCTGCCGCCATTGCAACTGAGGAAGGTGCGATATTTTTCGGACCGCATTCTGAAACGCATCTTTGAAAGCCAGACAGGCGCCCTCCCGGAGCCGGCGCCCTTGACGGAAGCAGAGGAGGGATTCTCCGCAGAATCTCGACTCGATGAGCCGCTGCGCGGATTGGCGCAAGACTTTGACGATACAGTTTGATGCGAGGCTAATGTGGACCAGCGAAAAAATCCATCCCGTGTAACAGCTTTGCCGCAGGTGGTGCAGGACGCCGGCTTGGAAGAGGATCAAGCGGTCCAGGCCAGGCAAGTGGGCGTTGAGCAGCACCTTGCCGAGGCCCGGAGGCTGTTCGATCAAGCTGACGAGTCGCCAACCAATCCAGAGGAGCTTCAGCGACTGGACCAGGGGTTCCGCGAAGTGCTTCAGCAATGGCAGGATGAGCAAGCCGCCTCGTCTTCTTTCAGCGCTGAGGTTCCCGAGGCGCTCCGGCCGCTGTTCGATGATCGAGCTCACCAGCCGCCAACCAATGCAGAGGAGCTTCTGCGACTGGAACAGGGGTTCCGCGAAGTGCTTCAGCAGCGGCAGGATGATCAAGCCGCCTCGGCTTCGCTCAGCAACCCAGGGATGCGTGCTGGACCGGAGGACCCCAATAGAAGCGTGTCGGACGCTTTCGCAAGCTCTGGGCACGCCGGAGTTGAGGCCGCCGCTCCGCCAGTCTTGGCTGCCAGCCAACAGCAGATCCGGCCCTGGCCGGATGCGCTTGACCAGGGCGC
>NZ_JBFUEG010000036.1:0-18495 GCF_056404315.1 Mesorhizobium sp. P2_D6 | reverse complement strand
CAGACAACACGCCGCCAAGCAGGCAGCCGGCGACACCCGCCGCTATGGCGCAGAACGTCAGCAGTGATGCAAAAGCCGGCGACGGTTGCCCCTGCACTTCGAGCGCAGACCGGGCATATGTGAGCAACCATGTCCACATGGCATAGAGTTCCCACATGTGGCCGAGATAACCGATATTGACCAACAGCAATGGCCGGTCCCCGAAAATTGCGCCTATCTGGCGCGGATCGAAGATCGCCTTGCCGAATGCATGCGGTCCCTCGCTGGCGAAGAACCAGAAAATCGCAGATCCGATGAGCGTCGCGGCGCTTGCGGCAAGCACCACTGATCGCCAGTCGAACGAACCGGTGAGGGCCCGAAACAGATGTGGCAGTGCCGAGCCCAGTGTCAGCGCACCGATGGTGGCGCCGAGTGCGAGGCCCCTTTGTCGTATGAGCCAGGTCGAGACCAGCTTCAGCGCCGGCGGATAGACACCGGCCAACGCAACGCCGGTTAGGATGCGGGCAGCGACGATGCCTAGAGGGCCGGGCTGCAGTAGCAGGCAAGCATTGGCGGCGGCGGCAAGCAGTGCGGAAACCGCCATCAGCCGGTTCAGTCTGACTGTAAATTCGCGCGCAATAGTGACCCCCCTGAGAGGCGGTTTTCGCGTCCAATAGTGACCCCCTCTAAGGGTTTGCTGCTGACGATCAAGGCGGCGCACATGAAGCTGTGAACATCAAATGGGCTTGCCTTCCTCCCGAAAATCCTGCAGCGACGCATGCCGCAAGTCTTCCTCGCCGCGCAGGTGCTTCACACGGCCTATCAGCTCCGGCTTGACCCATTGCGTCGCCGGCCTCTTCATGCCCTTTGGCGCCGTCCCTGCGCGCTCCTGGACACGCTTCCATAGACGTTCGCGCATTTCGCGGTTCAGGGTGATGAAAGCCGAGCCGACATAGCGCCCGGTGCCGCGCTCGGCCAGCAGCGCGAAGGCTGGCTTGCCTGGTTCACGCTCGACGCCGAGCAGATCGAACTCGCCGATCGCGTGGCACTTCGCCTTCAGCCAGTTGGTCGACGTCCCGCTGCGGTACCGGCTGTCCTTGCGTCTCGACACCACGCCCTCAAGCCCGGCCTTGTCGACAAGGTGAAAGACCGCGGCGCCGGTGCCCGGCAGAGCTTCGCTGAATTGAATGCGGCTGCCTCTTGGGATCATCTCGGCCAGGATTTCGCGGCGGTCCTCCAGCGGCATGTCCCGCAGGTCGTGGCCGTTCAGGTGGAGAAGATCGAAGGCCACGAATAGAGCTCATGCTGGCGGCGCGTGATGGCCTTCCGCAGTTCTGCGAAGTCGGACAGACCCTTGTCGTTGAGTACGATGATCTCGCCGTCGATGATGGCATTCTCGGCGCGGACGGTCGCGGCTTCCTTCACCAGGTCGCGATACTTGCTGTCCAGTCATGGCCGTTGCGCGTGTAGATGCGTGTCCCGTCTTCGTCGATGATGAGCTGCGAGCGGTACCCGTCGAACTTGACCTCGTGAATCCAGCCATCGCCTTCGGGAGGCTTCTCAACGAGGGTCGGCGTCAGAGGCACGACGAACTTCAAACGCATACAACGGACTCGCAACTACGCGATTCAATTAGTTTTAGCTAAAATGGTTCCGGAACTTTTACCGAGCGTCGATGTTCGAATCGCCATGAAGAACGATCCAGAATGCCGGGCAGCCCTGCGGCTGATCAGAGAGACAATCGAAAACAATTGCCCGCCCGGTGTGCTGCCCAGCGAGGAAATGGTCAACGGGATTTATGGACCGGACTTGATCCACGAGGCCGAAGCATTGGCAACGGCTATCGTCGCCACGGTACAGCGGTTATCGTTTCGACCAGGCGGAGAAGCGGCCGGAGCCCAGCATAAAGGGCTGAACGCAAAAGCCCGCCGACCAGAGCCAGCGGGCAATGCCAAGATTTGTATTACGCGTTTAGGTCAGCTCGGCGGCGGGAGAACAACTACAGACGCAGTTGGTTCAGCGGTAATGGCGGAAAGCCTCTGCCCGCGAATCAGCACAGGCTTCTCGTAGGTCTTCTTCATGGGTATCCCCCGGTTGATCCCTCAAACGCCAGAAACTGGCCCGCGCTATCGTAGGTTGTCAAGCTGCTACGGAGATATTGCTAAACTAAAATATAGCGCTGGAGCTAGTAGATGAGAGGCGTCTTCCGCCTCGGCCGCTACCTTGGCGCGACTTGCTACAGGTGATGTGGCACGAACAGCCAGATCACGCTACGCATTCCGGCTTGCACTAGGCGCGTCGGAGGATTGATTGAAACAAGGTTCGATTGTAAGCGGCCCGCGCTGCTTATCGAAAGGGAGCGCGGGCCCGACCGTCGCCCCATTCACGCAGCGCGGGCTTGGTCGCTTGCCGCGCGCGGCTCCCTTCGTCGCAAGACTTAGGTCGAACGCAGGTTGCCTCTAAGCAAATTGGCTGAAGCTCGATGAACGAACGTATGCGGCGATGCCAATTGCCTTAAAATCTGATGGCGCTCATTCTTAAGTCAGCCAGCACCGCGCCTCGTTCCAGCCAGACTGGTCAGGCCCAGCGGCAGACGCCCCAAGTCCCGGCCCCTATGCCGCTGGGCCCCCCTGCGCCGACAAGAAATGGGCCACGCCTCAAAGCAGCGAATAGGCATATTTGATGACACGTAACCGGCGACTAATGAAGGCGAGCGACATACCGGCCTTCGTCAACAAGGTAATCGAGGCCGGATGCGATATCTGCGCCGTCGGTCACCGTGGCTACGTACTCGGTGAGGTCGAGGAGATGGTAGCGGCAGCGGACGAACTTGCGCGCATAGGGCAAGAGTTTGGGGATCGCGATTTCTTGCTGCCCGAGATAGTCGCCTACCTACGCGCGATCGGCCGGTATCTGGACCCAGGCTCTCCGGCAACGCACTGGTCCGAAAACCAGAAAATACATTAGAAGCCATTCTTGTCCCTAAGGGTCTGTATAAACGGCGCGGCCTTAGTTCATCAAACCATGCGTTCGCAGCGTGTCTTCGATCACTTTGATGCGCTGGGAGGCGGCGCCCACTACACCCCCGATGTGCCGTTCGGGTTCTGGCGCCCCGCTGTGGCTCGCAGGAAGCGTTCTGCCGACTGTGCGCGGTGTCTCGCCGTGGCGTCTTGCTCCGCCCGCTCCCGCTCGAGGCGGTACTCTTCGGGCAGCGGCTGCCAGTCGACCGGCATGCCAATGGCCCGGCAAGGGCCAACCGCGGGAGTTGCTACGCTCCGCCTGGCACGATGTTCCCGTTCGATGGAATGGTCAACAAGCGCTCCCTTTTGGGGGAGCCGGCTTGCCCCTAGCGCCTTTTCGGCTTCGGCGTGATCTCCTCGATCTGCGCCTTAACTCCGTCCTGCACCATCGCCTTTTCCATCGATTCCGCTTCGGCCTTGTCCTTGGTGGTCAGTATGGTCCGCCAGTGGGGTTTGTCGAACACGCTGACGAGATAGGTTGTTGCCTGCTTGTCGATCATGCTCCACCCTTTGGGTGTGTTCCGCTTACATTAGCAGAAGCGTATAGATCTCCACCAGCCGGTGCTGCATCAAAGGCCGCGCCGGTGAGGCCCGGCACCCGTGCTCCCCCGTCAAGGAAGCCCGAGCCGGGCCACTCACTCACGCACCCTTGGCCTTCCCGTTGGCGTTCGGACTCGCCTCAATGCCGCGCCGCGCAAGCCATTGCGGCCTATTTCCGCGACATCCCCCCTGTCGGAATTTCAGACCAGTGCGAACGCTGCGAGCCGGCGGTCCCTGCCTTCATGCCCGGATGATCTGGCAATGCCCCCCGGATATGGGGCTAACTGTATTGAACGCGCCGCTCGACCCGCGCCTGGGCGCCCATTTCCTTTGCCTTGGCCAGAGCCTTGTTTATGTCTGTCGTGGTCAAGACGATCCGCCAGTTCGGTGCCTCAAACACGCTCACGATGTAGGTTGTCACCGGCATCATCCGGGTCATGTGATCGCTCCCCTAAAGTCCGCCATGCCCGCGTCATGGTTGCTATGGGGCCATAAAAGCGGAACCAGGCGTTGGGTTCCGTGATCCCGGTCACGGACCGTCCTTTGCCCTGCTATAGGCAAACACCGGAGTCGAGGTTCAGGTAAGTCTTGCCAACAGACCCTCACCTACGTCGAAGCCGCAGGCACCGGTATCATCGATTGAGACACTCTCATCAGTGGGCCTTGACGACAATTCGGCGCGAGAACTCGCCAGCCGTTGCCCCTGGCTGGACGAGGTAAGTTTCGCGCCAAGCGATTTCGACATGGACAATAAGCGAAAAGAAGCAACCGCCGCGGCCGAAGAACTGTCTGTACAGCAGGAAGGATGGGACGCGATCGGAAACGATCTGCCGGCTATGCCTGCTTGGGATGTCTCGCTTAAACAGTGCCAGGCCCAATGCGAAGCAGATCGCCGCTGCTTAGCACTCACCTACGATAAGAAGCACTCCGCCTGTTTCATGAAGAGTAACGGGTCAATTTTGGTTAGGAGTCCTGACGCAGTGATGGCGGCGAAGGGAGCAATCAAGGCGAATCTCCAGTACTCCACCCTCGTTTTCGGCAAGGACACCGTAGTCGTTGGGGGCGCTTACGCGAATGTGCGGAGCGGCTATGCCGACTGCGTATTGGCCTGCGCCGCTGATCAGAGATGTCTAGGCTTCAATTTTGACGGTCCGGACAAAATGTGCGCAATGCTCGACACCGTGACCTCATCGTCTCCATTCAAGGGCGTGGTGTCGGGCGTTAAGGAGACTCGCAGTTAAATTAGCTCTGGTCCTACATCACGTGCATAGTACCCACTGCGGGAACTGAGCCGGCGAACGCCAGCAAAGCGCAGGTGATCCACAATAGTAGCGACAGGTCATGCGGACGAGCGGCCGTCCATCATTGGATTGCACAGCGGATACCGGGCGCTGTGCAGCTGTTGAAGCCTATCGCATCCTTGGCGGCAGCAAGGAGGAAACCGTAGCCTTATTTGACGGTCCCGCATCTCTCCGATCGCCCGAGCCGCTTTGGGAACGAAATGCAAAACAAGCAGCGCTAGGGCTCGATCGAAGTATTCGTCGGGAAACGATAACGAGGTCGCGTCGCCCTGCTGGATGTGGATCCGCGGGTCGGTGTTGAGCCGGTTAGCTTCTTCTACGAAAACCGGGGAGAAATCTATCGCTGCAACTTCCTGCACATTGTCCGCCTTCGGAAGGGCAAACGTTAGACTGCCGGTACCACATCCAACGTCCAGGATTCGTTCACCGTCAGACAATCCGGCGAAATTGATAAATAGCGGTGCCAGCTGTTTGCTCCACCGGCCCATCAGTTGCTCATAGCCTCCGGCTTTTCCGACATTGAATGTAGAAGTCAAGGAAGCCTCCAAGCGTGTTCGATGGTCCTGGTCACCCAAAGATTATTGGAAGGGCGCACCCTTGCCCTAATGGATTGGCTTCGGCCGACACATTTTGCACTCAATAGCGGGCTCGCCCACCAGACATATCGAAAACGGCACCGGTATTGAAATCGCTGGCATCCGAGCACAGCCAGGCAACCATGTGTGCAACCTCCTCCACTTTACCAAGGCGCTTCATCGGGCTGTCGCCGATCATGGCTTCTACTGCGGTTGCTCCGAGGTTTCGGATCATGTCGGTGTCGATCGGTCCCGGGGCGACGCAGTTAACGCGTATGTTGGCGTCCGCAACTTCGCGACTGAGAGCTTTCGTGAAGACGACGATGCCTGCGCTTGATGCCGAATAAGCCGCAAGATTGGCTAGACCCTCCTTGCCTGCTAGCGATCCCATATTCACGATGCGCCCGCCGCCCCAACGGCGCATATGTGGCAGCACCAGTTGCGTTACCTGCATGGTGCCGATCAGGTTTGTTTCGATAATGCTTCGCCAGTCTGCGAGTTCATGATCATCGAATGGGTGAAGCGTCCCGAGATAACCCGCATTGTTGACCAAAACATCGATACGCGCGCCGCGACTAACTATTTCGCTGATTGCTTGGTTAACCTGATCGCGCTTGGTGATGTCGAGTTGTGTTGATACCGCGCCTTTCAGTTCACTCGAGTTTCGATCCCACACGTGCACTGTCGCACCAGAGGACTGGAGTCGCTCTGCAATTGCTTTGCCGATGCTTTTGGCCCCGCCGGTTACGACGGCTGTCTTTCCAGTTAGGTCATATGAAACGGGCACGACACACGCTCCATCGAAAGGTCTTTTTTGCTAGACGAGCAATAATAGCAGGGCGGCGGGATAACGAACACTCCTCCTTTGGCACCTCCAGAGAACCGCGTGACCACAAGCCAGGAGATCGCGGAAAATGCAGCCGCATCATAGCGTTAGCTTGCGTATTTGATCGGAGTGAGCACACTGCAAACGGTGGTTTGCAGTTTGAACACCCGCAGAGGAACCGAGCCATGGACAGCGCCGTTGCCTACTATCGCGTTTCAACGCAGAGGCAGGGTCGTTCGGGGCTTGGCATCGACGCTCAGCGTGCAGCAGTCGCCCGCTTCGCCGAAACCGAAGGCATCGCGATCTTCCACGATTTCACTGAGGTCGAGACCGGCAAGGGTTCTGATGCCCTGGACAGGCGCCCACAGCTGGCAGCCGCCCTCGCCAAGGCGCGCCAGGCCAAATGCCCGGTCATTGTTGCCAAGCTTGATCGGCTGTCGCGTGACGTTGCCTCCATTGCCGGACTCATGGTTCAGCGCGTTCCTTTCATCGTCGCCGAGCTCGGAGCTGATGCCGACCCTTTCATGCTGCACCTCTACGCGGCACTGGCCGAGAAGGAGCGGCGTCTCATCTCGGAACGCACCAAGGCCGCGCTCGCCTCTCGCAAGATGACCGGCAGGAAACTCGGCAATCCAACCAATCCCGCGCAGGCGGCCGCCAAGGGGCGACAGATCTCGGTGGAGGCTGCCGATCGTTTAGCCGAAACCGTCCTTCCGGTTATCGAATCCATCCGTCGCTGCGGCATTGCCAGCCTGCGCGGGGTGGCAACTGCCTTGAATAACCGAGGCGTTCGAACAGCCCGCGGCGGACAGTGAGAGGTCTCGAACGTCCGAAACATCCTGGCGCGCTCTAGGTGAGCTTTGATAAGCGGGAAAAACCAAGCCGTCATTCCTCGCCTGAGGCTGGGGTAGGCCGATAGGGTTAGTTGCGCAATTGCTAATATGTAATACCTTGGGCAGTGCGGGGAGGAGATCGATCAATCCCGCAGTGACCGGTTCGGCCTGTACCCCCAAGCGAGAGCCCCGGGTCGCACCGGCCATTCCCTCCGACAGCGATTCCATTCCGTCCCAGGAACCCGTGGCGGCAAGGTGCGTTGTGCCCTTCCGAGCACTGGCATTGGCATGGCCGAACTGACTAACGCAGCAAAAATGGCGAACGCTGCGGGCATTCACCCGGAGACTTTTCGCGAGGCTTTGCGCGCTTCGGATTTCTCGTGGCACAAGCGCGGCGACGACTGGACTGTCGAGATTGATAGCCGGGAGCATGAGGCAATGCGCACCGTATTGCTTATCCTTCTCCTCCAGAAGAAGAAGAGAAATTAGCCCTAGTTCCTGCCCGGAATGCCTTGGGTTCCGCCTTCCAGTTTCGCGTCCACTGCAATATCGATCACCCGCACATCCAGAGTTATGCTCGCTGATCGCGCTGTTAGCCTCCACTAAACGAAAAGCCCGCCACCCTCAGGCATCTGTGAATTTTGTCACAGACGCATCGACGCATCGGCCTAGCTTGCTGCGTGTAGTTTCCTGCAGCGGTGAAGGGAGTACTCCGATGCTTGTGAACGTTCCTATGCTTCTGAACCTTCCTCTTGTCGTAGTTGGTCCCCTTGCCGATTGGCTCCATCATCGAGCCGAACAGAAGGCGCAGTTGAAGGCAACCGACGAGCTCAGCGAGTCACCAGACGACATGCTCAGCGACATCGGGGTTTCCCGTGACGACATCACACACGCGTTCCACAGTTGTGGGAGATCCTCGGCGAGACGCGCATAACGCAGCCGCCGGACTAAAGCTGCCAGGGCGTTTTCTGTTTCAACCACTCCGACCAGAAGGCTTTCGCCAATCCCAGCAGGTCTTCCCGCGTCCGGCCGATATCGCGGATCAGGTGGTCGTCATGCTTAGCGAGAATGTCAATATAGACCTCCGGGTCGTCTTGGGACGTCGACCGGTTCGTCTCGTCAGCGGGGCGAGACGGAGGTTGGACATTCAAGAGGGGTGCCGCTGCACTGGTCATTGTAGCCGCCACAAGATCGATGGGCGGAAGATAACAAGCCGGTTTGACATTCGAGAAGTGAATTGTGATGATTGCAGCTATCAGCAACCGTGATACCCAAGGCAGGCAATGCTCCACCCGCTGGACCCCGAGTTGCTGCGCACCTTCCTCGCCGTCGCCGACACCGGTACCCTCACCAGGGCAGCGGAGACCGTGCATCGAACGCAGTCCGCAGTCAGCATGCAGATCAAGCGGCTTGAGGAGGAGATTGGCACGCCGCTCTTCGTGCGTGGTCCGCGTGGCGTCGCGCTGACGCTGAAAGGCGATCAGTTGCTTTCGAATGCCCGGCGCATCGTCTCGCTCATCGACGAGACGACCGCATCTATGGGCGCACCGCCGCTCATCGGCCGGGTTCGCCTCGGGATTCCGGAGGAGTATGGTGTTTCCGTGTTGCCCCCCGCGCTTGAAGCGTTCGCAAAGGTCCATCCCGAGGTCGAGGTCTCGTTACGCTACGGCAGATCCAAGCAAAACAAGCAGGCCTTGGCGGCTGACGAGCTCGACCTGGCGGTCGTCTTCGAGTGGCAGGAGTTCACCGGCTGCGAGGTTCTGATGACCGATCCCACAGTCTGGATCACGTCCGATGCTCATGCCCTGCACGAACAAAGGCCTATCCCGATTGCTATCTCCGACGACCCGGAATGTTCCGATTTCGCCATTCGGCTGCTCGACATCCGGGGCCTGCCTTACCGGGTGGCGGTTCGGTGCTCCACCATCGGAAACCTCGGGGTCGCCGTCCAGTCCGGGCTGGCAATCGCGCCGTTCTCGCGCAGCAACATTCCCATCGGCTGCCGGGAACTCACCTTGGCGGACGGCTTCGGCGATACCGATGCCGCAAGGGTGGTAATGCACCAAAACATGCGTTCGGGTGGAGAGGCCGTCGAGTCCATGGCGCGGGCAATTCGCAATGCGTTTGCGCGGTCGGCGATTGCCTAACCGATCGGACAAGCTGGCGAGCTTGTCAGCGTCCTCGGGCCGTACAATTGGCCGTCGCTTTTGCGCGAACGAAAATCGGGGCTGGTAGCATGCTCCTCGGGCTCCCCCAAATACGTTGTTGGGCGCTTGGAAGGGCCTCAAGCTTCCTCGCGGAAATCCTGCAGCGAAGCGTGCCGCGGTCCTGTCCTCCTCGCCGCGTAGGTGCTTCACTGTGGCAACGAGCCCGGGCTTGACCCATTGGGCTGGCCGCTTCATTCCCTTCGGCGCCGTGCCGGCGTGGTCTTGGACGCCCTTCCAGAGCCGTTCGCGCATATCCCGGTTCAAGGTGATGAAGGCCGAGCCGACATAGCGCCCGGTGCCTCGTTCGGCCAATAGGGCGAAAGCTGGCTTGCCGGCCTCGCGCTCCACCCCAACAGATCGAACTCGCCGATGGCATGGCATTTTGCTTTCAGCCAAGCAGTCCGTTGCGCGTGAAGATGCGCACGTCGTGGTCAATGATGATCTGAGAGCGGTAGCCGTCGAATTTGACTTCATGAATCCAGTCGTCGCCATCGGGAGGCTTCTCACAAGAGTCGGCAACAGAGGCTCGACGAACTTCAAACGCAGCATCAACACACCCACAACCCGGCGAGTTAATTAGCATGCGCTTGATTAGTTCCGGAAAATTTTAACGGATCATTGACCGCGCTGTCCCAAAATAGGACGGCGCGGTTAAACCCCAACTTGACTGCGCAGGCGGCTCCGGCATAGCACCCCCCAGCCGCACTGTCGGAGCCGCTCCCACACACCCATTTCATACCAGCAATGGTTGAATCAACGGTTTACGACACGTGCTTTCCAGGTCGTTAGGTAACGTTCATTGGGCGATGCCATTCGTCTTCTGGACTCTTTGTCGAAACAGTCGCATCCTCTCTTCGGGGAAGAGGGCGTGGACAAATACCGATACGACAATCGCTCTGACGACTGGCTGAAGCGAACAGGTGCCAGGCATAGCCGTGCGCGCCGATGGGCGAGCGTGCCGCTGCGTCTGATCTTGGTGACTGCGGTTGCGGCCGGCGCTCTAGTCGCACAGACCGCCATCCAGCACAGCGAAAGTTTGCCAGAGATCAATCCATCGAACTGGTTCGGCCCGAAGCCGGCTTCGATCGCCGGTATTGCGTCTGTGATCGACGGCGACACGATCGAGATCCACGGGCAGCGCATCCGCTTCAATGGCATCGACGCCCCCGAGAGCAAGCAGTATTGCGATGACGCCAAAGGGTTCGAGTATCCCTGCGGCCGACGAGCAGCCGAGGCGCTCGACGGGTTCCTTGCGACCTCCAAGCCCGTGCAGTGCTCCTTCGTCTCCTGGGACCGCTATGGCCGCTTCGTCAGCGACTGCAAGCGTGCTGACGGCGCCAGCGTGGCATCTTGGATGGTGGAGCACGGCCACGCGCTGGATTGGCCCCGCTACAGCCTCGGGGCCTATGCAGGGCAACAGGCGAAGGCAAGGGCGGCAAAGGTCGGACTCTGGGTCGGAAAGTTTCAAGCGCCTTGGGATTGGCGTGCGGGGCATGCAGACAAGGCACCAGCGATTACCCAGCCCCTCGGGATCATCAACAACCAAGTGGCGCAGAGCTATTCCTGCCAGCCGCGGCGAACCTGCCCACAGATCAGTTCGTGCGAGGAAGCAAACTGGTATCTGGCCAACTGCTCGTGGGGCGGGAAGCTCGACCGCGACAAGGACGGCATTCCTTGTGAATCGCAGTGTTAAGGGGGCGTATGAGGATCGATGCGGCGAGTGTTCTGACAAGAACTACCTTCGGCCTATTGGCATTGTTCGTTGCCATGGCGGCTGGATGCAGTTCGGTCGATTACCAGAAACTTGTCACCGGCCAACTATCGGGAAGTCTGTTCGTCATGTGGGTCGGAGAGGGCAACAATTCGGGTGACGGAAATTTTCTGTTCGTGCCCGACCCACGGGATCCATTGATCTTCCACCGCTCAGATCCATCTTCCCCGGGGAGTACAATCCAGCCGGGTCTCATGTACACTGACGGCGGATCGATCCCGAAAATCGCACAGGTCTTCAAGGGGTTATCGCCTTGGGGCTACGCGCCTGCCTATATGGTCCATGATTGGGTCTTTATCGCTCATCACTGCATAGTAGACGGCAGCACAGAGAGCCGGTTTGACCAAGTTCGCGGAATCGAATTCGACGATTCTGCCGCGATTCTAGGTGAAGCGATCAAAGCGCTGATCAAAGCCCGACAGGTAGCTCCCGACGATGTGGCGCCAAGTGCCATTACAGGTGCCGTTGGGAGCGTGGTTGCGAAGAACCTCTGGGATGAAAAAGGAGCATGTCAGTTGCTTCAAGTCAGCGCGAAGGACATCGCTGCTGCGGAGGCAGCCATACCGGGATCAACCACCAAAGCGCGAAACTTGAGGGCCTTCCGGGTTCCGATCGTGACGGAAGTTCCCACGGCAAGGCCCGCCAAGATTGTGGCTCACGTCACATTTTGAGATGTATTCCACGGGGGGCGATATTCGCAGCCGACCCAGGCGGTAAAGCGAGGCTGGTTGGGCATCGATCACGGCGGCCGCCTCGAGCCGGCCGAGATGTCTGCTTGTGGGCCGAAAGCGGAAGGTCCGTTTTCGGGATTCCTGGGCCAAATTGCCCCCTCACGCCTCGAGCTTTTCGCAGCGTCAAAACGGCTGTGGAGGGGTTGGCGGCTATACCGCTGACGAAGCGCCACATGTGACGCACCGAGGATAAGTAACCCCGCCTGGTCACGCGGGCGCTGCCGTCCGGTTGGTCGAAACTGGCGCTGGTACTCGCTATTCGCGACCCTGACGAGGTCCACTAAGCAATGGTGAACGTCATTTCTTGAAACGGGTCGCAAGCAACTCGACCGCCCTGCTCCATTGAGGTCAGCCATGCCTTCGCGGAGCGGACGCAATCTCTGACTGGAGCCTGCATGCTTCTTCAGGCGCAAGCGCTGTGTTTCAGTACGGCATGAATCCTTTTCTCAGCCAAGCCAATATCTTGCTCCCATTGAGAACCCTGCGGACACGCCCGGCGGCCCAGCCAGCCTGCATGGTGGCGCCGGTGTGGCAACTGCAGACGATCTCATGCAACTGCCAATCGGAGAGTTCGAAGAAGCGTCTGGCTTCCCCGTAGGTATCCGATTGCATGCCCGATGCACGCAGCAGCGGATCGTCAAAGGCGACACTGATCGCCGATCCGACCGCGCGCGCTTCTCCGCGGACAGAGGGATGCAGATGCTCAGTTCCGGTGAGAGCCACAAGGGAGCGCGTCGGATTTCGGTCGAGCAGTTCCGCCCACCGCTCTATTCGCTGCGTCCTTGTAGCCAGCAGAGCCGGCGATAGCGGACTGATGTCCGCGACTGACTGGAGTTGATCGAGTGTCTGGTGCTTCATGACTGCCTCCTGTTGGTCGTTCCAATCCCTAGGCCTTTGCTGCAGGATTGGCTCACGCGCAAAGCCGCTTCGTAAAGGAGCGGCGGCCGATCAGGTGTTGCCACCGATCGCCCACAGGCACCACGCGGCGGCATCTGCAGCGACACCAACTGCATTCCTTCGCCAATGTTCCAGCGGGCCAACGCCCGTCCACCAATCGTGTGTTCCAGCCGCAATGGTCGATATGAAGATGCGTGCACAGCACATAGTCGATCTGCTCAGGAGCAACACCGGCATTCGCCAGCCGCTCCAAAAAGGCGCCGTCATTGCGGCGATGCCAATGCGGGAAGTATGCGCACGTCTTGTCGTTGCCAACGCAACCGTCGACCAGAATGGTATGGCGCCCGGTGCGAACCAGAAAACTCTGGATGGGAAAAATAAGCCGGCCGGTTGCCGGCGATATCAATCGGGGCGTGAGCCAATGAAGATGCGGTTCGAGTGCTTCGTCGGTGCAGTCCGGGAACCATTCCGATGGCGTCCGCAGAGGGTCGCACATCTCCAGAATTCTGGTGACCCGGATATCCCCGATTCTCCAATCATCCATTGATACGATCCTTCTCAATCGAGGACGGATCGACAAAGATAACATTTGTGGCCAGATGGCGTCAGACATTTCCGCCGATAGGAGAAGGAGGAGGCGCTCGCGATGTGGCCGCTTACGCTTCGCGTGCCAGCGGCGAGGCTTACCCGGACGGATCAAACTATCGAACCCGGTGGAGAAGGTTGGTTTCCAGTGCCTTTCCCTCTACCACCTTCAAAGTCCAAACAATTCTCCGGTCCCTTCATGGCTTCCCGGAAGCCCAGCGTTTGCGGGATGTACGGCCAAAAGCCGGGGACAGGCAGGTACACCATTCCCCCAAACTGCTCTCCAAATGTCCGACATTCTCCAAACCTGGGGAGTAGCTCCAAAAAATCCCCAGGTTTTGGCGACAGCAATATCAATGCTTTAGCGCTAGCCTTGCTGCGGGCAGTTTTGCGTTCGCTCGCCTGTCAAAAAGGACCACAACTAAGCTGTCGCACGTTAGGTCCGCTTGCGCCAAATACGGACATCGCCAAGCCACCACTCGGACGTCGCGTTTGGGGCCGACAGCAGACTGGAAACTTCACGTTGCGGACCGTCAAAACCGGACATTCAGGAGGACGTGGGCATCGTCGTCGTCTGACCCAAAGCCGTCGTCGCGATTCCACACGGAAAGTGGCTCTAAGCTCCAGAAAGCCGCCCTTCGGGCCCGCTTCCTGATTGGCCTTCCGCCTTCGCCAAATCGATCTCCAGGCGCTCGATCAGCGCCTGATAGCGCGTATGATCGCGCAGAGGATTCATATCCACGTCCTGCGCCATCCAGTGCAATTGTTGCAATGAGAGTTGCGGCACGCAGTGCTCCAGCGTGTCGATCGCCTCTTCGACGGCGCCGATCGCCGCCAGGAAACACGCGACATTGTAGTGGCTGTTATAGTCCTCCGGGTCGATGGTGATCGCGCGCTGGGCCCACTCGAGGGCGCGGTCGTCCAGGCCGAGATTATGGAGGATGTAGCAACCATAGGCATAGGCGGCCCCGTCATCGGGATAGAGCTGCATGGCCTTCTCGATGCGGACCAGCACCTCCCCTGAAAGCCTGTGGGCTTCCGCCTCGTCACCCAGGGTCTTGCGGCAATCCCAGAGCATGCACATCGCACCATAGCTGTTGCGATCAACCTCCGCCGCCTTCTCAAAGGCGCGCGCGGCCTCGGCAAACTTGCGCTCCATTCGCAGCACGTCGCCCAAGGTCCTGTGCGCCTCGTAGAGATTGGGATCAAGCGCGATTGCTCGCCGGCAGGCGGCGCCTGCGAGTTCGATTTGCTCCTTCTGGAAATGCGCTATCGCGTCGGCCACGTGGGCTTCTGCCAGCGTCGAGTCCAGTGCCAGCGCCCGCTCCGCCTCGGCGCGCAAAGTGACAGCGTTTGCGCTGGGATCACCAGATCTCAGCAGCATGCCTTCAGCCAGCGCTAGCCCAGCCCGCGCCTGAGCATAGTCGGGATCGATCTCTAGTGCCCTCTGGTAGAGGCGTCGAGCGGAAAGGTGATTGCGGCGGCCGAGGCGCAAGAAATGCTGCCGTCCCATTAGGTAATATTGATAGGCCTCGACGTTCTCGGTCGTGCGCTTGCTGATGGCGGCGCGCTCGGCCGGCATCAAGCGGATTTTCAGGGCATCGACGATGGCCCGCGCGATCTCGTCCTGGAGTGCGAATATGTCATTGAGATCGCGGTCGTAGCGCTCGGCCCACAGATGATGCCCAGTGCCCCCGTCGATCAGCTGCGCGGTGATGCGAACGCGGTTACCCGCCCTGCGCACGCTGCCCTCCAGCACATGCGAAACTCGCAATTGCCGGGCCGCTTCAATCACGTCCATCGCCTTACCCTTGAGGGCAAAGGTTGTGTTGCGCGCCGTGACTGCTAGGGCCTCGACCTTGCTGAGGTCCGTGATGATGTCCTCGGTGATGCCGTCAGAGAAGTATTCCTGCTCGGGGTCGCCGCTCATGTTTGTGAAAGGCAGAACGGCAATTGAAGGCTTTTCCGGAAGCTCTGTCGTCGCGGCCGGGCTGGCGGCGGCAGGTTGAGCGGGCGCAGCTTGAGGCGCGACGATGCCTGCCCTGGCCGTGACGCCGACCTCCAACAAATAGACCCGTATCGGTTCAGCGATGTTCTTGAGTTGGGTGTTGCCGAGGTCGGTGACGGAGAGGTCGAGCCTAGCTCTGACCTGCCGGTAGGCATCCTCCGAAAGGCAGATGGCGCCGGGGGCAGCAACGCCCTCCAGACGCGCCGCAATGTTGACGCCGTCGCCCATCAGGTCGCCGTCGCTCTCTTCGACCACGTCACCAATGTGGATGCCGATGCGGAACTCGATTCGGCGATCGGGAGGCACGTCGGCATTGCGTTCGAGCATGGCGTGCTGCACCTCGATGGCACAGCGCACCGCGTCGACCACGCTGCGGAACTCGACGAGGGCGCCGTCCCCGGTGCGCTTGACCACTCGACCATGATGCACGGCGATCGTGGGGTCGATTAGGTCGCTGCGCAGTGTCCGCAACCGAGCCAGGGTGCGATCCTCGTCCGCGCCGGTGAGCCGGCTGTAGCCGACCACGTCAGCAGCAAGGATCGCCGCAAGTTTGCGGATCTCGTTCACCCTGCCCCTCCTTCACTATCCGACATAGCACAGACGCAAGGGCAAGACCGCTCCATTTCGAAAGGCGTGATTCGAGGCGAAGGTACCACTCCCATCCCCTTGAAGGACACGGTGGCTTTGAGTCCGAAAGGCGACATTGTCGGCTACTGTCAGGAAGGTCTCGAAATGGCGCAATGACGACCTCGAGCGTCAACACCGCCATGTCCGCTTCTAGGAAATGGCGACGCAGGTCATCGCGACCGAAATGAGGCGCAAAGCGGCCATGGGCGATGGACGTTCGGAGGTGTGCGATCGCCCTCGCCGAGGAGCTGCATCATACCTCGACCACGGGGGTCTTGTCCGCGCAATGGCTAGCCCTCTTCCAGCCCTGCGATGCGCAAGCCCTCGAGGATCGCTGCCATGCGCGATGGATCGTATTCCGGCAGTCCTGCCCTGATGCTCGCGATGGTAACGTCGGGCGCGAGTGTCCGAAATTTTGCCAGGTAGCGACGTGCTTCATCCATTCGGCCGAGCTGTGCATTTGCCGCGATCAGCATCCAGTAAGTCGGGTCGAGGCCTGCGTTCAACGCCATTGACCGCTCCGCGGCTTTCAGCGCTTCGACATAGTTGCCACGCGCCATGTGCACATGAGCAATCGTTGTCATGGGCCACGGCGCCGTAGGGTCGCCCGGGCTCATGAGGATCGCGCGCCGGCTATGGGTGAGTGCGTCCTCCAGATCCCCGCAATGGAGTTCGGCAATGCCTGCGACCATCAGCACAAACTGGCTGTTGGGGTTCGCCTCGACGGCATTGGCGACGATCTGCATGCCTCGGTCGTACTCCCGCATGGTCACCAGCGTCAGTCCGCATTGCGCCAGCACGGTCGCATCGCCCTGCGGATCGGCAAGGGCGCGGCGCACCAGACCGAGACAAGCTGACCGGTCGTCGCCGGTAAGCTCGGGCCAGCCCATGGCAATGCGGAACTCGAGGGCAAAACAGGCACCGATGAGGAACGCCGCGTAGTGCGGTTCGAGCGCGACTGCCTGCATGAATAGCTCAAAGGCCTCGGCGTTGTCCTCGGGCCGCGCGCTGTACGTCTTCGACAGCGCTCTCAGGTAGAGATCGTAAGCATCGAGGCTTTCCGGGCGTTGCCTGCGGGAGCGTTCGATTTCGGCCTGTCGGATCTGCGGCTCGATGACGCCGATAACGCTTTCGGCAATGCGGTCCTGCACATCGAACACGTCTGCGACGACACCATCAAACCTATCGGCCCAAAGATGCGCCCCGGCTATCGTCTCGATGAGCTGTGCAGTGATGCGCAGCCGCTCGCCGGAGCGTCGCACGCTGCCTTCGAGCACGTAGCGGACTCCGAGCTCCCTGGCGACCTGCCGCACGTCCATGGCCTTGCCCTTGTAGACGAAGCTCGAATTGCGGGCGATAACCGCAAACGACTTAAAGCGGCTGAGCGCCGTGATGATGTCCTCAACGATGCCGTCCGCAAAGTAGTCCTGCTCCGGGTCGCCGCTCATGTTCTGGAACGGCAGCACCGCAAGCGCCGGCCTGTCGGGCAGGCGCTCCGTTGGACGCGATGGGCCGAGCTGCTTTGCTCCATCCGGGCGCAAAAGATAGGCGCGGATCGGCCGGGAGATGTTCTTCAGCGCCTGCTCGCCCATATCTTCAAAGCGCAGGCCGCCGATCTTTCCCGCGGCATCTTCCTGCACGCGTGCGGAAACGCAGATCCCGCCCGGCTCCGCGATCCCCTCAAGACGGGCGGCGATGTTGACCCCCTCGCCGAAGACGTCGCCGTCCTGTTCGATGATGTCGCCGACATTGATGCCGATCCGGAATTCGAGCCGTTCGTCGGCTGCAACGGCGGCATTGCGTTCTGCCATGCCTGCCTGCACCTCGACAGCGCAGCGCACCGCATCGACGACACTGGCGAAATCCGCCAACAGCCCGTCGCCCGTCGTTTTGACGATCCTGCCGCGATGCCTGGCAATACAGGGATCGAGGTGCTCACGGCGATGGCTGTTCAAGCGGTCGAGGGTACCTTCCTCGTCGGCGCCCATCAGCCGACTGTACCCGGCGACGTCAGCCGCAAGGATCGCCGAGAGCTTGCGCTCGACGCGGCCGATTTCCATCCGAGTCCCCTCCAAGGCGTCAGGATCATATGCGCCCAGATCAACCGATCCAAGGCCGCTCTTCCGGTTCTTTGGGGGGTCGCGCCAACCATGCCACCAGAATGTCGGCTGATGGGCCAACAGCGACCTCCAGCGTGGTCGCCGCCAACGTCCGCTTTCAGGCGATCGCAAAGGCATGCTCAACGGCCGATATTCGCCGTTGGGTCAAAATCAGACCTTCACAACCAGTAGGTATTGCGCCGTTGGCGCTCCCACTCAACGAGAGACCCACGCACCAGCGGCTGCTGCTTCACCATAGCAAGCAAACAATGCGCGGTCTTGGTTCACGTTCGCGTACATCGCGACCAACGCCTCCCTCGCGCCGCTAGTGTCTTAGTTGAATTCCGGCTTATGACGACCCATCCTCGACGTTCCGGCTCGTGGACTCGGCCGGCGGTCGCCCGTACAATCCTTGTCCTGTTGTGAAGGCAATGCGCTACATGACCGAAGGAAGCGTCCAACGTCGCCTCGCGGCCATCTTTGCCGCTGACGTGGC
>NZ_JBFUEG010000035.1:0-21413 GCF_056404315.1 Mesorhizobium sp. P2_D6 | reverse complement strand
CCAAGGACGAAGGTGGCCGTCACACGCCGTTCTTCACCAACTACCGTCCGCAGTTCTATTTCCGCACGACCGACGTGACCGGCATCGTGTCGCTGCCGGAAGGCACGGAAATGGTGATGCCCGGCGACAACATCACGGTCGATGTCGAGCTGATCGTGCCGATCGCCATGGAAGAGAAGCTGCGCTTCGCCATCCGTGAAGGCGGCCGCACCGTCGGTGCCGGCATCGTCGTCACCATCAAAGAATAATCGAGTCCGGCATCCGCCGGATCGACAAGGAAAGGGCGGCCTCAAGGCCGCCCTTTTTCGTTGACTGATGCCCAGATGTGCCTGTTTTGGTGTCCCAATCTCTGTTGCAAGTCTCTGGGCCTATACTAGTATAGGTTGCTATTGAGGGGCTTGGTCGGATGGTTCCACGGCACCGTTTTCAGGGTTGGGCGTGCCGGGCACTGGGGCTGATCTGCCTGGTGTCGCTGGTTGCCATGGGCAATGCCGCCTTCGCGGGCCAGACAGAAAATTCCGAGCCGGACCCGGATTCACCGATGCGGTTCGTCGTCGTGCGCAGCAATGCGCCGGGCTGCGAGCCGACCTGCCCGGAATGGATATCGGCCGAGGGTGCGATATCGGCAAAGTCGCCGGCGCTGCTCAAGGCCGCCCTGAAAACGCTCGGCCGCCGCAAATTGCCAATCGTCGTCAACTCACCCGGCGGCGATGTCGATGCGGCCATCGCCATGGGCCGCATGATCCGCAAGAACAAGCTCGACATCGCGGTCGGCCGGACCTGGTTTGTCGGCTGCGAGCCCGGGGTGAAGAACTGCAAGGAGAACGACGCAAAGGGCTCGCACTATATCGGCAACCCCTATGTGCTCGGCAGCTATTGCGCGTCCGCTTGCCCGATGATGCTGGCCGGCGGCACCAGGCGCCTGGTCGGGCCGCTGGCCTATCTCGGCGTCCACCAGATCACGACCACGGTCGTGCAAATGAACGTGCAATATGAAGTCCGCTATCGCGTCGTGAAAGGCAAGAAGCGGGTCATCAGCAAGAAGGTCGTCAGCCGCAAGAATGCCGGCAGCTACAAGACCTACGAAATGAGCAAGAAGGTCGAGCGCAAGCTGGCCACCTATTTCAAGGAGATGGGTGTCGACCTCAGTGTGGTCGAAACGATGAAGAGCACGCCGGCCAGCGACATCCAGCAGATCGACCTTAGCGACATGCTGACAATGAAGCTGGTCACCAGCGAAGACTCTGTGAGTTTGCTCACCAATGCGAGCCTGTGCACGCTGGAGCCATTGGCCTCGAATTGCCGGGAAATACCGGCCAACAAGCCAGCCGGCGGCCAACCGGCCGTGGCAAAGGTAGCGCCGCCGGTGAAGCCCCAGAACGCACAGCTCGATGACGGCATGCGCTTTGTCGTGGTTCGCGGCAGCAATCCGCTCTGCAATCCCGACTGTCCGGAGTGGATTGCGGCGCAAGGCGCGATTACGCCTCAGACGCCGCAGAAGCTCAGCCAATTGCTCGCCACACTTGGCAACCGACGGCTGCCGGTGGTGATCAGCTCGCGCGGCGGTGACCTCTCCGGCGCCCTGGCGGCGGGACGGATCATCCATGAAAACAAGCTCGACGTTGCCGTTGCCCGCACCGATTTCGTCGGCTGCGACCCGGCAGAGTGGAGTTGCCTGGCCAGGGACGGCGCCTATGCCGGACTGAGCGTCGACGGGGAAGGCGACTGCGATTCGGCGTGCGCGCTCATGCTGGCCGGTGGCGCCAGACGGCTTGTCGGCTCCCAGGCGCGACTCAGCCTTTATCTGATGGGGCAGAAACAGACGGTCAAAGCTTATCTCGACGAGATGGCCATAAGTCCGGCTCTGTTCACGGCGCTTCAGGGCAGTTCGGTCGAGCGTCAGCTCGAACCTGACATGATGCTGAAGGTCGGGCTTACGACCGGGCGCCAGTCGGTGGATGCGCTGACGGGGTCCAGCATCTGCAAGTCGGCGCCGAAACCTGAGAATTGCCGTGTGGTGGCGTCGTCCAACGCGCAGGCCGAAGCGCCCGCCAAATTGTAGAGGGTGGCGGCTTCACGAACTCGCCATCGGGGCAGGTTGAGTGAGGCTCGATTTTTCCGCTATCGTCGCCAGGCGCCGGGGCTGGCGGAGGATCGAAAATGAGCCAGGATATCCCGACACTCTACGAATGGGCCGGCGGCATCGAGGCACTCAACCGGTTGACGCAGACTTTCTATGACAGCGTGGCGCGCGACCGGGTCGTCGGCCCGGTGTTCAAGCACATGTCGCCTGATCATCCGGCTCATGTCGCGGCTTTCATCGGAGAGGTCTTCGGCGGCCCCAAAACCTATAGCGAAAAGCATGGCGGCCATCGCGAGATGGTCATGCATCATCTGGGCAAGCATCTCACAGAAGAACAGCGCCGGCGTTGGATCAGCCTGCTTGCCGATGCCGCCGATGCGGTCGGGCTGCCGGACGATCCCGAATTCCGCTCCGCCTTCATGGGCTATGTCGAGTGGGGATCGCGGCTGGCCAAGATGAACTCCACTCTCGGCGAGACCTGCGACCCGGAGACCGAACCGATGCCGGCCTGGGGCTGGGGTGTGCCGGGCGGGCCGTACAAGCCGCCGGCCGGGGGGTGAGCGTCGGCAAGCGGCCTCAGACGAAAAAAACGCGATCGACAGGGAAGACCTGGCGGCTACCTGGCCGGATTTCCGGCGAAGGATATGAAAGCGCGTCAGACCACTCTTTACAGCGCGCCCGGAAGCTTTTAGGAAGCGCCTGCGCCGAAACGCGCGTACGGGCATAGCTCAGTTGGTAGAGCGGCGGTCTCCAAAACCGCAGGTCGTAGGTTCGAGCCCTGCTGCCCGTGCCATTTTCTCAAATGACGATTCACGAACGAACTCGACCCCGTGCCCCGCATTGAAAAATGGCAGGTGGCTTGCCATATCAGGGAAACTGAGGCATAAGACCCCCATAGCCGGGACGGGACGACTGGATGGTTCCGAGGCGGCGTTTGGTCATAAAGCGGACACTTGCCACTTGCGTGGATCAAGAATCGGTTTTATGTAGACACAACAGACACGCGACGCGTGGAGCTGGGAAGCCGGCTTTACGCGTCCGATTTGCATGGGCGAAATGGTTGCGCTGAATCGGCGCCGACTTGAAACCCAGGCGGCACGTCCCGGCCAGCGGGATCATCCAGGAGACCCGGCCAACGGGTCTTGAAGACAGAGCGGCATATGGCTTCGAAAACCACAAATCCTTTCGTCTTTCTCCAGCAGGTCCGCGCGGAGACCGCCAAGGTGACTTGGCCGTCGCGCCGGGAGACGATGATCTCGACGGTGATGGTGCTCGTATTTGCGGTCATCGCGATGATCTTTTTCTTCACCGCCGACGTGGCCATGGGCTACGCGATCGAGCGGTTATTGAGCCTCGGCCATTAAGTCCGGCGATTACGGAGAAGTCTTGAAATGACCGCGCGGTGGTACATCGTCCACGCCTATTCGAACTTTGAAAAAAAGGTCGCCGAGGACATTGAGAACAAGGCCAAGCAGAAGGGCCTGTCCGCCGATATCGAGCAGATCGTGGTGCCGACCGAGAAGGTCGTCGAGATCCGCCGCGGCCGCAAGGTCGATGCCGAGCGCAAGTTCTTTCCGGGCTATGTGCTGCTGAAGGCCAACCTGACCGACGCGGTGTTTTCGCTGGTCAAGAATACGCCGAAGGTTACCGGTTTCCTCGGTGACTCCAAGCCGGTGCCGATCACGGAAGCCGAGGCGCAGCGGATTCTGAACCAGGTCCAGGAAGGCGTCGAGCGGCCCAAGCCCTCGGTCACCTTCGAGATCGGCGAGGCGATCCGCGTTTCGGACGGTCCGTTCGCGTCGTTCAACGGTTTCGTCCAGGAAGTGGACGAGGAGCGGGCGCGGCTCAAGGTGGAAGTTTCGATCTTCGGGCGCGCCGTGCCCGTCGATCTGGAATTCGGACAGGTCGAAAAGGGCTGATCCGAAAACCCCCATGCCGGTTCGCCGGCAGGGGAGGCGGCGCGAAAACGCGCGGCCATGAACGGGTGGGAGGCGAATGTGGCTTTAGCCGGCCGCGCGAACCGCACCACCAGACTGCAACCGCCGGCATTCCCAGATAGTGGGGCCGGCATGAGACAAAGGCAGGAAAGAGATGGCTAAGAAAATTGCAGGCCAGCTCAAGCTCCAGGTTGCCGCGGGCTCGGCTACGCCGTCGCCCCCGATCGGCCCGGCGCTTGGTCAGCGCGGCATCAACATCATGGAGTTCTGCAAGGCGTTCAACGCGCAGACCCAGGAAATGGAAAAGGGATCGCCGATTCCGGTCGTCATCACCTACTACCAGGACAAGTCGTTCACCTTCGTCATGAAGACGCCGCCGGTGAGCTACTTCCTGAAGAAGGCTGCGAACCTGAAGTCGGGCTCCAAGGAGCCGGGCAAGGTCAAGGTCGGCACGATCGGCCGCGACAAGGTGCGCGCCATCGCCGAGCAGAAGATGAAGGATCTGAACGCAAACGACGTCGAAGCGGCCATGCGCATGGTCGAGGGCTCCGCCCGTTCGATGGGTCTGGAAGTGGTGGGCTGAGATCATGGCAAAACTTGCAAAGCGTGTATCGAAGACCCGCGAAGGCATCGACCCCAACAAGGCTTATGCCCTGGGTGAAGCGCTGAAGCTGCTCAAGGATCGTTCGACGGTGAAGTTCGACGAGACCATCGAAGTCGCGATGAACCTCGGCGTCGACCCGCGTCACGCGGACCAGATGGTGCGCGGCGTGGTCAACCTGCCGAACGGCACCGGCCGCTCGGTCCGTGTCGCCGTGTTCGCACGTGGCGACAAGGCTGAGGAAGCCAAGGCCGCTGGCGCCGACATCGTCGGTGCCGAGGATCTGGTCGAGATCGTCCAGAAGGGCACGATCGACTTCGATCGCTGCATCGCCACACCGGACATGATGCCGCTGGTCGGCCGTCTGGGCAAGGTGCTCGGCCCGCGCGGCATGATGCCGAACCCGAAGGTCGGCACCGTCACCACCGACGTCGCAGCCGCCGTCAAGGCATCGAAGGGCGGCGCTGTCGAGTTCCGCGTCGAGAAGGCCGGCATCGTCCAGGCCGGCGTCGGCAAGGTCTCGTTCGACGTCAAGGCGCTGGAAGAAAACATCCGCGCCTTCGCCGATGCGGTGACCAAGGCAAAGCCGGCTGGCGCCAAGGGCAACTACGTCAAGAAGGTGTCGGTCACCTCGACGATGGGTCCGGGCCTCAAGCTCGACGTCTCGACGCTCGCAGCGTCCTGATACGAAACATCTGGATCGGCCGCTAAAGCGCTGATCCGCAAGTGAATTCCGGGCCTCCGACTTGTCGGCGGCCCGGTACCGGAAGCCGAGAGGTTTCCGGACATCCTGTCCGAGATTGCAGGCGGCCCAGAAGCCTTAATTGAATTGGGCCTGCATGAGACGGGTGAAAACCTGACAACGGAGCGACTGCTCCAATGAAAGGTTCGAACCGTGTTTGCCTTTTGTCTGCGCATCGCCGGCTTGCCGTCGATGTGGCGAAAGGGGGCAGGATCCTCGAGCGTCGTTCGGGAGATCCGTTACTGGATGGCCCGGCCGGCAAAAAGGCAACCCGACGCCTGTCCTCTAAATGGGAATGTTCCTATTGATGGGGCAGGGGTCAACTGGAGATAGGCAGTGGACAGAGCGGAAAAACGCGAACTCGTCACGGGCCTGAATGGTGCTTTTGCAGGCGCTGGTTCAGTCGTCGTGGCCCACTACGCCGGTATCACCGTCGCGCAAATGAACGACCTTCGGTCGAAAATGCGCGCTGCCGGTGGCACCGTCAAAGTCGCGAAGAACCGTCTCGCCAAAATCGCTCTTCAGGGCACGGACTCCGCATCGATCATCGACCTGTTCAAGGGACAGACGCTGATCGCTTATTCGGAGGATCCGATTGCGGCGCCGAAGGTCGCGTCCGATTTCGCCAAGGGAAATGACAAGTTGGTCATTCTCGGCGGCGCAATGGGCACCACCTCGCTCAACGCCGACGGTGTGAAGGCACTCGCCACACTTCCGTCGCTCGATGAGCTGCGCGCCAAGCTGGTTGGCATGATCGCCACGCCGGCAACCCGGATCGCCCAGATCGTCAATGCGCCAGCGGCTTCGGTCGCGCGCGTCATCGGCGCTTACGCCCGGAAGGACGAGGCGGCATGAGGCCGTTCCTCGCTATCACAAACACACGTTCGAACCTGATGAAGGAATACAACAATGGCTGATCTGGCAAAGATCGTAGACGACCTTTCGAAGCTGACCGTCCTCGAGGCGGCCGAGCTGTCGAAGCTTCTTGAAGAAAAGTGGGGCGTTTCGGCTGCTGCTCCGGTGGCGGTTGCCGCTGCTGGCGGCGGTGCCGCTGCTGCTGCTCCGGCCGAGGAAAAGACGGAATTCGACGTCGTCCTCACCGAGGCAGGCGCTCAGAAGATCAACGTCATCAAGGAAGTCCGCGCCATCACCGGGCTGGGCCTCAAGGAAGCCAAGGATCTGGTCGAAGCAGCTCCGAAGCCGGTCAAGGAAGGCGTTTCCAAGGCTGACGCTGAGAAGTTCAAGGCCCAGCTGGAAGCAGCCGGCGCCAAGGTCGACCTGAAGTAAGCGTAAAGCGGCGGGCGGCCTCGCGCCGTCCGCCACTCCCTGGTGTCAAGGGAGAACGCGTAGCGCGAGATGTACGGGGAACCTCTTTCCTGAGGGCCGAAACCGGCCTTCAGGAAACGGGTTTTCTCCCGTTTTAGCCGGCAGCCTGCCGGAGAAACAGACAGAGGGCCGCTGCCCAGGCGGCTCAGTATGCAAGGCGAGCCGCGGCGAGGCTCGTCCCGAGTTTAGAGCTAAGGAGCGACGATGGCCCAGACCCAGACTTTCAATGGCCGCAGACGCGTACGCAAGTTCTTCGGAAAGATCCCGGAAGTTGCGGAGATGCCGAACCTGATCGAGGTTCAAAAGGCATCCTATGACCAGTTCCTGATGGTGGACGAGCCCAAGGGCGGCCGTCCGGACGAAGGGCTGCAGGCTGTTTTCAAGTCGGTCTTCCCGATCTCCGATTTTTCCGGCTCCTCGATGCTGGAGTTCGTGAAATACGAGTTCGAAGGACCGAAATTCGACGTTGACGAATGCCGTCAGCGCGACCTGACCTATGCCGCGCCGCTGAAGGTGACGCTGCGCCTCATCGTGTTCGATATCGACGAGGATACCGGCGCCAAGTCGATCAAGGACATCAAGGAGCAGGACGTCTACATGGGCGACATGCCGCTCATGACCTTGAACGGCACCTTCATCGTCAATGGCACCGAGCGTGTCATCGTCTCGCAGATGCACCGTTCGCCGGGCGTCTTCTTCGACCATGACAAGGGCAAGTCGCACTCGTCGGGCAAGCTTTTGTTTGCCGCGCGCGTCATCCCCTATCGCGGTTCGTGGCTCGACATCGAGTTCGATTCCAAGGACGTCGTGCACGCCCGCATCGACCGCCGCCGCAAGATTCCGGTGACGTCGCTGTTGATGGCGCTTGGCATGGACGGCGAAGAGATCCTGTCGACCTTCTACAACAAGATCACCTACAAGCGCGCGGGCGACCACTGGCGCATTCCGTTCAACGTCGAGCGTTTCCGCGGCCTCAAGGCTGTCGGCGACCTGGTCGATGCCGACACCGGCGAGATCGTCGTCGAGCAGGGCAAGAAGATCACCGCCCGCCAGGCAAGGGCGCTTGGCGAAAAGGGTCTGAAGGCGATCAAGGCGACCGATGAGGATCTGCTCGGCAATTACCTGGCCGAAGACATCGTCAATTACGGCACCGGCGAGATCTTCCTCGAAGCCGGTGACGAGATCGACGAGAAGACGCTGAAGGTGCTGCTCGGCACCGGCGAGCAGGAAATCAAGGTTCTCGACATCGACCACGTCAATGTCGGCGCCTACATCCGCAACACGCTCAACGTCGACAAGAACGAGAGCCGCCAGGACGCGCTGTTCGATATCTATCGTGTCATGCGCCCGGGCGAGCCGCCGACGCTGGAAACCGCCGAAGCCATGTTCAACTCGCTGTTCTTCGACAGCGAGCGCTACGATCTGTCGGCCGTCGGCCGCGTCAAGATGAACATGCGCCTTGAACTCAAGGCCGAGGACACCGTGCGCGTGCTGCGCAAGGACGACATCCTGGCCGTGGTCAAGACGCTGGTCGAACTGCGCGACGGCAAGGGCGAGATCGACGACATCGACAATCTCGGCAACCGCCGCGTGCGTTCTGTCGGCGAGCTGATGGAGAACCAGTACCGCGTCGGCCTGCTGCGCATGGAGCGCGCGATCAAGGAACGTATGTCCTCGATCGAGATCGACACGGTGATGCCGCAGGACCTGATCAACGCCAAGCCGGCGGCTGCCGCCGTGCGCGAGTTCTTCGGTTCCTCGCAGCTGTCGCAGTTCATGGACCAGACCAACCCGCTGTCGGAGATCACCCACAAGCGCCGCCTGTCAGCGCTTGGACCGGGCGGTCTGACCCGCGAGCGTGCCGGCTTCGAAGTGCGCGACGTGCACCCGACGCATTACGGCCGCATCTGCCCGATCGAGACGCCGGAAGGCCCGAATATCGGTCTGATCAACTCGCTGGCGACCTTCGCGCGCGTCAACAAGTACGGTTTCATCGAGAGCCCGTACCGCAAGATCGTCAACGGCAAGCTGACCAATGAGGTCGTCTATCTCTCCGCTATGGAAGAGTCCAAGCACCACGTTGCGCAGGCCAATGCCGAGCTCGACAAGAACGGTGGTTTCGTCGACGAATTCGTCATTTGCCGCAGCGCCGGCGAAGTGATGATGGCGCCGCGCGAAAACGTCGATCTGATGGACGTGTCGCCGAAGCAGATGGTGTCTGTGGCCGCGGCGCTGATCCCGTTCCTCGAGAACGACGACGCCAACCGCGCGCTGATGGGTTCCAACATGCAGCGTCAGGCCGTGCCGCTGGTGCGCGCCGAAGCGCCGTTCGTCGGCACCGGCATGGAGCCGATCGTTGCCCGTGACTCGGGCGCTGCCATCGGCGCCCGCCGCGGCGGCATCGTCGACCAGGTGGACGCGACGCGTATCGTTATCCGCGCCACGGAAGATCTCGATCCCGGCAAGTCGGGCGTCGACATCTACCGGCTGATGAAGTTCCAGCGTTCGAACCAGAACACCTGCATCAACCAGCGTCCGCTGGTGCGCATGGGCGACCGCGTCAACAAGGGCGACATCATCGCTGACGGTCCGTCGACCGAGCTCGGCGATCTGGCGCTCGGCCGCAACGTGCTGGTCGCGTTCATGCCGTGGAACGGCTACAACTACGAGGACTCGATCCTGCTCTCCGAGCGCATCGTGGCCGACGACGTCTTCACCTCGATCCACATCGAGGAGTTCGAAGTCATGGCCCGCGACACCAAGCTCGGACCGGAGGAAATCACGCGCGACATTCCGAACGTTTCGGAAGAAGCGCTGAAGAACCTCGACGAGGCCGGCATCGTCTACATCGGTGCGGAAGTGCAGCCGGGCGACATCCTGGTCGGCAAGATCACGCCGAAGGGCGAAAGCCCGATGACGCCGGAAGAAAAGCTCCTGCGCGCCATCTTCGGTGAAAAGGCGTCCGACGTTCGCGACACCTCGATGCGCATGCCTCCGGGCACTTTCGGCACCGTTGTCGAAGTGCGCGTGTTCAACCGTCACGGCGTCGAAAAGGACGAGCGCGCCATGGCAATCGAACGCGAGGAGATCGAACGCCTCGCCAAGGACCGCGACGACGAGCAGGCGATCCTCGACCGCAACGTCTATTCGCGCCTTTCCGACGTCCTCGTCGGCAAGGAAGCGATTGCGGGACCGAAGGGCTTCAAGAAGGGCTCGAAGCTGTCGAAGGACACGCTGGACGAGTATCCGCGTTCGCAGTGGTGGCAGTTTGCGGTGGAGAACGAAAAGCTCCAGAGCGAACTGGAAGCCCTGCGTGGCCAGTACGACGACTCCAAGAAGGCGCTCGAGCAGCGCTTCATGGACAAGGTCGAGAAGGTGCAGCGCGGCGACGAAATGCCTCCGGGCGTCATGAAGATGGTCAAGGTCTTCGTGGCCGTGAAGCGCAAGATGCAGCCGGGCGACAAGATGGCCGGCCGTCACGGCAACAAGGGTGTCGTGTCGCGCATCGTTCCGGTCGAGGACATGCCTTTCCTCGAGGACGGCACGCATGCCGATATCGTGCTCAACCCGCTGGGTGTGCCGAGCCGTATGAATGTCGGCCAGATCCTGGAAACGCATCTGGGCTGGGCATGTGCGGGCATGGGCAAGAAGATCGGCGAGCTGATCGACGCGTACAAGACGGCTGGAGACATCAAGCCGCTGCGCAAGACGCTCGAGAGCTTCATCCCTGCCAACGACCGCAACGAGCCGGTCCGCGAGTATGACGACGAGAGCATCGTTCGCCTCAGCGAACAGATGCGCCGCGGCGTCTCCATCGCGACACCGGTGTTCGACGGCGCGCATGAGGTCGACATCAACATCATGCTGGAGCAGGCGGGCCTGCACACCAGCGGTCAGTCGCAGCTCTATGACGGACGCACCGGCGAGCCGTTCGATCGCAAGGTGACGATGGGCTATATCTATATGCTCAAGCTTCACCACCTGGTGGACGACAAGATCCACGCGCGTTCGATCGGTCCGTACTCGCTCGTTACCCAGCAGCCGCTGGGCGGCAAGGCGCAGTTCGGCGGCCAGCGCTTCGGCGAAATGGAGGTCTGGGCGCTGGAAGCCTACGGCGCCGCCTACACGCTGCAGGAAATGCTGACGGTGAAGTCGGACGACGTGGCCGGCCGCACCAAGGTCTACGAGGCGATCGTGCGCGGCGACGACACGTTCGAAGCCGGCATTCCGGAAAGCTTCAACGTGCTCGTCAAGGAAATGCGGTCTCTCGGCCTCAATGTCGAGCTGGAGAACACCAAGCTTGACGACAACCCTGTCCGGCTGCCTGACGCAGCCGAGTAAAAGCAAGACATCCGGTCGCGGGAGCCCGCGGCCGGATGCACCAAATTCTACGGCCGGTGGGCCGACCACTCAGCGGGCATTTGGCCCGCGTTAGATGCAAGGGGTTTTCGAGGACCCCGAAAAGGAGAACGGCATGAACCAAGAGGTCATGAATCTCTTCAATCCGCAGGCGCCGGCGCAGGTGTTCGATTCCATCCGGATATCGCTCGCCAGCCCTGAGAAGATTCTGTCCTGGTCGTTCGGCGAGATCAAGAAGCCGGAGACCATCAACTACCGCACCTTCAAGCCGGAGCGTGACGGTCTGTTCTGCGCGCGCATTTTTGGCCCGATCAAGGACTATGAATGCCTGTGCGGCAAGTACAAGCGCATGAAGTACAAGGGCGTCATCTGCGAGAAGTGCGGCGTCGAAGTCACGCTGTCGCGCGTTCGCCGCGAGCGCATGGGCCATATCGAGCTGGCAGCACCGGTCGCTCACATCTGGTTCCTGAAGTCGCTGCCGTCGCGCATCGGCACGCTGCTCGACATGACGCTCAAGGATATCGAGCGCGTCCTCTACTTCGAGAACTACATCGTCACCGAGCCTGGCCTCACCGCGCTGAAGGAGCACCAGCTGCTCAGCGAGGAAGAGTACATGATCGCCGTCGACGAGTATGGCGAGGATTCCTTCACCGCGATGATCGGCGCCGAGGCCATTCATGACCTTCTGGCCGGCATGGACCTGGAGAAGATCGCCGGCGACCTGCGTTCTGAACTGGCTTCGACCACGTCCGAGCTGAAGCAGAAGAAGTATCTGAAGCGGCTCAAGGTGGTCGAGAACTTCATGGAATCCGGCAACCGTCCGGAATGGATGATCATGAAGGTGGTTCCGGTGATCCCGCCGGACCTGCGCCCGCTCGTCCCGCTGGACGGCGGCCGTTTCGCGACGTCCGACCTGAACGACCTCTATCGCCGCGTCATCAACCGCAACAACCGCCTGAAGCGGCTGATCGAGCTGCGCGCGCCCGGCATCATCGTGCGCAATGAAAAGCGCATGCTGCAGGAAGCCGTCGACGCACTGTTCGACAACGGCCGCCGCGGCCGCGTCATCACCGGCGCCAACAAGCGTCCGCTGAAGTCGCTGTCCGACATGTTGAAGGGCAAGCAGGGCCGGTTCCGCCAGAACCTGCTCGGCAAGCGCGTCGACTATTCGGGCCGTTCGGTCATCGTCACCGGCCCGGAGCTCAAGCTGCACCAGTGCGGCCTGCCCAAGAAGATGGCGCTCGAACTGTTCAAGCCCTTCATCTACGCCCGCCTCGACGCCAAGGGTTTCTCCTCGACCGTCAAGCAGGCCAAGAAGCTGGTCGAGAAGGAGCGTCCGGAAGTCTGGGATATCCTCGACGAGGTCATCCGCGAGCATCCGGTGCTGTTGAACCGCGCGCCGACGCTGCACCGCCTGGGCATCCAGGCGTTCGAGCCGATCCTGATCGAAGGCAAGGCGATCCAGCTGCATCCGCTGGTCTGCACGGCCTTCAACGCCGACTTCGACGGCGATCAGATGGCCGTTCACGTGCCGCTGTCGCTCGAGGCTCAGCTTGAAGCCCGCGTGCTGATGATGTCGACCAACAACATCCTGCATCCGGCTTCCGGCGCGCCGATCATCGTGCCGTCGCAGGACATGGTTCTGGGTCTCTACTATCTCTCGATCGTCAATCAGAACGAGCCGGGCGAAGGCATGGTGTTTGCCGACATGGGCGAGCTCCAGCATGCGCTCGAGACCAAGGCTGTCACCCTGCACGCCAAGATCAAGGGCCGTTTCCGTTCGGTCGACGCCGAAGGCAAGGTCGTGTCGAAGATCTACGACACCACGCCTGGCCGCATGATCATCGGCGAACTGCTGCCGAAGAACGTCAACGTGCCTTACGAGACCGCCAACCAGGAGATGACCAAGAAGAACATCTCCAAGATGATCGACACCGTCTACCGCCATTGCGGTCAGAAGGAGACGGTCATTTTCTGCGACCGCATCATGGCGCTTGGCTTCGGCCATGCCTGCCGCGCCGGCATTTCGTTCGGCAAGGACGACATGCTGATCCCGGACGCCAAGATCAAGCTGGTCTCCGACACCGAGGCTTTGGCCAAGGAATACGAGCAGCAGTACAATGACGGTCTGATCACGCAGGGCGAGAAGTACAACAAGGTCGTCGACGCCTGGGCCAAGTGCTCGGAAAAGGTCGCTGACGAAATGATGGCCCGCATCAAGGCGGTCGAGTTCGAGGACAATGGCCGTCAGAAGCCGATGAACTCGATCTACATGATGTCGCATTCGGGTGCGCGCGGTTCGCCCACCCAGATGCGCCAGCTCGCCGGCATGCGTGGCCTGATGGCCAAGCCGTCGGGTGAAATCATCGAGACGCCGATCATCTCGAACTTCAAGGAAGGCCTGACCGTGCTCGAGTACTTCAACTCGACCCACGGCGCCCGCAAGGGTCTGGCCGACACCGCCTTGAAGACGGCGAACTCGGGTTACCTCACCCGTCGTCTGGTCGACGTGGCGCAGGACTGCATCGTCAACTCCGTGGATTGCGGCACCGACAAGGGCCTCACCATGCAGCCGATCGTCGATGCCGGTCAGGTCGTTGCTTCGGTCGGCCAGCGCGTGCTGGGCCGTACCGCGCTCGACGACATCAACCATCCGGTGTCGGGCGAGGTTCTGGTCAAGGCCGGAACACTGATGGACGAGCGTGACGTTGAGCAGATCGAAAAGGCCGGCGTCCAGTCGGTCCGCATCCGTTCGGCACTGACCTGCGAAGTCAGGGTCGGCGTCTGCGCGGTCTGCTACGGACGCGATCTGGCCCGCGGCACCCCGGTCAACCAGGGCGAAGCCGTCGGCGTCATCGCGGCGCAGTCGATCGGCGAGCCGGGCACCCAGCTCACCATGCGTACCTTCCACATGGGCGGTACGGCGCAGGTGGTGGATAGTTCGTTCCTTGAAGCCTCGTATGAGGGCAAGGTCGAGATCCGCAACCGCAACGTGGTGCGCAACTCGGACGGCCAGCAGATGGTCATGGGCCGCAACATGGCGGTGCTGATCCTCGATGAGGCCGGCAAGGAACGCGCCACGCACCGCGTCACCTATGGTTCGCGCATCTTCGTGGACGATGGCGACAAGGTGAAGCGCGGCCAGCGTATCGCCGAGTGGGATCCCTATACCCGCCCGGTCCTCACCGAAATCGAGGGCAAGGTGGCGTATGAGGATCTGGTCGACGGCATTTCCGTTCAGGAAACGGCCGACGAGTCGACCGGTATCACCAAGCGTGAGGTCATCGACTGGCGCTCGACGCCGCGCGGCAACGACCTCAAGCCGGCAATCGCCATCCTGGACGGCAAGGGCAAGGTCGGCAAGCTGTCGAAGGGCGGCGACGCCCGCTTCCTGCTCTCGGTCGAGGCCATTCTCTCGGTCGAGCCGGGTTCGCAGGTTCGCCCCGGTGACGTGCTGGCGCGTATCCCGATGGAAAGCGCCAAGACCAAGGACATCACCGGCGGTCTGCCGCGTGTTGCCGAATTGTTCGAGGCACGCCGTCCGAAGGATCACGCCATCATCGCCGAGATCGATGGCACGATCCGCTTCGGCCGCGACTACAAGAACAAGCGCCGCATCATCATCGAGCCGCATGACTCGACGCTTGAGCCGGTCGAATACCTGATCCCGAAGGGCAAGCCGTTCCATCTCCAGGACGGCGACGTCATCGAGAAGGGCGACTACATCCTCGACGGCAATCCGGCGCCGCACGACATCCTGGCGATCAAGGGCGTGGAGGCACTTGCTTCCTACCTCGTGAACGAAATCCAGGAAGTCTACCGCCTGCAGGGCGTGTCGATCAACGACAAGCACATCGAGGTGATCGTTCGCCAGATGCTGCAGAAGGTCGAGATCACCACGCAGGGCGACTCGACCTACATTCCGGGCGATCACGTGGACGTGATCGAACTGGAAGAGGTCAACGAGCGCCTGATCGAGGACGGCAAGAAGCCGGCCGAAGGCCAGCCGGTGCTGCTCGGCATCACCAAGGCGTCGCTGCAGACGCCGTCCTTCATCTCGGCCGCCTCCTTCCAGGAGACGACCAGGGTGCTGACGGAAGCTGCGGTTGCCGGCAAGACCGACATGCTGCAGGGCCTGAAGGAAAACGTTATTGTCGGCCGGCTGATCCCGGCCGGTACCGGCGGCACGATGAGCCAGATCCGGCGCATCGCCACCTCGCGCGACGAGCTGATCATCGACGAGCGCCGCAAGGCCTCCGGTGTCGAAGTCGCCGATCCGATGCTGACCGACATGGTCAACGCCGCGCAGTAAGTGCGGTCGGACGAGAGGAAGGAAAGGGGCCCAAGTGGCCCCTTTTCGCGTTTTGGCCTTACGAACGAGGAAGCACCATGAGCAACAAGACCTGGACGGCTGTCGACGACTACATTGTCTCCTCCCTTTTCGAAGCGGATCCCGTGCTTGACGCGGTGATCGCAACCAATCGCAAACAGGGCCTGCCGGCGATCGACGTGTCGGCGGCCCAAGGCAAGCTGCTGTCGCTTCTGGTGCGCATCAGCAGTGCCAGGAAGGTGCTGGAGATCGGCACGCTTGGCGGCTACTCGACCATCTGGATGGCAAGGGGGCTGCCGGCCGACGGCAAGGTCGTGACGCTTGAACTCGATCCACACCACGCAAAGGTCGCGCGCTCGAATTTCGAGCGGGCAGGGGTGTCGGACAAGGTGGACCTGCGCGTCGGCCCGGCGCTGCAGTCGCTCGCAACGCTTGGCAGCGAGAATGCCGGTCCGTTCGACCTGATCTTCATCGACGCCGACAAGCCGAACAACCCGAACTATCTGTCATGGGCGATGCGGCTGTCACGGCCGGGATCGGTCATCATCTGCGACAACGTCGTCCGTGACGGTACGGTGCTTAACGACGATGGCCGTGACGCCTATGTTGAAGGCGCACGCGCCGCGTTCTCCTTCATCGGCGGCGAGAAGCGCCTGGACGGCACCGCCATCCAGACCGTCGGCGCCAAAGGCTATGACGGATTTGCCATCGCTGTCGTCGAGTGAAGTGGCCGGGCTAGGGTCCGGCCGAGCTCACCGCTCAGTCGAAGAACGCTTCCACCACATTGCGCTTGCCGAGCATGAAGGCGTCGGCGACGTGCTGGAGGGGCGCCAGGTCGACATCGGAGACGCCGGCGCGCACGATCTCGGCGAAGCGCCGGTAGAGCTGGGGATATTCGGCCTCCGGCTCGTCATGGACCACCTTGCCATCGACGGCGAGCCTGGTGCCGCCGCCGGACAGCACCATCTTGCCTTTGTCGGTGTCTGCCAGGATGTCCCAGCTCTGCGGGCCGGTCTGCAGCCAGTCGAGTTCCATCGTCACCGGCAACCCATCGGAGGTGCGGAAATTGACATGGGCGGCAACCGGAGAGGCGCGGTTTTCGGGAAAGTCGAGTACCGCCGAGGTGATGAACATTGCCGGCAGGATGTGTGTCACGATCGACAGCGCGTTGATGCCGGGATCGAAAACACCGAAACCGCCCGGCGCCCAGATCCAGTCCTGGTTCGGGTGCCAGCGGCGGACATCCTCCTTCCAGACGATTGCCGCCGAGCTGATTTTGGCTGAGCTCAGAAATTCCCGCGCGGCCTCCACCGCCGGCGCGTAGCGCGAATGCCAGCTGGCGAACAGCGTAACCCCATTGGCTTGCGCCAGCCGCTTCAGATCCTCGACCTCGCTGACGGTGGCGCCCGGCGGCTTTTCGAGGAAGACATGCTTTTTCGCGATCAGTGCCGTGCGCGCAGCGTCGTAGCGATACTGCGGTGGCATGCACAGCGATACGGCCTCGAGTTCGGGCACCGCGTCGAGCATCGCCTCGATGGTCGGGAAGTTCGGGATATCATCGACCTTGCCGTGCCGGCTGGCGGCGGCAATCAGGCGGTAATCCCCATCTTTGGCCACCGCCGGCAGATGCTGGTCGCGCACGATCTTGCCCACGCCGACGATGCCGAGCTTGATGGGACCATTGTTGGAGGACATGGGGACTCCGCAGATTGGAATTTGGGCTGTTCTTAAGTTGCCTGGTTCTTAGCAGAGAACCGGTGCCGGGCAAGCCGGCGCGGTGACAAGTGCGAGCCGAACCCGATTCTCAGGCTTACAGCGGGACCTCGAACGTCACGATCGATACTTCGCCTTCCAGTGCGCCCTGGAAGGCCGACAGATGCGGCTCATCGTCGGGCTCGCCCTCCATGTCGCCGATCTGATCGAGTTCGGCCTCGGCATAGCCTTCGGCGGCGAGCGATTCGAGGGCACGGCGCACGGCCGAATCGTCGTCGGGGGCAACCAGCATCACATGGACGCCTTCCGGCTTGCCGCCCTTCTTTTTCCAGACGCGGCCGGTGATGATGGTTACCGGGCGCTCCTCATTGTCGTTCACGGGCTGATTCCTCTTGAGATTCGGGCGGGCAAGGGGTTTGGGGCTGTCCATGGCGCCTTTTGCCACGAAGCGGCGGTGCAGGACAGCCACAAGCCGGTCACTTTCTTCCTTCCCCTTGCAAACTTAAGAAAGAAAATTACATGCGTTTTTCGCATGGCTGCCAAGCCTTCGTCAGCGCGCAATATTTGGCGTGCCGGGGTTGACGGTTCACGGTCTTGCGAGTAGAAGCCGCCCAGTCAGAACCGATGTGAGGCTCTCCCTTCCGAAGCGACACGCTTTGGAGTTTGCCTCAAACAGGGTTCGTTTTACGAGCGAAAAGACATTTCCGGCGCGCATGAGGCGGTTTCCGCTTCCTCTGCATTTTGTTCGGGCAGGACCGCGAGGCGCGGTTTATGGCCCGAATTTGCGTATGGAATTGACGCTTTGAGCGGCCCTGACCGGGCGAGACACGGAATTGAGAGACAAGAGGGTTTAATGCCTACCGTCAACCAGCTGATCCGCAAGCCGCGCATTGCGCCGGTGAAGCGCAACAAGGTCCCGGCCATGCAGCAGAACCCGCAGAAGCGGGGCGTCTGCACGCGCGTCTACACGACGACGCCGAAGAAGCCGAACTCGGCACTGCGCAAGGTGGCCAAGATCCGCCTGACCAACGGCTTTGAAGTGATCGGCTACATCCCCGGCGAAGGTCACAACCTTCAGGAACACTCCGTGGTCATGATCCGCGGCGGTCGCGTCAAGGATCTTCCGGGCGTGCGCTACCACATCATCCGCGGCGTGCTCGACACGCAGGGCGTGAAGAACCGCAAGCAGCGCCGTTCGAAATACGGTGCGAAGCGTCCGAAGTAAGGTTTTCCGGCTTCGGCGCTTTTTTTGACAGCGCCGGGCTATGAGAGATTGAGAGACAAAAGCCATGTCCCGTCGTCACAGTGCAGAAAAGCGTGAGATCAATCCGGATCCGAAGTTCGGCGATCTGATCGTTACCAAGTTCATGAACGCCGTCATGTATGACGGCAAGAAATCGGTCGCCGAGACCATCGTCTACGGCGCGCTCGACCAGGTTCAGTCGAAGACCAAGCAGGAGCCGGTCACCGTCTTCCATCAGGCGCTCGACAATGTCGCGCCGCATGTGGAAGTCCGGTCGCGTCGCGTCGGCGGCGCCACCTACCAGGTTCCGGTCGATGTGCGCCCCGAGCGCCGTCAGGCCCTGGCGATCCGTTGGCTGATTGCAGCCGCGCGCAACCGCAACGAGACCACGATGGTCGACCGCCTCTCCGGCGAGCTGATGGACGCGGCCAACAACCGCGGCACGGCCGTGAAGAAGCGTGAAGACACCCATAAGATGGCAGAAGCCAACCGCGCATTCGCGCACTACCGCTGGTAAAGCGCGAACGAGACTGAGAAGGCATCCACGATGGCCCGCGAATATAAAATCGAAGACTACCGCAATTTCGGTATCATGGCGCATATCGACGCCGGCAAGACGACGACCACCGAGCGCGTCCTCTATTACACGGGCAAGTCGCACAAGATCGGCGAAGTGCACGACGGCGCTGCCACCATGGACTGGATGGAGCAGGAGCAGGAACGCGGCATCACCATCACCTCCGCCGCCACCACGACCTTCTGGAAGGGCCGTGACGGCAAGATGTACCGCTTCAACATCATCGACACCCCCGGACACGTCGACTTCACCATCGAAGTCGAGCGTTCGCTGCGCGTGCTCGACGGCGCCATCGCGCTGCTCGACGCCAACGCCGGTGTCGAGCCGCAGACCGAGACTGTCTGGCGTCAGGCCGACAAGTATCGCGTTCCGCGCATGATCTTCTGCAACAAGATGGACAAGATCGGTGCCGACTTCTACCGCTCGGTCGAGATGATCGGTTCGCGCCTCGGTGCGCATGCCGTCGTCATGCAGCTGCCGATCGGCGCCGAGACCGAGTTCAAGGGTGTCGTCGACCTCGTCGAGATGAACGCGCTGGTCTGGCGCGACGAGACGCTGGGCGCTGCCTGGGACGTCGTCGAGATCCCGGCCGACCTCAAGGCTAGAGCCGAGGAATTCCGCGAGAAGATGATCGAAGCCGCCGTCGAAATGGACGAGACGGCGCTTGAAAATTACCTCGAAGGCAAGATGCCGTCGAATGACGAGATCCGCGCGCTGATCCGCAAGGGTACCATCGCGGTCAAGTTCTTCCCGATGTTCTGTGGCTCGGCTTTCAAGAACAAGGGCGTGCAGCCGCTGCTCGACGCCGTGGTCGAATATCTGCCGTCGCCGGCCGATGTTCCTGCCATCAAGGGTGTCGACGCCAAGACCGACGCCGAGATCGAGCGTCATGCGGACGACAACGAGCCGCTGTCGATGCTGGCCTTCAAGATCATGAACGACCCGTTCGTCGGCTCGCTGACCTTTGCTCGCATCTATTCGGGCAAGCTGACCAAGGGCGTCTCGCTCGACAACACCGTCAAGGGCAAGAAAGAGCGCATCGGCCGCATGCTGCAGATGCATGCGAATTCGCGCGCCGACGTCGAAGAGGCTTTTGCCGGCGACATCGTCGCCCTGGCTGGCCTGAAAGACACGACCACCGGCGATACGCTCAGCGATCCGCTGCACCCGGTCATCCTCGAGCGCATGGAATTCCCCGATCCGGTCATCCAGATCGCCATCGAGCCGAAGACCAAGAACGATCAGGAGAAGATGGGCCTCGCCCTTCACCGCCTGGCCGCCGAGGATCCGTCCTTCCGCGTCAAGACCGACGAGGAAAGCGGCCAGACCATCATCTCGGGCATGGGTGAGCTTCACCTCGACATCATCGTCGACCGCATGCGTCGCGAGTTCAAGGTCGAGGCCAATGTCGGCGCGCCGCAGGTGGCCTATCGCGAGACGATCACCCGCAAGCACGAGCAGGACTACACGCACAAGAAGCAGACCGGCGGCACCGGTCAGTTCGCTCGTGTCAAGCTGCTGTTCGAGCCGAATCCGGAGAGCTCGGAGTTCGAGTTCGAATCGAAGATCGTCGGCGGTGCGGTTCCGAAGGAATACATCCCGGGTGTCGAAAAGGGCATCAACAGCGTCATGACGTCGGGCCCGTTCGCCGGCTTCCCGATGATCGGCGTCAAGGCGACGCTCATCGACGGCGCTTACCACGATGTCGACTCCTCGGTGCTCGCCTTCGAAATCGCCGGCCGCGCCTGCTTCCGTGAAGCTGCGCCCAAGCTTGGCGTGCAGCTGCTCGAGCCGATCATGAAGGTCGAAGTCGTGACGCCGGAAGACTATGTCGGCAGCGTCATCGGCGACCTGAACGGCCGTCGTGGCCAGATCCAGGGCCAGGAAGCGCGTGGCGTGGCTGTCGTGATCAACGCGATGGTGCCGCTGGCCAACATGTTCAAGTACGTCGACAACCTGCGCTCGATGAGCCAGGGCCGTGCGGCCTACACGATGCAGTTCGATCACTACGAGCCTGTGCCGACCGCGGTCGCCCAGGAAGTCCAGAAGAAATACGCGTAACCCCAGCGGGTTGCAGCAGTAACTTAATTCAAGGCCCGTACGGGCGAGCAGATTGGAGACATCACATGGCAAAAGGTAAATTCGAGCGCACTAAGCCTCATGTGAACATCGGCACGATTGGTCACGTTGACCATGGCAAGACGTCGCTGACGGCGGCGATCACGAAGTATTTTGGCGAATACAAGCGCTACGACCAGATCGATGCGGCGCCCGAAGAGAAGGCCCGCGGCATCACCATCTCGACGGCTCACGTCGAATACGAGACAGCCAACCGCCACTACGCCCACGTCGACTGCCCCGGACACGCCGACTATGTGAAGAACATGATCACCGGCGCCGCGCAGATGGACGGCGCGATCCTGGTGGTTTCGGCTGCAGACGGCCCGATGCCGCAGACCCGCGAGCACATTCTGCTTGCCCGTCAGGTCGGCGTGCCGTCGA
>NZ_JBFUEG010000034.1:0-22870 GCF_056404315.1 Mesorhizobium sp. P2_D6 | reverse complement strand
ACCCAGCGGCGCATGTTGAAGGCCATGGCCGCGATGAGGACCTGTCCTGCCGCCTTGGCCAGGCCGCGATAGCGGATGGCGCAAAGTCGCATGCGGTTCTTCAAGGTGGCGAAGGTTGTCTCGACGGCAAAGCGTTGCCGGGCGATCAGCTGGTTGAACTGCTTCAGGCGCGCCGGCAGGCGCGGATGATGCTTGTTGGCTCGCCGCATCAGCCGCGGCTTGATCCCGCGCTGCCTCAGCGACAGCTCGCGCGCCTTGGTGTGATAGGCCGCATCCGCCAGCACCGCGCCTTCGTCGCCACAGATCAGATGATCCGCTTCGACCGTGTCGTTGACGTTGGCCGCTGTCGTCCTCACCCGGCGGATCAGACCAGAACCCTGGTCGACACCGACATGGGCCTTGTAGCCGTAAGAGGAGCCAGGCTTGCCCTGCCGGCGTGTAAAGCCGGCATCGGGATCGCCGAYCTCGCCYACCTCCTGCGCGGCCCCACTGGGTGGCCGCGCCGCCGCAGTCTCGATCACCGTGGCATCGAGCATCGTGCCGCGCCGCAGGATCAGCCCGGCTTTGTCCAACTGATGGTCCAGYTCGCCAAACAACTTCTCCAGAAGCCCGGCTTCGACGAGAAGACTGCGAAAGCGGTTGAGCGTGGTGTGGTCGGGCACCGTCTCCTCGAGCGTCAGCCCAGGCCCCGCCGGCGAGCGCAGCCGCGCAAGGATCTTCTCGAAGCGATACCACTTCACCAGCGACGACAGCCGGTCCAGCCGACCGCTCCGACCAAGACCCTGTGGCAGCAGAGCCACCACAAAACTGAACTGACCGCTCGGCTTCGTCGTCATCGCAAAATCCCCGTTTCAAAAACAGGGAATCACATCCATCCAATTTTGCAACAGTCCCCTTGTGAGAGAAGGTGTCGCCGAAGGCGACGAATGAGGGGTGTTCCAGGGAACGCCAACGTCTCACTCCGCTGGAACACCCCTCATTCGTCTCGGCGCTGCGCGCCGATCCACCTTCTCCCACAAGGGGAGAAGGGAAGAACGCGCCTCTATGCCGCCAGTTTTCCACCCTCGACATACGCCCGCAGCCATCCCAGCACTCGTCCCCAGTCCTCGGCATGTTCGGCCGCGGCGTCGCCCAGCCCGCCAAAGCCGCCATGGCAGATGGTGAGGCGTGTGCCTCCGGCTATCGGCTCCAGCAGGTAGGCAACCGTCGTTTGCCGCCGGCCAAGGGCGGGATGGTCCCAGCCATAGGTGCGCGTCTGCACGATCCTGCGCGGCGCCAGGATCTCGAGGAACTCGCCGCCGGCGGGATGGTCCTCGCCAGCAATGGTCCTGGCGATGACCTGCCACCGGCCGCCGACGCGCAAGTCGGCCGTCCAGTCGACCATCCGATAGCTTTCGGAAGAGCCCCACCAGCGCTCGGCTTCATCCGAAATCAGCGCGCGGAAGACGCGCTCCGGTGGCGCCACGATCTCGGCGCTTGCCATGATCGTCTCGCCATTGGTCATGCTCTGCGCCACCACTGGGCCGTGCATCATGGCAACCTCCCTCAAGCGATTGTTTCGTTATCGAAACGAGTCAAGCCGCCTTTGATGCCGGGCGCGACAGGCCCTTGCCGGTTTCGAGCAGGCTCTTCAGGCTCGACAGCACCAGCGGCCAGCCATTGCCGACATGTTCCAGAAGACGGTGCGGACCGTCCGCAGCATGGGTGACGGCGAGCTTCATCATGTCGCCTTCCTGTTCGATGACGAAGGTGCAATGCGTGTAGCCATCGGCCTTCACGTCCGGCATGAACTCGTTGCGCCATTTGATGACCAGGCGCCTTGGCGGGTCGACATCGACGATCTCGCCGCTGTCGGTGACGCGGCCGTCGGGATAGACCATCTTCCACGCCGAACCTTTCTTCCAGTCGCTCTGCATCTGGGCGCCGAGGAAATATCGCTGGTGGAATTCCGGCTCGGTCAGCGCCTCCCAGAGCTTCTCGGGCGTGGTGCGGATATAGGTGACATAGACGAAGGCATTGCTCATGGCTCTTCCCTTTCGAGGCGCTTCTTCAAGTCGCTGAGGGCGGTCAGCCGTCCTCGTTCGAATTTGCCGATCCAGCGCTCGGCGATCTCGTTGATGGGAACGGGATTCAGGTAATGCTCCTTTTCACGTCCGTTGCGGACGGTGGTGATGAGGTTCGCCTCTTCCAGGATCGCCAGATGCTTGGTCACAGCCTGGCGTGTCATATCCGTCCGTTCGCACAGCGCGTTCAGCGTCTGCCCGTTCCTGTTATGGAGGCTATCCAGCAATTGCCGGCGTGTCGGGTCGGCGAGGGCGCGAAAGACGGCATCCATGCTCATCTGTTTAATATGCAATCAAATGGTTGCATGTCAAGAGGCGATGTAACAGCGGAGCGACCGCCTCGTTTGGCTGGCTGGCGTCAGCGCTTGCGCGAGAACCAGAAGGCATCGGCCATGCGCTTCATGCCGATGCGCTCATAGAAGCCGACGGCGTCGGGCATCGAGATCAGGCTGATGGCGACCGATGGGCCCAGTTGCCGGCGGGCCTCATCCATAAGACCCTTGCCGATGCCAAGGCCCTGTACCGATTGCGATACGGCAAGCTCGGAAATGTAACACACCCAGGAAAAGTCGGTGATGGCCCTGATAACGCCAATCAGTGGTCGGCCTTCGACATTGAGCCGCGCGGTCAGCACCAGGTTGGCGCCGGAAAGCATCGCCTGCAGCCGGGCGTCATCTTCGACAGGGCGCGTGTCGCCGAGCCCGGATTCCACCAGCACGCGGCGAAACTCGGCAATGCCGAGTTCCGGCTCGCTGGCATAAAGGACGTGAGAATTCTCGCTCATGTCAGCCAGAGTGCACCAGTGGACAACGATTTCGAAGTTGTTTTTGCCCGACAGGTGGCTGGTCTCGCATGGACCAAGAGCACGCACAAACAGTTGCCTTTTATTTGCCTCCGGCTTTGTGTAAACGGTGCCTCAGCAATCTCCCGCAAACGAAATACGGGCAAAAGCCATGGACAAATTCACCAAGCTCACCGGCGTCGCCGCACCGATGCCGATCGTCAATGTCGACACCGACATGATCATCCCCAAGGATTATCTCAAGACGATCAAGCGCACCGGGCTCGGCAGCGGACTGTTCGCCGAAATGCGCTACAAGGACGACGGCTCAGAAAACCCGGATTTCGTGCTCAACAAGCCGGCCTATCGCAAGGCGCAGATCCTGGTCGCCGGTGACAATTTCGGCTGCGGTTCGAGCCGTGAACACGCACCTTGGGCGCTGCTCGATTTCGGCATACGCTGCGTCATCTCGACCTCGTTCGCCGACATTTTCTACAACAACTGCTTCAAGAACGGCATTTTGCCGATCACCGTCAGCCCGGAAGATCTGGAGAAGCTGATGGACGACGCCTCGCGCGGCTCCAATGCGACGGTGTCGGTTGACCTCGAGGCCAAGGAAATCCGCGGTCCGGATGGCGGCGTGGTCAAATTCGACCTCGACGATTTCAAGCGCCACTGCCTCTTGAACGGCCTCGACGATATCGGCCTGACCATGGAAAAGGCCAGCGCCATCGCCTCGTTCGAGAAGAAGAACGCCGCCGAGCGCCCCTGGGCCTGAGCAGTATGATTTAACCCGACCGTCAAAGGCCGGGTTCGTGGCGGCTGAACGGAGGGACAGTCATGACACGTTCGCTTCTTGCCGGCGCCTGCGCGCTGGCGTGGATGCTGATGCCGGTGGCTGGCGCGCATGCACAGACCGACACGGTGCTGGTGCCGGCTGAAGATCCGTCCGGCGAGGCCGCCGACCCGGGTGCGTCGAGCAATACGGTCCTGGCCAGCGATGACAGCCAAGGGCCGATCCCGTTCGAGGGTGGGCAGCTGACCATCACCCAGCCGGAGCAGGATGGCGAGAAGGTGCTGGCCTATGAGGGCAAGCAGCTTGCCAGCAACTACGACGTGTTCTTCGACAAGGTGGTCAAGGTCGGCGGCGTCAACGTGGCGCTGGTCAATGTCGGCGACGGCGGCAACCAGTGCGGCCCGGCCACGGTCATCGTCTGGAAGCCGGAAGGCGGGGAGATCCAGAGCCTTACGGTCGAACAGGACGAATGCGGCGCGCCGCCGGCGGCTGTGGCCGACAACGCCATCTATTTCGTGCCTTATCTTTTGCCCGGCGCTTCGCAGCAGGCGCTGCAATGGTCGCCCAGCGAAGGGCTGACGATTTCAGGCGACCTGACCTATGCGCCCGAGCCCGGCACCGACTGGAAGGACATCGATCCCTCCAAATACCAGAACATCATCGACGCCTTCCACAACGAGGCCGTCTACAAGGCGGCGCAGACGCTGCTCGGCGACACCATGCCCGACATGGCGACCAGCCTTTTGGTCGGCGGCGGCACGGAAAAGACGGCGTCCGGCGCCTTCTATGCCAGCGGCTGCGTGCCGCATGACTGCGGCGGCAATGACGGCTTCATGGCGGTCGACCCGGTCAAGCACACGCTCTATTTTGCCCGCCGCGGCGACGATGGCCAGCCGCAGGCCTGGCCTGACGTGAAGACCTGGCCGGCGGATATTAGGGAAGCAATGGACAAGGCGCAGGGGAACTAGTGTTTCGCGACTGTCAGCGGAAGGACCGCTACGCCGCGATCCTTCCCACCCCCCTCTGCCCTGCCGGGCATCTCCCCCGCAAGGGGGGAGATCAGCCGTCACGACTGCCTTCGCCAATCAACACGCAAGAATAGGCGCGGCGCAGAAGCTGCCAATCTCCCTCCTTGCGGGGGAGATGGCCGGCAGGGCAGAGGGGGGTGCTGTCCCGCCGACATCAAGCATCTTGGCCCATGACCAGCCCCCATCTGCCTGCTAGATGAACCGACCAACGAGGAGGCCCCATGCGCAAGCTCATCTCCACCGGTTCGCCCTTCGAAAAAACCGCCGGCTATTCGCGTGCGGTGGTGCAGGGCGACTGGTGTTTCGTGTCGGGAACCACCGGCTACGACTATGCGACGATGACCATGCCGGAGACGGTCGAGGCGCAGACGCGCAATTGTCTCGCCACCATCGCCAAGGCGCTTCGGGACGGCGGCTTCGAGATGGCCGATGTGGTGCGGGCGCATTATTACATCACCGACCAGGCCTTCGTGGATGTCGTCTTCCCGATCCTGGGCGAGGCATTCGGCGACATCCGCCCGGCGGCAACAATGATCGTGTGCCAGTTCAACAAGCCCGAGATGAAAATCGAGATCGAAGTCACGGCGCTCAAGCGCACAGCCTGAGGAGGCCAAAGCCATGACGGTCCGGCGCATCGTCGCCAATATCGGGACACAGGACGCGGCGGCGGCGAAAAGCTTCTACCAGGACGTGCTTGGCCTCGACGTGCTGATGGATCAGGGCTGGATTGTCACCTGCGGTTCCGACGAACGGATGCAGGTGCAGATCAGCTTCATGCCGCAAGGCGGCTCGGGCACGCCGGTGCCGGACCTGTCGATCGAGGTCGACGATGTCGATGCGGCGCTCGACGCCATGAAGGCCGCTGGCTTCGCCATAGAATACGGTCCGGCCGACGAGCCCTGGGGCGTGCGCCGCTTCTATGTGCGCGATCCGTTCGGCCGATTGGTCAATATTCTCTCGCATCGGTGATTGCGCTTGCCAACGGCAGGCTTGCATGCGGCCCGCTTGGCGTTTAGCAAGGCCGCGGTTTCTCCAAACAGTATCGGGACGGTTCTGATGGCTTCGAAAAATCTTCTCCTGCTCGCCGGCGACGGTATCGGCCCCGAGGCGATGGCCGAGGTGAAGAAGCTGATCGCGGCCATGAACGCCAAGCTCGCCAGCGATTTCACCACCGATGAAGGCCTGGTCGGCGGCTGCGCCTACGATGCGCATGGCGCAGCGATCTCCGATGCCGACATGGCAAAGGCGATGGCGGCGGATGCCGTGCTGTTCGGCGCCGTCGGCGGGCCGAAATGGGACAAGGTGCCTTACGAGGTGCGTCCCGAGGCCGGGCTGCTGCGGCTGCGCAAGGACATGGAGCTGTTCGCCAATCTTCGTCCCGCCATCTGCTATCCGGCGCTTGCAGCCTCTTCCTCGCTCAAGCAGGAAGTGGTCGAAGGCCTCGACATTCTTATCGTGCGCGAGCTTACCGGCGGCGTCTATTTCGGCGAACCGAAGCAGATCATCGATCTCGGCAACGGCCAGAAACGCGGCATCGACACGCAGGTCTACGACACGTTCGAGATCGAGCGCATTTCGGGCGTCGCCTTCGAACTGGCGCGGACCCGCAAGAACCACGTCACGTCGATGGAAAAGCGCAACGTGATGAAGTCGGGCGTGCTGTGGAACGAGGTCGTCACCCAGACTCAGAAGGCGCGCTATGCCGACGTCAAGCTCGACCACATGCTGGCCGATGCCGGCGGCATGCAGCTGGTGCGCTGGCCAAAGCAGTTCGACGTCATCGTCACCGACAATCTGTTCGGCGACATGCTGTCCGACATCGCCGCCATGCTGACGGGCTCGATCGGCATGCTGCCGTCGGCCTCGCTCGGCGCGCCTGACGTGAAGACCAAGAAGCGCAAGGCGCTGTACGAGCCCGTGCATGGCTCGGCGCCTGACATTGCCGGCCAGGGCATCGCCAACCCGATCGCCATGATCGCGTCCTTCGCCATGTGCCTGCGCTATTCCTTCGGCATGGTCGCCGAGGCCGACAAGCTCGAAGGCGCAATCGCCGCCGTGCTCGACGACGGGTTGCGCACGAAGGACATCCTGTCTGAAGGTATGACCGAAGTCGGCACTGTCGAGATGGGCGATGCCATCATCGCGAAGTTCCTTGGCTGATCCGCTAGCGGTCGACGTCCGCTGGGCGACGACCGACGACGCCGAAGCGCTTGCCACCGTGCTTTGCGAGATGGCGGCGCACTACCGGCAGGCGCCGCTCGATCATGGCCGCGCGGCGGCCACCGCGCGAAAGTGGCTTGGCGATGAAAGCCCGGCCTATCCGCATTTCGCGCTCGCCTTCGCCGACGGGAAAGTTGGTGGCCTCGCTTCGGTGGCGATCGCGCATCCCGGCATCGATCTCGAGCGGCTGATGTTCCTGAAAGATTTGTTCGTGCGCGAGAATGCCCGCAACGCCGGCGCCGGCCGGGCACTGCTCGGCTTTCTCGCCGGCCATTGCCTCAGGGAAGGCATCGGTCGCATCGATCTCACCACCGAGGACTGGAACGAAGGCGCGCTGCGTTTCTACGACCGGCTCGGCGCCGAGCGGCACGGGCAGAAGGTGTTTCTCCGGCTGTCGGCCGAGGCGCTGAAACGAATTGGCTAGAGCCGGACGCCTTGCGGCACCGGCCCCCACTGGTTTTCGTGGTTCTGGGTCGGGATCAGTCCGAACACGATGATGGCAAGCGTGCCGAAGGTCGGCACGAAAATCAGCAGGACCAGCCAGCCGGTCAGGCCGATGTCGTGCAGGCGGCGTACAATCAGCCCAAGCCAGGGCAGGAACGTCGCCAGCACAAACAGGCCCCAGACGCCGATCATCACGATCGGCCCGTTGCCCGTCGTTGAAATTGCCGATCGTCTGGTCGGCGAGCGCGCCGACAAGACCGACCAGGATGAAGCTGACGGTCCAGAACAGGCAGTAGGCCCAGAATTCCTTGCGCCGCGCGCGCTCTGCGAAGTTGATGTAGTTGCGCGTCACGCCCAGCCAGAAATAGCCCGGCAGCCCGCTATCGTGGACCGCGCCATCTTCTGCCAGGCGGCCGAAATGCTGCGGCGCGGCTGAAGCGGCGGCGGGTTTGGGCGACGCGGCGCTTGCAGCGGGAGCTGCGGTCGCCGGACCGGCGGCCTGAGCGCGGATCGAGAAAACGTCGCGCGCCTGACCGCTTGCAGGCACGAACTCGACCACGGCGCCCTTGGCAATCACCGCACCGCGGCGCAGATCCTCGCGCGCAAACGTGTAGCGGTTGCCGTCCGCCCCGGTGATGAACCCAAAACCCTGGGCCTCGTCATAATGAAGAACTTCGCCCTGCATCCGCCTCACCCCCGTGTTGGCACAGACTGTTCAAAGTTACAGAGGTTCGCAAGGGGGATGGGCGAAATGCCTTCGTGGCCCAAGGGCGCAACGATCTAGACCGAGCGCCCGCCGTCGAGTTCCTTCACACCCCCCTCTGTCCTGCCGGACATCTCCCCCGCAAGGGGGGAGATTAGATGTCGCGAACGCCTTCGCTAATCTCCAACGTTGAAGAGAGGGCGCTGAGGCAGAAGCTGCCGATCTCCCTCCTTGCGGGGGAGATGGCCGGCAAGACAGAGGGGGGTGCTGTCCCCCCAGCGTTCCCAAAATTCTACTCCGGCCGCTTCTTCGGCTTCTTGTTCTTCGGAGGTCCGGCCTTGTCGAACTTCGGCTTCCCGGCCCAGGGCTTTGCATCGCCGGCGGGGCGCTTCTCGAATTTAGGCTTGTGAGCGCTTTGCGGCGCCTCGAACGGGCGCTTGCCGCGATGCGGCTTCTTGTCGGGCTTGGGCGCCTGGTAGCCGGCGCGCGACAAATCGGGCGTGCCTTCCAGGCGCTTCACCACGATGTTGCCCTGCAGCTTCTTGTCGGGGCCGATGGCGGCGAGGAAGCGGTCGGCCCAGTCGGCCGCGATCTGCACAAAAGTTTCCTCCTGTTGCATCTTGATGGCGCCGATCTCGCGCTTGGAGATGTTGCCGGTGCGGCACAGCATCGGGATCAGCCAGCGCGGCTCGGCACTCTGCCGGCGTCCGATCGACAGCGAGAACCAGACGCTGTCGCCGAAATCGTCGCGCCGGCTGGGCGCCTCATCCCGGCGTTCGAACCTTTCGCCCGCCGGTTTGTCACGCGACGGCGTGAAGGCTGCGACCTCCGTAAGCTCTTCGGGCGCCGAGCGGCTGGCGCGGCATTGGCGCACGAAGGCGGCTGCCACCTGTTCGGCGCCATGCTTGGCCAGAAGCGCATCGATGAAGCCGCGCTCGTCGTCGGCCACCGGCTCGTCGAAGGCCGGATCGGCGAGGATGCGCTCGTCGTCGCGCTTGATCACGTCGTCGGCCGAGGGCGGGCTCGCCCATGTCGCCTTCAGCCCGGCATTCTGCAGCAAGCGTTCGGTGCGCTTGCGGGCGCCGTTGGGCACGATCAGCGCGCTGACGCCCTTGCGCCCGGCGCGGCCGGTGCGGCCGCTGCGGTGCAGCAGCGTTTCGGGATTGGTCGGCAGGTCGGCGTGGATGACCAGTTCGAGATTGGGCAGGTCGATGCCGCGCGCCGCGACATCCGTGGCGATGCAGACCTTGGCGCGGCCGTCGCGCATCGCCTGCAGCGCGTGGGTGCGTTCGTTCTGGCTGAGCTCGCCCGACAGCGCCACGACCGAAAAATTGCGGTTGTTGAAGCGTGCCGTGAGATGATTGACGGCAGCGCGGGTGTTGCAGAACACCAGCGCATTCTTTGCCTCGTAGAAGCGCAGCACGTTGATGATGGCGTTCTCGCGGTCGGGGTAGGCGACATTCAGCGCCCGGTATTCGATGTCGAGATGCTGCTTTTCCTCGCCGCCGGCAGAGATGCGCACGGCGTCGCGCTGATAACCTTGCGCAAGCGTGGCGATCGAGCGCGGCACGGTGGCTGAAAACATCAGCGTGCGGCGCTGGGCGGGTGCGGCGTCGAGGATGAATTCAAGATCCTCGCGAAAGCCGAGATCGAGCATCTCGTCGGCCTCGTCCAGCACCACGGCTCTAAGCGCCGACATGTCGAGCGAGTTGCGGGTGATGTGGTCGCGCAGACGGCCAGGCGTGCCGACGACGATATGGGCGCCGCGCTCCAGCACGCGCCTTTCGCTGCGCATATCCATGCCGCCGACACAGGAAGCGACGGTTGCGCCGGTCGGCGCGTAGAGCCATTGCAGCTCGCGCATCACCTGCAGAGCGAGTTCGCGCGTCGGCGCAACGGCCAACGCCAGCGGCACACCGGCCGGGCCAAAGCGCTCTGCGCCTTCCAGCAGCGTCGGCGCCAAGGCCAGGCCGAAGGCGACGGTCTTGCCGGAGCCGGTCTGCGCCGACACCAGCGCGTCAGCCTCGCCGAGCTCGAGCACCGCCTTCTGCACCGGCGTCAGCTCGACATAGCCACGTTTTTCCAGCGCCTCTGCCAGCGCAGGAACGATACCTTCGAAATTGGACATCTTGCTCTTTCGGAATTCGGGGTCTGGGCTCATCATGGAGCACATGCCGGGGCTGACGCCGCGCCAGCCAAACAATATTTCGCGCGTTCGTACTTCTTGCGGCCGCTCTTGTACAGAGCGAGCGGCGCTTCTGTGCAATTGACTCCTGCCGCAAACCGCGTAAAAGCCGGCATCGAACGGGATCATTTTCGATGCGCGGCCTTTTGATGGCTCTTCTTGCATTCGACTTCCCCGGCCACAATCATCTGGCCGGGCGCGTTGGCGCGTCTTACCGTTCCAGCAAAACCATGGCCAAAACCACCACCAAAACGGTGTGATTCCCTTGGCCTAACCACCCTCTCCCGGGTACGGCCCGGGGGACGGAACCCGCATTGGCCGGCGGGTTTTCTCCAAAAACCAGGCGGAGAGGGACAGGAGATCTTTATGAGTTTCAAGGTTGCGGTAGTCGGCGCCACGGGCAATGTGGGCCGCGAAATGCTCAATATTCTGGAAGAGCGCGGCTTTCCGGTGAGCGAAGTGGTGGCGCTGGCCTCGCGGCGCAGCCAGGGCACCGAAGTGTCGTTCGGTGACCGGACGCTGAAGGTCAAGACACTCGACCAGTATGATTTTTCCGACACCGACATCTGCATCATGTCGGCGGGCGGCAACGTCTCCAAGGAATGGTCGCCCAAGATCGGCAAGCAGGGCTGCGTCGTCATCGATAATTCGTCGGCCTTCCGCTACGACCAGGACGTGCCGCTGATCGTGCCGGAAGTGAACCCGGATGCGATCTCGCTGTTTTCGCGCAAGAACATCATCGCCAACCCGAACTGCTCGACGGCGCAGCTGGTGGTGGCGCTGAAGCCGCTGCACGACTTTGCCACCATCAAGCGCGTCGTCGTCGCCACTTATCAATCGGTATCCGGCGCCGGCAAGGAAGGCATGGACGAGCTGTTCACGCAGACGCGCGCGGTGTTTGTCGCCGACCAGGTCGACGTCAAGAAGTTCACCAAGCGCATCGCCTTCAACGTCATTCCGCATATCGACGTCTTCCTCGACGACGGCTTCACCAAGGAAGAGTGGAAGATGGTCGCCGAGACCAAGAAGATGCTTGATCCCAAGATCAAGCTGACGGCGACCTGCGTACGCGTGCCGGTGTTCATCGGCCACTCCGAAGCCGTCAACATCGAGTTCGAAAAGCCGATCACCGCCGACGAGGCGCGCGACATCCTGCGCGAGGCTCCCGGCTGCCAAGTCTTGGACAAGCGCGAGGACGGCGGCTACATCACGCCGCTGGAATCGGCCGGCGAGGACGCCACCTTCATCTCGCGCATTCGCGAGGATTCGACCATCGACAACGGCCTGTCGATGTGGATTGTCTCCGACAATCTGCGCAAGGGCGCGGCGCTCAACGCGGTGCAGATCGCCGAGCTGCTGGTCGAGCGCGGCCTGATCCAGCCGAAGAAGAAGGCGGCCTGACGGCGGTCTAGTTTTCGCTCACGGGCCGTATCGCCGCTGCCGCGGCGGGCCCTCCGCGGGGGCGCCGGAAAGCCGGCGGCCCGCAGTCGCGGGCTCGGCCTTCGGCCGGAAGCATCCCTTCTCCCCGTCACTATACGGGGAGAAGGTGCCGGCAGGCGGATGAGGGGCAGCGCTGGCCTCCGTTGAGAAACGTCGATGAACGATCCCGCCGAAGTCACACTACGCCCTGCCACTAACTCTGACGCCGCCGCCATCGCTCGGCTCATGCAGGCAGCCCTTGGTTCATTCTCCTGGATGCCGGTCATCCACACGCCGGACGAAGACCTTGCCTTCATCCGCGACATCGTGCTGCCCCGGCAGCAAGTGACGGTCGCCGAGGCCGGCGAGGCGATTGCCGGCTTCATTGCCGTCAGCGGCGATTGGGTGGAACAGCTCTATCTCGATCCGGCCTGGACAGACAAGGCATCGGCAGCCGGCTGCTGACGCAAGCCACCGCCGCGCTGCCGGTGGTAAAACTCTATTGTTTCCAGGCCAACACCGGCGCCCGGCGCTTCTACGAGCGCCATGGGTTCGTTGCTGAGAGTTTCGGCGACGGCACCGGCAATGAGGAAGGCCTGCCGGATATTCTCTACGTCCGCAGGGCCTGATAGCTCAGCCGGCACTATCCTCAGTCAACTGGCGCAACAACCCCATCGTCTCCTCCGCCCGTTCAGCGGGAACGAACAGATGGTCGTGATAAAAAGCCGAGACTGGGTTGACGCCCATGCCGGCAGCGGCCAGCCGGGTGGTGATGGCGGCGAGGAAGCCGACGGCGTCCAGCGACGAATGGATGTTCAGCGTGATCATCCGGCAGCGGAACGAAGCGGCCAGCCCTGCGGCACGAGCTGCATCCTCGGTGAGGATCAACGTCAGGCCTTCGCGCTCGCGAAAAATCATCACCGAATCGAGGCCTTCCGGCTGCGCAGCGCCGGGCGCCAAGGTGACGAACACATAAACGCCTGGCAGCAATTGCGGCGTCATCGCCGCCAGCAGCTTTTTCAGATCGGTCTCGCCCGTCATTCGCTCGTCTCTCGCCCAGCCCATCAATAGCCGTCACTAGCGAACGCCGATAGTCTGAGCGGCACACGTTCCGTGATCTAAAGATGGAAGGACAGCACTCCCTCTGCCTGCCGGGCAGGCGGTGGAAAGAATCGGCGGAAAAACAAGACCTTGCCGTCCTTCAGATCAAAAAGAATCCCTGTCCTGTAGGATCGCTGCCTCATGCAGCGTCCTTGGTTCGAACGGCTCAAATCACCTAGGAGGGAACACCCGTGACCATTTCTCAAACCGCGCCCGTCCCATCGGGCGCCCTGTGGACCGGCCGCGTGCTCAGCGGCATCATCATCCTGTTCATGATATTCGACGGCGTCATCAAGCTGCCGCCGCTCGATGTCGTCACCCAGACCATGGTGCCGCTCGGCTGGCCGGCCGACGTCAATGTTGCGCGTCTGCTCGGCATCATCGGCCTGATCTCGACGGCGCTCTATGCGTTGCCGCGCACTTCGGTGCTCGGCGCCATTCTGCTGACCGGCTATCTCGGCGGCGCCATCGCCACCAATATGCGCGTCGGCAGCCCGTTGTTTTCGCACACGCTGTTCAGCGTCTATCTCGGCATCATCCTGTGGGGCGGCCTCTATCTGCGCGACCCACGGGTGCGTGCCCTGATCCCGTTCAGCCGCTAAATCTCATTTTTTGACGCAATTCCCGAGGGAAAGCGCTACGCGCTTTTCCCGGGAAAACCGCTTCACACCTGGAATTGCTTTTAGAAGAAAAAACATGCTCAGCACCATTCTCATCATCCTGGTCGTCATCATCGCCGCCGTCCTTGTCTATGCCGCGACACGGCCGAATGATTTCGTCACCAGCCGCACGGCCAGCATCAAGGCTTCGTCGGAAGCGATCTTTCCGCTGATCAACGATTTCAAACACTGGCCCGAATGGTCGCCCTATGAAAAGCTCGACCCGCAGATGAAGCGCACGCTGTCCGGCACTGATGCCGGCAAGGGCGCGGTCTATGCCTGGGAAGGCAATGCCAAGGCCGGCAAGGGACGCATGGAAATCGTTAATTCCGTGCCATCCTCGCTGGTATCGCTGAAGCTCGACTTCGAAAAACCGTTCCGCGCCAACAACAGCGTCGACTTCACGCTGAAGCCGGCCGGTGACATCACCAGCGTCACCTGGGCGATGCGCGGCAGCCGGCCTTTCATTGCCAAGCTGATGGGCCTGTTCATGAATTTCGATACGCTGATCGGCAAGGATTTCGAGGCGGGCCTGGCCAATCTGAAGCGTGCCACGGAGAAATAGGACGAGCCGCACCGGCCGGAATGGGCCGGAACGCATCGTTCCCTCCAATGGATCAATTCACGGTGTCATGCGTTGTCGAGCCAAGGCGCGTGGAGACGCTTTCCGTTGGAGAGGAAACGACAATGAAGAAAATTCTTACCATTCTGGTCTTGGCAACGGCGCTCGGCGCCTGTTCGCAAACGGAAAAGGGCGCGGCTGTCGGCGGTCTGGGCGGAGCGGCCATAGGCGCTGCGGTCGCAAATGATCCCGTGGAAGGGGCCGTCGTTGGCGGCGCGGTTGGTGCCGTTGCAGGAGCACTGATCGGCCGGGCCAACGAACCGGACCGTTGCCGCTATCGGGACCGCTATGGGCGTGTCTATATCGCCCGCTGCCCGGATGGCTATTGAGCGGACGTCAACGAAAAACGGCGGGCCTAGGCCCGCCGTTTTCTTAAGCGATGAAGCGAACGCTTACTCGGCGGTGGCGGCTTCCGCCTCGGCCGGGGCCGCGGCAGCGGCGGCAACGGCTGCTGCTGCGTCTTCCTGTGCCTTCTTCAGCAGAGCGGCGCGTTCCTGCGCCTTCTTGCCCGGCTCGGCCTTCTTCGGGTTGGAGCGGGCTTCGCGCTTGAGCAGGCCGGCCTCGTCGAGGAAGCGCAGAACGCGGTCGGTCGGCTGGGCGCCGTGCGACAGCCAATGCTTGACGCGGTCGGCGTCGACCTTGACGCGCTCGCCGTCTTTCGGCAGCAGCGGGTTCCACGAGCCGATCGACTCGATGAATCGGCCGTCGCGCGGCGAACGGGCGTCGGCGATGACGACGTGGTAGTAAGGACGCTTCTTCGAGCCCGCACGGGCCAGTCTGATCTTCAGTGCCATTTCATTTCTCCTAAAAGCTCTGATTTCATTGATAGGGTGTGGCTTTTGTCTTGTGCAGGTCGTTGTCCCAAAACCGCTGCGCACTTTTGGGCGACATGCACTTACTTAGCCGGCTTTGCTTGCGCCGTTGGACGCGGCGATCTGCTCATGATGGCGGATCACTTCGCGGACGACGAAGTTGAGGAATTTTTCCGCGAAATCGGGGTCGAGATGGGCATCCTTCGCCAGCTGGCGAAGGCGGGTGATCTGCTGCTGCTCACGCGCCGGATCGGCCGGCGGCAGGCCATGCTCGGCCTTCAGAACGCCGACCGCCTTGGTGCAGCGGAAGCGCTCGGCCAGCATGTGGATGAGGGCGGCATCGATGTTGTCGATCGAAGCGCGATAGCCAGCCAAGATGATGCGGGCATCGGCCATATCCTTTTCTTCGTTCATAGCGTCCTCACTTCTTCTTCCCAAGCCCGGGCAGTCCGCCGCCGCCAAGGCCGGGAAGCCCCGGAAGTTTCATGCCACCAGGCAGACCCGGCAGGCCACCGCCGCCAGGAAGGCCACTGGGCAGGCCCTTCATGCCGCCAAGGCCGGCGGCCTGCGCCTGCTTCTGCAAGGCTTCGAGCTGCTTGGGGTCCATCTTGGAGAGGTCCGGCATGCCGCCACCCATCATACCCCCGGGACCACCAGGCATCATGCCGCCGAGGCCCATCTTGGAGGCCAGGCCGCCCATCATGCCGCGCATCAGGCCGCCGCCTTTGCCCTTGCCGCCCATCGCCTTCATCATGTCGGCCATACCGCGATGCATCTTCAAGAGCTTGTTGATTTCGGCGGCGTCGGTGCCGGAACCGGCAGCAATGCGCTTCTTGCGCGAGTGTTTCAAAATATCGGGATTGGCGCGCTCGGCCTTGGTCATCGACGAGATGATGGCGAGTTGGCGGCCGAACATCTTGTCGTCGAGGCCGGCGGCGGCCATCTGGTCCTTCATCTTGCCCATGCCGGGCATCATGCCCATGATGCCGCCCATGCCGCCCATTTTCGACATTTGCTGAAGCTGGCCGGCAAGGTCGTTCAGATCGAACTTGCCCGACTGCATCTTCTTGGCCATCGCCGCTGCCTGCTCGGCGTCGATGTTTTCAGCAGCCTTTTCGACCAGCGAAACGATGTCGCCCATGCCGAGGATGCGGTCGGCGATGCGCTTGGGGTGGAATTCCTCCAGCCCATCCATCTTTTCGCCGGTGCCGATCAGCTTGATCGGCTTGCCGGTGACGGCGCGCATCGAAAGGGCTGCGCCGCCACGGCCGTCGCCGTCCATGCGGGTCAGCACCAGGCCGGTTATGCCGACGCGCTCGTCGAAGCTCTTGGCTAGGTTGACCGCGTCCTGGCCGGTCAGCGAATCTGCGACCAGCAGGATCTCGTGCGGGCTCGACACCTTCTTGATGTCGGCCATCTCGACCATCAGCGGCTCGTCAATGTGGGTACGGCCGGCGGTGTCGAGGATGACGACGTCATGGCCGCCGAGCTTGGCCGCCTGCACGGCGCGCCGTGCGATGTCGACCGGGTTCTGGCCTGATATGACCGGCAGCGTCGCCACCTTGACCTGCTCGCCGAGCTGGCGGAGCTGCTCCTGCGCGGCGGGACGCCGCGTGTCGAGCGAGGCCATCAGGACCTTCTTGTTCTGGCGTTCGGTCAGCCGCTTGGCGATCTTGGCCGAGGTCGTCGTCTTGCCGGAGCCCTGAAGACCGACCATCATGATGACGACGGGGGCCGGCGCATTGAGGTCGATGGCGACGCCTTCGGCGCCAAGCATGTCGACCAGCTCGTCATGGACGATCTTGACGACCATCTGTCCGGGCTTGATCGACTTGACGACCGCGGCGCCGACAGCCTTCTCGCGCACCTTGTCGGTGAAGGAGCGCACCACTTCCAGCGCCACGTCCGCCTCGAGCAGCGCACGGCGCACCTCGCGCAGCGCTGCCGAGACATCAGCCTCCGACAGTGCGCCGCGGCCGGTCAGGCCGTTCAGGATGGAGCCAAGGCGCTCCTGAAGTGATTCAAACATTCTGTTTCCTTTTCTCAGGCACCCGGATGGTGCCCGAGAGGTAATGCGTTCGCGCCAAGTGTCCAAACAAAAGAGCTTGTCCAAACAAAAGCCGGGCAAGCGCAAAGCCAAAAAGCACCCGGGGGCGCTCAGCGCTGCCGGGTGTTGGCCTCCAGGATCTGTTTACAGCACCCACCTCAAAGAGGTTTTGGCGTCCTGGTCGGCTTGCTCGGAGGGATACTCGTCGCGGAATTCGGGGCGTGTAGACAGGAAATCGGCGGAAGAGTCAAGACTTGGGCGGCCTGCCGGGTCTCTGCGCCGATCCTGGCTCAGTTCACCCTGGCTGCATCCCGAAGGTCTGTCGTGACCTTCAGCGGCGAGCGCGGGTGTAGGAGCAGCAGGATCGTCAGCAAGGTGCAGACGATGCCGATCGCGGCGATGATGACCGCATCCGTCGTCGTCCAGTCGGGGCCTTCCAGCGGCTTGGCGTTGAACAGGGCGAAGGAATTGTAGCTCTGCTGGTGCGAGATTAGCAGGAAACCGGTGAGATTGTTGCCGAGATGGGCACCGAAGGCGGCGCCGAGATTGCCGGTGACATAGACCACCAGCGTCAACAGCAGAGCGAAGGCGGCGATCGAGGCGAGCACACAGGCGTTGATGGCGGGGCTCGAATCCGGGCTCCAATGCAAGGAGGTGAACAGCAAGGCGGGCAGCAGTGCCCAGACGTACGGGCTCTCGAAGCGCCTGGCCAGGCCGCGCAGCAGATAGCCGCGAAACAGCATCTCCTCGGACGAAGTCTGCAGCAGCGCCAGCGCCACGATCGGGATCAGAAACAGCAGCCAGGTCGACAGGCTGATCGCGCCGCGCGCGATCTCAGGCTGCAGGCAATAGAGCAGGACTTCGGAGAGCGCCGAGGTGATCAGCACCGCGATCAGGCCCTTGACGAAGCCGGGCCAGGAGACGCGACGGCTGGGGCCAAGAAGCGCGGTCACCGGCTCGCCATGGACGAAACGCATGGCGAGCCACAGGCCGAGCCAGATACCGGCAAACGAGGTGAGCGCGGTGAGTATCCCGATGGGCGAGGCCAGAAAGCCCTGTAGCGGCCCGCGCGGATCGCCCGGCAATACATGCCAGATGATAGCGAGATAGGTGCCGCCAAGCACAACCACCAAAGTGATCGCCACCCAGAACAGGACGACGATGGCCGTTCCGATTATCAGGCGCGGCAGGTTGGTCTTTTCGGTAGCCGTGTTGCGATAGCGCTCGAAGGCGATTGGATCTGATATCACGAGAATTCCTCTGCCGAACGCATCGGGTCGCCTGATCTAGGGGATCGGCGTCTTGCGCGCAATTGCCCCCGCATTCCTGCGATCTACGAAACATTTATGGGATCGGCGAAAGCCGCTATTGCCGACGCGATCTGCCGTTCGCAAGCCGCCTCACCTGAAATATCCGCGCATCCGGGGTCAGCGTTTGCAGGTCACCGGCGTCTTCCCACCCTTCATCACCAGCGCCTCGCGTCCGTCGATCACGATTGCGTCATGGGCCGCGCCATACCGGCTGTTCTGGTTGGCGGGGGAGGCCGGCAGATCCTCGGCAGTGCCGTCGGGGCTGAGCACGTGCAGCGATGTGCCGAGATTCTCGATGGTGATCCTGCCGCCACCGGCACAATTGTAGGTCGCGGTGCGCGGTTGCGGCGCGGCCGCTTCGACAGCGATGGGGGCAGCGGTCACAGGTGCGCCGGGGGCCATCGAGACGGCGGGAGCGGCAGCGCTTGCGGCCTTCGGCGCGTTGTTTTGCGGCACGCAGGCAGCTGTGCTCAGCAAGGCAGCAAGCGCGAGCGTTATCCGATAGGCCCGGCGTAACGCCATATGATTGTCCTCCGCGCGGGAAACTAGCCGCGATGCTGCGCCAGGATCAAGCTCACCGGGCGTCGTTCCAATTTCCGGTCGATGGTGCGGTCAAGCATGGCCGAAAGATGGCCGGCGGGTTTTCCAACCCGTCGGATATTAACCATGTTTGACGAGAGATCGCCGTTGGATGCACCTGCCCTCTTAACAAAGGTTAATAAAAGGTTAATTTCCGATTCGAACGGGTCCAGAGCAGAGAGGACACCATGCTTTCGAATTCAGGAAGAACGCGCCTTGCGGTGCTTGTGCTGGCGACAGCCAGTCTCGGCTTCGCTGCCCCGGCAATGGCCTGGTCGCGTCATCATGACCGCGTCTATGCCGATTCCTTCGGCAATCTCGTCATCGACAGCGCCGCCGGCTACAAGCGCATCATCGTCGGCCAAGGCAAACTGGCCAAGAAATTGTCCGACTACACGAGCGCCGGCCAGCCGGAAGCAGAACCGGAAGTCCTTTATGAAGATGAGGCAGATCACATCTCCAGACGTGGCTGCTATCAGCCGCCGGTGTTCGTGAAGGGCCGCTCCTATATGTACGGCCTCTCCGACGGCGAGATGCCCAACCTCAGCCCTTGCCGCTAGACCAATCGGTATGGTCGGCCTTTGTGGCCGGCTGTCGTACGATGGTTAGCCCGTGAAACGGCGAGGCGTTCTAGCTGGCGCTGCCTGTATCCGGGATGAACACCGTTTCGGCCCGCTCATAGGACAGCCGCACGCTGTCGCGGCCGTTCTTCTTGGCCTTGTAGAGCGCCTCGTCGGCACGCCGCATCAGCGGCTCCAGCCCTTCGTCGCCGGTGCGCGCCGCGACGCCGAAGCTCGCGGTCACTCTTGTGCCCGGCGGCAACCCGTCGACGCTGCCGGCCGAATAGTGCGTGCGCACGGCCTCGGCAAACAGCCGCGCCGTGGCAAGGTCGCTCAGCGACAAAAGCACGGCGAACTCCTCGCCGCCGATGCGCCCGGCAACGGCGCGCGCGCCGGCGGCGGCACGAAGCTTGGCCGCGAAGTCGGCGATCACCTGGTCGCCCGCGGCGTGTCCGTACCTGTCGTTGAGCGCCTTGAAGTGATCGAGATCGGCCAGCACCAGTGCGACCGGCACCTTGGCGGCGGCGCAGTGTTGCAGCACCAGCAAGGCGCGCTCCTCAAACCCCCTGCGATTGAGCAGGCCGGACAGCGGGTCGGTATGCGTCTCGGTCTTCAGCGCCTTCATCACGTCGAGTGCGGCAGCCGAGAATAGGCAAAGCGCGATCAGCAGCGACAGCAGTGCGTGCGTCAAAAGCGCCGTCGTCCAGTAGGACGAGCCGTAGAAGCCGTCATAGCTGGTGAAAGGCCCGTGCGAGATGACGACGAGCAGCGTCCGACCGATGAAGTTCAGCCCGGACAGCAACGACAGCACGAACAGGATCTTTTCGGTCGGGCCGTTGTCGCGCACGACGCGCAGCTCGGCGGCGACCAGCAGGCTGAGGCCACCAAAACCGAAATTGATTGACAGGATGCGCCAGGTGAGGTCCGGCTGGACGAACAGGTACCAGCAAAACGCAGCCAGCCCGCCACCCGCCAAGATACCGATCGCGATATAGGGCACGCGCCGGCCGTAGCGCGCGATGATCGCGCCGACGAGGCAGCAGGCGGCGAAGGTGAAGCAGAGGTTGGAGGCGAGCTTGGTCAGCACCATGCCGACGGGCAAGGTAAAATATTGCAGCAGGAAGCCGGGCGCGGACACGCAATAGCTTACGCCCAGCACGGCCAGATAGGGCCGGTGGCGCTGATAGAACCATAGCACGAGGAACGCCGCGCCGAGCGCCAGCGCGATCGTCGGATTGAGCAGCGCAATGAACAGACCGGTGTCCAAAGGACGGTGACTTCCCCGCTTGACGTCAGGGAAGACCTTACTGCGCAAGCCCCAACAAGCGGTTAAGCCAGAGCGAATATGCGGGCAGTTCGGATGAAAAAAGACCCCGGAGCCGCGATGCGGTCCGGGGTCTGGGATGCGTTCTGAACTGCGCGCCGGAACCTATTTCCAGTCGCGGATGTCGACGAAATGGCCGGCGATCGCCGCTGCCGCCGCCATTGCCGGCGACACCAGATGGGTGCGGCCCTTGAAACCCTGCCGGCCCTCGAAATTGCGGTTCGAGGTAGAGGCGCAGCGTTCATGCGGCTTCAGCCGGTCGTCGTTCATGGCCAGGCACATCGAGCAGCCCGGCTCGCGCCAGTCGAAACCGGCGGCGATGAAGATCTTGTCGAGACCCTCGGCCTCCGCCTGTTCCTTGACCAGGCCGGAGCCCGGCACGATCATCGCGTCGACATGCGCACTGACGGTCTTGCCTTCGACCACCTTGGCCACGGCGCGCAGATCCTCGATGCGGCCATTGGTGCACGAGCCGATGAAGACGCGGTCGAGCGTGATGTCGGTGATCTTGGTGCCCGGCGTCAGACCCATATAGTCGAGCGCGCGGATCTTTGACGTCCGCTTGTTCTCGTCGGTGATCTCGTCCGGGTTGGGAACGACGCCCTGCACCGAAACCACGTCCTCGGGCGACGAGCCCCAGGAGACGATCGGCGGCAGCTTGGCCGCGTCGAGCACGATTACCTTGTCGAAATGCGCGCCATCGTCGGATTGCAGCGTCTTCCAGTATTCGAGCGCGGCATCCCAGGCAGCGCCCTTCGGCGCGCGGGGCTTGTCCTTGACATAGGCGAAGGTCGTTTCATCGGCCGCGATCAGGCCCGCGCGGGCGCCGCCCTCGATCGACATGTTGCAGATGGTCATGCGGCCTTCCATCGACAGCGCGCGGATCGCCTCGCCGGCATATTCAATGACATAGCCGGTACCGCCGGCGGTGCCGATCTCGCCGATGATGGCAAGGATGATGTCCTTGGCGGTGACGCCTGCCGGCAGCTGGCCGTCGACGCGCACCAGCATGTTCTTGGCCTTGCGCTGGATCAGCGTCTGGGTGGCGAGCACATGTTCGACCTCGGATGTGCCGATGCCATGCGCCAGCGCGCCGAAAGCGCCATGGGTCGAGGTATGGCTGTCGCCGCAGACGATGGTCATGCCGGGCAGCGTAAAGCCCTGCTCCGGCCCGATAATGTGGACGATGCCCTGGCGGATATCGTTCTCGGAATAATATTCGATGCCGAAATCGCGGGCGTTGGTGGCCAGCGCCTCGACCTGGATGCGGCTTTCCTCGTTCTTGATGCCGAACTTGCGCTCGGGCGAGGTCGAGACATTGTGATCGACCACGGCCAGCGTCTTTTCCGGATGCCGGACTTTGCGGCCGCTCATGCGCAGGCCTTCGAAGGCCTGCGGGCTGGTCACTTCATGGACCAGGTGACGGTCGATGTAGAGCAGGCAGGTGCCGTCGTCCTGGCGGTCGACGACATGCTCGTCGAATATCTTGTCGTAGAGGGTGCGCGGTGCGCTCATGTGCGTAAATCCGTCGATCTGAAAATGGGGAAGAGGCGAAATGCCGGACGCCTTCGGCCCGGCGAAAGCGGTCTAGCTAAGTCGGCTGGTGAGCGCGCCGCAAACGCGCGCGGAGAACCGCGACGGCAGGCGTTTTCTGTCCTGCAGCACGAACCCCTTATAGGCCGGATCGCCAAAAAGCTCTTCCATGGCGTGGCTCATACCAATGTTTTGGGTTTTCGGCAATTGCGGCGTGTCTTGGCAGAACTTGGGTTCCTCGCTCTCACTTCCACACCTTCAGGGAGAGGAACGGCACCAAGGTCGGCGAACGCGCGCCTTTCCTCTCCCCCGTCGATCGGGGGAGAGGTGTCGAGCGAAGCTCGACGGAGTGGGGGTCGACCCTTAGCGCGGTGCAGGAAGATTCTTGCGCCTTGATCCCTTTTCAATGTCCGTCGGCGACGGTTGCCAGGTGGTTCCCCCACTCCGTCGCTGCTTCGCAGCGCCACCTTGTATCTACACGAGAGAGATTTCGTGGGATTGAAGCGATTGAGCCAAGGTCCGGGCGGCCGCCCGGACCTTGGCTTGGCGAAGTCGCCCGTACCACCTGAGGTTACAGCCGCGGGAGAGCTTGGGATCTTCGCCTTCGTCACGCACGACCGAACAGTCGCTTGGTTCCAACCGTACGCACAAGGCAGGTTACCGTGAACAGGATCATTTGTGGAG
>NZ_JBFUEG010000033.1:0-23672 GCF_056404315.1 Mesorhizobium sp. P2_D6 | reverse complement strand
GACCTACAGGTCTACTTCTGCGATCCGCGCAGTCCCTGGCAGCGCGGCAGCAACGAAAATACCAACGGTCTGCTCAGGCAGTATTTCCCCAGAGCTACCAACTTCTCCCACGTCTCGCAGGACCAACTCAACGCCGTCGCCCTGCGGCTCAATCAGCGACCCCGAAAAACCCTGGACTTCGAAACGCCGGCCGATAGGCTACAGAAGGTGTTGCAATGACCTATTGAACCCACCGCCTTATATCGGTCATTCAGTGCGCCATTGAAACTTCTCCAAAGCTGCCGTGCCAAATGAATCTTGCTAGCGACTGGGGCGAGAGGCGGTCTTATCGAGGGTTTCAGGGGCGCACTCCAAAACGGGGCCCCTCATTCCATAAAAGTCACACTCACCCGCCGCGGTCGACCCGGGAAGCACCGAACCGCAACTGGCGGCTACCAGTAGCGTCGCGCAGCGATCGCGGAGCGACCGGACAAGATCGGGTGGCAGACATCGTTTATCCCCTCTTGCGCGGTCGTGCTTCGTTGCGACGACCCTCGTCCGAGTAACGGGCGAGTTCCGATCGTTTGCCGAAATTGCGCCGGCCAGAGCCCTGAAAGGATGGAGAGCCGTCGGCGAAGTCCTAGTGTATACTAGGCGACGGAATCCGTCACACGGGGGATCGTCATGGTCGGTTCGCCAACAACTGCCACCCTTGTCCTCAACGACAAGGTTGTCGTTGACCTTGAAGGCGAGACGCTCCGTCTTGGCAACGGCGACGCAATCGCCCTGAGGCCGCAGGCCTTTGCGGTCCTTCGCCACCTCGTCCAGAACGCGAACAGGCTGGTCAGCAAGGCCGAGCTGCTTGAAGCCGTCTGGGGAGGCGCCGCCGTTACCGACGACAGTCTCGTTCAATGCATCCACGAGATCCGGCGAGCGCTCGGCGACCAACGGCATGCGGTCTTGGCCACCGTCTCGCGGCGGGGCTACCGCCTGTCGCTGGAGGGTGGCGACGAGAGTGCGCTCGGCGGCGCTTCGATCGCCGTGCTGCCGTTCGCCACCATGAGCGGCGACGAGCCGCATGATTACTTCGCCGATGGCCTGGTCGAGGACATCATCACCAACCTCTCGAAGATCCCGGGCCTGTTCGTCATCGCACGCAATTCCTCCTTCGGCTTCAGGGGCGAGAAGGCCGATCCGCGCACAATCGCCGCTGAACTACGCGTTCGCTACCTGCTGCAGGGCAGCTTGCGGCAGTCCGGGGGGAGACTTAGGATGAATGCCCAGCTTGTCGACGGTGCAACGGCCACGCATGTCTGGGCCGACAGGTTCGAGGGCGCGGCAACGGACGTGTTCGAACTCCAGGATCGGTTGACCGAGCAGATCGTGGGCTCGATCGAACCGAGTGTCCGTCGTGCGGAGATCGAGCGCGCGCGCCGCAAGCGGCCCGAAAATCTGGACGCGTACGATCTCTACCTTCGGGCCCTGCCGCACGCGCATGCGAACACGCCCGTCGAGACGGACAAGGCCCTGCAACTGCTGGCGCGCTCGATCGAGCTTCAGCCGGACTATGTCGCTGCGCATGGCTACGCCGCATGGTGTTACGAGCAGCGCTACCTCCGCAACGGTTTGGATCCCGCAGACAAGGCGGCCGCACTCAACCACGCCGACATTGCGTTAGGCATTAACAGCGACGACCCGCAGGCGATGAGCATCGGCGCGTTCGTCCGCGCGAACCTCACCCAGGACTACGACATGGCCCTCGAGGTGCTCGACCGGGCCCTCGCATTGAACCACAATTCGGCCTTGGCCTTTGGCTTCAGCGCTTTGGTCAGTGCCCACAGCGAGCGACACCAGCGGTCGGTGGAACATGCGCACAAGGCGCTGCGCCTGAGCCCGCTCGACGATCCGCTGAGCTACCATCCCTACTGCGCACTCGCCCTGACCCATCTCTTTGCCGAAGCCTTTGCCGACGCGGCCAGATACGCCGCTCTGGCGGTCCGGGCCAATCCCGGCTTCAGCATCCCTTACGCCTATCTCGCGGCCAGCCATGTCGGCCTTGGCAATGTCGAAGCCGCGCACTCTGCGGCACGACGACTGATCGAGGTGGCGCCGAATTTCTCGGTCGGCGGCTACGTGCGAACGAACCTGTTTCGGCCCTACTTGATGGACGCGCTGGCAACAGCCTTGCGAACGGCAGGGCTTCCTGAATGAGCTAGCCCAGCGCGGACCGAACCGCGCGCAGGTGCAGCGCTGTCACAAGCCGCCGGTTCTCTCCAGCCTCCTCGGTGCGTTCTTATTGCGACGTGGGGTTGAACGCGGCAAGGCGACGACTCGCATGACGCGCATCGGAAACGCTTTCCGGGAGATGGAAGGGAGCCTCTCCTTGGCTTGGGCTACGAGCGGGGCCATTCAATGCCATTTTGTTAACCTGAGTTCCGAGCCCTGCTAAGATGCCGATCGGGGAAATATCGCCCTTTGATCGGAGTCCTTTCGTTACATCCGGCAGGACTTCGCTCACACTTGCCGGCGGATTTGCCACCTGCTGTCCGCCGGAACACGACTGATGAATCGCGCTTGGTGTTTCTCAGCTATCCTAGCGATGCTGTCTTGCTGGAATGGCGCTGGCGCCCACGACACCGAATCGGGATGGACCTATCCACCCGCTTGCTGCCGAGGCGACCAAGAGAGAGGCGATTGCCAGGAAATTCCGAATACCAGTGTGAGCACCGGCCCTGATGGTTTCAGAGTGCTGCTCAATCCGGGCGACCATCACCTCGTCACAAGGCAACATTTTTTCCGAATTCCGTATGGCGACACCCTTCCGTCCGGAGACAGCCATTTTCACATTTGCTTGCACCCAGCCGAAGATCACGCAAACTGCTTCTTTGCTCCTCCCGACGGATTTTGATTTGCGAGGCATCGAACGCATCCTATGGCGCCCGCGGGAGGCTCTCCTAAGGGGAATATGGACTTCCTTTAAGTCATGCAGTCGTTCGGCGATCGACGACTATCAGATCTTCCGCGGCGATCTGATCGACCGTTGGCTGCGCTTCGAAGGCCGCGATCATCCCGATGCAAAGGCGCTGCGTGCTGCCCATTTCGACACCTTCTGCCCGCGCGATATCTCTTGGCGCCGACTGGTGGAGGTGCGTGGCCCGGAACTGATCGACCAGCCCCTGGCAGGGGCTGCTGGTTGTGAGGGGACGGGAATGAACGACGGCAAGGCGGTCGAATGTCTCGAACGAATGGCGAGCAGACTTACTGAAGCGCAACGAGTGAAGGCTTCGGTTCAATATTCTGGTTTAGCCGGAAGAGATTTGAGGGATCGAAGCGAGCTTTGAGCGCCGCAAGGCGGTTGTATTTTTCTGCGCCGTAGGCATTATACGAGACATCTATGCCGGTATCCGCCTGCTCATTCAGATAATTGCCGGCTTGAGACATCGCCGCCAGACGGCCGCCTGCCTTTCGTCCCCATGCGATGCAACGGGAGTCGTCGATGGGGTTGTCCCAAACTGGCTCGGCAATCCAGTAAAACTTCGCAGCCCGCCCCGAATAGGCCGTGGCAGCCTCGTCGACGTCACTTATCGCGCCGCCAAGTTGCAGCACGTAGAATTCCGAATCCGGCGTTGGCGCAGTCGCGATTGAATCCAGGAGGCAGTTGATGACCTGATCGTCGATGTCACCCAGGAATCCGCCCTTGGCGTAGTAGCGCCGGCCCCACGCAAAGTGCGAGTCGTTGCGGGTTTGCAATTCGAGATATGTCTGACCGCCGACCATGCTGGCATCGGCCCGTGCCAATGATCCATAGGGTTGAATGGCTACGCTGGAGTTGTCCGACGATCCGGACCAGAAAGCGCTCACGGAGATGGTTGTCGATGTCATTGTGAAGGCTGTCGTCAGTTCACGCGGTGCTTCGGCCGCAAGATCACGATAGCCTCGCAGAACGGTGTCGAACGCCTGACGCGGATAGCTCCAGCGGCCGACCAGGACCGGTCCAAGAGGGTGCATCTTGAAGCGGAACTTCGTTACCACTCCGAAATTGCCGCCGCCCCCGCGAATGCCCCAGAAAAGATCAGGCTCAATGTCCTGACTCGTATGCAATGCGCCACCCTCGGCAGTGACGAGGTCCACGCTCAGCAGATTGTCGATCGTCAGGCCAAAGCGCCGGCTCAACCATCCCATGCCGCCGCCCAACGTGAGCCCTGCAACCCCTGTATGCGAAACGACCCCAGCCGGGGTTACGAGTCCGGCAGCGGCGCCTGCGATATCCAGATGCCCAAGCAATGCACCGCCTTCGACTTCGGCGGTGCGGGACACGGGGTCGACGACGACATGGTTCATTGCCGACAGATCGAGGACGATTCCGCCATCACAGGTCGACAAGCCGGGGAAGCTATGGCCACCGCACCTGATTGCCACCAGAGCACCATATTCAGCCGCAATCTGCACGGCCTTTGCCACGTGGGCGACCGTTGCGGGGCGGACAATCACGGCAGGTCGCCGATCTACCGTGCCGTTCCATACCTTACGCAGCAGTTCGTATTCGGGTTGATGAGGGCCAATGACGGTGCAGTTCGGCTCGGCAGTCTCAAATTCCTTGGAAATCCGCGCCAGTAGCATTCAGTTCCCCCCCATGCCGTGAATTGCGAACCCAAATCCCCGCTTGTACTTGATTTCGTTCGTAACACACTGCGGCCCGAGCAGCGAAGGCAATCACACGAGGACTGCAAAAGTCGGGTCCACGACAGTGGTCGTGCGGAAATCAATGTCCGCCCTGCCAGATCGGGAAATCAGAACCCGCCAGTCCGCTTCTGATGCGGTGGACGGCTCTCCTCCCTCCCTGCGGTATGTTCGCGGGATCAGAGATGGAGGAGCGCTATGATGAGCAACGAAGCATCCCTACCAGCTGGTGCTATCGGCAAACCCCGACGGAGCGGCACTGTGGAGCCGCTTGCCAGCTTCATGACCAATCCGACGGGTTCGGCCGTGGTCAACACGACCGGGTCGATCCGTCAGATCGTCCAGAGGCGATTTTCCGGGGCCCGCCGTTACCTGGTTATACATTCACGACCCGTCGTCGATTGCGCCACGATCGGAGAGGTCCCTGGGCGGTAGAGAGCAACCCAAGATGATCGACGGTGCGGGTTGGCCTGTTGAACGGCGCGCAGTGATCGAAACTTCGAGCGCCCAGGTTCTGACATGGGCTGCTCGGCAAATCATGGCTATCGTAGGTGCTCCTGCGGCTCATCCATCGCTGAATCTTCCAGGTCACGAAAGGAACTCGCGCAACGTCCAAACAGGACTGCAGGCCGCCGGAATTTGACACGGGAACCGCGCGGGCACATCATATTAGCATAATCAAATATTGGTCGGTGCGTGCAATGTCGGCGGGAACAAACGGCGAAACTCCTTTGCCCAATGGCGCCATGGTTGACTACGACCTGATCATTGTCGGCGGCGGTCTGGCGGCTTCTTCGCTTGCCATCGCCCTTGCCGGCCGCAGAATCAGGATTCTCATCGTCGAACAGCAGGAGGAGTTCAGGGACCGCATCCGCGGCGAGGTTCTGATGCCTTGGGGAAGTCTCGAGGCGAAACGCTTGGGGATCTACGATTTGCTTCTTGAAAGCTGCGCTATCGAGGCGGGCTACTTTTCAATTAATGGCTCCTCGCCCGTGACGCGGGATCTGCTTGCAACGACCCCCGCTGCGACGTGCTGCGTGACATTTCCTCACCCGGAGATGCAAACTGTTCTCCTCAGACATGCCGAAGTGCTGGGAGCCGAGGTCAGGCGGGGGAACCGGGCATCCGCCGTGACATTTGCAGATGGGCCACGAGTTCACTTGGGTGACGACGCCAAAGGTCTCTCTGCTCGCCTGGTCGTGTTGGCGGACGGTCGGGATTCGCGAATGCGGTCGCTTCTCGGCTTCAAGGTAAGGAACGACCCGGAGCAACTCGTTACGGCGGGCATGATCCTGGAAGGCGATGTCAACTGCTCGGAGTTCCTCGCCGGCGAGGCGAAACCATCGGCAAATACGATCAACCTCTTCTATGATCCCAAGGGCGGGCGGATGGTGATCGCCATGCGCATCGCGCCCAAGCGCAACCGCATATATCTCATCTATCACAAAGACGTGCTGCCGAAGCGTCTGTCCGGCACCCGTTCGGTGGATGAAATGATACGGCAGCTTAAGGCGGCGGGCGCTCCCAGCCATTGGTTCGACCAGGCACAGCAGGCAGGCCCGTTCGCGAGCTTCGACGGGTCGCATCGCTGGGTCGATAGCCCTTTTCGCGACGGGGCCGTTCTGGTTGGCGATACCGCCGCCGCCTCAGACCCCGCCTGGGGCAGGGGCCTGTCACGGACCCTTCGGGACGTCCGGCTGCTGAAGGACCGATTGCTGGAGAGCTCCGACTGGCGTTCGGCGGCAGAGGCCTATGCCCAGGACCATGATGATTTCTACGGCCGGATGCGAGGCCTAGAGGCCATGCAGACAACCTTGCTGTTCGAACGCGGAGAGGTAGCCGATAAACGACGAGAGCATGCCTTCACGCTTTTTGCCCGCGATCCGACGCGCGTTCCGGATGCAATAGGGTTAGGGCCAGAGGCGCCGTCAGACGACCAGGCGCGTGCCCGCTATTTCGGGGAGATATGAGATCGCCGGCGCGTGCGTCAGACCTACGCCGGAGAGCTCGGAGGACCTTTCCAAGCTGACGCGCGCCGAAAGGGTCAAGTTGGTGAGGAAGTGGGAAACCGAAGACAGGCGTTCCGGGAGCAATAACTGTAAACTCGGCTTGTTCAATTGACATGTCGCAGCACGAGACGTCGATGGTCGAGGCCTGACCATGGGAGCACGAGGCACTGCACTCCCAAGACCGGATTTGTATACGCCTCGGATCGCCGCCCGGCGGATTAGTCATGCTGATAGTGTCCTACATTAATTGAGGCCTACAGGGATTCCGGCGCGGACTGGCGGAATAGTTTGCGCTAGGACCTGCTTAAGGCGGCAGGTGTAGCGGCAATGGGGGGCCCGGCACTGCCGCGGGCGGATCGTTTACCACATCACAACCCGCCTGTTGCCCACCGAGGCTATTTCCAGCTACCGCCTTGTCGGCAGGGCAGGCGCTGAAGGCCGAATCAGTTGAACAGCTTGATCGAGCAATTTGCGGATTTCTTCCCGCTATTCTTTGTATCGCTGTGGCTGGCGGTCACCACGATTCTCGCGGTGTTGTCGGGCTGGTTCCGGCTTATGGCGAGGTTTCCAAACCAGACCGTGGAGCCGCTACTACGAATCCGTGGTCAGTCTGGCTCAATGGGGCTTGGGGTCAGCATGCAGGGAGGCGCGGAAAGGGCGTTAAGGGGCCGTGTATGGACGGCTCTCCGTTGGCAAGGGGTTCTTTGAGCTTTTGCCGTTGCTGGTTGGTGCGGCCATGTATCCGACCTATAGGTGCGGCCTTTCATGTGCCGCTGGCCATAATGCCATTCGCGCGTGTCAGGTCCCGATCGGAAGCTCGCACTCGAAGTGCACGGCCCCAGTGGGTTTTCCCGATCCGGCGGTATCAACCGGCTTTGTGCATTAGCTCCTGTCCGCCCTTCCCAACCTCGTTGGCGATCGTTCGCCTGGTCTCGTTTTACGCGACGACCGGCTCCCTGTAGCGCTCGCCACTGGTCATCAATGCCCAGACCATCCGGGCGGTCTTGTTCGCTAGTGCAACCGCTGCAACCTTTGTTGTTCGCCGGGTCATCAGCTGTACAAGCCATGGCCGCCTGGTCCCGTTCCGCTCGGCATAGCGGATGACCGCCATGGCGCCGACCACGAGCATCTGGCGCAGGTAGCGATTGCCGGCCTTGGAGATGCTGCCGAGCTTCTCCTTGCCTCCGCTGGAGTTCTGCTTGGGCACCAGCCCGATCCAGGCCGACAGGCAGCGGCCCGACTTGAATGCATGTGCATCGGCGATCGTGGCGACGAAAGCACTCGCCAGCAGCGGACCGACGCCCGGTATCTCCATCAACCGGCGACCAAGCTCGGTCTCACGCGCACTAGCTCGAACCCGGCGATCGTTCTCCAGGATCTGTTCCTTCACGACGCTGAGCTGGGCCTCAAGCATGCGAAGGCACAGCCGTGCATCGGCCGGCACCCTCTGATCGGTCTCATCATTGATGACGACAAGCAGTTGCTCGATCCCATTCCGCCCGATCGGCGCCACGACCCCGAACTCGGACAGATGCGCCCGCAAGGCGTTCGATATCTGCGTGCGCTGGCGGTTGAGCATCAATCGGACCCGGTGCAGCATCATCACGCTCTGCTGCGCCGGCGACTTCACCGGCACGAAGCGCATGGTCGGCCGGCTCACTGCCTCGCAGATGGCCTCCGCATCGGCCGCATCGTTCTTCTGCCGCTTCAAATAGGGCTTCACGTACTGTGCCGGCAGCAGACGCACATCATGGCCTCGTGCGATTAGCTCGCGAGCCCAATAATGCGACGAACTGCACGCCTCGATCCCGACAAGGCATCGCTGCAAACTCTCGAAGAATGCCAGCACACGCCCACGGGTCAGCTTCCTGCGAACTGCAACCTCGCCAGCCGCATCCACGCCGTGGACTTGAAACACGGACTTCGCAATATCCAGACCGATCGTCGTAACGTTCTTCATCATAGCGCTCCTCCAGCTCTAATCCCGCGATCATACCGCAGGAAGGGAGGAGAGCCGTCCACCGCATCAGAAGCGGAAGGTCTGCATTCGGCTTCACAACGAGGACAAACGAGGACATCGGAGGTTTAACCTGTGAGCCCAAACGGTACTTGTTTCCACTCGCGCCCAATGGCGTCTGACCTGCTCCTGTCGAGGCTGCGTAGCACGTGCGCAAATAGCAGCTATTCGCGGGCGGCGACCGATTTCTGGTGGGTTTGATCTGGAGCAAATCGCTTCATACCCGCGCGCGCTACCTTTTCGTCTGAGTTGCCTGAGAGGAGTCCGATCTGGACTGAGCCCGCCATGAAGTCTCTTCGCGTCGTTGTTCGCCACTATGGCGGACCTGAAGTTCTGGAGATCGTGGAGGAAGAGGCGCCCCATCCGGCATCGGGTGAGCTGCGGGTGCGAACGATCACCGCTGGCGTCTCGTTCGCGGAGCTATTGATGCGGGAGGGGATTCATCCGGAAAAGACGACCCTGCCGTTCACGCCAGGATGGGACATTGTAGGCATCGTGGACGAGGCCGGAGACGGAGCGTCCCATGCGATGGTTGGCAAAATGGTTGCGGCGCTGCCCATTCATGGTGGCTACGCGCAATTCATCTGCCTGCCGGAAGATGAACTCACTCCGGTCCCAACTGGTGTTGATCCGGCCGAGGCAGTTAGCCTCGTGCTGAACTATGTTACGGCCTATCAGATGATGCATCGACTTGGGCATGTCTCACCGGGTCAACGGGTCCTCATTCATGGCGCGGCCGGCGGAGTCGGCACGGCTCTGCTGCAACTTGGCCGCCTGGCAGGTCTGGAGATGTATGGGACTGCATCTCATGCAGTTCATCAGATCGTATCCCATTCCGGTGCCACGCCGATCGACTACGAGCGGGCCGACTTCGTCAAAGAGATCCATCGCCTGACAGACGACGGCGTGGATGTCGTCTTTGACGGGGTCGGCGAAGCCAATGTCTGGCGGTCGTTTCGGGCTCTGACGCCTGGTGGTCGCGTCATAGCCTACGGCTTCACTTCATTTCTGCAGAAGGGCCAACTGGCAGGAGGCTTGCGCTATCGTCTTCGCGGGATATTGCGACCGGCGTGGTACGCGGTCCGCGCTTTCGTTTCACCTGGCCGACGACGCATACTCCCCTACAGCATACAATATTTGAAGCGGTGGAAGCCCGCTTGGTTCCGCGAAGATCTCGGCACCTTGCTCGAGTTGCTTCGCAACGGGAAGATCAAGCCGATGGTGGCCGAGCGGATGCCATTGACCGAGGCTCTTCGCGCCCAGGAACTGCTCGGTCGGGGCGGCGTCAGGGGCAAGCTCGTGCTGCTCTGCAATTCCTCGGACTAGTAGTCTGAAATGGCGCCCGAAGCGACAGCCTGTCTTGGGCCCGCAACGCCGCAAATCGAGCAGGTCTCGCGTATCAGACAACGGACTGGCGAAAAGATCTAACGTAGAAGTAGCCTGGAGTGCTCGGTCCGGGCTATTCGATTTTCAACGTTATGGGCGACACCGGAATTCCGCCAAACCTTGCGCTCCATACGTCCCCTGCCTTGACCGGCATTGCCTCGGTCAGCGTTCCCGTGGTGATAAGTTCTCGCGGCTGCAGCGGTTCGCATTCTGGTCGATGCGCGATTTCCTCTGTTAGAAATTTCAAAGCCTCCAAGGGACCGCCAAGGACATCAGTTGCGCGTCCTTGTCTTAGGTCGCCGGCCTCGCTTTGCAACTCGACTGTGAAGGAATGAAGCTGTTCGTCTCGCTCAGGTTGGGAGCCCGTCAGATGAAAGCGTTCGCTCAAAATGAGAGCTCCATGAACTCCATATGCGGCTGCCGCGTCCGCTACTGTAAACTTCCAGTTCGCGAAGATTGAAAAGACGATCTCGAAGGCTGGCGCCACCCAATCGATACATTCCAAAAGATCAGCTGTCGACATACCTGGAACTGGAGCCGACGTGAGGTGAAGGACCATTTCCGGCTCGATCCGAGGTTTTGGCATTCGGTAAAGATTGATGGACGGCTCCGCGACAGTGTCACTTACGGTCGTGTCATAAATGAAATTCCAGATCGGAGCGGCGATGCCAAGCTGGCCCCAAATTGACCGATTCGTGAAACCGCTCTTGCGTCCAACGGTCGGTCTCCAAGCTCTCGTTTCAGTCGTGCGACTTCCGCCACGACATCGTAGGCGGCGGAAAGATCGAAATGCGCGAAGCGTCGGGAGAACGGTTCGGCCTGATCTCCCGTGCGCCAAAGGGCGACCAATTCCTGGCTGAACTGAGCGGTGCTCCAAGTTTTGTCCACTACGTCCTTCCACAAAAGCGCATAGACAATGATTCACGGGATGGAGTTCTTGCGTTGGGTCCCGGCTGCATGGAGATGGAGCGCTCGGAACACCGCCGTGTGGCCGGGTGTGGGCCACTCCCAATTTCATGCCCAGTTGATGCATACGACCGGAAAGCCAAGCAACCTCGATGGGTTTTCCTCTTTCCAGGTCATTGGCCATCGAAGACTTTACATGAGGGGGGAACGCGGACCATCTGGTCTCCAGGGAAATCCCCTCGCAGCCGGCATATCACATTAGAGATTGCTAATCTTCAGGCTGGAGGTCGCATCAGTCACCGCAGAGGTCCGTTGGCGGCCTTTACCAATTGCCTGATCGCTTCTGCGCTACGCTCATGAGCGCGCGAGAGGCGGATCGATCGAAGCTGTCGGAGCAGGCCGCTTCGATGTCAAATTTTATCAAGCCAACGTCGCGCAAGTGGAAATGGGACAGCCGGCCAAGCGAGCGCTCTATCTCGCGGCGGGTCCGCCACTCATGGACAAGGGCAAGCAGGCGTTCGAACGGATGAAGAGAAGTCCCCGGCACGCGCCGTGCGGTCTGGGTTAGTGTCGCTTGTGCCGCGTTATGCCTGGTCATGGTATCCTCCGTTGGTCGAGGTTGCGCGAAAGAAGATCAACATGACGGCAGAAGAGGGTAAGTCGCCAGCGCAGCTTCGGAAGCGTTCAGCTTCAGATTGTGAACTGGCCTTTGCCCTCCTGAAGGCCTAACTTGCGGCTGAGGAGCGTTCAGCCATGACGCGACGGCCTTACGGATTGCTCTGCCCGATCTCGCGTGCCTGCGAGTTCCTGGAGCCCCGCTGGACGATCCAAATCCTGACAGAGCTTTGGAACGGCTCGACCCGCTTCAACGACATTCGCAAGGGAGTAGGCAACATCTCGTCCGCCCTCTTGTCGAGGCGGCTCAAGGAGATGGAAGCGTTGGGCCTAGTCGAGCGCATCGAGGACGAAGCGTCGGGCACCATCGCCTATTTCCGCACCGAGAAGTCGATCAAGCTCGAGCCCGCGATGAACGCGCTGGCGGAATGGGCGCAATGCAACATCGAGGCTGAGGTCGCGCTTGCCGACGTGGATGTTTCCACCCTGATGTGGTTGGTGCGGCGAAAGATCGACCTCGCTGAGCTGCCGAGGCGACGTGCCGTCATCCGCTTCCATTTCCGCGACGATCCCCCGCCGAAGTACCCTCATTACTGGCTTGTGGTCGAGCCGGGCGCGAATGTGCCCGAGCTATGCTCGGCCGACCCGCGCCGGGACGTCGACCTTTACGTCGAGACAGGCGTTGTTTCGCTGGGGGCCATCCTGGAGGGCCGCTCAAGCATCGAGCGCGAGAAAGAAAGGGGCGGCCTTTTCCTGAGCGGCGACCCCGGCCTTGCCCGCAGCATCAACCGTTGGCTGCGACCGTCGGTCTATGCGGCACTCGAAGGGATCGTCCCGCTTTCTTGAACGATACTGAGGTTGCGGCCTCCGAGCGGATGCTCGCCTGTATAGCGCTTACTATAGAGGCTGCGTTATACGAGTGATCAGCAGCTGGTGGCTACGGTTGGACTCGGTCGGCAGGCGGTCGGGAGATGCGTCCGGCGCCGGATTCTTCAAGAAACCCGGCCAACATCGGTACGCTCAAAGCTGTCATTGCTGGAGTGGCGGGCAACGGCTTCAGGTCGGGACGAATCCCTTAATCACATCGCTGGTCGAATAGAGCTACCCGGGAAGCTCAGCGGCATTGGCTGCCCTCCTGGCTAAGAGCAGCATCGGCCCTTGGCCGCGCTCACCCGTGTGATCCAAAGTGAAGCCAGCGCCCAGTCCGAACCTGAAGCGCAAGGATTGACGATCTACGGCCCTCGTTTTCTTATCCCTGGCCGCCGCGGCGGGGCTCTGAAGCGGCAGCACTCTTTACCTGAACAGCGCCCAGGCCCAATACGCACCAATCACCATTTGCACGGCGAACGCAGAGAACCTGAGACTGACCGCGATCTGGGTCGTGGAGACGAGGTGAATTATCGACTGCACTATCCGCGCGCCCAACAGTGTAGAGGCCAGTGGATCAGTGACATCTGTCTTCGAAATAATGATCGCGACTCCGAGCAGGCCTCCGAAGATTGGAAGCCCTTCTATGCAGTTGGCGTGGGCACGGGCTAACCTCTGCATAAAGGGAGAAAGAGCTGCGTTGTCTGGCGTAAAGCCGTTTGCTGCGACCTGTCCAGAAATCACCAGATACGTCCGGATCACTTCCATCACGATCAGCAGCCCCAATGCCCACGAGATGAATCCAGTCAATGCAAAAGCAGTCACCGACATGTGCCGTCCCCGTTGCTAACAGTCTCGGTCGTCGTAGCCCGATCAACTAGTCTAACGCTATGCGTTGGGGGGGGCCAATGGCGCACTAAAGGCGCATTGCTGACCGACAGCTTTTGGCCGATTCAAGTCGGGCGGCTTTCGAGAACCGCCCTGCGAAAGCAGACGCTGATCGGTAGGGCGCCTGGTTCCGATATGTGGCCTTTTGTGGCTTGCCCTGGCGCCCGCCTGTGGCGTTCTGGCTACGAAAGGGCGCCGGCTTCGACCAGAGTCAAACTAGGAGTGGCTCGGCCGGCCGGCGCTAAAGAGGCGCGCGGGTGGGATCCCCTCAGGGAGAAGCGCGCAATGAACATTAGCATAAGCGAATTTACGCTGCGAGGCTGATAACGTGGTGTCCGGCACCACTCCCCGGTGAGGGGAACGATTGTTTGGGGCCGGCGTTCCTTTGACTGCTGCAGACCGCGTCAACCGGGCGTGGCGGTACGGTGAACAGGATGGTTTTCCCGGTTTCATATCCTGGGGCTTTGAGCACCTGTCCCGCCCGGTCTGCTGCCTTCGGTTTCAGGGCTTGAGCCTACCGTGGCCATAGACCGATGCAGCGACAAGGCGCATAGTTCGCTGATGTCGCTGCCCCAGCGCACCGATCTAGCGAACGACGATGGCAAACGTGAAGACCATCTGGCGGCCGCTGTTGCTGCGCTTCACTCTGCCGTCAAAGGGCCGGATGCACCCGTTGAATTGCTGGCTAGCAAGATCAAAGCGCCTGTCGAGGGAGCGCCGCGGCGGTGACCTACACGGTGATCTGGTACGGTAAAAAGGGCATCGTGGAGAAGACGCCCTTCGATACCGAGAAGGCTGCGCGGGACCACGCGCTGTCGACGTTTCCAGATCGAAAGTCCGGTATCGTGGCGGTTGAAGTTCGCAAAGACGACGGCACAGTTGTATTCAGCAAAGCAGGCGGCAGCTAAAATTTCAGCGCTTCAGGCTCACCTGATCGCCGCTAAAATTATCACGAGCATCTATAAGAAACTGCTAATATTTATGCCAGCCGGCAGTGACAGAATGTAGGCCCGATAGCCAGTAGGTCAGCCCCGAGCGACAGTCGGGCCGCTATTCGCCGCGTATGATGGGCGGCAATCAGTCATGGGAGGCAGCGAATATGCGAACAATCGATATTTTTGCGGCCGGCGCTCTGTGCATCGTGCCTTCCAGCCTGCTGGCGGCCGATGGAGTTTCCGTCGAACGCGGCTTGTATATTTCGATCATAGGTGGCTGCCATTTCTGCCACACGGAAGGATACCGTGAGGCCGATGGGAAAATCGACCCGGAGAAAGCATTGAAAGGCTCTTCCCTTGGCTGGCAGGGTCCATGGGGCACGACCTATGCAGCAAACCTCAGGGACTTGGCGATGGGCTTTAACGAGGACAAATGGGTCGACCACCTCAAGAACAAGGTCAATTTGCCGCCAATGCCCTGGTACCAAGTCCAGGCCATGAGCGACAGCGACTTGCGTTCGGTGTATCTTTGCATCAAATCACTCGGACCTCCCGGCGAGTTGGCCCCGTTTTACCGGGAGCCCGGCAAGGAGCCGAGGACACCTTATGTCACACTAGTGCCACCTCAGACACCGAAGAAGAAGTAACGACCTAGCGTCTCTTGGACTTCGGCGTGATCTCCTCGATCTGCGATTTACGCCGCCCTGAAGCATGGCCTGTTCAAGCGCCTCGGCTTATCCCTTGACCTTGGTGCTCAGGATTGTGCGCCAGTGCGGCTTCTCGAGACGCTCACGATGAGGTTGTCACCGACTTTTCAGGCATCGCTCGCCCTCTACGGCCCGATAGGCTTAGTTGCGTGACCACTAATATGCATATAAATTAATCGGCGCGGGAGGAGCCTTTCCCGAAGACAATTCAAACGAGACGCGCCATGGACTGTGCGCTAGATATCCGCCCGGCCACCAGATCGGACAAGGATCGGTTTGAAGCTGCCATGACGATGGCGTTCAGCGCCGATCCGGTGGCGCGCTGGGCCTGGCCTGACCCGCTTCAGTACATAAATACGTTCATGCCACTGGTGACTCTCTTTGGCGGGAAGTCTTTTGACCACGGCTCGGCCCATGTCATTGGCGATTTTTCCGGCGTGGCACAGTGGTTGCCGCCGGGGGTTCAACCGGACGATGGGCCGATAGGTGAACTCTTTGCGCAAAACATGTCTGAGCCGAAGCTTGGCGAGCTGCTGTTTGTGTTTGAACAGATGGCCGCTTATCATCCCCATGAACCCCACTGGTACCTTCCCTTGATTGGGGTTGATCCCGTGTCTCAGGGGCGGGGATACGGAACGGAATTGATGCGGCATGGGCTGGTTGCTTGCGACCGCGATCAGCAACCCGCCTATCTTGAAGCAACCAGCCCCGCCAACCGGCAGCTCTATGAGCGCCATGGCTTTCGGGTGTTGGGAGAGATTCGATCAGGCGATTCGCCACCGTTGTTCCCAATGATACGCGAACCCCGCTAACCCGAAACTCGCAAACCCCTGGCGGGGGATATCTGCTACTTAGGTAGGCCTAATCTTTGACAGCCCTCGCCGAGCTTGTCCGCGAGTTCCGAGACCATGAGCTCAGAGAACATCCGGTACCGGAACGTCGGTTCCATCTGCAGACCAACTCGGGCCAAGGACCGGGCATCGGACAGCTGACCGGACATAGCCAGTGCAGCCCCAGCAGCGAAGTAGATCGAACTCAAGTTGGAATTGAGCTGCAGCGCTGTCTGCAAATGCAAGGCCCCATCGGCATACCGACTATTCTGAATCGCTGCCGCGCCTAGCGCAAAGTGAGCCTGGTAGGCGAGGAAGTCGAAGGGGCTTAGCCGTAACGCCCGCTCTGCCAGAGCGGTCGCCACAGCCGGACGGCCCGCGAACGCGTTTGTGAGCGAACCGAGATACATCGCCGTGGCGCAAGAGGGGTTCAGGCGAAGAGCACGCTCGGTCGCGGTCAGGCCTGCGGCATGATCCTTGCTCAGCATCGTCGTGACAAAACCCGCGACTGCGAGTGCGGTGGCGTCATCCGTACTGCTGACAAGCGCTGCACGAGCATGTTCAATTGCCGCCAACTTATCGGCCGGGCCAAAACCGGCCCGCGCGAAGCACCATTCGTGACACCATGAAAGCAGGGCATGGGCTGCCGCATAGTTGGGATCAATGCGCAGGGCGCTCTCCAGGTACTCCATGGCGAAGCGCGCATCGGCAGGCATCTGCGACGCTGTGTATGGCACAGCTCGAAGGTATAGATCGTAGGCATCCAGGCTTTCGGGATGCTTACGCCTAGCCCGCTCTATCTCGGATTTTTGGACGCTCGGCTCGACGACAGCAACCACCTTTTCGGTGATGGCGTCCTGCAGTTCGAAAACGTCCATCAGTTCCCCGTCAAAGCGCTCGGCCCAAAGGTGTGCACCAGTGGCGGCATCCACAAGCTCCGCATTGATTCGCAGTCGATTGCCGGCCTTTCGCACCCCACCTTCCAACACGTAGCGGGCACCTAGTTCGCTCCCGGCTTTACGAATATCAACGGACTTGCCCTTGTAAACAAAGCTGGAGTTGCGAGCGATCACCAGCAGCCACTTGGTCCTCGACAGGCCGGTAATGATGTCGGCCACCACCCCGTCCGCAAAATAGTCTTGGGAGGCATCATCACTGAGATTGGAAAACGGGAGCACGGCGATTGAGGGCCGACTGTCGGCCTGCGTGTCTTGAATTCTCATCGCGCGATGGGAGGCTGAGGTTGCCGAGCAATCAATGGGACCTGTGAAGCGATAGCCCACACGGGGAACCGTCGCGATCCAGTCTTTGCCGCTGGGTGGTTGTCCCAGCAGCTTCCGCAACGCCGAAATCTGGACCGCAAGATTGCCTTCTTCGACTGCGGCCCCCTGCCACGCCGCCTCGATGAGATCCGACTTGCTCAGCACTTCGCCCGAACGTTCAAGGAGAGCAGCCAGCAAGCGAACGGCGCGGTAGCTTATCGCGACAGGTTCCCCCCGGCAGAGCAATGAGCCCGCCTGCGCGTCAAGCACGAAAGGTCCAAACACAAGCTGCTGCCCAGATATGAGAACTGTTTATAACTTTTCGCCGCCTTTCGGAACTATTTAGCGAGCGCTCAAAGACTCGCGTCAACGGCCCGGTCATCTTCCTCCCGCAAAGGGAGAGCCAGCGATGACCGAAATCCCCTCCAACCATGATCCTGATAGCAATCTAGCCAGACCCTCTATGATTGTTCTGTCTGGGCGAGAGGCTGAGTTCCAAAACGCGCTTGATCGGTATTTGGCCGACTATAGAAAGCATCAGGCTCTGATGACTCAGCAGCGCGCTTGTCGCCTTGGAGCGAGGTTGCGTTTAGCGCGGAGGATCGCTGATTGGCCAGGAAGGAAATTCCGCGCGCGGACCGAGTCGTCCGCGCGATCAGGCCAGACCCTGCTGTGGTCCAGCCATTCTGAGATATCGTCGCGGTAGGGGGCGCTGGGTGCTCGACGTCCGATCCCGACCCCTCACCATCCTGCAACCCCTGCCAGCAGCTGGTCGATCAGTTCTGGGCCCCGCACCTCCACTAGTCGGCGCCAAGAGATATCGCGCGGACAACAGGTATCGACATGGGCAGCCCGTAGCGCTTTGGCATCGGGATGGTCGCCGCCTTCGAAGCGTAGCCAACGGTCGATCAGGTCGCCGCGGAATATCTGATAATCATCGGCCGTGCCGAACTCGATCACCCCGCCGGCGATCTGCGCATCCGGGCGCTCCTGCCGGATCGCTTGGCAGAGTAGTCCGCGATATTTCGGCTTAGTACCCGTTTTGAAGGCGCCGTCCTCCTTCGCCGCGAGCCCCCACCAACCGGCCGCCGTGCGATGCTCCAAGCTTCCGGACTCGTCGAAGATTAGGTGCACGATCTCACCAAACTGGCCGATCCCAGTGTGCCAGTCGATAAAGCCGATCGTGGTCGCTCGGGAAAGATGCTCGCGCACGATCCGGCGGAATGTGACATTCGACCAGCTCGCTGCCCGGCCGCCATACATCAGGCCTTCGGGCCGATGCCACTGCCCCTGCCATATCTGGGCTTCTTGCGCCCAACCGTTAGTCTCGAAATGAGCCCTGTAGGCGCGATGCAGTGCAAGCGCGATCGCAGCGTCCGAGGGATCGGCGTGCAACAGGTGGACGGCTGCATCATAGGCCGGGCTTTCCGGCGCCGGGCCGGCATGTGCGGCCAAGAAGTTGCGGTTAATGTCGACATTGTTCTCGTCTGTTCGCGTGCGGTGCGAGAAGGCCCAAGGATTGATCGCGTGGACGAACACGAGCCCGACGTCCGGCGGCCTGTCATTCCGGCCTGAAAGCCAGCGGGTCAGGATCGCCGAGCCGGAAAAAGCTTCTGAGCCGTGCGTGCCACAAATGACGATCGCTGCGCGCTGCGCCGCCTCGGGTCCGAGGCAGGCGACGTCGGTCGCAAGCACCTCGCCGGTCTCGCCCAGTAGCCCTTCGCGCGGATAGGTCGTAACCCGCGCCCCAGCGTCGGCGCATGCGAGGAGAAACTTGCCGCGAGCTTCAGCGTAGCTGTCGGAGAAGCTCTCCATCGGTCTCCCTCCTTGCGAGCGCAGGCTCGATCGTGACAGGTGGGCGAAGACGCTGCAAGACAGCGCTGCAACGATCGCCGCGCCGCCCGCGAGCGAATCATGAGAAGTGGACGTTCAGCGCGCAGGAATACCAGTGGGCAGGATCATGACTTCATCTCGACACGGATACCATGCAGGGTCTTGCTCGAAGCGTTGAGCACGCGACCCGCCGGTTGGGGGGCCATATGCACCACGAGACAGCCTTGGCCGTCCCATGCCTGGACCGCCTGGATGACATCTCGATTAGGCGGCATCATGGTTCCATCCGGCGCGAAGTCGTGGATAGGGCCTTCCACCTGATCGAATACGAATACTGAAGGCCAACGGTGGTGATGTGTCGGCTCTTCCTCGTCGGGCTCGAGGATCACCTCAAGCACACGTAGCCGGTCATTCTCAAACAATACCTTGTGGTTTGCCGGCGCCGCGATCACGGCGTCAAGGTTGGGGTCCCACTGCAGTGGGTCGGTCTGGTCGATCATGTTGGTGGTCATGGCGTAATCTCCTCTCAGATACACAGGCTGCCCTCACGCCGTCGCCACCGTTCGAATTGTGCCTTGCGCGCAGAACTGTTGCCCGTCCGCCAGTCGCGCATAGTTATGAACGATCTGGTTCTCGTGATCTTGAACCTGCACGACGAAGTTGCCGCCTCGCTCGGTCCAGCTCATGATGAAAAGTCCGGGTCGAACGCCGGTCAGATTGCTCTTAACGACCTCGTCGATCTCGGTAGCGCCGATCGTCGCCTGCACCCGCAATTCGGTCGGCGACAGGACCGTCAACCTCGGTACGAACTCTCCGAACGAGCAATCAAAAGTCTTTCCGACGAGCGAGGTCGGAGCACCATTGGTCGTAACCATCCTAACCCTCCTTGACGATTTGCGAAATCCGGCACGCTTGGCCGATGGTTTCGGCACAGATGCCGAAACCCTGCAATTTTTCAATCTTTGGAGCGCTCCAAAGTCAATTTCCAACAAGTGAGGCTTGGCGTCAAGAAAAAACTTGGAGCGCTCCAAAAAATTGTCTAACTGAGGGAAATGAATGCTTCCAAAATGCCTACGCTCGCCGATGTCGGCAGGGTCGCGGGAGTCTCCCGCGGTACTGTCTCCAATGTATTCAACCATCCGGACCTGGTGCGGTCCGATCTGCGTCAGCGCGTCGAGGCCGCGGCGCGCCAGCTTGGTTACGATGGCCCCGACCCGAGAGGACGCGTGCTGCGCGACGGTAAGTTCAATGCCATCGGACTGATCCCCCCGGGTGCATATGCAATTGCCGACATGATCAGGAGCCCATATCTGCGGGAGCTGGTGCTTGGCGTTTCGCTTGCTTGTGACGAGGCTGGAGCGACGCTGAGTTTGGTCAATGGTACGGACGAAACGCGCATCTCCACCATTCGCGAGGCCTTGGTTGACGGCTTCATCCTGGGCCACAGCGCGGACATTGAGTTGATCGCTTCTTTACGGCGCCGGCGGCTGCCCTTCGTCATCCTCGAAAGCGATGCCGGTCCTGACGTCAATTCGATCCGGATAGACGGCAGGAGCGGGGCGCTGGCGGCCATCAGGCATCTGGCTGCTCTTGGACATCAGCGTTTTGCAATCCTGTCCATTCGGCGCACATCGGGGCCGCCTATCGTCCATTTGCCCGGCAGTGCTCCGCGCGCTATCTCTGCCGGTTTTCAACTCGATCACGAGAGACTCTTCGGCTTCGCCCAGGGCTTGGCTGAACTCGGTCTGTCAATCGACAATGTCCCGATCATCGAGACGACTCCAGGTGAGCCTTCGGCAGGAGCGATCGTATTCGACCGGGTTCCGCAAGCAACGGCGATCTTGACTATGTCGGACTGGCAGGCAATCACCGTCCTGGACGAAGCGCGTCGGCGCAATATCAAGATACCCGAGCACATGTCGATCGTCGGCTTCGATGGCACCGCAGAGTCTTCGCGCACCACGCCTCCGCTCACGACAGTGGCCCAAGACGTTGTCGGGAAGGGGAGACTTGCCGCCAGGATGGTGTTTGCAAACGGCGCCCCGAGCCAAGTGGTCATACCGGTCGAACTCTTGGTCCGCGGCTCGACCACTCGACCGCGCGATTAGGTCGGGCCACCTCTTACATCGACGTGACTCACAGCAGGCAACCGCGACCTCCAGCGTGGTCGCTTACGACGTCAGCTTTCAGGAAGCCGCAAAGCTGACTTATACGGCCGAGATGAGGCGCAAAGCGGCCTAGCTGCTTTTGGGCCGGAGAACGAACCCGCTGCGCGGGAGGGCGCCTGCGGTTGAGGTAGAGATCAAGAGCCGGTCGTTGCGCCCGCGTTGAGCGGGGTTCGGCTGGAGCAGAGCATGGCGGGCTTCTTCAACAAGGAGCCTGACCATGCACCATCCCGTTCTCGATGCACCCGTCAGCCCGCTGCGCCAGCGGCTGATCGACGACATGAACATGCGGCGCTTCTCACGCGAGACGCAGCGCAACTATCTCCGCGACATCGGACGCCTGGCGACATTCCTCGGGCGTTCACCGGACACCGCTACCGCCGATGACCTGCGCCGGTTCCAGATCGAGCAGCAGGCAGACGGCGTTCCCGTGCCGACGATGAACAGCATCGTGTCGGCGCTGCGCTTCTTCTTCACCAAACGCTCGACCGCCCGGACCTGGCGCGCAGGCTTGTCCGGCTGTCGCATCCGCGCAACCTGCCCGTGGTGCTCAGTCGCGACGAGGTGGCCCGGCTGCTCAACGCCACCACCTGCCTCAAGCACCAGGCCGCACTGTCGGTTGCCTATGGCGCGGGCCTGCGTGTCGCCGAGGTTTCGATGCTGAAGGTTGCCGACATCGACAGCGAGCGCATGCTGCTGCGCGTCGAGCGTGGCAAGGGCGGGCGCTATCGCAACGCCATGCTCTCGGAGGACCGGCTCACGCTTCTGCGTGAGTGGTGGAAGGTCGGACGTCAGCAGGGCGTGATGCATCGCGACGGCTGGCTGTTCCCGGGGCAGCATGCGATGAAGCCCATCAGCACCCGCCAACTCTATCGCGTGGTCGTCGAGGCAGCACAGGCCGCCGACATCGCCAAGCGGGTCGGGCCGCACACGCTGCGTCACAGCTTCGCCACCCACCTGCTGGAGGACGGCACCGACATCCGGATCATCCAGGTCGGCGATCGAGCACTGCCGCACCGCGGCCCTTGGCGGCCACGTCGAGGCCTGCGAGGACTGCGGCCAGTGGCACATCGCCTACAACTCCTGCCGCAACCGGCACTGCCCGAAGTGTCAGGGCGCAGCGGCGCGGACATGGTTGGCCGAGCGCCAGGCCGACCTACTGCCGGTCGGCTACTTCCACGTTGTGTTCACGCTGCCGGCCGAGGTCGCCGACATCGCCTTCCACAACAAGGCGGCGGTCTACGACCTGCTGTTCAAGGCAGCGTCGGAGACGATGCTGACCATCGCGGCAGATCGGAAGCATCTCGGCGCGCGCATCGGCATCACTGCCGTGCTCCACACCTGGGGTTCGGCGATGACGCACCATCCGCACGTGCACATGATCGTGCCGGGCGGCGGCATCGCGCCAGACGGAAGCCGCTGGATATCGTCGCGCCCGGCATTCCTGCTTCCGGTGAGGGTACTCGGCAAGCTGTTCCGCCGCCTGTTCCTCACCCGTCTGGTCGCCCTGTACGACGCCGGCCGGCTCAGCTTCTTCGGATCAATGGCGCACCTCACCGACCGGCTGGCATTCCTGCGCCACCTCGCTCCCGTCAGGAGGAAGCGCTGGGTAGTTTACGCCAAGGCACCATTCGCGGGACCTGAAGCCGTGCTCGCCTACCTGTCGCGCTACACGCACCGGGTCGCGATCTCGAACAGCCGCCTGATCGCCTTCGACAAGAACAGCGTCACCTTCCGCTACAAGGATTATCGTCGCCCTGGCGCCGAGCGGCAGCAGGTCATGACGCTCGCCACCGACGAGTTCATCCGCCGCTTCCTGCTCCATGTCCTCCCCCGTGGCTTCCATCGCATCCGACACTACGGCCTGCTTGCCGGCTCCGCTCGCAAGGCCAGCCTCGCGCTTGCGCGCAAACTCCTGAACGTCGCCGCACCGTCCGATGGCGACACCACGGAAGGACCGGACGACTTCCGCCCACCATGCCCCTGCTGCGGCGGACGCATGATCGTCATCGAGACCTTCGACCGATGGAGGCAGCCGCGCGGGCCCCCGGACAAATCGACACCGAACCCGGAGAACGCCCATGACCCGGCATGGTATCATCCAGCATTCAGCCGCAGGCTATCGGCCTCCGGCACCGGATCCACGCGTGTCCAAGGTGATCATCAACGCCGACAGAGCCGCGCCCAGCAGCGTGCCGGGCCGACAACATCGCCTGGAGGCGCAACGAAGCGGCCTGTCGGCATCCATCTCCGCCCTCCCTGGCGACATCCCAGCCATCGCCGACATCAGCCGCAGATCGAAATCTCCATAGCCGTCGCCTGTAGCCCGCGGGTTCCTTCCTCGGGGACTTTCGTACGCCTGCCGGCGCCCGAAACTCTTCGCGCAAGCGGAATGGCGGCTTTTGGCGTCGGAAGAACGATAGCGGACGCAACTGTCAGAAGGACTGAAGCCTTGGCCGACCCAAAGCGGTCATTCCGGCAAGCCCGCTTTGCGCATGCCTTCAGCTAGATGCTGGCGGTCTTCGATGCGAAACAGCGGCTCCTTGGCCACGTATCTGGCAGTGGAGAATTCTGGGAGGAGAATTCTGGGATC
>NZ_JBFUEG010000032.1:0-24399 GCF_056404315.1 Mesorhizobium sp. P2_D6 | reverse complement strand
GGGGTGGAGCAGCCCGGTAGCTCGTCAGGCTCATAACCTGAAGGTCACAGGTTCAAATCCTGTCCCCGCAACCAAATACAAAAAGCCCGCCTCGTGCGGGCCTTTTTGTATTTTGCTGTGGTGGCCGGCCGGTTTTAACCTGCATCAGGGGCCCGCAAGGAAGGCGAAGCCGACGCCGCGGGACAGAAAAGCCAAATCCTGTCCCCGCAACCAAATCAAAAAGCCCGCCTCGTGCGGGCCTTTTTGTATGCGGCAGCCGGCCGGACTGGGCTCAAACATCTCCGCCTGCTCGAGCCTTTCGGCAACATTCCGCCCGCCGAGGCCGACGATATTACGCCATGCTCGACGAGGCGCGCATGGGAGCCTAACCTAACCCTCGGAGCCGCCCGCGAGCCCCGAAGCGGTTCAGTGCACGGCGATGCTCACATGCGGATGTTTGCGGTTGTATAAGTGAGATTGCGAGGGAAGCGCCCGCTTCGGCGACAATGTCGTAGACCCGCAAATAGACCCTGGCATTTTGATCCGTGAAGCAGCCAGTTTCCCGTCAGTCATAGCAGGAGACCTATTCAATGCCGCTCGAGTGCATAAATCCCCACGATCTGCCGATTCCGGAAATGTACAGCCAGGTTGTCGTCGCAACAGGAAGCAAGCTGGTGTTCGTCTCGGGCCAGCAGCCGGAAGACATACACGGCAAGCTCGTTGGCCATGGTGATTTCGCAGCCCAGGCGCGCCTGGCATTCGGGAATCTTGGCCGTGCGCTTGCTGCCGCCGGCGCTCGGCCTGAGGAAGTCTGCAAGATCACAATTTACATCGTCGACTACAAACGTGACGAACACGTGCCGATCATCGAACAGGCCCAGATCGAGCTGTTCGGGGATCACAAGCCAGCAAACGTCGTGGTCGGGATAGCTGTGATGTCTCCCGGCTACCTGATAGAGATCGATGCGATCGCGGTCGTCGGCTCAGCAAGGACGAGCCAAGCCGCCAACCAATCCGGAACCCTGATTTCTCGACCGAGATCGGGTCGGTCTACTCTCTCGATGAAATTTGGCGCGATCAGCGAGATCTGCCGGCCCAGCCAGCTGATATCGGAGGGGTCAGGTACTCAGGTCGTCGGGCCAAGCGGCTGCAAACTTCGGCGATAGCGATCGGGAGCCGGCCGATCAGCCGGGTGAAAGCCTGCGAGAACGAAGGCGCCGATTCATAGCCGACCGCTCGTCCGATCTCGTCAACAGTGCGATTGGTTTCCCTGAGCGCCTTGGCTGCGAGATTCATCCGCCATCGCGCGACAAGGCCAGCGATGGCTCTCCAACCAGTCGCGCAAACCGCCGCGCGAACGTGGCCCGTGATTGGCTGGCAAGGAGGCAATTCGAGGCGAGCGAGCGGCATGGCATCGGCTGACGCAAAGCTCTGCCGGATCATCTCATACGTGCTTGCGGCCGCCTGTCTCGCGGAACCAGCTGTCGGGGTAGGGGTACCACCAGTCCTGGATCGCCGGCTTGTGGTCGATGATGACCATCTTGGAGCGGCGGAAAGTGTCGAGCCCCTGGCGGCCGAGCTCGCGGCCAAGGCCTGAGGCCTTCCAACCACCGAAGGGCAAGGCGTCATTGTCGATCAGCGGATTGTTGACCCAGACCATGCCGGCTTCGAGCCGCTCGGCCGCCTCATGTGCCTCGGCAAGATCGGTGGTGAAGACCGAGGCGCCGAGGCCGAACGGGCTGTCATTGGCAAGCCGGATCGCCTCGTCGAAATCCTTGACGCGGCAGATCGCGGCGACCGGCCCGAAACACTCTTCGCGTACGATCGCCATATCGGGGGTTACGCCGGTCAGGATCGTTGGTTCGTAGAACCAGCCGGTGTTGTGCGCCGGCGGGATACGGCCGCCAGCGACGGCCCTGGCGCCGCGCGCAATGGCGTCGTCGACCAGCCGCATCACTTTTGCCCTCGCGGCCTCGCTGACCAGTGGACCGATCTCGGTTTTGTCCATGCCATTGCCGATGCGCAGCGCCCGCGTCTTCTCGGCGAACAGTTCGACAAAGCGGTCATGCACCGAATCGACGACGAAGAAGCGCTCGGCCGACGTGCAGACCTGGCCGGTGAGGTGGAAAGCGGCGGTGACACTGCCGGCGGCCGCCACCTCCAGCGGGGCGTGCCGGCTGATGATCAGCGGATCGCTGCCGCCGGCCTCGATGACGCAAGGCTTCATGCGTTCGGCGCAGGCGACCGCCACGGCCTTGCCGGCAGCGACCGAGCCGGTGAAGGCCACCGCATGGGTGCGGTCGGAGGCGATCAGCACCTGAGCGGTGGCGGCTGCGCCGGGCAGGCAGGAGACAAGCCCCTCCGGCAGCGAGCGGAACACGGTCATGTAATCGAGCGTCGACAGCGTCGTCGCCTCGGCCGGCTTGATGATGCAGGCATTGCCGGCGGCAAGCGAAGCCGCCACCGTCCAGCACATCAACAAGATCGGGAAATTGTAGGGCATGATGTGGACGGAGATGCCGTAGGGCTCGTAGCGTGCATACTGGAACGAGCCGGCCTGCGTCGTGCCGGCCACCTTGCCGGCATCATCACGCGCCATCTCGGCATAGTAGCGGAAGATCGGCGCACAATTGGCGATCTCGCCGATCGCCTCCGGATAAGGCTTGCCCATCTCGCGCACCATCAGTTCGGCGCATCGGGTGAAGTCGGCCGCCTCGATGGCATTGGCGACCGCATGCAGGTGTTTTGCCCGGCTCTTGGCGTCGAGTTTTTTCCAGGCGGCCTGCGCTGTGGTCGCCGCAGTCAACGCGGCGTCGATCTCGCCATCCGTCGCGGCGGAGATGGTGCCGACGGTTTCGAGCGTCGCCGGATCGATCACCGGTTTTTTCGCGCCGGTCATCGGTCGGTAGTCCGGATTGACAAAGAACGCCGGCCGGTCAGCGGAGAAATCCATGGACATCCTCTCAGATCCGCTCAGCGAATCATGTAGACCTTCTTGATCGTCTCATGGACGGTGCAGATGCCCTTCCAGTCCTGCGGAAAGAACGCCGCCGTGTCCGGCTCGATGTCGATGACCTCGCCGGATTCATGGACATAGGTGCAGCGTCCCTCGAGGAAGTGGCAGAACTCGTCGCGGGTGACGTGGCAATGCCATTTGCCCGGGGTGCAGACCCACAGGCCGCATTCAAAACGGCCTTCCGGCCCTTTGTAGAGCAGCTTGCCCGAGGTGTGGGACTTACCCTCGATCATCGTCGGGATGACGCCCCAGTCGACGAGGTCGGTGATGGCAAGCGGGGATTGCATGATGGGAGTGGTCACAGCGATTTCCTTGTAGGTCAGCGGCACATGAAGGCCTTGGTCAGGGTATCAGTGATTATGGAAGTGCCGGTCCAGCCGGCGGGGAAGAACACCAGCGTGCCAGCCTCGACCGGGATCTCTTCGCCATTATCGTGGATATAGCTGCCGTGACCCGACAGGAAATGGCAGAACTCGTCGGCGGCAAAGGTGACTTTTCGCGAGCCCGGCGTGCACGACCACAGGCCGCATTCGCTCGAACCGTCAGGATTCTGCGACAGGATCCTGCCCGAAGCGCGCGGCGAGCCGGCCAGCGTGTTGCTGCCCGCGCCCCAATCCTCCAGTTCCACGGTCGAGACTTTTGGCCAGTGCGGTGTCGGCATGTCTTGCTCCTGTGCAGCGATGTCAGGCCAGCATGTAGACGTTGCGCATAGTCTCATGCACGGTGCATTCGCCCGTCCAGCCGGCGGGGAACATGACCACGGTCCCGGCCGCGACTTCTATCACCTCGCCGACATCCGACCGGTAGGTCGCGCGTCCGGCAACGAAATGGCACAATTCGTCGCGCGGGATCGAGAGGCGCCAGCGGCCGGGCGTGCACACCCAGATGCCGGATTCCGGCTGGTTGTTCGGCCCTTTGTGGACAAGTTTGCCGGTCGAGTGCGAAGCACCGTCCAGCGCATCCGGCTGGACGCCCCAGTCGACGAGATCGGTGCGGGTCGAGGCCTGGTAGAGGTGCGGGGCGGAGGAAGTCACAGCAGCGCCTCCAGCAATCCGGCGGCCTTTTCCGGGCCGTTCTGCGCCTGCATCTGCGCCGAGGTCTTCGCCAGCTTGGCCTTCATCTTCGGATCGGTCAGGCAGGTCTCGATCCGGCTGATCAACTGGGCATCGCTCCAGTCATAGCGCGGCATGCCGAAGCCATGGCTGGTTTCCTGGACGCGGGTGGCGTTGTCGTGGCCGTCCCAAACATAAGGCATGATGATGGCCGGCTTGCCGAAATAGAGGCACTCGTTGAACGAGTTGTTGCCGCCATGGTGGATGACGGCATCGACCTGCGGGATGACAGAAGGCTGCGGAAACCAGCTCTCGACGATGACGTTGCCCGGCACATCCGTATACTGGTCCTTGTAGCCGCCGACATTGACCAGCGCGCGGTATCGCGTCTTGCCCAGCGTCGCGATGATGCGCTTCAACAAATCGACATCGCCGGCGCCGAGGCTGCCGAACGAGACATAGAGCAGCGGGCCGTCATTGTTCTCGGCGAAGGTCGGTACCGTGTAGGGTTTCTCCTGCCGCACGCAGCCTTCGAGATACTGGAATTTTTTGGGGTCGAGCGGATGGCGGCGCTTGAATTTCGCCGCTTCGGGATAAAGCAGCAGATTGAGATAGGGCGAGGCCTCGAAGAACTGGCCGATCGGGTAGGGCGTCTCCTTATTGGCGGTGAGGAAGGCGTTGAAGTCGTCATGGATCGGCTTGATCACGGCGTTGAAATGGTCGCGGTAGCGCTGGTGGCCGACATGGTCGTTCTCGCCGCAGCCCGACAGATGCGGCGGGATGTCCTCATCCTCGATCTCGTTTTCCGAGCAGGAGATGACGCGCACCCAGGGCTTGCCGAACTGCTTGATCGCCGGGAACAGGATGACGTTGTCAACGCAGATGACGTCAGGCTCGATGGCGGCCAGAACGCGCGGCAGATCCTTCTGCGCCCACTTGGCGCTGTCGACGATCGCGGTCCAGCAATCCTTCACATAATTGTCGACCTGATCGTAGGGCGATTTGCGGAAGTTCGGGATGTGGCCGTTGATGAAATCCTCCCAGAATTTGGCCATCTGCTCGGGTGGCATCGGTTCCGACAGGTTCACCGGATGCGCCTCGAAGCCGTAGCCCTTGTAGACATCGACGAAGCCGGGGTCGGACAGGAACACAGCCTTGTGGCCGCGCGCCTCGACGGCTTGCGCGATGCCGACGGAATTGAGCGCCGGGCCATAGGCTGCTTCCGGAAAAAACGCGATCGTCTTCTGCGCCATCAGGCTTCTCCTCTCATTCCTCAAAAATTCTGACATCGGCGGCGTCCCAGCCGAGCTCGACCTGGTCGCCCGACGAGACCGGCCGGCGGTCGGCAGCATCGGCGGTGACGCGCACCAGAAACGGTTTTGCCGACAAGGGCGTGCTGACATGGAGCTGCAGGTCCAGCCCGTGATAGGCGAGCGCCTCGACCGTGCCGCTGGTGCGGTTGGCGGTCTCAGCTGACGGGAACAGCCGGATGCGTTCGGGCCGCACCGAAGCGACGGCGGAAGCGCCAGGCGCAAGCGTGGCGGGTACCTTGCCGACGATGCGCACGCCGTTCGCCGCTATTACGCCATCGGCTGATACCTTGCCCGGCACGAAATTCATCACGCCGATGAAGTCGGCAACGAAGCGATCGGCGGGATGCTCGTAGATGGCGTGCGGCGTATCGCATTGCAGCAGTCTGCCGTCCTTCAACACCGCCATGCGGTCGGCCATGACCAGCGATTCCTCTTGGTCATGGGTGACGATGACGAAGGTGATGCCGACCTCGTGCTGCAGGCGCTTCAGTTCCAGTTGCATGGCGCCGCGCAGTTTCTTGTCGAGCGCGCCGAGCGGCTCATCGAGCAGCAGCAGCCGGGGCCGCTTGACCAAGGCACGGGCGAGCGCGACGCGCTGCTTCTGCCCGCCCGACAGTTGCTCCGGTTTGCGGTCGGCGAACGGGACGAGTTCGGTGGTGGCCAGGATGGCATCGACGCGGGAGCGAATTTCAGCCGTCGGCAAACGCTCCATCTCCAGCCCATAGGAGACGTTGGCGCGCACGCTCATATGCGGGAACAGCGCGTAGGACTGGAACATCAGATTGACCGGCCGCTTGTTGGGCGGGGTGCGGGCGATGTCCTTGCCGTCGAGCAGGATGCGGCCGTCGCTGGGCGTCTCGAAGCCCGCGAGCATGCGAAGCAAAGTCGTCTTGCCGCAACCGGAGGGGCCGAGCAGCGCGAAGAACTCGTTTTCGCGGATGTCGAGCGAGATACCGTCGACGGCGGTGACGCGGCCGAAATTCTTCGACACATGGTCGATGGCGAGCAGCGTGCGCGGTTCGCTCATTGGCCGATGATCCCACGGTTGAGCCGCTGCGACAGGGTCAGCGCGGTGATGCTTACAGCCATGACGATGGTCGCCAGCGCATTGATCTCCGGCGTGATGCCGAAACGGATCATGGCGTAGATCTGCATCGGCAGCGTGGTCGAGGCGCGGCCGGCGCCGGCGGTGAAGAAGGCGATGATGAATTCGTCGACCGACAGCGTGAAGGCAAGCAGTGCACCGGCGATCACCGCCGGCAGGATGACCGGCAAGGTTACCCGCCTGAAGGTGGTGATGGCGGAGGCGCCGAGATCGGCGGAGGCCTCGACGATCGACCAGTCGAAGTTCTTCAGCCTGGCGCGCACTACCGAGCAGACGAAAGCGAGGTTGAAGACGACATGGGCAAGGATGATGGTGTGCAGGCCCATGGTCAGGTTCAGCATGGAAAAGAACGACAGCAGCGCGATCGCCAGCACGATGTCGGGAATGATCATCGGCGCGAAGATTAGCGCCTCCAGGCCCTTGCCGTATTGCCGGCGCATCTCGACGCCGATCGCCAGCAGTGTGCCGAGCAGCGTAGCGATGGCTGTCGAGACCAGCGCGACGATCAGCGTGTTGAGCGCGGCGGACAGGATCGCGGCATTGCCGGCTAGCGAGGCATACCATTTCAGCGAAAAGCCCGACCATGCCGTCGGCAGCCCGCCTTCGTTGAAGGACAGCGCCACTAGCACGGCGATGGGGATGTAGAGGAAGGCGAAGACGAGAACGAGGATCGTCCGCATGCCGAGAGCGCGGGTGAAGGATTCGTTCATCGCGAGCCTCCGACTGTTTGGAGCCGCGTGAACGAACTGCGTCCTTCTCCCCGTTCACGGGGAGAAGATGCCGGCAGGCAGATGAGGGGCAGCGCCCAACCTTGCAGGCGCTGGCGTCGCCCCTCATCCGCCCCTTCGGGGCACCTTCTCCCCGTGAACGGGGAGAAGGCAAGGATCGCGCCGCGCTCAGCCATCGGCTTTTACCTCAGCCGCACGCCCCGCGGCGCGATCGGCGGCCAGCGCCTGCGCCATCAGCACCAGAAGCATGATGGCGATCAGCGCCATGGCAAGTGCGGCGCCGAACGGCCAGTCATTGGCGGTCAGGAACTGGTCGTAGACGAGGTTGCCGATCATCTGGAAGCGGCCGCCGCCAAGCAGCGCCGGGGTAACGAAATTGCCAATCGACAGCACGAAGACGAAGACAGCGCCTGCGGCGATGCCGGGCACCGTCAGCGGCAGTATGACACGGCGGAACGTGGTGGCGGCAGAGGCGCCGAGATCGCGTGAGGCTTCCGCCAGCTCCGGGTTGAGGCGTGACAGCGGCGCGTAGCAGGCGAGGATGACGAAGGGCAGATAGTTGTAGACGAGACCGGCGATAACGGCGCCTTCTGTATAGAGCATCGACGGCGGCTCGCCGGTATAGCCGAACCAGCGCAGCAACTGGGTAATCAGGCCCTCGCGGTTAAGCAGCACGATCCAGGCATAGGTGCGGATCAGATAGTTGGACCAGAACGGCAGCACGGCAAAGAACAGGAACACCGGCTGCCACCGGCGCGGGGCAGCTGCGATGGCATAGGCGGCGGCATAGCCGATCACCACAGCGATCAGCGTGGCGGTGCCGGCAATGCGCGCGGACTTCAGGAATATCCCGGCATAGAGCGGGTCGAAGACCAGGCCGAAATTCTCCAGCGTGAAGGTGTAGTCGATGCCGCCATAGATGCCGCGCCGGAAGAAGGCCAGCGCCAGCACCAATGCGCATGGCACCACCATCAGCGCGGTCAGCCAGACCAGCGCCGGGGCCATCAGCAGGGAGGAGCGAAGTCGGGTCTGGGACAATTCTTCAGGTACCGCTCAGGGCCGGCGGCAGAAGCACCGCCGGCCGTGAAGTCTGCGCTGCTTACTGCGCGGCCTTGATCTCGCTGACGATCTTGGAATAGTCGCGCTGGGCTTCGCCGACGTCACGCAACTGCTCGAACTTGACGAGGTCGGCCACCGGCATCGCCATGTTGGGGAATTTGGCCAGGAAATCGGCCGGCAGGCTTTCCATCGCCGGCTTGTTCGGCACCTTGTAGTCGATATTCTGTGCCGCCCAGGCGTGGTTCTTGGCGTCGAGCATGAAGTTGATGAACTTGAAGGCGTCGTCCTTGTGTTCGGACGCCTTCATCACCACCATCGTGTCGACCCACAGGTCCGAACCTTCCTTGGGGATGACGTATTTGATCTCGGGCTTGTCGGCGATGCCGTAGTTGCACCAGCCGTCCCAGGCCTGCACCATCAACGCCTCGCCGGAAACCAGCTTGGAGTAGAAGGTGGTGTCGTCATAGGCGAGCAGGGTTTTCTTGGCCGAGATCAAGAGGTCCTTGACCTCGGCCATCTTGGCCGGGTCGGTCTCGTTGACGGAATAGCCCTTGTCGAGCTGCCCGGCGGCCAGCAGCCAGCGGTCGGTCGCCAGCATGGTGGTCTTGCCCTTCAACTCGTCGGAGGGCGCCAGCAGGTCGCTCCAGCTGGTGGGCGCCGTCTTGACCAGATCGGAACGGTAGCACAGGCCTGTCGTGCCCCAGGTGTAGGGGACCGAGAAATTGTTGCCGACATCGTGCGGCAGTTTTGTTGCCTCGGGATAGAGGTTGGCGAGGTTGGGGATCTTGGCGTGGTCGACCGGTTCGGTCAGGCCGAGCTTGTTCAGCACTTCGGCGAAGGGCGACGAGACGAAAACCACGTCATAGCCCTTGCCGCCGGCGGCAATCAGCTTGCCCATAATCTCTTCATTGGTGGCGTGCACCACCACTTCGCCGGAGACGCCGGTGGCGGTCTTGAAGGCGGCCATGGCGTCGGGCGCCATGTAGCCATCCCAGTTGGAAATGACGAGGTCGGCGGCGGCGGCCGGCGCCGACAGCGCCAGAGCAAGGCCGAGAGCGATTGAAGATATTTTGAGCGCACGGCGCCGCAGGCTGGTAGCGGTCATGGCAGACTCCCATTCGGTTTGATCGTCGAATTCATTCGCCAGACCAAAGCCGGCGACCCGCGCCGATGCCTCGATCCTGTTCCCTCGGTCTTTTCTCGCCGATTGTGCTGACAGTACTATTGCAGAAAAAAGTACGTCAATCCATAATTTGCCAACCGACCGAGGAATCTGGCCGATTGCGTCCGTTCCGGCGATCGGCCAAACCAATGCGTCACTTCCGTCCGCCGAGACCAGTCATGCAAGCCGCAGCCCGACGACCTCGCACCAACCATCTCGATCTGGCGCAGCGCATCCTCGATGTCGCGCGCCAGCGCGGCTTTGAGCCCGGCGCGCGCCTGCCCGAACAGCAGATCGCCTCGCTGTGCAATGTCTCACGCACGCCAGTGCGCGCGGCGCTCAGCCTGCTTGCCGGGCAGGGCGTGGTGCGCTGGGAGGCCGACTCTGGTTATCATCTGGCGGTCGACCTCGCTGCGCAGCCGGCCATCGCCGCCGAGCTTCCAAGCGCAGAGGAAGACGAGCTTGCCGAAGCGATCCTGCGCGATCGCTCAGCGCGAAGGCTTGACCAGACGGTGACCGTCGCGGGGCTGATGCGGCGGTACGAAGCTGATCGCAAGACGGTACTAAAAGCGCTTAACAAACTGACTGACGAGAATCTGCTTGATCGTGCGCCCGGCCAGTCCTGGCTGTTCCGGCGCGCGCCGGACGATCCGGAGGCGCAAGGCGAGAGCTATGAATTCCGCCTGCTGCTGGAGCCGGCTGCGATCCTGACGCCCGGCTTCCGGCTGGATGGTGCGCGGGCGGCAGCGTTGCGCCAGGGCATGGAGGTACTGTCGGCGTTGCCGGACGCAAGCTTCGACACGCGCGAGTTCCAGCGGCTGGACATGGATTTCCACGGCATGATCGCCGAAGGCTGCGCCAACCGCTTTGTGTCGGATGCGCTGGCCGATCATCTCCGCCTGCGCCGGCTACCGGGCATCTATGCCGGGGTCAACGTTTTTCGGCTGCGGCAATCGCTGCGCGAACACTTAGGCATACTCGACTATCTTGAAAGCCGGCAGTATGAGGTGGCTGCCGATCTGCTTCGCATCCACCTGCGGCTCTCCCGTAACCAGCGACCGCAAGCGGCCAGCCGCGGGGCTCCCGCACTGTTCGGCATGATCAGCCGGCCGGACTGAAGAGGAATAATTGACGCGTAAAGCCAGCCCGACCATCGCGCTGTTTCCCGAAGCCAGTTTCGGCGCCGCGTTGAATTGCGTCGGTATCGCACAGGCATTGCGCGCACGGGGCGCCCGGCCCGTCTTCATCTGCCATGCCGGTTTCTCCGGCGTCTTTGCCGACTACGGTTTCCAGGAATACCAGCTGCCGACTGACGAGCCGCTGAGCGACAGCGAGCGCCAGAGCTACTGGCAGGCCTTCGTGCGCCGGCACCTGCCGCATTTCCGGCTGAGCCCGATCGACCAGCTCGAAACCTATGTCGCGCCGACCTGGCAGGCGATCGTCGATACCGCTGTCAATGCCGAGGCGCCGCTGCGCCAATTGCTGGCGCGGCTGAAGCCGGATGCGGTGGTGCTCGACAATGTCATCATGTTCCCGGCGATCGCAGCCGCCGGTTGCCCGTGGGTGCGCGTCGTCTCCTGCGCCGAGACGGAGCTGCCGGATGCCGAGGTGCCACCTTATCTGTCCGGGATGGCTGCCGACGACCCGCAACGCGCGGCGTTCGAAGCGCGCTATCTCGCGGCATCAGCGCCGGCGCATGACCGCTTCAACCGTTTTCGCGGGGATGCCGGTCTGGCGCCGTTGCCCAAGGGCTTGTTCCTCGAAACATCGCCCGACCTCAACCTGCTGCTGACGCCAACGATCGTGCGGCGTGAGCGCGCCGAGCCGCTCGACCCCGCGCGCTTCATCTATCTCGAAGGCTGTGTGCGCTCGGAAGGACCGTTCGAGGTGCCGGTGTTTCCGCGCAATGGCGGGCCGCTGGTCTATGTCAGCTTCGGCAGCCTCGGCGCCATGGATGTCGGCCTGATCGAGCGCATGCTCGCCGTCTTCGACAGGCTGCCGGCGCGCTTCATCGTCAACGTCGGTGGCCTGCGCGACGCCTATCGCGCGGTGCCGGACAATGTCTATCTCGACGCCTGGTTTCCGCAGCCTTCAGTGGTGGCGAAGTCGGACCTGTTTATCCACCACGGCGGCAACAACAGCTTTTGCGAGGCGCTGCGCTTTGGCGTGCCGTCGCTGATCATGCCCTATTGCTGGGACGGACATGACAACGCGCAACGCGCGGGAGAGACGGGCGTCGGCGACCATATCGGCCGCGATGCCTGGACCGAAGGGGGATTGGAGAGAGCCATTCTCGGCCTGCTCGCCGACGATGTGATGCGCGCCCGCCTCAGGGAGAATGCAGCCCGGATGACGCTGACCCCTGGAACGGATGTGGCCGCGCAAGCCATACTCTCTCTCATAGGTACGTGAACCAAAATGCAGGACAAAAATACCAATACCGCTCTCTTCACCGGCAACGATCCCAAGAGCTGGCTTAACCAGCACGGCATCACCGAAGTCGAGTGCCTGGTGCCCGATATGAACGGCGTGCTGCGCGGCAAGGCGCTGCCGGCGGCAAAATTCCTCAAGGCGCTGGAAGACCGCGCGCTGTTCCTGCCGAGCAGCGCTTTCCTGGTCAGCATTGACGGCCGCTATTCCGGCTCGATCGATGAAGGCTTTGCCTATCAGGATCCGGACATGCGCATGGTGCCTGACGTCTCGACGCTGTGCCTGGCGCCAGGCGGCGGTGCCGGCAAAGCCTATGTCTTCGCCGACGCCTTCCACATGGACGGCAGACCATGGATGGCCTCGCCGCGGCACGTGCTGCGAGCCGTGCTCGATCTCTATCGCCAGCGCGGCTGGCGGGCGGTGGTGGCGCCGGAGGTGGAATTCTATCTGACCGCGCCCAATCCCAATCCAGACCAGCCGCTGACCGCGCCGGTCGGCGCCAATGGCCGCGCCGAAGGCTCACAGCATCCCTATGACATGGTGGCGCTGGAAGAATTCGAGCCGGTGATCCGGCGCGTCTATGACTATGCCGCGGCCGCCGGTCTGCCGCTTGACACACTGATCCATGAATCGGGCACCGCGCAATTGGAGATCAATCTGCTCCATGGCGATGCGGTGCCGCTGGCCGACCAGGTGCTGCTGTTCAAGCGGCTGACGCGCCAGGCGGCGCAGCAAAGCGATATGCACGCCACCTTCATGGCCAAGCCGATCGCCGCGCAGGCGGGAAGCTCGATGCATTTGCACATGTCCGTCGTCGACGAGAAGACCGGCGCGGCGCTGTTTGCCGGCGCTGATGATGCCGACACCGAAATGTTCGACCATTTCATCGGCGGCTTGCAGAAGTACGTGCCTGAGATCATGCCGCTGTTTGCGCCGAACGTGAATTCGTTCCGCCGCATCCGGCCGAACCACAGCGCGCCGGCCAACATCGAATGGTCGCATGACAACCGTTCCTGCGGCCTGCGCGTGCCGGCCGGCGGGCGTGCCGCAAGAAGGGTGGAGAACCGCTTGCCGGGTGCGGATTGCAATCCCTATCTGGCGATCGCCGGCTCGCTTCTCGCCGGCTATCTCGGCGTCGAGCAGAAGTTGGCGCGCTCGGCTGAGGCGTCGGGTAATGCCTACAAGATCAAAAGCACGCTACCGAAAACCATGGAGGAGGCGCTCGACCGTTTCACCGCTTGCGAGCCGGTGCGGGCGTTGCTGGGCGAGGATTTCTTCCAGACCTATCTGCGCGTCAAGAGCGTCGAGCTCGACCTGTTCCAGAGCGTGGTGACGAGCTGGGAACGCGACCATTTATTGCTGAAGGTGTGATCATGACCTCCAGTTCAACGGGTTTCAATTCCGGTCTCGATGTCGGCAAATCCTATTATGTCGCCACCGCCAATCCGGCGCCGGACCATCCAGCGCTGGTGGGAGATGTCGAGGCCGACCTGGTGGTGGTCGGCGGCGGCTGCACCGGCCTGTCCGCCGCCCTTCATGCCGCCGAGCGCGGCCTGAAGGTGGTGCTGCTCGAAGGCGGCAAGATCGGCTGGGGGGCGTCGGGCCGCAATGGCGGCCAGATGATTCCCGGCCTGCGCAAGGGCGCCAAGGGGCTGGTCAAGCTCTACGGCCCCGAGCGAGCGAAGGCGCTGTTCGACCTCGCCTTCGAGGCGCGCGGCCTGGTGCTCGACATCATCGAGCGCCACGCCATCGATTGCGATCTGAGGCTGACCGGTCATCTGGTCGGTGCGGTCAACGGCTCCGATCTCAAAGACCTTGAAGACGAGGCGAAATGCCTTGAGAGCGTGATGAAGTTTCGCGACGTCGAGATCCTGTCGGCGGCGGAAGCGCGGGCCAAGGTCGACACGCCTTACCATGGCGCGATGTATGAGCCGCTCGGTGGCCACATGCATCCGCTGAACTACACGCTCGGTCTTGCCCGTGCCGCCGTGGCCGCTGGCGTCGTCATTCATGAGAATTCGGTGGCGGTGAAGGTGGAGCGCGAGCAGTCGATCCGGGTCTCGACGGCGAAGGGTTCGGTCAGGGCCAAACATGTCGTGCTGGCCGGCGATGCTCTGCTCCACGGGTTGGAGCCGCGCGTCAACAGCCGCATCATGCCGGTCGGCAACTACATCGTTGCCACCGAGCCGCTGGAGGGCAAGCGCAATGTCATCCCGGCCAATGTCGCGGTGTCGGACACACGCTTCGTCGTCAACTACTATCGGATGTCGGCCGACGGCCGCCTGCTGTTCGGCGGCGGCGAGCGCTACACGCCATCGCCGCCGGCCGACATTGCCGGCTTCGTGCGGCCGCATATGGAAGCCACCTTCCCGCAGCTTAAGGGCGTCAGAATCGACCATGCCTGGGGCGGGCTGGTGTCGGTGACGACGTCCAGGCTGCCGCATGTCGGGCACTATGGCGAGGTCTATTTCGCGCATGGCTATTCCGGCAAGGGCGTCATCCTGTCGACCCTGTCGGGAAAGCTTTTGGCCGAAGCGATCACCGGCGACGCCGCGCGGCTCGACCTGTTCTCGACGCTGACGCCGATGCCGTTCCCGGGCGGTACGGCGCTGCGCGGTCCGCTCTATGTGCTCGGCATGTTGTGGTACGCCATGCGCGATCGCATCAAGCACTGAGTTACCGCTGCCGGGCGGGGATCATCGGAGGCGATTGCATGCGTGATTTTCAGTTCCCCGGCCGCTCGCCGATTCGCGCCACGGAAGCGGTGGCGGCGACATCGTATCCGCGCAAGGACGACTGCGCTCGGCTATTCTCGACGCGGATTCAGAACCAGATCAGCCAGACAAGCTGCAGGATGACCAGCGCAATGGCGTCCCAGAAGATGAGCTCGCCGGTCGAGAACAAGCGCCTCGACTTGTTGAAAACATAGAACAGCCGCCAGATTAGCGCTGCGGCGGGCCGGCGCCCGTTCTGTCATAAGATGTGTGGCACTGCAAATTAAAATGTGGCACCTTGCAACAAATGGTTGGGAGATGTTAACAGCCCGGCAGTAACCCGGCTTTCCCGACCAGGCGAGGGACCTTTCGGATGGACTTCATCTTCATGCTGACGCGAAACGATCGCACGGTCGAGGACTGTCTCGACCTGGTCGATCTGATCGAGCCGGTCGGTCTGAAGCATGTCGGCTTCAAGGATATTGGCGTTGCGCCCGATGTGCTGCGCAAGCTCGCCGGCGCCATTCGCCGGACAGGCGCCACCACTTATATGGAAGTAGTCTCGACGACAGCGGAGGCGTGCCTCAACTCCGCGCGCATTGCCCGCGATCTCGGCATCCAACGCCTGCTTGGCGGCACGCAGGTCGACGAGATCATGGCGCTGCTGGAGGGGAGCGACACCGAATACTACCCTTTTCCGGGACGGCCGGTCGGCCATCCGACCAAGCTCGGCGGCTCCCCGGGAGATGTCGAGGCCGACTGCCGATCCTTTGCGGAAAAGGGTTGTGCGGGATGCGATATCCTCGCCTATCGCGCCACCGAGGCCGACCCGGCCGAACTGGTTCGCGCCGCCCGACGCGGCCTTGGTCCGTTGCGGCATCTGATCGTAGCCGGCGCGGTGGCTTCGGCCGATCGGATCAAGGCAATCAAGCAGGCTGGCGCAGACGCTTTTACCATTGGCACAGCGGTTTTCGACGGTTCCTATTCGCCGACGAAAGGTTCTATCCTCTCGCAACTGCGGGATGTCCTCGCGGATTGCGAGCGTGTCTAATGGCGGTTATCGGCATCGATCTCGGCACCCAGAGCCTTAAGGCGGTTGTCGTCGATGACGAGTTGCGGCTGCGTGGCGAGGCCGGCGTGCTTTACCAGCCGGCCTTTCCGGCGCCGGGATGGGCCGAACAGAATCCGGCGCTGTGGCTGGCGGCGCTGAAGCCGGCGATTGCCGACGCGCTCGACAAGGCCGGGCTGGCGCCATCCGACATCAAAGGAATTGCCATTGCCGGCCAGCTCGACGGCTGCGTCGCGGTCGACAGCAGCGGCCAGGCACTGGCGCCGTGCATCATCTGGATGGATCGGCGGGCGTCGGGAGAGATCGCCGGCATCGACCCGGACTTCATCCGCGAGCGCACCGGTCTCGTTCTGGACGCAACGCATATGGCGGCGAAAATCCGCTGGGCAACGCGCAACCTGCCCGAAGCGCGCCGAGTAGCACTCTGGCACCAGCCGGTATCGTTCGTGGTCGCGGCTTTGTGCGGCCGTGCCGTCATCGACCACGCGCTGGCCTCGACGACCATGCTCTATGGGCTGAAGGAGCGCTTCTATGCCGGCGAACTGCTCGCCGCCTTCGACATCGATGCAGATAAATTGCCCGGCATCGACGATGCATCGGCGGTCGCCGGCAGCTTGACCCGTGCGGGCGCCGAGCTGACTGGCCTGCCGGTGGGGACGCCACTGGCTGTCGGTACCGGCGACGATTTTTCCGCAGCCATCGGCGCCGGCGTTGTCGTGCCCGGTGTCGTTACCTGCAATCTCGGCACGGCGGAAGTGGTCGGCGCGGTATCCGACACGCTTCGCCTCGACCCCGGCGGTCTGGTCGAGACGCATGGTTTTCTCGACGACCGCTATTTCGTCTCCAATCCCGGATGGCTTTCGGGCGGTGCGGTGACCTGGTTCCTGTCCACCTTCGGCGTCGATTCTCCCGGGGCAATGTCGGAGCTCGCGGCGACCGTCGTTGCCGGCAGTGACGATCTGCTGTTCCTGCCGGCATTGTCCGGCGCGATGGCGCCGCGCTGGATCGCCGAGGCGCGGGGCGCTTTCTACGGCCTTACTTCCTTCCACGGCAAAGCGGCCTGCGCCCGCGCGCTGTTGGAGGGCTGCGCTTTCGCCATGCGCGACGTTGTCGACCGGCTGGACGAACTTAGCATCGCCACCGGGCGCATCAGGCTCTCGGGCGGCGGCGCCCGCAGCCGGGTGTGGGCGCAAATCCGCGCTGATGTCAGCGGCAGGCCGGTGGAAATTGTCGACGTCGCCGATGCCTCGCCGATCGGTGCGGCAATCCTTGCTGCCACTGCCATCGGCCTTTCGTCCTCACTGCGGCAGGCGGCCGAAAGGCTGAGCGGTGGCATCGAGACGATCGACCCCAATCCTTCGGCCAAGGCCACCTACGACAGAAGTTACCGCCGGTATCGGACCCTGTTCGATGCCCTGACCCCGCTTCATGCTGACTGATTGGACGGCATCCCGATGTCCAAGGAAATGCTCGATCGCCTTATTGCCGGTACGTTGCCTGATCCGGATGGTGAGGGCATGCTATCGGTGCCGCTGAAGACCATCGTCATCGGGCGCGGTCTCGGCGACGAAGCGGATGCGCTGGTCAAGCCGTTGCCGCTCGGCCGCAAGCTCGCCGTGGTTATGGATCCCGACACGCGCCTGGCGCTGGGCGAGAGGGTGTCGATCGCGCTGCGCGGCTCCAGCGATGTCGACAAGATCATCCTGCCGCGCCATCCGCATCCGGACATGGACGCTGTGCGATCGGTGATCGCCCGCACGAAAGACGCCAGCGGCCTCGTCGCGGTCGGATCGGGCTCGATCAACGACATCACCAAATATGCCGGGCATCTCACCCAAAAACCCTATGCGGTGTTTGGCACCGCACCTTCGATGAACGGCTATACCTCGGTGTCGGCGGCGATCACCGAGGACGGGCTGAAGAAATCGCTGACGGCAAGCCTGCCGGTCGGGGTATTCCTCGACCTCGACGTGATGGCGCGGGCGCCGCACCGGCTGATCGCCGCCGGCTTCGGCGACTCGATGGCGCGGCCGACCGCCCAGACGGACTGGCTGATGGCGCATCTGCTGATCGGCACGCCCTACAGGCAGGCGCCGTTCATGCTTCTGGCCGAGGACGAGAAGACGCTGATCGCCAAGGCCGGCGAACTCAGGACAGGCGACCTTGAGGCAATGGAAGTGCTGGTGCGCACGCTCGTCATGTCCGGCCTCGGCATGACTTTGTGCGGCGGCTCCTATCCTGCCAGCCAGGGCGAACATCTGATCGCCCACTACATCGATATGCGCGGCCAAGGCCTGCCCGAGGCGCATCACGGCGAACACATAGCGGTGACGACGTTGACAATGGCGCGGCTGCAGGAACGCGTGCTGGCATTGCCGGAGCTGCAGCTTGCGCCGTCCGCCGATACACCGGACCGCTTCATCGAGATCTTTGGCGAAACGCTTGGACGCTCCTGCTGGGCAGCGTTCAAGCCCAAGCTGCTCGACCACGAGCGGGCGACCGCCATCAACACCATGCTGGCCGAGCAATGGCGTTCGTATCGCGAAAGGCTTTCCCGCGTGGCCCGTCCGGCGCGCGAGATCGCGGCAGCACTGCGTGCCGCCGGTGCGCCGACCACGCCGCAGGAGGTCGCCATACCGGCTGCCTTCTACGACGAAGCAGTCGCCAATGCCCGGCTGATCCGCGACAGGTTCACTATGCTCGACGTCGCGGCCGTCTCGCTCGAAACGGTCGCGGCGGGAGCCTGAGCGGGTGCTGCGTCCGCTTGCCGACTTCACCACCCTGGACCGGCGCAAGATCGCCGTCGTGCTGACCGACATAGACGACACCTTGACTGACAGGGGACGATTGCCGGCAAAGGCCTATGCGGCGCTGGAGCGGCTGAAGCAGGCTGGGTTCATCGTCGCGCCGGTCACCGGCCGGCCGGCTGGCTGGTGCGACCTGATCGCGCGGCAATGGCCGGTGGATGGTGTGATCGGCGAGAACGGCGCCTTCTATTTTCGCTACGACGACGCTGCCAGGCGGATTGTTCGCCACTACGCCAAAAGCGCTGCCGAACGGCAGGCCGATGCCGCACGTCTGCGCGAGATCGAGCAGACCGTGCAGCGTGAGGTTCCGGGCGCGGCGGTCGCCGCCGACCAGCCCTATCGCGAGGCCGATCTGGCGATCGACTTTTGCGAGGATGTCGCGCCGCTGCCAAAAACCGAAGTGCTGAAGATCGTTGGTATCTTCCAGCGCTATGGGGCGAGGGCGAAAATTTCGTCCATCCATGTCAATGGCTGGTTCGGCAAATACGACAAACTGTCGACAAGCCGGCTATTCTTGCAGGACTGTTTCGGTATAGATATTGACCACGACAAGGACAGCATTGCCTTCGTCGGCGATAGTCCAAACGATGCACCAATGTTCGGCTTCTTCCCCAACAGCGTCGGCGTCGCTAATGTGCTGGACTTCGCCGGCGAACTTCCGGCATCTCCTGCCTTCGTCACAAGCGGGCGCGGCGCGCAAGGATTTGCCGAGCTTGCCGACGCGTTGATTGCTGCAAAGGGAATGGAAGTGTCATGGATCAAGGCCGACTGACGAAGAAGGAGCGGCACGCGCTTATCCTTTCGGAAGTGCGCCGGTCGGCGTCCATACGCATCTCCAAGCTCGCCCGGCGAATCGGCGTCGCCGGCGAGACCATCCGCCGCGATCTCATCGAACTCGGCGACGCCGGGCTCATCAACCGCACCTATGGCGGCGCGACGATCTCGCTGGTGACGACCGAACCGGTGATTTCCGAGCGCGGCCTGACCCTGGTCGACGAGCGCGCCCGCATCGGCCGCGGCGCGGCCGGCCTGATCGAGAAGGGCCAGATTGTGATGATCGACGGCGGCTCGACCACTTATGAGGTGGCACGCAACCTTTCGCAGCTGAAGCGCGACCTGACCATTATCACCAATTCCACCGGCGTGGCCTCGGTGGCCGGCGCCAATCCGACCTTCCGCGTGCTGCTTTGCCCCGGAACCTATGACAGCCGCGAAGGCAGCGTGCTGGGCGAAGACACGGTTGAGTTCGTGCGCCGCTACAACGCTGACGTCGCCATCATCGGGGCGTCGGGACTAAGTGCCGACGGTCCGAGCGACATGATCTCCGGCGCCGCGGCAGTCAAGCGCGCGATGATATCGCGTTCACTGTCGACGGTGCTGGTGGTGACCCACGACAAGTTCGGCCGCTCCAGCCTGGAGCGCATCTGCGGACTTGACGACATTGCCGACATCGTCACCGACAGCGAACCCAAGGCCGACCTGCGCACTGCTGTCGAACAGGCGGGCACGGAGCTGCATGTGTTTGCCGGCGACTGATTGGGCGGCGCCGCTGGCTATCCGGCAGCATCCCGGTTGGTCAGCGCGATGTGGCAGCAGCCTGAGCCGTGGCCCGGCGTCCAGGTGACATTGTCGAAGCGCACGCCCGTCGCCTCGAAAAGGCCGCGGTCGAAGGCGCCGGCGATGCGGCAGAGCGTGGCAAGTTTTTCATCGCCGACACCCGCCTCGACCCAGGCCTCCTTCAGCGGACAGCGTTTCACCTTGAAGGCGATGTGGTCCGGCCCGCGCTCGACATCGGTCGGATACATCAGGCCGCCATCCGGGCTGACGGCCAGGAACGCTTCGCCGATGGCCGCTGCGTCGTTGGGCCCGAAGCGGGCAAAGGCTGCTGCCGCCACCTCCTTGCCGCGCCGCTCGATGGTGCGGATCATGATCGCTTCGGCTCTTTCCGCGCCCAGTTCGCCGGTCAGCTCGTCGAGAAGCAGGCGATAGAGATCGGCCCGGTTGCGGAAGGCGGAATCGAGTTCGCGCGAGAGTTTTTCGGCTCTGGCTTCGGCGTCTGTCATGGTACCTGCCTGCTGCTTCTGTTCAATCTTGGTGCCGCCGCCACCAGCGCCTTGCCGATGGCCGATTGCGGCGCGTCGATAACGGCGCGGGCGTCGCCGCTCTCGGCGATCCGACCGGCGTCGAGAAGGACGACGCGGTGGGCGATCGCACGAACAACGCCGAGATCATGCGAAATGAAGAGATAGGCGATCCGTTCCCTGGCCTGCAGGTCGAGCAGCAGCTCAAGAATCTGTCCGCGCACGGAAACGTCGAGCGCCGACACCGCCTCGTCGAGCACAATCAGCGCCGGATTCGTTGCGATGGCGCGGGCAATCGCCACGCGCTGGCGCTGGCCGCCGGAGATTTCATGGATGGCGCGTGGAGCGAGATCGGCCGTCAGCCCGACACGCTCGAGCAAGGCAGCGATGCGGGCCGGACGCTCGGCGCGGGAAGCGATGGCATGGATGCGCAAGGGATCGTCAAGCACGCGCGCCACCGTGGCGCGCGGATTGAAGGCGGCGAGCGGATCCTGAAACACCATTTGCAGGTGGGCTCGCCGGGCGCGCAGGGCAGCGCCGTTCAAGGTAAGGAAGTCGTCGCCTTCGAATTGTATGTTTCCGGCATCCGGTTCGATCAGCCTGAGCACCAGCCGCCCGATTGTCGACTTGCCGCTGCCGGAGGGGCCGGCCAGCGCCAGCGTTTCGCCGGGCTCGATGGTGAGGGAGACGCCGTCGACGGCGGCGATGGTCTTGCCGCCGCGGCGATAGCGTTTGGTCAGGTCGGAGACGGTGAGCAAGCTCATGCCGGCGTCCGTCGCAGCAGCGGCGAGGCGTCGAGGCCAAGATGGGCGTCGAGCAGCGCGCGCGTATAGTCCTGGCGCGGGGCATTGACGATCTGCTTCGTCGAGCCGATCTCGATCAGCTCGCCGTGCCGGAACACGGCGATGCGTTCGGCAAGCTCGGCGGCCAGCGCGATGTCGTGGCTGATGAACAACAACGTCATGCCATCTTCGATGACCAGTTGCCGGATCAGCGCGACGATCTCGGCTTGCACGATGGTGTCGAGCGCGCTGGTCGCCTCGTCGGCGATCAGCAGTTTCGGTCCGGCCGCAATCGCGGAGGCGATCGCTACGCGCTGCTTCTGGCCGCCGGAGAGCTGATGAGGAAAGGCGCGTATGGCGGAGGCCGGGTCGGGCAAGCGGACGCGTTCGAGCAGGTGCTTTGCCCTGGCGTAAGCTTGTGGCCAGTCAAGGCCGAGATGGGTGTGGGCGACTTCGGCGATTTGCTTGCCGACCGCCATCACCGGGTCGAGGCTGGCGGAAGGATCCTGGAAGACGAAGCCAATGTCGCGGCCGGAGAGGGGCTGTCGGGGTCCGCCAATCGCGGATGTTCGGCGTTCCGTCACACCCCCCTCTGTCCTGCCGGACATCTCCCCCGCAAGGGGGGAGATTGTGCTCTCATCTCTGTCTTCGCCAATCGTCGAAGTTGAAGAGCCAACGTCGGAACTGCTGATCTCCCCCCCTGCGGGGGAGATGTCCGGCAGGACAGAGGGGGGTGCCTTGGCACTTGCCTTTCCCGTCGATTCCAAGAACCAATCGATGCGCCCCTCAACCCTGGCGCTCGCCGGCAGCAACCCGGCAATCGCCAGCGCCAGTGTGCTCTTGCCCGAACCGCTTTCGCCGATGATCGCCAGGCGCTCGCCGGCAACAACATCAAGGCTGATGCCTTTCAGCGCCGTCACCTCGGTCCCATCCCGCCGATAGTGCACCGAGAGATCGCGGATCTCAGCCAGCGCGGTCACGACAGGCTCCTCCGCACGGCCGTCGTCTCGACCACGCCTTCGCCGGCGAGATAGATACCGAGCACGGTCAGCACGAGCGCGATACCTGGAACGATCGACAGGAAGGGCGCGGTGCGCAGCACGGTGCGTCCTTCGGCGATCATGCCGCCCCAGGTGACGCGGTTGGGGTCACCGAGGCCGAGAAAGGAAAGTGCTGCTTCGGTGAGGATCGCCGCGGCGACGATCACCGAGGACAGAGCCAGCACCGGCGGCAGAGCGTTGGGCAGCACTTCACGGAAAGCGATCGCCATCGGATGCATGCCGATGACGCGAGCACCGGCGACGTAGTCGCGTTCGCGGATCGACAGTACTTCGGCGCGCGCCACACGCGCAGGCCCGGTCCAGGCGCCAAGTGCGATCGCCGCGACGACGATGCCGAGCGACGGGCCGACGACGCTGACGAAAGCCAGCGCCAGGAGAAAACTCGGAACGGTCTGGAAGGCATCGGTGATCCGCATCAGCACCTCGTCGACAAGCCCACCGGCGAAGCCGGCCAGCGTGCCAACGACCGCACCGATCAAAAGCGCCGCCGCTGCTGCCGCCAGCCCGACCGCCAGCGAGGTACGGGCGCCGTGGAACAATTCGGCCAGCACGTCACGACCGAGCCGGTCGGTGCCGAGCGGCAGCGACCAGTCCTGAAACGGCGGCAGCAGGGCCGGACCGGCGATGGCTTGAGGGTCGCCGGGGAAAAGCAGCGACGCAAACAGCGCCATGGCGAAAAGCACCGCCAGAATGATCGCGCCGGCGACCGCTTCCGGCCGGCGCAGGAACCGGCTGAGCGGGCTCACGCGCCGGCCTCGCTGGCGCCGACGCGCGGGTCGAGAAAGGCGTAGGCGATGTCGACGGCAACGTTGATGGCGATGACCAGGACGGCGCTGGTGAGGATAATGCCGAGCAGCAGCGGTGTGTCGCGCGAGGCCACCGCTTCCTGCGCCAGCCGGCCGAGCCCGGGCACGGCAAAGACACTCTCGATGACGACGCTGCCGCCCAGCATCTGCGCCGATTGCAGGCCGAGCATGGTGACCAGCGGCAAGAGCGCATTGCGGGCGACGTGGGCCAACACGATGCGGCGGCGCGACAGCCCCCTGGCGCGGCCGGCGAGGACAAAATCCTGCCGCCAGGCCTCGGCCATGCCGGCGCGCATCATGCGCAGATACAGCGCGAGATAGATGAAGCCGAGCGCGGAAACCGGCAGTACGAGATGGACGGCGATGTCGGCGGCGCGGGCGAAGCCGGTCTTGTCGGAGGCCAGGCTCTCAATGCCGCCGATCGGCAGCCAGCGCAAATCGACGGCGAAGACGACGATCAGCACCAGGCCGAGCCAGAACCCAGGCACGGCATAGAGCGCCAGCGAGCCGATGGACAGGAAGCGGTCGCGAAAACTGCCGGGTCTGGCACCGGCATAGATGCCGAGCGCCGAGCCCAAGCCGAAGGAGAGCGCGGTGGCGCTGACCATCAGAAGCAATGTCGTCGGCATCCGCTCGAGGATGACTTCGCGGATCGGTCGCGAGAAGGTGACTGACTGGCCGAGGTCGAGATGCAGCAGCGCCCAGAGATAGTTGGCGAGCCGTGTCAGTTCCGACTGGTCGAGGCCCCAGCGATGACGCAGCAATTCGATCATGCCGGCATCGCCGCCGGTCGAGACGATATAGGCGTCGACGGCGTCACCGGGCGCGGCTTCGAGCAAAAGGAAGGTGCCGATGATGACGATCAGCAGCACGAAGGTGCTGCCGACGAGACGGCGACGAATGAGGGTGAGGGCGCGGGTCATGGGGAAATGGCGCCGCCCGCAAGCATTTGAAGTTGCGCTCTACGGCGCCCCCCTCTGTCCTGCCGGACATCTCCCCCACAAGGGGCCTGTTGCGTTATCGGGCTTTGGATGCCTGGAGAGACGGCAGGGGCGCATCGAGGTGCTTTCCGGCGCGGGTTTGCGGCCGGATAGGGTAGGAGTTGGCGTATTCGGTGGGTTTCGGGCGCAGTGCGACCCAGGCTCAGGTGGCCAGCGTTACCCAGCGGCGCATGTTGAAGGCCATGGCCGCGATGAGGACCTGTCCTGCCGCCTTGGCCAGGCCGCGATAGCGGA
>NZ_JBFUEG010000031.1:0-25639 GCF_056404315.1 Mesorhizobium sp. P2_D6 | reverse complement strand
TGTTCACGGTAACCTGCCTTGTGCGTACGGTTGGAACCAAGCGACTGTTCGGTCGTGCGTGACGAAGGCGAAGATCCCAAGCTCTCCCGCGGCTGTAACCTCAGGTGGTACGGGCGACTTCGCCAAGCCAAGGTCCGGGCGGCCGCCCGGACCTTGGCTCAATCGCTTCAATCCCACGAAATCTCTCTCGTGTAGATACAAGGTGGCCGCGAAGCGGCCGGAGAGGGGGCTGGCGCTGCTCGGATGCGATTGCCCTGCGGCAGCCGGGCGGCCGCCACTCACCCCGGAAAGATCGTAAACCCGCCATCGACGCGGATGACCTGGCCGTTGATGAAGCGGGCGCGGGGGCCGGCGAGGAAGGCCACCGCCTCGGCGATCTCTTCCGGCTCGGCATAACGGTTCAGCGATTTCCTGCTCGAATCCATGCGCTCCGGGTCGACCACGCGGGTCGCCTGGAAGCGTGCCGTCTTGGTGGCGCCGGGGCTGACCGCGTTGATGCGCACGCCGTCGTCGATCAGTTCCTTGGCAAGGCAGCGCGTGTAATGCACGACCGCGGCCTTCAAGGTGGAGTAGACGACCTCGGGCGAGCAGCCGAGATGTGCCGCCGCCGACGCGATGTTGATGACGGAGCCGCCGCCGCGCTGCTTCATCGGCGGCACGAAGGCCTGGCAGACCAGCATCGTGCCGATCAGATTGTTCTCGGTGAGCACGCGGATGTCGTCCAGTTCGATGTCGAGGGCGTTGTTGGGGTTCGGCTTGCCGCCCTTGGCGCCGATGTCGCCGCCGGCGCAATTGACCAGCACATGCACATCGCCGAGATCGGCCTCGATCTTGCGCTTCATCTCGGCCACCGCCTTCTGGTCGCCGATGTTGCCGGTCACCGAGGTGATCTTCGTGCCATGCCGCTTCAGGCGCTCGACCACTTCGCCGAGATTGGCGAACTCGCCATATTTGGCCGGCGCTGTCTCGTCCATGTCGTGGATCGCGACATTGGCGCCGAGTTCCGCCAGGCGCTCGGCCATCACGCGGCCAAGCCCTCGGCCGGAGCCGGTCACGAAGGCGGTCAATCCATCGAGTTCACGTGCCGTCATCAGATCTTCTCCATCAAACCAAGGTTGCGCATGTTGGCGGCGCTGCGCCGGATCATGTCGAGCTCATAGGAAACCAGGGAAACGTCGTCCTCGCGCTCCCAGGGGGTGCGGTAGTCGGCATCATCGGGCAGCCGGTTGCGCTGGGCTGCCGCCAGGCAGGCGGCAAATTCGCGCGCCGTCTTCTCGGGATAGCCGCGCCACCAGTCGTCGCTAAGGAAGCGGACATGCCGCGCCTCCAAGGCGCCGGGTTCCAGAACGGCGGTCATGCGATCGTGGTGTTGGCCGAGGATGGCAAACAGCTCGGCAAACGGCACCGCCCCCTCGCCGATGGCGCAACGGATCAGCCGGTAGCCTTCGCTCGTGAACTGCACGCGGTAATCCTTGAGGTGGACATGGCGGACATGAGGGGCGATCCGCCTGACAAAATCGAGCGGCGCTTCGCCAACCGGGAATGTGTTGCCGGTGTCGAAGGTGACGCCGACGCTTTCGCCGCCAAGGGCGCAGAAATCGACAATTTCCCTACTGGTGAAATCCTGGTGGTTCTCGATTGCGAGGACATGACCTTCGGTAGCCGCGCGGGCACCCCACTCCACCAATCGCTCCCGAATGATGCCGGCGTACTCGCTCCATTTTCCGCCGGCGGCGTTGCGGTCGCCACACAGAACCGGCGTCAGCGCCGTTCGGATGATTTTGGCCTTCAACAGGCGTGCGGCCCGAAATGCGTCGTCGAGCGGTTCACCGACCAGCAGACCGCCGCTGACGATCGGTGTGATCCCGAGGCCGGCGAGCCGTTCGCGCAGCGCGATCACCGCGTCGTCGGAAAGCTCGCTCAGCCATGGCACCCAGATCTCCAGCACCCGTGCGCCGAGTTCGGTCGCCAGAGCGATGAAACCTTCGAGCCCGGCGGGCCTCGGATTGGCGCGTGGCGTGCCGCGGCCCTGGAGGCCGAGATGATAAGTCAGGCCGTAGGGGTTCAGGCCGACCTCGAGCATGAAGCGATCCTTTGGTTGGGTCATCGCAGGCCGGCATCCACGGTGATCGACTGCTTGGTGATCATGCGGCTGTCGTCGGCGGCGAGGAACAGCACCGTGCGCGCGATCTCCTCGCCGGCGAGAACCCGGCGGATCAGCTGGCGCTGCACGACCTGGTCGACCGAGGCCTGTGTCTTGTACCAAAGCTGCCGCTGCCGGTCGGTGATGACGGCGCCCGGCTCGATGGCGTTGACGCGGATGTTGTCGGGGCCAAACGCCCGCGCCAGCGCGAACGTCAACCCGACCACCGCGGCCTTGGCCGTCGCATAGGGCGCCATATCCGCCGCACCGAAACGCCAGGCGATCGAGGAAAAATTGACGATCGAACCAAAGCCCAATTCCTTCATGTGCGGATGCACGGCCTGGGCGGCAAAGAACTGGTGCCTGAGGTTCACGTCCTGGGCGTGGTCCCAATACTCCAGCGTCACGTCGGCGACTGGGTGGCGGTTGTCGTCGGCAGCGTTGTTGACCAGCACCGCGACAGGTCCCAGGCGCTCGCGCACCGTGCCGATCGCGGCCTGGAGGGCAGGGATATCGGTCACGTCGCAGCGCAGGAACAGCGGCGTATGCGGCGCCGTGGCGGCGAGTTCGCGCGCGAGTTCCTCGCCGGCCTCCTGCTGCAGATCGAGAAACGCGACGCGGGCGCTGTTGACGGCGAAGGCGCGGACCGTGTCGGCGCCGATGCCTGAAGCGCCGCCGGTGATCAGCACGACACGATCGGCCAAGCTCGGATAGGTGGCGAAGGACAAGGCGGAACTCATTTCAGATCAGGTCAGATCAGGCGTTGGGTTGTCGGGTCGAACAGGCACGCACGCGCCATATCGATGCCGAGCGTCACCGTCTCACCCATGCCTGGCGTGCCGTCGGGGTCGAAGCGACCGGTGATCTCCTTGCCGCCCAGGCGCAGCACGGCCATGGTCTCGGCACCTGTCGGCTCGACCAGTTCGACCACGGCATCGATTTGCGCGATGCCTGGCTTGCGGCGCGCAAGATCGGGATCGAACCGGTAGATGTGCTCCGGCCGGATGCCGAGAATGAGCTGTCGCGGCGTATCGGATGGAAGGGTCTGGACGATCGGCAGGCTGGCCGTCTTGCGGTCGGCGGTCTGCAAGGCAACAACGGGGCGGCCGCCTTCTTCGCTCAGTTCGGCCGGCAGAAAATTCATCGCCGGCGACCCCATGAAGCCGGCGACGAACATGTTGGCCGGACGATTGTAGATCGTGGCCGGCTCATCGAATTGCTGGACCTCGCCCTGATGCATCACGGCGATGCGCGATGCCAGCGTCATCGCCTCGACCTGATCGTGGGTGACGTAGACCGTCGTCTTGCCGACGCGGTGATGCAGCTTCTTGATTTCGGTGCGCATGTCGACGCGCAGCTTGGCGTCGAGATTGGAAAGCGGCTCGTCGAACAGGAACAGTTTCGGATCACGCACCAGCGCCCGGCCCATCGCGACGCGCTGGCGCTGGCCGCCCGAGAGCTGTCCGGGCTTGCGCCCAAGCAGCGGCTCGATCTGCAGGAAGGCGGCAACTCGCTTGACGGCCTCGTCCTGCTGCGGCTTCGGCACGCGGCGGCTTTCCATGCCGAAGGTGATGTTCTCGCGCACCGTCATCGTCGGGTAAAGCGCGTAGGACTGGAACACCATGGCGATGTCGCGGTCCTTCGGCGCAACCGAATTGACCAGCCTTCCGTCGATGCGGATCTCGCCGGAGGTAACAGATTCCAGCCCGGCGATCATCGCCAGCAAAGTGGACTTGCCGCAGCCGGACGGTCCGACCAGCGCGATGAACTCGCCGTTCTGCGCCTCGAGATCGATGCCCTTCAGCACCTCGACCGCGCCGAAGTTCTTGCGCAGGGATCGGATGGTCAATGTCGACATGCAATGCCCTTCTTGGCGGACGGGACGATCGGCGATAGGAGACAGGCTCCGCTCACTTGATTGCGCCTCATTTGATCGCACCCTGGGTCAGGCCGCGGACGAAATACTTGCCGCCGAAGAGATAGATCAGCAGCGGCGGCAGCGCGCCGATCAGCACGGCGGCGCTCATGACATCATAGGCGCGTACATTGGTGCCGCTTGCCGTCAGCGCGACCAGCGCGGCGGTGATCGGCTGCTGCTGCCCGGAGGTGAAGACGACACCGAACAGATATTCGTTCCAGATGCCGGTGAACTGCCAGATCACCGTGACGATCAGGATCGGTGAGGAGAGCGGCAGAATGATCTTGCGGAAGATGCGCCAGAAGCCCGCGCCGTCGATGCGCGCCGCCTTGATCAGATCGTCGGGGATGCTGACATAGTAGTTGCGGCAAAACAGGGTGGTGAACGAAATGCCCTGGATGACGTGGATGAGGACGAGCCCGTAGACCGAATTGCTGAGCCCCAGATTGCCGAGGATGAACGCCCATGGCATCAACGAAATCTGGCCCGGAATGAAGACGCCGAGCAGCATGCAGGTGAACAGCGCTTCCGAACCCCTGAAACGCCATTTCGACAGAATGTAACCGTTCATCGCGCCGACCGCTGTCGAGATGATCGTCGCCGGGATCGTCATTTTCAGAGAGTTGTAGAAGTTGCGCTGCATGCCCTCGCAGGTGCCGCCGATGCAATAGGTGCTCCAGGCCTGGCCCCAGGCGTCGAGGCGGAAGCTGCGTGGCAGCGAGATCAGCCCGTTGCGCGCGATCTCTTGCTGATCGCGGAATGAATTCAGCACCACGACCAGCAGCGGCACCAAGTAGATCGCCGCGAAGACAACCAGCAGCCCATAGATGACGAGGCGGGTGAGGAAATGCCTCCGCGCCGCAACCGTGGCGGCGCGATGATCGAGCGACTGGTCCAGTGAGACGTCAGCCATGGCCGGCCTCCTTGCGCCGCCGCCAGACCACCCAGAACGAATAGGGCACCAGCACCACGGCAAGCGCGGCAAGCATCATGATGGCGGCGGCCGCGCCTTCGCCGATCTGGCCGCGTTGGAACATCAGGTCATAGACGTAGATGGCGGGGAAGGTGGTCGAGATTCCAGGGCCGCCTTTGGTGAGGGCCGCCACCAGGTCGAAGGTCTTGATGGCGAACTGGATTTGGATGACGGCGACCGCCAGGAAGATCGGCGCAATCGTCGGCAGAAGCACTTTGCGATAGATGCGGAAGGTCGATGCCCCGTCGATCTGCGCGGCCTTGACGAGATCCTGATCCACCGAGCGCAGACCGGCCAGGAAGAGCGCCATGGCAAAGCCCGAGGCCTGCCAGACGCCGGTGATGATCACCGCGTAGATCGCATAGTGCCGGTCGCTGGCGAGTGCGAAACTGAAGCTCGTCCAGCCGAAACCACGCACCATCGCCTGGATGCCATCGACCGGGTTGTAGAGCCAACTCCAGACCGTGCCGGTGACGATGAAGGAGACGGCCAGCGGATAGAGGAAGATCGTGCGCCAGGCCGCTTCGCCGCGCACACGCTGGTCGATCAGGATCGCCAGCAGCAATCCCACGGCCATCGAGCAGACAATGTAGAAACCGCTGAACAAGAACAGGTTGTTGTAGGCGATGTTCCAGCGCCGGTTCGCCCACAGCGACGCGTAATTGTCCAGGCCGACGAAGCCGTAGGTCGGCAGCAGCGAGGAGTTCGAGAGCGAGATGTAGAGCGTCCAGCCGGTGAAGACGAATACGTAGACGAAGCTCGCCACAAGGGAAGGGCCGAGCACCAGCAAGGGCATTGCTGAGCCCAGCCGCTCCCGCCAGGGGCGGGCGGGGGCAGGGACCGACAGGATCAGTTCGTGATTTGACATTCAGAGCACTGGACTGGCAGAGCGCGGGACTGGGATGGCTGATGGCCGGGTGCGGATAGACATTGCGCCCGGCCGTTCCCCGTCTATTTCTGTGCTTCGGCCGCGTCGGCCATCGCATTGGCGCCGTCCTCGGCTGACATGTCGGGCGTCGCTACGAACTCGGTGATGGAGTCCATGATCGCGCCGCGCATCTTCTGCGGGATGGTCATGTTGTGGGCCATCGAGCGCACCAGCGTGCCCTCCTTGATCGACGCCTGCAGATCCTTCTGCGACAGCTGCTGGCACGGATTGAAGCCCTTCGACAGATCGATATCCAGGCGTGCGGGGATCGAGCCCTTGGCCTGGTTGAAGACCGTCTGGAAGTCGGGCGACAGGATCAGGCTGGCAAGCAGCTTCTGGCCGTCGATGTAATCCTGGTCCTTCTGCTTGAAAAACACGACCGAGTCCGAGTTGAGGATGAAGCCGGGTTTGCCCCAATCGGTCGGCGCCTGGGCGCAGACATAGTCGGTGCCTTCCTTGAAGCCGGCCGCGGTCAAAAGGCCGATCGTCCAGTCGCCCATGATGTGGAACGCCGCGTCGCCCTTGCCGACGAGCGCCGACATCGAATCCCAGTCGCGGCCGACCATGCCCGGATCCATGTATTTGCTCGTCATCAGGCGCATCTGCTCGAAGGCCTTGACCATCCCCGGGCTGCGCATGGCTTCGACATCGCCTTCGACGAAGGCCTTGCGATAGAGATCGATATCCTGGCCGTAGAGCACGACCTCGAACACCGTCGAATCCGTCCAGTCGGCGGTCGAATGCGAGATGCAGATCTTGCCTGAGGCGACGATCTTGTCACAGGCCGCATTGAACTCGGCCCAGGTCTTGGGCATTTCCGCCACGCCGGCCGCCTGCATGACCTTGGGCGAGGCCCAGAGCCAGTTGATGCGGTGGATGTTCATGGGAGCGGCGACCCATTTGCCGGTTGGCTTCATCACCGGCAGCAATTCCGGCGCGACCACTTTCTCCCATCCTTCCGAGGCCGCCAGCTCGTCGAGATCGGCGGTCATGCCGGTCTCGTTCCACTCGGCGATTTCCGGGCCTTTGAGCTGCACGGCAGGCGGGGCATTGCCGGCGATGACGTCGGCACGCAGCTTGGCCAGCGTATTGGCCGTGTGACCGGCGATCGAGGTCTGTTCCCATTTGCCGCCCTTGGCGGTGAACATCTCGCCGAGCTTGGCGATCGCCTGCGCGTCCGATCCGGTCGCCCATTGGTGCAAAAGGTTCGTCTTGGGCTCGGCGAAGGCTGCCCCGGCGACAAAGGTGCACGTAGCAGCAGCGACCGCGAAGGCGGTCATAACGGATTTCATGGTTTCACTCCCACATATGGTTGCACGGTTCGTATCGACCGCTTATGGCCGCGGTTTGAAGCCGCTGCCGGCGAGATGCGTTAATCTCGAGTTCTTTCCAAGATGACATATTGGAGCTATCAGTCAACGATGTTTATGTTGATCCATGACAAAACCTTCGCTTAGAACCTGGCTGATCGACCGACCGTCCGCGTCGCCGGAGAGCATGATCGTGCGCTGCCTGAGCGAGCGCGGCGTACTCTCGGCGTCGCAGATCGCACGCGTCACCGGTCTGGCGCGCTCAACGGTCTCGACCGCGCTCAACGGCTTGAGAAAGTCGGGGATGGTAATCGAAGCCCCGACCAGCAGCGCTGGCATCAGAGGTATCGGCAGGCCAGCAGCGGCCGTTACGCTCAATCCGACAGCAGGCACCTGCGTCGGAATTCACCTGGCTCTTCAGCAGATACGGCTCATCGTCGCCGATGTCTCGCATTCCGTCATTGCCGAACAAACTATACCAATGGATCTCGACTACCAGCCGCAACAGGCGGCCCAGATGGTCAAATCGGCAATTGACCAATCTTACAAGGAAAACGGTCTGCCGGTGGCGGGGCTCCTGGGGGTTGGGGTTTCCGTCTCCGGCCCTGTCAGCCGCGATGGAGTGGTGCTGCGCGCGAGCATGGTTCCAACATGGGCCGGCGTCAACATACGCGATGTGTTCGGACCCGTCCTGGAACAGCCGATCTTCGCCGACAATGAGAGCAACTGCTCGGCCATTGCGGAGCTGATGTGGGGCGCGGCCGTCGGCCAGGACGATTTCGTGCTGTTCAAGATCGATCTGGGTGTCGGCGGCGCCATTGTACAGCATGGCCGGCTGGTGACGGGCATCGCCGGCGGCGCCGGCGAATTCGGGCACATCAGCATCGATCCCGGCGGCGATCTCTGCCGGTGCGGCAATCGCGGATGCCTAGAGCTCTATGCGAGTTTTGCGCGGCCGCTGGAACAGATTTCGCGTGTCGTGGGGCGGCAAGTCACCATGGACGATGTCATCACCATGGCCGAAGAGGGCGACGTCAGGGCACTGCGGATGATCGAGGATACCGCCGAGATCGCCGGCCGGGGTCTCGGCCTGATCGGCTCGGTGCTCAATCCGCCGCTTATCATCATCGGCGGCCACATGGCTTTGGCCGGCGACATTCTGTTGACGCCGCTGATCGCGTCCTATGAACGCCACACGCTCATCAAGTCCCGCGATATCGCCCCGGCCCTGCGCACGCGCATCATCGTTGGCAAGCACACCGAAAACGATTCACTGCTGGGCGCGGTCGGCCTCGTGCTGCGACACCAGACGAAGGAACTGTCGCTCGGGTGAGGGGTAAGGACAGGCGCTTGTGCCAGGGCGTATTGACTGACGGGGGCTGCGGATAGTGGGCTGCTGATACGGCAAGGCCCAAGAGATGCGGTGAATGGCCGCTTCGCGCCTCAAGGCGGCCATGCGGGTGAGTTTCTGCGCTTATCCAAAAGCGGACGACTTTTTCACATACCGATGTGCCGGCGGAGGCACTCTGTTTCCCAAGCACACGTATTCGCCGTCGTTCTGCGCGGCGAATACGTAGCCGTAGCGAAACACGCCCCGGTCATCGGATCTTTGCCGATACCTCGCGTGATGCCTGATCAATCGTATCAGCGATGATTTTAGGCTGGGTCACGAAGAGCGCGTGGCTAGCTGACACTTTCGTAACCTTTGCGCCTATGCGTTCCGCCATGTGCAGCAACATGGCCTGATCGAATGCCTTGTCCTCAGTGGCGATAACAGCCCAGCTTGGCTTCGACCGCCACGCCGCATTCTTTAGCTTCGTGCCAAAGGCCGACATGTTGATCGGGACCTGCGAATCTCTCATGAAGATCACGTCTTTGTCGCTCACATCGTGAGCGAAGCCGGATTTGAAGTTTTCTGGCTTCACGTAGCCGAAACCGTCAACTGTGGTCTCGACGACGAACTCGGTAGCTGGCGCGAAACCTTCATATTGCTGGGCAGATGATTCACCTGCATCGGGCGATAGGGCCGAGATGTAGACGAGCCCAGTGACTTTCGGGTCAACGCCGACCTCGGTAATCACTGTGCCGCCCCACGAATGCCCGACGAGGAGCGTTGGGCCATCCTGTCGGTCGAGAGCACGCTTGGTCGCTGCGACATCGTCCGCAAGCGACGTCAGAGGGTTCTGAACGATCGTGACGCGATAGCCGCGCTGAGTGAGCTCGTCGTAGACGCCGCGCCAGCCGGAACCGTCGGCGAACGCTCCATGCACCAATACGACGTTCTTGACAGATTGTGCGTCGGGGATGCGGTCTGCGGCCTGGGAAGGCGAAGTTGAGGCGAGGGCGGCCGCCATCGCGGTCGCGGCGAGGAGGCTTTTCGATGCGGTCATTGAAGGTTCCTTTCTGATTTTCGGAAAAAAACGATTTGGTCGATTCGGGTCTTGAAGAGTGCACATCCGCACGCAAGAGGTTGACGCCTCGTCGCCGGGGCGCAGATCGAAGGGTGGGTGAGGGAACTGGAAAGCCTACGGTGCCATAGGCGGATATTTGGTTCGGCTGGGGCTCGAGTTGCACTTAATCGTAGATGGGTGGACGTCACAGGGCTCGTTCGAATGTTTCGGAAAGCGACATTCCGCAGACCTCCATCGCCACTCTCAATCACCAAAATGTATGCGAAACGTGGAGAAAGGTGCTATCTAATTTGATTAAGAATTTTATTGGGATCAGCAGATTTTAAATCCTCTGAGAGACATTGTCGTATAATTTTTGCAAATTATGGAAGAATCTTCCATGCTCATTCTGAACCGTGCCGACATTGAGGTTCTCCGCAAGGGCGCCCTGTATCGACGTTACATGGATCACGACACCGCTGCCGCGTGCCACCATCTCAGGCACGAACTCCCGATCGAGCCGCACTGCGGGCAGCAAGTTCAGTCCAAGCTCCCGCAGGCAACTTTGTGGCACAGGCGGCCGTTGTGAGAGCCACGCCGCTCCTTTGGTTCAAACCGACCGACAGCCCGCCCTATAGAGGCAGCTCCTTGCCCGCGTGCTCCGCCGCCATGTGCTCAGCGTACCAGTCCGGCCAATTCTCATCACGCTGGCCGCCTGTCCGCTTCTCGTGCTCGCCATGGGCCACGGACGCACGCCGGAGCGCCGCCGCAAGCTCGGCCGACGAGCCAAATGTGGTTTCGCCAGTGTCGACGCGGCCGGGCGCTCGCGCAGTGACCTCCTGCAACATCCAGATATTTCCGGCCGGATCGCTGAAGGATGCCCACGACAAGTAGCTGCGCCGTTCGGGGTGCGGACCGCTGACACGGCCTTCACTTCCGGCATAGTGGAACACTTCGCTCACGTCGACGCCGCGATCGGCGAGTTCGGCGCGCGCTACCTCGATGTCCGACACGACGAGCTCGCCACAGCTTTTGAGGACATCGGTTTCGAGCCGCGCATAGGGTTCCGTTGTGGTCCTTGAGCCGAAGACTACCGAACACGGGGAGCCCGGAGGCGTAAACTGGATGACACGAAATCCGTCGCCTGTGAGGTCGGCGTCCAGTCGCCAGCCCAAACCGCTATAGAAGTGCTTGGCACGGTCGAAGTCCGAAACGGGAATGACCGCGACCTCGAGCCTTATGTCTACGCCCCGCGCTGCGGGTGTCGCGATTGCGGCTTCGCCGCGCTGCTGAATATCGTTCATGTCCAGTTCCTCCGATTTTAGCGGTTTGTGAGTTCACGTGCGGCGGACCGGGGCGTCTGCCCGGTCCGTCTTGGAAGGAGAGCGGAGCGGCAGGCGCCCCGTTCATCTCATATCGCCCGTTCATCTCATATCGATTGTCGAAGCGACCGGAACGCGGCGCGAAGCTCTTCGGTAAAGAGCTTCGGCTGTTCCCAAGCAGCAAAATGACCGCCCTTGTCGACCTTGTTGTAGTGGATGAGCTTGGGATACGCCCGTTCCGCCCAACTCCGCGGCGTCTGGTAGAGTTCGTCGGGGAAGACGCTTACGGCAACCGGAACGGAGACGCCCTTGGGACTGAAAAACGCGAGCTTATTCTCCCAATAGAGGCGACCTGACGAAACCCCTGTGTTGGTGAGCCAGAACAGCGTGACATTGTCGAGGACATCGTCCGGGGTGAGGCCTTCAGTCTGCCCATCGAACGAACGCGCGATCATCTGCAGACTGGCCATGTCGTGGTCGAGCAGGAAGGTGGCGAGGCCGATGGGCGAGTCCGCAAACCCGGTCAGTGTTTGCGGGCGCGTTGCCATCCAAAGGGCGTAGTAAACATGCTTGTAGAAGAAAACGAGCTGTTCGTACGTGCTTCTCTCCTCATCGGACAGACCGGACGGCGCCGGCGCACCGGCGAAAGATGCCTGGTCGATCTCTGCAGGAATTGCGCCGGGCATGTTGGTGTGAATGCCGAGCAGTTCCGGCGGCGCCTGCACGCCCATCTGCTCCGTGACGGTAGCGCCCCAGTCGCCACCCTGCGCGACAAAGTGCTTGTAGCCAACGCGCCGCATCAGCGTAGTCCATGCCTGCGCGATCCGTTCGGGACCCCAGCCGGTCGTCAGCGGTTTGCCGGAAAATCCATAGCCCGGCATCGACGGAATTACGATGTCGAAGGCATCCGATGCGCTGCCGCCATGCGCGGTGGGATTGGTCAGCGGCTCGATGATCTTGAGCTGCTCGATGATTGAACCTGGCCATCCGTGCGTGACGATGAGCGGCAGTGCGTTTTCATGCACCGAACGAACGTGGATGAAATGGATGTCCAGTCCGTCAATCTCGGTGATGAAGTGCGGATAGGCATTCATCCTCGCTTCCGCCTTCCGCCAGTCGTATTCGGTCTGCCAGTAACGCAGAAGCTGCTTGACCGTCTTAAGCGGTACGCCCTGCGAGTAATCGGTGACAGTTTCCTTGTCGGGTAACCGGGTCTGCGCTAGGCGTTGACGCAGGTCGGCCAGTTCTCCCTCTGAGGCACTGAACGTGAAGGGGCGAATCGAGTCGGCCCCCGTTGCCGCATGTAGCGCAGAGGGAAGCGCGCTGACGGCCCCGGCTGCAACTGCGGTGGCAAGAAGTTCGCGCCGCGTGGGCGACATTGATGCTGATGACATGACATCCTCCTCTATTTTTCTATTTGTTCGGATGCGGTCACGCAGGTCGCATGCCGCAGAAGAATGTTCGCTCGGAGAGGAAGGAATTGCGCGTTATGCGTTGTTAAGAGTCGTTACGCTGGGGGTAAGCCCGGTGCATTTGCACTGTTCAATTCGGCGAGCAGGGCGCTCGCCGCATTTACATCGGCGGTTTGCACGCCTTCGCCGAACCGCTGCAGGAGCCTGCCGAGCAAATCCCGGGCACGGTCTGCCTGACCGTGTTGCTGCCAAATTCTGGCCAGCGGTATGGCTGCCCTCAACTCCCACGCCGTCGCCGATTGTTTACCTGCCCAGTAGATCGCTTGAAGCAGCGAGTCCTCAGCCGCACTCACATCGGGCGGAGAATATGCCAGGCGAATTTCGGCCCGCACACGCAGCAGATCCGGACGATCATACGTCTCGCCGGCCTGGTCCGCCAAGGCAATCGCCCGGTCGATTGTAGTTGCAGCCTCATCAAGCTGGCCGCTTCGCATCATGCCTTCGGCAAGCGCTCGCAAGAATGCCGTCGCAAGGATATTGAACCGTTCAGCGCTCAGCGTCGCAACAGCGTTCCGGAGCAATTGCGCGCCCTCGGCCGGCTCGCCTTGCAAGATCATGAGTTCGCCCCTCAAGGCAAGTCCCATGGCGTGATAAGGGGCCAGGGAATACTTCGCTGCATAAGCCAGAACACGTTCGACCCATTGCGCCGCACGGTCAAAGTCGCCGCTCCAGAGGTAGACCGGCACAGTGTAAACAAGCGACATGCAGACTGCGACCGGATGCTCGCGTTTGGTTGCCTCTTCGACGGCCTGGTCCGCAGTTTTGAGCGCTTTCTCCGGCATGCCTCGCAGCCACAAGGCTCGCGCCAGCGCTATCAGCGCGCGTATCCTGTGGTCGTAGCCGAAGAAGTCGACCTGGACGCTGCCGGCGTCTGCTTCCAGCTCCAGTCCACGCTCGCTGTGTCGCTGTGACGCCGCCTGGTTTCCGACCAGGTGATGCGATACGCCGAGCATCCACTCGGTCATGATGATCCCTGACTGCTCCCCAAGCTCTGCCGCGACGAGCACGCTGCGCTCAGCGCAGGCGAGGGCCCCGCGAAAGTCCCCGATGCGAGTAAGAAAGATGTTCAGCCCGGCCAGCAGATGCAACTTGTATTGGCCGTCCCGCAGCGCCTCCGCCAGTCCGATGCCTCGCTCGATGGCCTTTCTGACGGCATCGCTGTTACCGCGTGTGAACATCGACGAGATCGCCAACGCTGCTTGAAGCGCCAATTCGCGCTCCGTGCCGCGATCCGCCTCCCCTAAAGCGGACAAGCCCCGCTCGCACCACCGTTCGCACTCGCCCAGAAGCGAGAACCCCAAGAACAGAGGCGCCGCTCCGGCTGCAAGTTGGACACCGTTCTGGGCCTCGCCGCCGTCCGAAAAGCTCCACTCGAGTGCTGCTCGAATATTGCCCATGTGCGGCTCGTAAGCGGAGACGTCGCGGTTCCCGAACGCAGTCGCTCTTGTCGAGTCTGGTTTGAAGCGATCGGCATAGTGATGCGCATGTCGCCTCGACAGCACCGCGCCTTCGCCGGTTTCGGCAAGCTTGGCTGCCGCATACACTCGGCTGGTATCGAGGAGCCGGTGGCAAGTCGATCCCGCCAACTCGGACATCCTGATAAGCGACTTGTTGACCAGGCTCTCGACGGCGTCTGCCACCGCTGACGCATCGGCTTCACCGTCCGACGCGACTGCTATGGCATCGTTGAGCGTGAAAGGGCCGACAAATACAGACAACCGGCGCAAGATCGTCTGTTCGTACGGGGAGAGCAGGTTGTAGCTCCAGTCGAACATTGCCTGAAGCGTTTGATGACGCGGAATAGCGCTTCGCCGGCCATGCCATAGAAGCTTGAAGCGATCATCAAGCAGTTCGGCGGTTCCGCGAATTCCGTAGGTGCCAACGCGGCCGGCCGCAAGTTCGATTGCCAGTGCTATCCCGTCAAGCCGACGGCATATCGCCGCCAGGATCGGCGCGTCCGCATCGCTGAGTTCGCCACCAAGGCCGCCCGCGACGGCGCGTTCCATGAAGAGCTGCACAGCCGGCGCGGCAAGTGCCTGCGCAGCGGTTAACCCACTGTCTTCAGGCGGCCCTTCAAGGGGCGTCAGCAGATGCACATTCTCGCCCTCGACACGCAGGGCCTCGCGGCTGGTTGTCAGCAGGTGCATAAGAGGGATCTCGGCAAACAGACGCTCTGCCAGCACTGCGACGGCATCGATCACATGCTCGCAACTGTCCAGGACGAGAAGAGTCGGCTTGTCGACCAGAAAGGCAACCAGAGCAGAAACCGGGTCCTGTGTCGCCTGACTGCTCAAACCCAACGTTGACGTCACAGCGCCGGGGACGAGGGATGCATCTCCCAGCGCGCCGAGATCGAGAAAATAGATCTGATCGGAAAACGCGCCGCGCAAGGAGTGGGCTATCGCAACCGCGACGGTCGTCTTGCCCATGCCTCCCGGTCCGACCACATTGACGAACCGCCGCTCCGAAAGGAGAGAGGACAAGGCGGCAACTGTTTCTTCGCGCCCGATCATCCTTTCAAGTCGCGGCGGCAGCCTTTTGGGCCGACTGGGTCCCCCGCTGGGTGGACTGGGCATCTTGCGGGCGGAGCTCTGCACCGGCGCTACGAAACTGTAGCCCCGTCCGGCCACATTGGCGATGTATCGGTTGCCATCTTTCCCGTCACCCAAAGCCTTGCGAAGATTGGAGAGGTGTACCCGGAGACTTCCCTCCTCAACGATTACGTCGGGCCAGACACGCTTGAGCAGCTCCTTGCTGCTCAGGACTTCCCCGGCGTGCTCCACCAGTACGATGAGGATATCCAACGCCCGCCCGCCAATCGCGACAGGTTCCCCGCCTCTTGCGAGCAATCTCTCAGAAACGCTCAGGCGAAAAGGGCCGAAAGACGCAATCACGTCATGAGAAACGTCCTGATCGAGCATGGTGGATTCCGGTAGCTCGTGGCGGCCTTAGGGGCCGCGCTCAATGCGAGAAGAACATCTGCCTGCGAGACGGGCGCCGACCTTCCACGGGTTTATGGCGCAGCTGAGCATATACGACATGCGCATTCCGGTGCAATCCGGCGAATTTCAACCAAGACCAGCCATGTGGGCTGTCACTGCATCTGATGCTCGTTTCGGACCATTCTCGGGGCCGGCTTTCCGTTCAGCCACACCTATCCGCAGCCTTGAGCGCTTCGGCACGGGACGATTTGGGCAAATCCGCGATCCGTCGAACAGAAGCGTAAAACCTTGGATAATCGCCCGAACACAAGTCGAACAAGCGAAGAAAGGCCGGAACCTGTTCACCGTAGACAGAAGTCGCGGCGAGCTTTGCGTTGTTGATCGGGGCAGCAATCCAGGCGTCGTATCCCCGGTATCCGGCCCAGTCTTTGTCGCGCATCTGCCGGTAGCGCATCCGCAGCCTGTCGATCGTGGCTGTTTTGGCAGCCGCCATCTGCTCCGGCGTGCGGGGACTTGCATAGACCTGCCTTAACTCGTCGCGCGTTTTCGACACCAGTCCGAGAAAATCGGCGCTGCGCTTGCGATCGGCTTCGTAGCGGCGCAATCCGGCTCGATCGCCGGCGGCGCGGAGCCACTTCCTGACGCCGGTGGTTTCGACGGCAACGGCGAAAGCCTCGTTGAATGCGGAATCGCCATCCACATAGAGCCGCTGATGCGCCAGCTCATGAAAAACAAGGCTTGCCAGATAGGTGTCGTCCTGACGCAGCATGGTGCTCAGCAGCGGGTCGCTGGACCAGCCCAAAGTGGAATATGCGGTGACACCCGTGACATAGACGTCCAGCCCCTGTCCATGGAGCTCGACAGCACTCTCGGTCGCGGATTTCCGGGAGAAGTAACCCCGGTATGGAACGCAGCCGAAAACCGGAAAGCACCATGTTTGTGGCGCGAGCGAGAATTGCGGCGCGGCAAAAACCGCCCAGGTCACCGCATCCCGGTGGATGTCGACATAGCTGCGGTAGCTGCTGTTGTCGGGCAGCGCCAGCTCATCGGTCGCAAACCGTCTTATGGCGCTCGCCGACGTCAACTTGGCGCGCAAGGACTCAGGCGTCGAAGGATCATGAATGAGTTTCCCGACATTCCTGCGCGCGGCCATGATCTGTACATGGCCCTCCAGCGACTGCGCGTAATAGGAAATGCTTGTGCAGCCGGTCACCCCGGACGCCATGATCGCCGCAGCAAGCATCCGAAGAACGCGCTTCACAGTTTGCCCACCCTTGCTCGTCGCCCCATGCAGCGATGTCTCGATCCTCCGCTCTCAAACAGGCGCATCGATTTTCGTCAAGCTCTACAGGGGCAGCGGGTCGGACTTTCGACTTTGGCTGGGTTGGCTATGCGGCCATTCGCCTTCGATGGACGCAAGTCCATCGGTATCGGCGGAGCCGCGAATCTGTGTTAAGCCGCCGCTCGACCAACCAAAGGACGACAGCTGTGAGCGAACCCACCGTGGCCCAGGCGACCGAGAGCATCTATGCCTCGCTTCGGGCGGACAATGCCGACATCGACGCCCATATCGCGACGCTCAAGGCTGCGCTGGCTCGAGAAGGAATAAAACAGGCGGTGTTCGATCCAACCAAATTGGCGCAGAACAACCGCCAGGGCCGCAAGTTGATGCAGGCATATTTTCGGCAACGCGGCGTGAGCGTAAGTTTTTCCGACTAGCAGAGCCGCGCGCGTCGACGATCTGTCGACCATAGCCCAGACCGGAAACGCCCGCAGTATTGCCTTGTAATTGGTGAAGCGCTCTCTCTCGAATAATATTGAGCGCAATATTGCAGTTGCCGCCGCCGCCATTTGAAATGGCCTGGCCCCAAACGTCCATTGATGAATCAGCGCGCGGCAATCGGCTGCCCCACGAATCAACTTAAGTCAAGAGATACCGACTTGCGAGCCGGGTATTTTGCTGACATGCTCTGTTTTTTATGGGGTTTTGCACCTTGGCAGGTGCTCAGATGGAAGGGCAAAAGCATGGCAAAGGAAGCTACGAATACCGTTTCTTCAGAAAAGAAGGCGGACGCAAATCTGATAGGTAACGCAGAAGGAAATGCGCTGAACTTCATGGGAGTCCAGGCCCGCGAAAACGGAAGCGCCGGCGGCGCCGGCGACGGCGTCGGCGTCGACAAGATACGTGACCTGCTGTTCGGCAATCAGATGCAGGACTATGACCGCCGTTTTTCCAAGCTTGAGGAACGGGTCTTGCAGCGCTTCAAGGATGTCGAGTCCGAAGCCAAGCGCAATCTCGAAATGTACGAGTCGAACGCAAAGAAGCAGATCGATTCGCTTGCGGGGCAGTTACGGAACGAAAAAGATTCGCGAGCCGACGCCGACAAGGAGATCGATCGGAATCTTCGCGAGCAAAACCAGGCCCTTGAAAAGCAGGTGCGCGCGTTGTCGGATCAACTGAGCGAGCTTGAGCGCGACGTTTCGGACCGGATAAATCGGAACGATCATTCGCTGCGTGAGGAAATCAAGCAGAAGAATGAAGGCGTTCAGATGCTGATCGAGAAAATGTTTGCCGATCTCAGCAACGTCAAGACTGACCGAAATCTTTTGGCCGGCCTGTTTGTCGAGGTTGCAAAAGCTCTGAATCAGGATCCCGTCGGCAGCAAGAGCAACTCGGACCGTAGCTGGAAAGCGAGTTGATGGGACCTTGACGTCAACCGTCGACCCATTCAACCTTCCGCAAAGAACAGCCTCGAACGATAAAGAGATTGATCGCGAGGCTCTGGCTCGTCTTTTGATCGAGATTGCCCGGAACGTTGATCCGGATTACCGTGCGCAGTTCGAGACGGTTCCAACCGCCGATCCGCGCATGGAAACGCTGCGGCAGTTGCTGGTCAGCCGCGAAATCTCGGAACTTGCACGCGTTACGCACCTGCTGGACGAACCAGAGCAGCTTGCGGCGGCCGTGGGTGACGTTCTTCCCAGTGCGACCGCACGAGCGTCTCATACGCAACTCGGCGAGGCGCTTGCGCCGGCTGTCGAACGGGCTGTGCAACGGTCGATCCAGAGAAGCCCGCGCACGCTGACGGATATATTGTATCCGGTGTTTCTGCCGGCAATTCGCAAGTCGATCGGGGAAAAGATCGACCAGACCTTTCAGTCGCTGAATGAAACTTTAAGACATATATTTACCTGGCATGGACTCAAGTGGAGATTTGAAGCTTGGAGAACAGGTGCAAGCTTCTCTCAAGTTGTTCTCAAGCACTCACTTGTTTATCGTATAGAGCATGCCTTTCTCATTCATCGCAATTCTGGGCTTTTGATAGCGCATGTAACGGCCGATAATGCAACGAGCGAAGATCCTCAGCTCATTTCTTCGATGCTGAGTGCAATTCAGGATTTTGTGAAGGACTCGTTTAACGAGAAAGAGCAGAGCGGCCTGGACACTATTCGTTTCGGCGACCTTCGTCTCTGGTCGGAAGTTGGACCGTTTGCGACCCTGGTTTCGGTGATCCGGGGAAATCCGCCAGAGGAACTGCACGACATAGTTCGCGATGTATTGCTTCGCATCCATGAGGAATCCTCACAGGCTTTAGAGCAGTTTGACGGCGACGGTTCGCAGTTGGCCTCCGTAGAGGCGCAGCTGCAGACCTGCGTCGAGCTGAAGCAGGATGAATCACACGAGGGATTTCCCTGGCTGGTGGCGGCAGTGGCCTTGCTGCTTTTGAGTCTGGCAGGCGGTTGGTACTTTCTTTCCTGGCAATCAGCGCAGCGCTGGCAAGCTTACGTATCGCGCTGGCAAGGTTACGTATCGCGACTGGAGGCCCAGCCGGGCATCATCGTTGCCGAACAACAGGTACGCGATGGCCAATTCTATATTGCCGGTCTCAGAGACCCGCTTGCCGCCGACCCGCAGTCGCTGTTGTCCGCCACCGAGGTCGATCCCGCCCAGGTTCATTCGCAGTGGCAATTCTATCAGAGTCTTGAACCGGAGTTCGTGTTGAAGCGGCTGACGGCGTCGCTGGCTCCGCCGGATTCAGTACGGCTTTCGATCGTCAATGATCGCATCGTTGCCGAGGGTGAGGCTCCCGACACGTGGATCAACCGGGCGCGCGCAGCCGCCCAGCAGCTTTCGGCAGGCGGGCCGGTCTTCGATATCTCGGGGGTTCGCGACGTAAGCCCCGAAGTACGCGAGGCGGAGCGCTGGCAGGCCTATGTGTCGCGAGTGGAGACCCAGCCGGGCATCATCGTTGCTGAGCAAAAGATACTCGATGGCCAATTCTACATTGCCGGCCTGAGAGACCCGCTTGCCGCCGACCCGCAGTCGCTTTTGTCCGGAACGCAGGTCGATCCCGCCCGGGTTCATTCGCAGTGGCAATTCTATGAGAGCCTTGAGCCGGAGTTCGTGTTGAAGCGGCTGACGGCGTCGCTGTATCCGCCCGATACAGTGCGACTTTCGATCGTCAACGATCGCATCGTTGCCGAGGGTGAGGCTCCCGACAGCTGGATTGATCGGGCGCGCGCAGCGGCCCGACAGTTTTCGGCAGGCGGACCGGAATTCGACATCTCCAAGGTTCGTGATGTGAGCCCTGACGCACGCGCGGCGGAGCACTGGCAGTACTATGTGTCGCGGCTTGAGGCCCAACCGGGAATCATCGTCGCCCAACAAACGGCGAGGGGCGGACATTTCTACATTTCCGGCCTGAGAGACCCGCTTGCCGCCGACCCGCAGTCGCTGTTGTCCGGAACGCAGGTCGATCCCGCCCGCGTTCATTCGCAGTGGCAATTCTATCAAAGCCTTGATCCGAAGTTCGTGGTGAAGCGGCTGACGGCGTCGCTGAACCCGCCGAAATCGGTTCAGCTTTCGATCGTCCAGGGTCGCATCGTTGCCGTGGGTGAGGCCCCTGCCGGCTGGATCAGCCGGGCGCAGGCCGCCGCCGACCAGCTTTCGGCGGATGGAGTGATTCTGGATGTCTCGCAGCTGAGTGAGATGAACCTTGCAGAACTTAATTATTTGCGAGAGGCCATCCAGACGACCGATATCTTCTTCTCTTCCGGCAAAGTTGTGCCGGGACCGGAGCAGACGCCGGTCCTCGACCGATTGGCGGATCAAATAAAGGAATTCGCCGAAAAAGCCCGCAGGTCAGGCGTAACAGCGCGGTTCATGTTGACCGGCCATTCGGACACCACGGGCCGTGAGACGGCCAACGCTTCGATCAGCGCCGCCCGCGCCGAGACAGTTCGTGCGCTTCTCAACAAGCGCGGCGTCTCTCCGGAACTGCTGCTGGTTCGGGGCGCGGGCACCTTTGAGCCGCTGGTGCCTGAAAATAGTCAAGCTGGGAGCTCCACCAATCGCCGGGTTTCGATTACCGTAAACCTGGACTAGCGGAGCCCAAAATGTTGCAAAAAAAGATCTGTATGCTCGGCGGGTTCGCTGTCGGAAAGACGAGTCTGGTTCGCAGGTTTGTGCAAAGCATCTTTTCAGAAACCTACTTGACTACGGTGGGCGTGAAAATCGACAAGAAGAGTGTCGAACTCCCGGGCAAAACCGTGGATCTGATTTTGTGGGACTTGGCCGGCGAAGACGATATCGGCTCATTCCGCGTCAGCTATGTCCGAGGTGCAACCGGGCTCGTGCTCGTCGTCGATGGAACCCGCGCCGCAACCCTTGCCGTGGCGCTCACGCTGCGCGAACGGGTCGAGGCCGAATTCGGCGCTATGCCGTTTATATTGCTGATCAACAAATCCGATCTGGCCGATCGGTGGGCAATATCGGATAGTGAGATTGACGAACTGAGGCAGCGTGGATGGCAGATCTATCTGACAAGTGCGCTCACGGGTGAGCATGTTGATGATGCGTTTCATCAACTTGCCTTGATGGTCACAAAATAGACCATGCATGGATTGCCAAAAGAGGTCAGCAGTTGGATTTTCAACTTCTTCTACAATGGGCACGCTGTCGCATATGTAAAAATCGACGCCCAGCTTTGCGTAGCTGCGAAGGGCGGTAATGTTGAACATCACGGGCTCTCATCGCTTCGCATCGGCGAGCCTGTTGCCGAGCAGCTTGAATTCATGGAAGGGCTGCTGCCTTGCCCGGAGCTTCCGTTTCATATTCCCATGGTCGAACTGCCCAGCGGGCGTGTCGCGGACCTTCATTTTTTTGCTGACGATGACTGCGTGTGGCTGGTCTTTCTTGACGCCTCCGCCGAACGCGCCAACAGGCAGCGGCTTCAGCAGAAGGCTTATGAAATGACGCTCCTGCAAGAGAGGGAGCGTCAACTCAACGAGAAACTGCAAGCGGCGAACGAGGCGTTGAGGAAGAGCCAGGAGGGATTGGCGCGTGAATACCAGCGCGCCGAAGCCCTGCTCCTCAACATTCTTCCGGCCTCGATCGCCGAGCGGTTGAAAGCACACAAGAAAATTGCTGACAACCACGCAGAGGTGAGTGTGCTTTTTGCCGACATCGTCGGTTTTACGGAACGAGCGCGGACCGTCGGTGCTGTGACGACGCTCGCTATTTTGAATTACTTCTTCAAGGCGGCGGATAGGCTCTCGGAACGACATGGCTGCGAAAAGATCAAGACAATCGGCGATTGTGTGATGGTCGTCGCTGGCCTGCCCACCGCGCGATCCGATCATGCAAAAGCCCTCGCGCAGTATGCCGTTGAGCTGCGCAAGGCGGTTAAGCGCGAACGCTTCGCGGGAGAACCGATAAGGCTCAGGATTGGAATTCACTCAGGCCCGATCGTCGCCGGCGTCATAGGCAAGAGGCGGTTCGCCTATGACCTGTGGGGTGAGACCGTTAATCTCGCCTCACGCATTCAAACATCCGCGGAGCCTGATGAAATCCGTATTTCGGACGCAACTCATCAACTGCTCGGACCAAAGTTTGCTTGCGACCCACTCGAGGAAACGGAATTGCGTGGTGCAGGTCGTGTGCGAATGTGGCGGCTCCCGGCCTGATTGCCGCTTGGCAGTGCCGACCCTGGAGCCCATTGCGTCTCAAGCCAGCCCGGCCGCGCCGTCCGCCAGCATCTGCCCCGATAAGTCGAACGCAGCTTGTATGATTCCAAACTAATATATGCTACCGCTACGTCATGCGCGGACTGCTGGCACTTGGTATGCTGGTATTGGCGGCTACAACTGCAGCCGCAGGTGAGCAATTGTTCGACTCCATCGCCGCCGGCGACAAGGGTGCCGTAGAGCAAGCCCTGGCAGGCGGTGCCGACGTCGACAGCCGGGCGCGCGACCAGGCAACCCTCCTCATCGCTGCAGCGCTCGACAACCAGGCCGAAATCGCCGAATTGCTGCTGGGCAAGGGCGCCGACGTCATGGCGCGTAACTCGGGCGGCTTTACCGCGCTTCATGCGGCGGCCTTCTCGGGCAGCCTGCCGATCGCCAAGCTGCTGCTGGAGAAAGGCGCGGTGCTCGACGATGCCGCCAACAAGGCGGGCGCTACGCCGTTGTTGGTGGCCGGCGAGGAAAACCACCTTGAACTGGCCGAATTTCTTATAGCGAAAGGTGCGGATGTGAACCATCCCGAGGGTCATGGCTACATGCCGACAACGCGCGCATTCTGGAAGGGCAACACGGAAATCTTACGACTGTTCAAACGCCATGGTGGTACCTGCCAAGCCAAAATCCTTGGCGAGGCGAACGCGGCGAAGTGCGCAGAAATCCACGATTGAAGGAGGATGCAGATGAGCACGATGATCAAGTCACGACTGGTTCGGAATTTGGGGGCGGCCGCCCTGGTCGCGGTCGCTGCGGTCGCCGGCGCGGGATCGGCCCGGGCCGACGATTCGGTAAACACCGGTTATTTCGGCGGTGTGGCGATCATGGGCTACGACACGGTCGCTTACTTCACCGACGGCAAGGCCGTGAAGGGCTCCGAGGAATTCACTTATGAATGGCTGGGGACACCCTGGCATTTCGCCAGCAAGAAACACCAGGAAATGTTCATGAGCGAACCGGTCAAGTACGCTCCTCAATATGGTGGCTACTGTGCTGGCGAAGTTGTGGGCGGTGGGGTCACGGTCAATGTCGATCCCGAAGCATTCAAGATTATCGATGGCAAGCTCTACCTGATCTACGACGTCGACAACGCGGATGATTTCGCCGCGCATGCGGCTGAAAACATACCGAAAGCCGATGCCAACTGGCCGCAGGTCGCGGCCAATTTGGAGCTCGACAAGTATCACTGAGCCAGGTTCGCCTACTGGACGACCGTGAAGTGAAACACCTTGCTTGTGTTGGCATAGGAGTAGCCTTTGCCGGCTTCGTCGTTGCGTCTGTAGACGGGACCGCAGTCGGGGCGCCCGAACAGGTTCTCGCTCTGCTCGCACAAGAGGTCGCCATCGACGTAGACGGTTTCGGTGACCAACCGCGTCGTCGTGCGGAAGGCCGCCTTACCGTCGCTCCCGATCTGAAGGAAGGCTGGTTGGAGACCGGGTTCGATCTGGCCTTGCAATGTATGGCCAATGACGAGGGACGCGATCTCAGCGCCCTTCAACTGGTCGTGCTCGTCCGGGGTAAAGCCGTAGCGCCATTGGGGTAGGCCTGCCTGGCGCAGTGCGTTGACGAGGATCGCCAGATCCTGCGGATTCCGGAAATGTGCATGAGTCATCTGCCACCCAGCCAGGGAGTCCACGTAGCTGGACCCTGCTACGAGGTGGAGCCCAGCTGCGATTTCGGCTTTCGCATCCGGCAGACGGCCGCCGCGGACATACGCCGCAGCGAGTGTAAACCTAAAGTTGCCAACCGTGGACGCATCGTCGCGGGTGCGTTCGAGAGTCTCGATCGCATTATCGACATTCCCCTGAAGAAGAAAAACCAGCCCTGCAGTTTCCCTGTTGATGGGTGAAAGGTTGGGGTCGAGTCTGAGCGCTGTCTCGACCGCCGCGGCTGCCTCGGCATAATTGCCGGCGCATAACTGAATATATCCAAGGGCTGCTTGCGCCTCTGCATCGCCCGGACCGATTGAAACAGCCTTCTTGGCAGAGGCAATCGCATCTTCGTAGCGGCGATTCACGACCTGCATGATACCGAGAATTGCATAGGGCGATGAAAGGTCCGGTTCGAGTTCCAAAGCTCGGCTCGCCTTCTCATAGGCTCGCTTGCGCGCGGGCGCGCTCTGCATGATGTCGTTGACGGCCTCGCGCCAGATATAGACTGTCGTGCGCGCGTCGGCCGCAAAGGCTTCCGCGAAGGCTGGGTCGAGCCCTTCCGCCTTTTCATAGAGCGCAAGCGCCTTCCGCAGCCCGGCCAGCAGGACGTTGCGTGACGCCGTCTCGGCTTGGAGATAGTAGTCGTAGGCCTCGAGATTGTTCGTCGGCGGGCGTGCCATGCGCTCGCTTTCCGCTGCCGAAGGTTGCATGCCAAGCGCCTTGGCGATCTCTCCGCTCATCTCTTCCTGGACGGCAAACACGCCAGCCATGCCGCGGTCGAACCGGTTGGCCCACAGATTGTCGCCCGTTGCCGTATCGATGAGCTGGGCATTGAGGCGAATCTGCTCGCCGGTGCGGCGGACGCTGCCCTCGACAACGTAGCGGACGCCAAGGTCGCGCGCGACATCGGCCAGCGCTGCAGGCTTGTTCTTGTAGGTGAACACCGAGTTGCGCGCGATGACGTCCAGACCGGAAAGCTTGGTGAGGTCGGTGATCAAATCCTCGGTGATGCCGTCCACAAAATAGTCCTGGCTCGGATCACCCCCGAGGTTTGTAAACGGCAGCACGGCAACCGATGGTCGGTCGGCCAGGGAAGATGTCCCCGATTGCCACGCAAACAATCCTGCAAGGAGCACGACGAGCAGGACCGCGATTCCTGCCATCCCGATCGCCCGGGGGGATACCGGCCGGCGAACCGCCACCTTGATCTTCCCTGCGGCTGCAGGATCCAGCAGCAGCCGATAGGCGCGAACCGGATCGGCGATGTTCTTGAGGCGCTGCTCGCCAAGACTGGCAAAGCCGACATCAACCTTGTGCAGCGTATGATCGAACGCCGTGCCCGAGATGCATACACCCCCCGGCTCGGCCATCGACTCCAGTCGCGCGGCGATGTTGACGCCATCGCCATAGATGTCATTTTCCTCGACGATGACGTCGCCGAGATTGACGCCGATGCGAAACCGGATCTGCCGGGCATCGGCGGTGCCATTGTTGCGATCGGCCATCCGGCGTTGGATCATGGCAGCGCACTGGACGGCATCGACGACGCTGGCGAACTCGACCAGCGCGCCG
>NZ_JBFUEG010000030.1:0-30497 GCF_056404315.1 Mesorhizobium sp. P2_D6 | reverse complement strand
CTCGATGATCGGATCAGCGTCTAATCATTCGAGCCACGGCGATCAAAATACATGCGCCGATGAAGCCGGCGACAAGATAGCCAAGCCAGCCGGTCAATGATACGCCCAGCAGCCCGAGAAGGACGTTGGCGACGATGGCGCCGACGATCCCTAAAATGATGTTCATGAGCACGCCCATATTGCTTTTCATGAACATCTCGGCGAGCCAGCCGGCGATACCGCCGATGACGATAGCAGCTATCCAACCGACACCTGGATTTTCCATATTTTCCCCTTTACTTGAACCGAAATTGGTTCGGCGAGAAAACGTGCCATACGCCAATAAAGTTCCCTGGGGTGAATACTGAGCTACACTCAGGCAGGTCGCGTCACCGGCCAACTGCCAGCTTCCGCCTACCTCTGGAGGTGACGACGAAGCAGTCGGATGTTGCGGTTGTTGGCTTTAAAATAGATATCGAAGATTGAACCGAGAATAGGAACGCTTCCCCCTACCATATCAAGCAGCACGTTCCCTAACATGCGAGCGACCAAGCCATTTCCAGCACCGCAGTTTCGGGCTCGCACCACGATATATGCCGAGACTAGGCCCGTCGCCACATCTCCGAGTACGGGCACCAGACCCACCAGGGCATCCAGCCCAAAACGAATTGATGTTCCTGGAATGCGCCATCGGGAATCAAGCAATGCGGCCAACAAATCCAACTCGACAATTGCTCTTGCAACCTCAGAATCGCGATGGCCCTCCCGGCTCGTCTCAGCGGCCGGGCGTGTGCGATTTATCAAATCGCCCCGGTCTAGAGCTGTGGCTCTAGACATCGCTCTCGCCGGTTGAATTCTTAGCTTGTGGCCAACGCGTAGGCACGTCATCAAGCAGGGTCGTCTCATCCGAGCCTCGCGTCGGCTCATGGGGCAACTTACCATTTGGCGTCATCTTGTTGACCGCCTCGGGCAAATCCCGGGTTATCCTGCTGATAAGTTCCTCGCGCGAAAGGCCGGTCTGCATTGAGAGGGACGTCAGCGTGTCTTCGTCTATTGCCGCTTCCACGTCGCTCGGCTGGATAGGCTGGTTTGGCCCGGTGCCAACCCAAGAGTCGACCTTCGATCCTGCCCCTGCCCCTCTGAATCGGTCGAGGATGTCGCCGAGGGCTGTCCCCGACACGCCTTTCGATATCTGATCCAGAATCCCGCCTTGCGGGTCGCTTGGATTACGATCTCCCGCCCCACGGATCATGTCGCCGATCTTGTCGCGATTCTGGTATGCCAGGACGCCAAGCATCGCGATCGCCAATCTTCCCAGATTTGCCATCTTGGTCTCCTCCACGGTTCAAATGGAGGAAGGGCTCAGCTTCACAAAAGTTCCGCGAGCGGCGATCTAATGTTGGGTATCGTTGCGGCGCTGTCCGAGCGCGACCAAGCTATCCGACTGAGGTGTGAGGGCCGGTACGAAGTTACGCTTAGGTGGATCGCGGGCTGCCGCAAAGAGCTATTGGCTTCATCGATTTGACGCCAGCATCCGCTTCAATGTCCCATCGCGAAGCCAAAACTGATGGAAGAGAGCAGCCAAGGCATGGACCGAAATCAGAAGGTGCGTGATCGTAGAGGACCACGCGCCTTCTAAATCAGTAGCCGTCCGGGCACCGAGCCACGTAAATTCTTCCATACCTATCGCGGTATCTGCACTGGCCGGCTTCGCTGGCGTGCCCAATGACCGCCCCGGCTATCGCGCCAACTGCGCCGCCAACAACCGCGCCTTTGACGGGGTCGCCTGCCACGGCGGCGCCTACTGCTGCGCCGCCCAATCCGCCGACGGCAGCGCCCTGTTCGGTGCGCGAACATGCTGCGAGCGGGATAAGTAGACTCAAAATAAGAAGCGTCTTTTTCATTGATTCCTCCTTAGGCCATTATTAGCCATAACTTAAATGCGCGATCGGGTTTTTTGATCCACCGACACCCGCTGCCATTCGTCAGTCATTGGGCCTGATTTTCATTCGGCGTGCGGCGTCCACCAACGCGGCACCGTCTCCTTCAATGCTATCGACGAGTTCGCGAGCTTGATCGGGGTCGATGCCGGTTTCCCTTGATAGGAAGAAGACACGGAAGGACTTCTCTTCAGATGGAACAGGCGCAACATACCCGCCCCCATCTTCAGCCAGGCAGCTGCTCGATCTTTTCGTCAGTCGAAAGCAATCCGTTTTCGACTATCCGCTGAACCTTCCTGTCGTTGAACATTACCATGCCGACGTGTCCTCAACCGGATCATCGCCCAACGTCGATCTCTTCAGGACGTTCCACAGCCTCATTGAAAACGGTTCTCCGACCAAGGCAGGCCCGTCACCACTCGCGACGGATATTGAGAGGTCGGAAAGTGCCGCCGGGCGAATGGCACTCAGGCCGCGTCCCCCCACTGAACCGCTTCGCCCCCGGCAGGGATCATGCGGCTGAAACACACAACTTGATTGGTGAGGGAACAAATCACCCGCACACAAATTTGTATCAGCTGAGGATGAAGCGCTTAGCAGGGAAAAAGAATGGGATTCTTCGGCAGACTTTTTTCAGGCCTGGTTAGTAAAAAGGTGCAACCGGAAAAGCATGGCGGCGGTGATATGCGTAAGGCTACTGGCGCTGGCCCCGCCTTGGCAGCCCACTCCAAGGACGCGAAAAGCGAAGCTCCGACGGGCCAAAATGCGACGGCAGCGAGAAAGAAATCCGACGGTCGACCTGAACGACGCGGGTGATTTTTGGGGGTTCGAGTAATGGCTAATGCCGACTCCACATTGACATACCCTTCCGACATACTGTCGACACTCGAACAGGTCCAAGCCGCGCACGCCGTGCTCGGGACTCCGGTGCGAGCTGGGAAGAGGATTGCGATCGCCAGTTGCTAGGGGCCGGCCTTGCATTCCTAACCTGGAAAAGGCAAATCCTCAGACTAGACGACCGTGGCTTGGTAACAGTCGTTCACGAGCATTCGCCGCTTGGCGATGACGCCCGCGCTCTCAAGGCTTTCGCTCCTGCTTGGCCCTGGTAAAGCCGCGATCCGTCGCGATGAAGCGTTCCAACATCGGCACAATCAGCCGCACGGGATCGGCTGATGGCTGACCTGAGTCTCGCCCTAGGATCTCGGCATATCTGGACAGGTCGCGGTGCAACCGCGCCGGCACCTCCACTGTGACTTTGACTGGCTTATCGTCTGCGATCGGACCGAGTTTCAACTTGGCCATTTCAGCCTCCATAGGGTTCGAGCACGAGATCGCGCGTGACGATGACGCGCACGGCAAAGCCTGGCCGTATCGTCAGCGTGGGTGCGATGTTGAGCTGGCGCTGGACGATCTGCTGGCCCACTTGGCTGAGGCTGTCGGAGGCGCCGCCGCGCAAGGCGCGCACGATGTCACTTTCCTGTCCAGACGAGCCGGCCTCCGCGCCGACGCTAAGGATAGTGGTGAGTGCCGCGGCCTTGAACAGCTCGGCCCAATGGTAGTCGACGCCGTCCTCAAGGCCGGCATAGCCTTGAGCGTCAGCGCCAGGCTGGCGTTCGAGAACAATGGAACGGCCGTTGGGGAAGACGAGCCTGCTCCAGACAAGCAGTACGCGCCGCTGGCCGAATCCGACCCCGTTGTCGTATTGGCCAATGACGCGCGTGCCTTGCGGGATCAGCAACGAACGACCCGTCGGACTGTCATAGACATTTTCGGTGACCTGAGCGGTGATCTGACCGAGCAGATCGGAACGGATACCGGTTATGAGCGCCGCCGGGATGACAGCCCCTGCCTGAAGCACATAGGGCGATACCGGCGGCGTGACGCGATCCGGCGCCACGGTGCGCCGATCAGTGGCCGCATTCAGAAAGTCGAGTTGACGGTCTTGCGTGGTGGACTGGCCGATCTGACCGGTAAGGTCGGGGCCGCGAAGGTTCGGCGGGGAGGTTCCTCCGGGCTGGGTTGCGGCCATTACGCCAGTTAACTGCCCTGTCTGGAAGAAGACACGCGAGATTCGGGCCGCCTCCTCTTCGGCCCGCCGGCGTTGTTCGGCCTCGTCGACCATGGGTGTCGCGATTGTTGGCGGCACGACGGGCTGCCCCTTGTGCTGTGCGTCAAGCATTGGCCGGCCAAGATCGCCAGGCAGCGGCGGCCCAAGAACGGGACCGGTGTAGTCCCGTGGCAGGCTGGCCAGTCCGTCGGCGGGCCGCCTGTTGGACGTCGAGTACAGCTCGTCGCCATGCCGGCCGGTTTCATTCGTTTGAAGCGCGTAGATCAGCGCACCGCCGACGCCAAGCGATGCACATAAGCCAATGCCGGCGAGCACCTTGCGGGACAGGCGCGTGACGCGCGGCGGATCGGCGCGAAGCTGCATGGGGGCAGCCGGGATTTCGTTCTCGTTCATGATTGCTCCCCTCCCCTTTGACGAAATCCGTTCCTTGCATTCGGCGCCGCGTTGGTGCCTGACATCCAGGGACCTCTCCTCGTGGCATCGGCGCGAACGATCCTGACGGTCTGTTGCCGCTTGCCACTGCCAAGCCGCAATTCCGCCGCGCCAAAGAGACGGTCGACGATCAGGGTGTTCTGGTAGACGCGACTGTTGGCAATCTCGGCCTCGCCGTCCGGGCCGATGACGAAGATGGGCGGCATCTCGCCTTGCACGATCCCGCGTGGAAACTCGACATAGACCCGCCTGCCGTCGTCATAAACGCCGACGGGCCTCCAGGGGGGCGCGTCGCCGGTGAGACCATAGCGGTGGTTGCGTGCGGTGATGGCGGGAAGCACCGGTGTCGCGGGGATCGCACGCGCTTGTCCGGCCGACGGCGCGGGATAGGCCCATGCCACGGCGGGCATGTACCGCTTCTCGCCCGATTGCAGCTCGATCATGTAGCTGCGCCGGTCGGTGGTGATGACGAGATTGGTGTTGATGTCCGAGCGCGAAGGCTTGACCAACACATGGACGCGCCTGGTGACGCCCGCTCCGCTTTCGGTGTCGCCGATGATCCAGCGCGCGGTATCGCCCGCCGCGATCGGACCTTCGCCGGTCAGGCTTTCGCCAGGCTCAAGCGCGATGTCCGTTATCTGTCCTGGAGCGGCATAGACCTGATAAAGGGCTCCTTCGCTCCAAGGATAAATCTGAATGGCGTTGTAATAGCCCTCACGACGCGGCTGGACTCGCGCCGCCGCGTTGGCGTTCTCGACGCGCGCCTCCGGCGTGCTGCCGGCGACACCGCCGCGGGCCGGGACCCACCCTGGTGGAACGTGCAGCGGCTTTGGCCTTTCATCGAGCGCGGCTACCGGAGGGGCGGGCAAAGGCGGCACGTAGGCATCATAGGAGATCTGAGGCGGTTTCTGCGGTGTGGCGCAACCGGCAAGTATGGAGCCCGATAGCAACACCAAGGCAAACGCCGACATTGTCAAAGCCGGAGTGGCGATGACACACAATGGCAGGTTCATTGGCTCATCTCCCGGGACCAGTTGATGGCGTTGACGTAGATGCCGAGCGGATTGGCGCGAAGACGTTCGGCGTCGTTTGGCATCTGTGTCACGATCGTCAGGATCGCGGTCCAGCGCTCGGTGCCGGAAAGCTGGCCGTTTTCGTAGTGGTGCTCGATCCAGGCGACACGAAAGGAGCCGGGTGAAGCCCTGATGACCGAAGAAATGTCCACCGCGACCTGCTGCTTGCCGACCCTGGAGAAAGGGTCGTTGGCGCGGGCGTAGTCGTTGAGCGCCGCAGCGCCCTGATCGGTGGTCCAATCATAGGCGCGCAGCCAGTCCTGGCGCAGGATGATCGGATCGGCGGGGATGGAGCGCACCTGTTCGACAAAGCGGGCGAGATGCCACGCTATCTGAGGATCAGTCGGCTTATAATCTGCGATCGCGGGCGCGGTCGCTTGAACCTGGCCCATCGTATCGACCTGGACGACCCAGGGCACGACAGTGCCGCGGCCCAATTGCCAGACCAGTGAAGTGGAAAGGCCTGCCGACAAGATGAGCGACCCGAACGCCATGGCGCGCCAGTTGCGGGCCTGCACGCGAGCAGAGCCGATGCGTTCATCCCAGATCTGCTCCGCCTTTTGATAGGGGGTTTCCGGTCGAGGGGTCTTGCCGTAGTGGACCACGGGTCGCCTAAAGATATTCATGGATCATTTGCCTTCAGAAAGAGAAATCGAAGCTCCGCCGCCAGGGCTGTCGCCGGCGCGTACCGCGTGGGCGGCGGCCTGGGCGCCATGAGAGAGGCGTTGAGAGCGCTGCAAGCGTCTGGCCCATTCCGGCTGCCCGTGAGTGCCGGATGGCTTGCCCGCGCCTGACAACGCGGTGCCGCGGATCGTTCCCATGGTCGACGAACCGCCGGTGATTTCAGTCGCCGAACTCGCGCCGGAGGCGAAGCTGGACTTAAGCGACTGACCGGTGTTTGCGGCAGCACGCTTGAGGGGGGAGGAGGCTGCCGCAGCGCCGGCGCGCGCAATGCCGCCCAACCCGGAGGCGATGCCTGCCGCGCCAGCCTGGCCCTCGGCGCCAAGCGTATAAGCGGCGGAGGCACCGCCAGCGAGTGACGTGCCGCCACGCGCGGCTGACACCGCTCCCGAGAATGCGGCTGTCCCACCTCGCGCCGCCAGGCCGGCTGCGCCATTGCCCGCAACCGCCATGCCGCCCGCGGCAAGGCCAGTGCCGACGGCCGCACCGGCGCCAAGCTGCGGTCCACCCGCGACGAGGCCGTTGGCGATGCCAGGACCGAAGATGCCGAGGCCAAGCAGCGACAGCGCCGCCAGCACGATCGCCATGGCCTGGTCGATGGTGGGGCTCTCGCCGCCGAAGCCTTGGGTGAATTCGCCGAAGAGCGTCGATCCGATGCCGATGACGACGGCAAGCACCAGAACCTTGATGCCGGACGAGATGACGTTGCCGAGCACGCGCTCGGCCATGAAGGCAGTCTTGCCGAAGAGACCGAAGGGGATCAGCACGAAGCCCGCCAGCGTCGCCAGCTTGAACTCGATCAGCGTCACAAAGAGCTGGACCGCCAAGATGAAGAAGGCGAGCAGGACGAGCGCCCAGGCAAAGAGCAGGCAAGCAATCTGGATGAAGTTTTCAAAAAAGGAGACGTAGCCCATCAAACCGGAGATCGCGTCAAGCAATGGTCGTCCCGCATCGAGACCGGTTTGCGCCACCTTGCCGGGGTGCAGCAGGTCCTGTGCCGAGAAGCCGGTTCCACTCGCCTTGAGACCAAGACCGGAGAAACTCTCGAACACGATTTGGGCGAGACCGTTCCAGTCGGATATCAGATAGGCGAAGACACCGACGAAGAGCGTCTTCTTGACAAGCCGCGCAAGGATGTCGTCATCAGCGCCCCAGCTCCAGAAGAGCGCGGCGAGCGTCACGTCGATGACGATCAGCGTGGTGGCGACAAAGGCGACCTCGCCGCCGAGCAGGCCGAAACCGCTGTCGATGTAGCGGGTGAAAGTGGCCAGGAATTGGTCGATGACGCCTGTATTGCCCATATTTATCGGGCCTCGTGCAGGGCCGCATCTGGCGCGTCCGGCTCGCCTATCGAACGCCCCGATGGCTCTTTGAGTCCAAGGAAGCGATCGCGCTGTTCGGCCCATAGCCGGGCGCATCCATCGTCACGCAGGGCAGCCTCGCCGAGGACCTGGCAGCGGCGCAGACCATCGCGAAGCGGGTTCGGCATCGAGCCTGCGGTTGTGTCAGCGCCCTCGCCCGCCGGCTTGTTCTCGTTCCGTCTCATACCGAGCGCGGCTGCCGTGACGGCGGCCGCGACAAAGATGACAGCCACCGTGCGAGCGAGCGTTTTTCCGTCCATGGCCTTCGATCTCAGCGGTTGAACATCTGGACCGAGCCGGCCTCGTAGCCGGAGCCTGGCGCCAGGAAGCGGCGGCGCTGCTCCCGCCCCTGATCGACTGCGGCGGCACGCTCGGCCTCGGTCAGCGCCTGTGCGCGGCCGTTGGCGGCGACCACAGCGGTCAGGTCCGCGAGCTGCTGGCCCTGGAGCGCAAGAAGCTGATTGCCAGCTTGCGTCGCCTGCAGCGCTCCCGTCGCCGATTGGCTGGCGCCGACCAGCGCCGACATCTGTGCGCGGCTGGACTCGATGTTTCCAACGACGCCCGCCTGGACGCGCATGGCGTCCTGAAGGCCACCTACCGTGTTTTGCCAGCGCGAGCGCGCGTCCGTGACGAGCTCCTGGTCGGATGCAGAGAGCGACACGCTCCCGTATTGCTGCTGAAAGGCCTTGTCGATCTGCTGGACGTCGAAGGCGATGTTTTGTGCTTGCCCGAGAAGCTGTTGCGTGCGTTGTACCGACTGTTGCAGTTGCTGCAGCGAGGACAAAGGCAGGCTCGCCAGGTTACGCGCCTGGTTGATCAGCATCTGGGCCTGGTTCTGAAGCGAGGTGATCTGGTTTGTGATCTGCTGCAGCGAACGCGCGGCCGTCAGAACATTCTGGGAATAGTTCGATGGATCAAACACGATGAAGGCATACGCTGGGGCAGTCATCATCGGCGGGATGGTGACCGGGGCGGTGAGCATCGCCGCGACGAGAAGCAGGGCGCGCGGGTGGCTTTGACGAACAGTCATGGTCGGGGATCCTTTTCAGGTTCGGGAAGAATGAGGTTGGGAATGAGGTCGGCGGCCCAGCCGACGTCACGGGCACGCAGCCAGGCCGCCAGGAAGCCGTGGCGGCCATGCTCGGCGATGATGCTGCCAATCAGGGCCTGATCGCTCTTCGAGGACGCAGCGCAAAGTGCCAGCCCGACCTCGGACAGGCCGAGCTCGAAGAGACGGTTGCCGCGACGGGACTGGCAGTAGTAATCGCGCTTGGGTGTCGCTCTTGCCAGGATTTCGATCTGGCGGTCATTCAGGCCGAAGCGCCGATAGATGGCGGTAATCTGCGGCTCAACCGCGCGCTCATTGGGCAACAGCAGCCGGGTTGGACAGCTTTCGATGATCGCCGGCGCAATGGTTGAATTGTCGATATCAGCGAGTGACTGGGTGGCGAAGACGACGCTGGCGTTCTTCTTGCGCAGCGTCTTCAGCCACTCGCGCAACTGCCCGGCAAACCCCTCGTCGTCGAGGGCAAGCCAGCCTTCGTCGATGATGAGCAGCGTTGGACGCCCGTCGAGCCTATCGCCGATGCGGTGGAACAGATAGGACAGGACAGCCGGCGCGGCTTGCGTGCCCACCAGTCCTTCGATCTCGAAGGCCTGCACGGATGCCTGGCCGAGGTGTTCGGCCTCGGCGTCGAGCAATCGGCCGTGAGCGCCTCCGACACAGTACGGGCGCAATGCCTGTTTCAGGTCATTGGCTTGCAAGAGCACACTGAGCCCGGTGAGGGTGCGCTCCTCGACGGGAGCCGAGGCAAGCGACGTCAGCGCCGCCCAGATATGCTCCTTTGCGTCCGGGGTGATCTGGATGCCCTCGCGCGCCAGGATCGCGACGATCCAGTCAGCTGCCCAGGCGCGCTCGTATGTGTCATGAACCCGGGCGAGCGGCTGCAGCGAAACGGAGGCGTCCACGCCTTCGGTGAGGTGCCCGCCGAGATCGTGCCAGTCGCCACCCATGGCGAGCGCCGCGGCGCGGATGGAGCCGCCGAAGTCGAAGGCGAAGATCTGAGCCTTGCGGTAGCGGCAAAACTGCAGCGCCATCAGCGCGAGCAGCACCGACTTGCCGGCGCCAGTGGGGCCGACGACAAGCGTATGGCCGACATCGCCGACATGAAGGACCAACCGGAAAGGGGTCGAGCCTTCGGTCTTGCCGTAAAGCAAGGGAGGACTGACCAGATGCTCGTCCCGTTCCGGCCCCGCCCACACGGCGGAAAGGGGCATCATGTGAGCGAGATTGAGCGTTGAGATGGGCGGCTGGCGGACATTGGCGTAGGCGTGCCCGGGCAAGGAGCCGAGCCAGGCGTCGACGGCGTTGACGGTCTCGGCAATCGCCGTGAAGTCACGGCCCTGGATGACCTTCTCGACAAGCCGCAGTTTCTCGTCGGCCACGCGCGGGTCGCAATCCCATATGGCGACGGTCGCGGTGACATAGGCCATGCCCGCCATGTCGGCGCCGAGCTCCTGCAACGCAGTGTCGGCGTCGGCCGCCTTGTTGGCGGCGTCGGTGTCGAGGAGGACTGACGCCTCGTTGGTCATCACCTCCTTGAGGATCGAGGCGATGCTCTTGCGCTTCGCAAACCATTGCCGCCGTATCCTGGTCAACAGGCGCACAGCGTCGACCTTGTCGAGCAGGATGGCGCGGGTCGACCAGCGGTAGGGGAAGGCCAGCCGATTGAGGTCATCAAGCAGGCCGGGTGTCGTGGCGGTCGGGAAGCCGACAATCGAGAGCACGCGAAGATGCTTGTCGCCAAGTCGCGGCTCGAGCCCGCCGGCGAGCGGTTCATCGGCCAGCAGCGCATCGAGATAGATGGGCGTCTCGGGGACGCGCACCTTATGGCGTTTGGTCGAGATCGTCGAATGCAGGTAGGTGAGCGTTTCGCCGTCATCGAGCCAGTGGCATTCCGGCATGAACCCGTCGAGCAGGGACAGCACGCGCTCTGTCCGGTCGACAAAGGCGCGCACGATCTCGCCCGGATCCGCGTCCAACTGGTCGCGACCCTCATAAAGCCACCCCTCGGCGCGCGTGGCGTCTTCGGGCAGTGGCAAAAACAGGAATGTGAGAAAGTAGCTCGATACGAAATGAACTTCCTCCTCCTCGAAATCGGCCTTGCGCTCGGCATCGAGCAGGCTGGAGGCTGCATTGGGAAACTGGCTCTCGGGATAGGAGGCGGCTTGGTGCCGCTGCGCTTCGACAAAGACGCTCCAGCCCGAGCCGAGGCGACGAAAGGCATTGTTGATGCGCGACGCCACCGCAACCAGCTCTGCCGCGACGGCGGAGTCGAGATCGGGGCCGCGAAACCTCGCGGTGCGCTGAAAACTGCCATCCTTGTTGAGCACGAGGCCAGGCGCGACGAGAGCTGCCCAAGGCAGATAGTCGGCAAGGCGAGCAGCGGTGCGGCGGTATTCGGCAAGGCTCATCATGGTGGCGCCCTCAAACCGAAAGATGTCCGGGGAGCCGCAGGTGTCGGCGCCCAACTTCGAAAAAGAGCGGATCGCGCCTGGCGGCCCATACCGCCGTGAGATGTCCGATTGCCCAGATGAGGAGACCGACCAGCCACAGCCGCAGCCCAAGACCGACAGCGCCCGCCAGCGTGCCATTCAGGATCGCGATTGCGCGCGGCGCGCCGCCGAGCAGGATCTGCTCCGTCAGCGCCCGGTGAACGGGCACCGTCCACCCCGGCACCGCGTCGAGTTGTTCAAGGGCGGTTGTCATCAGATCAACGCTCCGCCGCCAAACGAGAAGAACGACAGGAAGAAGCTCGACGCCGCAAAGGCGATCGAAAGGCCAAAAACGATCTGGATGAGCCGCCTAAAGCCGCCCGAACTGTCGCCGAAGGCCAGCGTCAGGCCGGTGACGATGATGATGATGACGGCAATGATCTTGGAGACCGGTCCCTCGACGGACTGCAGGATCTTTTCGAGTGGCTGTTCCCACGGCATCGAGGAGCCTGACGCGTGGGCGCTCGAGGCGACCAGGAGATTGACGGCAAGGGCGGTGGCCCCCGTGGCCAGGCGGTGGTGGCAGCGTACAAGGAGGCGGATCATGAGGTTTCTCCTGGGTTGGTCGGTGTGGCTTCAGCAATGCGATAATCGCCGTCAGGGCCGAGACCCTCGACCCGGACGAGTTCGCTAAGCCGTCGCGCGGTGCCACGTCCGGACAGGACGGCGACGAGGCCGATCGTGTCGGCGATCAACGCACGCGGGACAGTGACGACGGCTTCCTGGATAAGCTGCTCAAGGCGGCGCAGGGCGCCGATGCCGGAGCCCGCATGAAGGGTGCCGATGCCGCCGGGGTGCCCTGTTCCCCATGCCTTCAAGAGGTCAAGGGCCTCGGAGCCACGCACCTCGCCGACGGGAATGCGATCGGGCCGCAGGCGCAGCGAAGAGCGAACCAGATCGGCCAGCGTGGCGATGCCATCCTTGGTGCGCATTGCGACAAGGTTGGGCGCGGCGCACTGCAGTTCGCGGGTGTCCTCGATGATGACGACCCGATCCATCCCTTTCGCCACTTCGGCGAGCAGCGCGTTGGTGAGGGTGGTCTTGCCAGTCGATGTGCCGCCGGCGACAAGGATGTTCGCGCGACCGGCAACCGCGGCGCGCAATATCGCTGCCTGACCGGCGGACATTATGCCTGCCGCGACGTAGTCATCGAGCGTGAACACGGAGACGGCGGGCTTGCGGATAGCGAAGGCGGGTGCTGCGACGACAGGCGGCAACAGGCCCTCGAAACGCTCGCCGGTCTGCGGCAACTCGGCCGAGACGCGCGGGGAACGGGAATGGACCTCGGCGCCGACATGATGGGCGACCAGGCGCACAATCCGCTCGCCAGCGGCAGGCGCCAGCATTTCCCCTGTATCGGCCAAACCTTCCGAAAGCCGATCCACCCAGATACGACCATCCGGGTTCAGCATTATTTCAACGATCGCGGGATCGTCGAGAAACCGGGCGATGGCGGGTCCGAGCGCGGTGCGCAGCATGCGCGAGCTGCGCGCGCGTCCCTCGGTATCGTTGTGCGATGTAGCCATCCTGTCCCCGTTTGAGCCGGGAACGCGTCAAGCAACGCCCGGTCGAGGACGATCAAAAGAGCCCTGAAGCGGTCCGATTCAAAGGATTTCAGCCGTCATCGTAGCGTAGCGCGCAATTACCGGCCAACGGCGGCCGCGCTATAATGTAAACTTTCGCAATAGTAAGTACATGTTTATTGACATTCGATTCCTACCGGGTTTATGAGAGAACCACCGATGGCCTGCTCCTACAGGCGATCGTTCTTTCCACGGCGCGGAGGGTGTCATGAGGTCCGGTCCGGAGAGCGCGATTTCTCGGCGCAAAACCGCCCTCCTCGGGCACGCCGAAACGATACTGACATCGTCGCCGCCCGCCCCGACGAAGTTTTGAGGCACCCCGTGAACATGATCGAGATCTGGCTGGGCATTCTGCAGGGGCTGGGCGTCACCGCAGAGGTGACCGCCTATGGCCTGGTCTTTGCGGTCCCCTTCGCGCTCGTCTTCGGCGTCGCGCAGTTTCTGACCACCGGCATGACGCGCTTTCTGGTTACCGCCGTGATCGAATTCTGGCGCAGCTCAGCGGTCGTCGTCCTGCTCTTCTTCTTTTATTACGTGCTGCCGGTGATGGGGGTCACTCTGTCGGCGCTCACCGTCAGTGCATTGGTGCTCGGTCTCAACACCGGCGGCTATGCCAGCCAGGCGGTTCGCGCCGGGTTGCAGTCTCTGCCCGCCGGCCAACGCGAGGCGGGCATGGCGCTCGGCCTGTCGCGCCCGGCGATCCTGCTCCTGATCGAGCTGCCGCAGGCGCTGGTCGCGATGAGCCCGACCTTTGTCAACAACCTTATCCAGCTCGTCAAGGCGACTTCCCTCGTCTCGCTGGTCACACTGACGGACATGACCTTCCGCGCCAAGGAAATCGCGCAGACCGACTACGACCCCGTGGCGATCTATTCGGCGCTGCTGCTGGCCTTCTTCGTCGTCTGTTATCCGATCGCGCTTGCAGGCCGCTGGCTCGAGGCGCGGGTCAGTCCTGAAAGAGGAACGCCGCGTGGGATTTAACTTCGATTTCGCACTATCGACCGTCCCGACGATCATCGGGGCGATCGGAACGACCCTGCTCGCAACGGTGTTGAGTTGTCTAGGCGCTTCGGCGCTTGGCTTCACTTTCGAAATGATCCGCCGCGGCGCCGGTGCGACTGGCCTCGCCGTCCGCTTCCTGATCGACTTCATCCGCTCGACGCCGGTTCTGGCCTGGCTCTATTTCCTCTATTTCGTCCTGCCCTTCTACGGGATCCGGCTTGGCGCCATGACAGTCGGCATACTGGGGCTGAGCCTGTACTACAGCGGCTATCTGGCGGAGGTGTTCAAAGCGGGCATCGACGCGATCCCAAAAGGCCAGCACGAAGCGGCCAGAGCCTTGTCGCTCACCCGCCGCGACACGGTCGTTTTCGTCATCGCGCCGCAGATGTTGCGCAACGTCGCGGCACCGTTGGGCAACTATCTTGTTTCGATCCTCAAGGCGACGCCCTATCTTGCAATCCTGGCCGTGCCCGAAATGCTCGGACGCGCCTTCGATATCGCTTCTGAAACCTATCGATACGCAGAGCCGCTGACCGTTGCCGGCATCCTGTTTCTCGCGCTAGCGCTGATACTTGCTTATGGGGTGAAGCGCATCGAGCGGCGCCTGCTTGCAGCTGGACGCCGCTGATGCTCGCTCAAGCCCCACCTCCAGTCCCAGCCGTTCAATCCATCCCTCATGTCCGGATCGACGGCCTCAACAAATGGTTCGGCGCCCTCCACGTTTTGAAAAACATCGATCTTTCCGTACGAGCGGGCGCACGCATCGTCGTTTGCGGACCGTCCGGCTCCGGCAAGTCAACCTTGATCCGCTGCATCAACGGTCTCGAGCCCTTCCAAAAGGGAACGATTCAGTTCGAAGCGACAACTCTGGACAAAGATGGCCGCGATACCGCGAAGGCGCGCCGGCAGACAGGCATGGTGTTTCAGAGCTTCAACCTGTTTCCGCACCTCACCGTGCTCGCCAACTGCACGCTGGCGCTGCGCCGCGTTCTCCTGAGACCGGCACGGGAGGCCGAAGAGATCGCCATGCAGCATCTGACAGCAGTGCACATCCCCGAAAAGGCGCAGGCCTACCCGGCCCAGCTCTCGGGCGGCCAACAACAACGCGTGGCGATCGCGCGCGCGCTTTGCCTCAATCCCCGCATCATGCTGTTCGACGAACCCACCTCGGCGCTCGACCCGGAAATGATCAAGGAAGTCCTGGACGTCATGATCGCGCTGGCGAGAAGCGGCGTGACCATGGTCTGCGTGACCCATGAAATGGGTTTCGCACGCGAAGTCGCGGATGAGATCGTTTTCATGGACGAAGGCCGCATTGTCGAGCATGCCTCGTCCAAAGACTTTTTCTCAACAGCCGCTCACCCACGCGCCCGGCTGTTCCTGGATACCATCCTGAGCCATTGAGAGCAGATGCGTGTGGACCGGCGTGCCGGCAATGGGCGCGCACGAGCGCCAACTGCCGGAATCGCCGGGCAGGTCACCAGTCCGGCGCGAACGCGTAGCCAGCCGAGCGGACCGTCCGGATCACATCGCTTCCCACGGATGCCCGAAGCCTTTTGCGCAGCCTGGCTATATGGACGTCGACGCCCCGCACATCGGTTGCGGCGGCATGTTCAGGCCAGGCGGTCGCGACCAGTTCCTCGCGGCTGAAGACCTTGCCAGGCTGCGCCAAAAGGCTGCGCAAAAGCTTGAACTCGATCGGTGGCATCAGGATCTCGTTTTGCTTGAAGAATGTCCGGTGAGTCTGCCGCTCGAGCCGGAAATCGCCCTGCACCAACTCACCCGAGTCCGTTTCGCGCGATAGCTTCGCAAGGCGCGCTTTGCCGTGAAGCCAGGCCAGAAGCTGCTCCGGGGCGAACGGCCGGGAAAATATCTCGTCGACTCCAGCCTTGATCAAATCGAGATGCAGCTTGCCGGAGCGCGGGGCAACCAGGGCCGCGACCGGCGTCGCTTTGGTTGCGGCGGCGGACTTCAACCAGCCGGACTGCTTGACCACTTCACGGTCGCCTGGATGGCAGTCCATGACCACGGCAAGCGGGGCGGTCGCCGCGATGGCGCTTGCGATTTCCCGGTCTCCCGTAATCAGTCGAATCTCGAAGCCAGCTACCGAAAGTATGTGCCCGAAAACCAGGAAAAAATCCGGGTCCTTCGAGGCGATCAGGACCAGCGGCTTCATGAGTCCATCAACCGGGTTCGACACATCATAGCGCTGACTAGCGCGCAAATGGGCGCGATGACAATATCCCTTGGTTTCTTTGAATCTTTTCGACCTTTCTAAGTCGCGCCTCAGCCCGAGTCTCGGGTGCTTATGGATAAAGCGGGAATGCATCGAGTGTAGACGGCAGCTTTGCGCCTCATCCCGGCCGTTGAAGGCAGCTGCGCCGTTGCCAGAAAGCGGACATCATTGGTAACTGAGCTGGACGTCGCCATACCGAAGCGGTCATTGCGGATGTCTACGTGAACGGACCTGCCAATTGTGCCCTGATGCGTTGTGGCGGGGCGTTTGGCCGCTTCCGCAGATCAAGTGATCCGCGCACACCGTCGCGACGTAGAATGCAATAGGGCGCACGGAGACCTTGCCGATGAAAGGGATAACTGCATTCGCAGTGGCCACGCTTGTTTCAGCAATAGCGCATGCCGACGTTCTATCCGACGCGCGCGGTGTGTGGTTGAGGGACGACGGCAATGCGCGCGTCAAGATTGCTCCTTGCGGAGAGAAACTGTGCGCAACCAATCTCTGGATCAGGGATACCAGTAAAGGCGAAGACGTTGGCGACAAGCTGATCATGACGCTCAAGCCGAATTCCGGCAGCACGTTGAAGGGGAACGCCTATGACCCCAAGCGAAAGCTCACATTTTCGATGACCCTACGGGTTGCCGGCAAAGGGTTGACGACGCGAGGCTGTGTCATCGGCGGAGTGATCTGCAAAAATACCAATTGGACGCCGGCAAAGTGAATCGGGCCACACAATGAATGGCAGGTCAGGTTCGGCGCCGACCATTGTACTGTTTCGACGTGACCTCCGCGTTAGCGACAACGCCGCCCTTGCGGCTGCGGCCGACCGCAATGGACCTGTTCTGGCGCTCTTCATTCTTGACGAAGACATACAGCGAACTAGGCCGATGGGGGCAGCAAGCCGCTGGTGGCTACACCATTCGCTGGTCGCGCTAAGCCAGAGCCTGGAAGTTTCCGGCGTGAAGCTTGTTTTTGCTCGGGGCAGAACACGAGATGTCGTCGCCACGGCCATTGCGGCGAGCGGTGCGGATTGTGTGTACTGGAATCGTCGTTACCAGCCGGCTGAAGCGGCAGTAGACTCGGCGCTGAAGACGAAACTTCGCGAAGCCGGGCTGATCGCGCAAAGCTTCGATGGCGCGCTGCTCCACGAGCCCTCCCTGCTCAAGACTGGCTCAGGCGGATACTACAAAGTCTACACCCCTTTTTGGAAGGCACTGTATAACGGGAGCGCCCTACGCGATCCGATCGATGCCCCGAAATCAATCAACGGCTGGGAGGGTAAGTTCGACGGCCTGGCCCTGCACGAACTCGACCTCCTTCCCAAAACGCTTGATTGGGCGGAAGGGCTTGCAGATCGATGGACCCCTGGCGAAGCCGGCGCTCGGCAACGACTGCAAGCCTTCAACAATGAGGATTTGGCTGACTACGAAAACCGACGCGATATACCCTCCATTCGGGGCACCTCGCGCCTCTCACCCCATTTAGCGTTCGGCGAAGTCACGCCAGTTCAAATATTCGCCGCACTGCAGCGATCGGACAAGGCTGGCGCGACGCAATTCCGCAAGGAAATCGGCTGGCGAGAATTCTCCTATCATCTTCTATTTCACAATCCTCACCTGCACGAGCACAGCTTCCGCCCCGAATTCCAGGGCTTCACGTGGCGCCGCGACCGCGGAGCGACAAAGGCCTGGCAGACCGGGATGACGGGTTACCCGATCGTAGATGCAGGCATGCGCGAACTTTGGCGAACTGGGTGGATGCACAACCGCGTGCGCATGATCACCGCCTCCTTTCTTATCAAGGATCTGATGATTGACTGGCGGGAAGGGGAGAGATGGTTCTGGGACACTCTTGTCGACGCGGACCCGGTGAACAATCCCGCAAGTTGGCAGTGGATAGCCGGATCAGGTGCAGATGCCGCACCCTTCTTTCGAATCTTCAATCCTGTCCTTCAGGGCGAAAAGTTCGACCCGCATGGTGACTATGTGCGGCGCTACGTTCCGGAGATCGCTGGCTTGCCCGACCGCTACATTCACCGGCCGTGGGAGGCGCCAGCTGCCTTGCTAGCACACGCGGAAATAGAGCTCGGCAAGACTTATCCAAATCCGATCATTGATCATGGCGCCGCACGAGACCGAGCATTGAACCTTTATCAGTCCATAAAAGACAGGGCTAAGGTATCGAGTGCAAAGGAAACAGCTTTATGATCCGATATACGGTCGCCTATGCAACCACCCTGGTCGCCTTCCTTGCCATTGACGCAGTCTGGCTAACCACGATGTCGCAGCGCCTCTACCGGCGCTATCTCGCGGACATATTGGTGGACGACGTCAATCTCGCGCCGGCCGCTCTGTTTTACCTCATCTACATCGGGGGGATTATCGTCTTTGCTACGGCGCCCGCCTTCTCGACCGGCAAGTGGACGACCGCGGCAGCCTATGGCGCGCTCTATGGGTTCTTCGCCTACGCGACCTACGATCTTACCAACCAGGCGACCGTACGCGGCTGGCCGACAATCATCACGGTGGCCGATATCTGCTGGGGTTCCCTGCTCAGCGCGGTGGCGGCGGTTGTTGGCTTTCTGCTGACCCGCTACTTTCTGCGCGGCGACTGACGTCGTCGCCGCTCAGACGTTGCAAGGCGCCCGACAAAAGCAAACCGACAAAGACGATCAATGTCGCGGCGCTCAAGGCGTTGAGCCCCACCATGCCACTATTGTCGGCAGCGCTATAGTCGGCCAGTGGCTGACCGAATACGCGCTCAGGTATGAAGTAGGCTGCAGCGCAGAGCGCAATGACAGCGAGCCCGATTGGCCGTTCGGAAGGCCTGAACAAGGCAGCGCCGATCAAAGCGCAAGGAACGAGGAATATCTCGACCCCCGACCCGATACCGAACGCCTTGGTGCTGAGGACGCCATTGGCGATGCCTGTCAGCGGCAGCATGAGGCGCCCGGCGAGCGGATATTGCCTGGCGACTGCTGGAACGGCGATAAAGAAGGGCGTCGACAGAAAAGTGAGAAATGACGGCGCGACCTTATCGGCGCCGACCACCGCCCATAGATAAAGTGGGTAGAAGGGCTGATTCCAGGCGACAACCAGCGCAATCCAGTTAGCGGCGGCCGTCAGCGGATCGTCATGCGCGGCATAGGCGGTGATCCGCCGCCAAAGGCGCGCGAAGGCCGGCATGTCAGCCGGCCGGCCGGAGCAGGTAGTGGCTAACGCCCCACTCTTTACCCGTGGCATGGCCGAACAGGCCTTCGGTGGCGAGGTAGAACAGCCGCCAGCGCCGACGCCAGAGCGACGCATCAGCGCCATAGACAGCCGAAAGAATGGCGTCGATCTGGCTGCGGTTGTTGTCGAAGCGCGCGAGCCAGTGCCGGGCGGTGCGTGCGTATTGCAGGCCGCTCCACCGCCATTCGCGCTCGATCGAGAAGCAATCCGAGAATTGGCTGATAAGGTTGTGGCTCGGCATGATGCCACCGGTGAAGAAGTGTTGAGCAATCCAGTCGGCCTCATCGCGATGGTCGAAGCGGTAAGGGCTATGGCGATGGTTGAAGATGTGGACGAACAGCCGGCCCTCGGGCTGGAGCCAGGTTCGGATACGAGCGAGCAGGTCGAGCCAGTTAGACATGTGCTCGAACATTTCAACCGATACCACGCGGTCGAACCGCGCCGTCGGCTGGAATTCGTTCATGTCGGCGGTGATGACCTCGATATTGCGCAGCCCGAGTGCTGCTGCCTCCGCCTGAATGTAAAGTCGCTGCGGAGTCGAATTCGACACCGCCACGATTCTGGCCGACGGAAAACGCTGCCCCATGAACAGCGTCAGCGAACCCCAGCCGCAGCCGAGTTCGAGGATCGACTGACCATCGCGAAGCCCTGCGTGGTCAACGGTCTGCTCCAGCGCGGCGATCTCCGCCTCGGCCAATGTCTCGCTCCCCGTGGGATATAGGCAGCAGGAATATTTGCGGCGGGGACCAAGCGTCAGCGCGAAAAACTCCGGTGGTAACTCGTAGTGCTGGTCATTCGCGGCTGCCGTGTGCTCGGCTATTGAACGGCCGGCCATGTCTTTGGCAAAGCGCCCGTCGTCGACTGAGGGTCCCGCCGCCAGCCGCCGCCGTGTCCGACCGACGAGAACCTCGATGCCGTAGCGGGTGGCGGAGTCTGGCAACGGGGCGCGCTCGACAGCGCGGATTGCGGATGCGATCAGGCTCACCTTCATCTCCTTCAATGGGCGGCAGTCGCCTTTGGTAGGCTTGGCCAAAACGCATTGACACGCGCCTGGTAGCGCCGAAATTGCTCGCCACGCGAGCGCAACATATGGGCCTCAAGCGGCGGGATGCCCGATACATTGACAAGCAGCCAGTACATCAGGACTGGGCCGGCCAGCGTGATCCATCCCCATGCATAGTGACCTGAAGGGTCGATGCCGATCACCACATAGGCGAGCCATGCCAGCCATTCGAAGAAATAGTTGGGGTGGCGCGACAGGCGCCAAAGGCCCACATCGCAGACCCGGCTTTTGTTGGCGGGGGCCGCCCGGAAAGCCGTCAACTGGCGGTCGGCCGTCGCCTCGCCGCCAACCGCCAGCAACATTAGCGTGACACCGGCCCAATCATTTGAACCGAAGGCGAAGGCGGGATTGTGGGCAGCACCCACGATCGACAACACAAGCAGGAAAGCAGCCGCGGCCTGGACCTGCAGAAACCAAAACAGCCTGGCTCGGAAGCTGGAGCCCCATTGTTCCTTGAGCTGGCGGTAGCGCGGATCGTCTTGGCTGCTGCGTGCTGTCCGGTTGGCGATGTGGAGGGCTAGCCTCAGCGACCAAGCCAGCGCCAGAATGGCAACCAACCATTGCCGGTGCACCGAACTGTCACTGGGTGAAACGAAAAGTGCCGCCCAAGCACCGAAGATGCCCACGGCGAATGACCAGATCGCGTCGATCCACCCGGACCGACCCGTTCTCAGAGCAACGTACCACGCCACCACCATGATCACCGAAAGACCGATAGCAACAAGGAAGAGGGGGGTAGCGACGCTCATGGAACGTCTCAACCGCCAAGCAAAGGCTGGATCCATCGTCCAAAGAAGCCTCGCAGCCTCATCTGCCCCTCGAGGGCGGCGATGCATATGCACTCCCCGCTCTCGTCGACGACCGGCTGATGCTGAACCTCATCGTCAGCCTCATCCAGGTCGCCCGGACCGTAGCGGCCACGCGCGTCGTAAAGCGAGCCCTTCAGCACTTGAGTGTATTCGTAGCCGGAATGGGTATGCTCCGGCATCCTGCGCCCGGCCGCCACCTTCAGCAGCATGACATTTGCGCCAGCATCTTGCGGAACCGTCACCCGGCTCCAGCGCACACCAGGACCGATCCAGCGCCATGGGCCAATGCCGCATCCATCCAGAGCATCGGGCAGGCGGATGCCGAGATCGGCGCGCGCGGGTCTTGAATGCTCCTCGCGCCATTCGCCGTCCACCTCGATCCTCGCCAGCTGCCGGTCCAAGGCATCTAAGCTCATCGCTTGCGGTTCTATCTCATCAAGGAACAAGCCGCCTGTTGCTTCGAACTGCGCAATTCGTTCGGCACAGGCCGGGCAACCGCCGATATGGACCGCCACGACAATTCGCGGCCCTGCCTCCAGGGAGCCACTGGCTTGGCGGAGCAACGTCTCGTCGCTTGGATGATGATTGATCATTTGAGGTCGTCCAGGATCAGGCGAAGGCGGCTGAGAGCCAGCCGCACGCGGGATTTAACGGTACCCAGCGGGATGCGAAGCTGGCTCGCTATTTCCGATTGAGGTTTGTCGCCGAAGAAGGACAGCCGCAGAATATCGGCCTGTTCAGGAGACAACAGGGCAACAGCAGAGCGCACGCGTTCGTCGCGCTCTGCCGCCATCACCGCCGCCTCACCCGAAACCGGGCTATCGGGCTCGTCCGAGGGATCGAAGGCGCTGACAACGGCCGCAGGCCGGCTTTCCCGGCGCAGCCGATCGATCCGAACGTTGCGGCCGATCGTGAATATCCACGTCGAGACCCCGGCACGCGCTGGATCGAAGTACGAGGCCTTCTTCCAGACCAGCAGCATGGTTTCCTGAGCGATGTCCTCGGCGATGGAAACCGCCATGCCGGAGCGCATCATAAAGGCTTTCAGTCGGGGCGCGTAGAAACCAAAGAGTATGGCAAAGGCTGCACGATCGCGTCCTTCCGCTACCGCGGCGAGCAGACGCCTGGCTTCCTCAGCCGATAGCGGCCCCGTCTCAGAGCGCATGGTCATCGCCTTTTCAATCCTTGTGAGATCGAAACTACGCGAAACCGTGCCGGCAATGAACCCGTATCCCGATGCATCCATGCGCCCTGATACGCGCTCTGAGGGCGTTCGGATCACAAACCTCCGCGGCTTTCCGCGCAACTGTGATCCATGCCGCCAGCGGCCGCGTAGAAGTTGAAGTTAGGATAGGAGGGCATCCCCTTCCACTGGAAACTGGAGCGTGCGTATGACGGCAGCGGGCAAACGCCTGGTCACGGATCGTCCGATGGACATAGCGGTCGTTGGCAGTGGGATATCCGGACTGTCGGCGGCATGGCTGCTTTCGCAGCGCCACAACGTATCGCTGTTCGAGGCAGATACCCGGCTCGGCGGCCACAGCAATACTGTCAATTCCGGCGGAACCCAGGTGGACACCGGATTCATCGTCTACAATGAGGTAACCTATCCCAATCTGACGGCTCTTTTTGCCCATATAGGTGTGCGCACCAAGCCATCCGAGATGTCCTTTGCGGTTTCGCTGGACGGCGGCCGCCTGGAATATTCGGGGACCGGGTTGGGCGGTCTTCTTGCACATCCCGGCAACGTCACACGCCTACGGTTCTGGCAGATGCTTAGGGAGTTGCTTCGATTCTATCGCGAAGCGCCCTACGACATCTCACGGATCGGCGAGAGCAGCCTTGCCGAGTATCTGGATGCCAGAGGTTATGGTGCAGCATTTCGCGAGGACCACCTGTACCCGATGGCAGCCGCGATCTGGTCGACGCCGGCGGCTGAAGTCGGGAACTACCCGGCCGCCGCCTTCATCCGGTTCTGCGACAATCACGGCTTGCTGAAGTTTGCCGGCCGTCCGATGTGGCGGACGGTTGATGGCGGCAGTCGCAATTACGTCGAGAATTTGGCTGGTCGATTTACCGGCCGGATATTCCTGGGGCGTCGCGTGCGTTGCATTGCGCGGAACTCGGGAGCGGTATGGCTCACCGATATTGACGGCGTCGAGCAATGCTTCGACCAGGTGGTGGTAGCGACCCATGCCAACCAGGCGCTGGCCATGCTTCCCGACGCGAGCCATGAGGAGAAGCAGTTGCTAAGTAGCTTTGGCTACAGTCGAAACGAGGCCGTGCTGCACTCGGATCCCCGTCTCATGCCGCGCAGGAAGCGGGCCTGGTCGAGCTGGAATTACCTTGCCGATACACGCGGTGAAACCCGCCAGCTCTCGGTCACATACTGGATGAACAGGCTGCAGTCCCTGCCTGACCAACTGCCGCTGTTTGTCACGCTCAACCCCGCTATGGAACCCGAGGCTCGCGCGGTAAAACATAGCGTGACCTACGAGCACCCGGCATTCGACACCACCGCTATGCGCGCCCAGAAGAAACTTTGGTCGCTCCAAGGGGTCCGCAACACCTGGTTCTGCGGCGCCTATTTCGGTGCCGGTTTTCACGAGGACGGACTGCAGTCCGGCCTTGCCGTGGCCGAGGCGCTGGGTGGCATACGGCGCCCTTGGGATGTGGTCGACGAATCGGGCAGGATCCACCTTTCGGCAGCCGTTGAGCGGCCAGATCTGGCAGCCGCCTGATGCCAGATGTTCAATCAGCCCTTTATACCGGCAGGGTCATGCACCAGCGCCTGAAACCGCGCCGGCACAGGCTGTCCTACCGTATGTTCTTTCTGCTGCTTGACCTTGATGAGATCGACAGTCTAGCTGCAAGGCTATGGCTCTTCTCGCGCAACCGGTTCAATTTTTTGAGCTTTGCCGACCGGGACCACGGCGACGGTTCCGGCGGCGCGCTCAAGGCCTATGTCGAGCGCCAACTGAACATGGCCGGAATCGAGATCGACGGCGGTGCTGTGCGGCTTCTGTCGATGCCGCGGATGCTGGGCTATGCCTTTAATCCGCTCAGCGTCTATTTCTGCTACCGCCGGCAGGGCGATCTCGCCGCCATCCTCTATGAGGTGAACAATACGTTTGGGCAGCGCCACACGTATCTCATCCCTGTCGAGGATTGCGAACGCCAAGGCGTGGTCGAGCAGCATTGTGTCAAGCGCTTCTATGTCTCGCCCTTCATTGGCATGGGCATTCAATATCGCTTCCGGATCGGCCTGCCCGATGAGGCCGTGTCGCTTCACATAACCGGCAGCGACGGTCAGGGACCTCTGATCGTCGCCAGTTTCTCGGGCAAGCGGCATCCGCTCAGCGACGCGAGCCTGGCGGCTACCTTCTTGGCTTACCCTCTTCTGACGCTGAAGGTCATCATCGGCATTCACTGGGAGGCGTTGCTTCTCTGGGCAAAGGGAATGCGCCCGCACGAGCGCTCGCATCCCCCGCACCAGCCCGTCACACTTGTCGCCGTGGAGAGGCGGGGGAGATCGGAGCAGATCCCATCGAGCACAGAAAAGCCAAATGTGCATGGCCGACTTCCCCGAGCCGGTCGACCTTGGAGGGCGATGGGCCATAAAGCCGGGTAGATGGACATTGCTTCGATCATCGGACTCGCCTGCTTCATTGCCGCCTGTTTCCTCGCGGCGCTCATGGGCGCGTTGTTTCGCCCCGGCGAATGGTACGAGCGACTGAAGAAGCCGTCGTGGAGGCCCCCGAACAGGCTTTTCGCGCCGGTGTGGACCGTCCTCTATCTGATGATAGCGGTTGCCGGGTGGATGATCTGGCGGAAGGCCGGCTTCGCCGGCGCCGGCTTGCCCGTGGCGGTCTATGCATTGCAGCTCATTCTCAACGCCGCGTGGTCGCCGCTCTTCTTCGGTCTGCACCGCCCCGATCTCGGCTTCGTTGATATCGTTCTGGTCTGGATTTCCATCATCGCGACCATCATGCTTTTCTACCCTATCCACTTTGTCGCCGCGCTGCTGCTCGTGCCTTACCTTGTGTGGGTTACGTTCGCCACTGCGCTGAATTTCGCCGTGTGGCGTCTGAATTCGGTTGCGTCGCCGCCAGCATAACCGGGCGTCGAAGATATCGCGCCACCCACCCCCGCCGACTACCCACCCGTTCACCACAAGCTGGTGCCCGGCGCTCTTTTGAAAGGGCCGACATCGGAAGAGATTCACCCACCGTAAGCCTCGTGCACCGCTTGCCCGTACGAATCCACACATAATCTAACGCCAGCGGATACTCCGCCCGGAAGGTGTGACGATGAAGTCGAGTTCACGGGTCGTAACGGCGCCAAATCTTCCCGACATCCCCTAGCGCTGATGGTCACATTCAAGCGTTCACGGATGACCTACGAAGAGAATGAACAAGAGGTTCAATCTTCGACCCGGCTCTCGCTCTTTTGGCGTTGGCGGGCTGCGAGACTACCGCATCGATCGACACCTGGGATCGAACCTCTGACAGCATAAATGTTTCGAGATGTGCGACCTCTGTTACCAAACGACAGTTTTGGTGCAACCTTGCAGATACAAATGTGGATCATTTAACAGGCCGTTGAGCGGCTGCGTTGGCGTAGCCCGAGACACCGAAAGCTCTACAGGAGAAGAACATGTCAGTGTTTGAAACGGTCGCGCGCTATGGGGCGGCCATCAAAAACGCCCGTGAAGCACGAAAGTCCGAACGCGTTCTGAACAGCCTGCCGATGGAAATTCAAAAGGACATTGGCTGGCCCGTTACGCCGCGCCTGAAAAGGCTCTCATCCGACAGCTGAGGCCGGTTCTCTGAGCGAAGCCAGGCGAATTCCACGCCCACTCCCATGCTGCGTACAACACGTCCGTGGGAAGACAATGCGTCCGCTGAAAAGTCGGACCCTCATTTATCAACAGGAGTACGACATATGACCAAACACACGGAAACCGTTACGAATGGTGTCAACGTAGCCGCCCTGCTTGGCGCCCGCGAGGCGCTGAAGGATGCCCCCGAGGGTGGCGCGCGACGAGTGAGTGGGTCAAGGGAACCCACAACCGAGCTACCGTGGACGGATTCTTCGGCCTGGGCGCAGAACAGAAGCATCGCCAGACCTACAAGTTCGAGTCCGATCATCCGGAAATCTTTGCGTCCGAGGACAAGGGTGCGACACCCGTCGAGTTTGTGCTGGTCGGCCTGGCCGGCTGCCTGACCGCGGGCATCGCGGCTGTCGCGCAGAACCGCAATATCCAGCTCAACTCGGTCAAGGCGACGCTCGAAGCCGGTATGAATATCCAGGGCATCCTCGGCATCGATCCGGACGTGCGCAACGGCTTCGACGGCATCAAGGTGCACTACGACATCGACGCGGACGCCAGCGCGGAAGACATCGCCGCTCTCGTCGCGCAATCGCAGAAGCGCTCGGCCGTCTTCGACGTGATCACCAACCCGACCGATGTAACGGTCACCTCAAGCAAAGCCTGATGAGCGAAAGCGCATCGCGCGGGATCGCCGGCACCGTTGACGTCGTCGTCATCGGCGCCGGTCACTCAGGCCTGGCGATCAGCTATCTGCTGGGCCAGCGCTCGCTCAGGCATGTGGTTCTCGAGCGAGGCGAGGTCGCGAATAGCTGGCGCACGGAACGCTGGGATTCGCTGCGCTTGCTCACGCCCAACTGGATGGCGCGGCTCCCCGACTACCCATACCAGGGCGACGACCCGGACGGCTACATGAGCGCCGGCCAGGTCGCCGATTTCATTTCCGATTACGCCACATACACATCAGCACCGGTTCTAACGCGCACCGCAGTCAACAGAGTTGCGCAGAGCAGCCACGGCTTTCGGGTGGAAACCCAAAATGGGGGCTGGCTGTGCCGAGCCGTGGTGCTCGCCACGGGTGCCTTCAACAAGCCGGTTGTTCCGCGACTGGCCGAGGCCATTCCAGCCGCCATCGAACAGCTCTCGGCTCACTCCTACCGCAATCCCGGGCAGCTTGTCCCTGGCGGGGTGCTGGTGGTTGGGGCATCAGCGACAGGGCTGCAATTGGCGCAGGAGATCCAGCTTAGCGGCCGGCCTGTCACGCTCGCGGTGGGCGAACACGTCCGGCTGCCGCGCGTCTATCGAGGTCGCGATATTCAATGGTGGATGCTTGCAACGGGCGTGCTTGACCAGCGCATCGAAGAGGCAGACGACCCCGACCGCGCCCGAAGAGTACCGTCGCCGCAGCTTGTCGGCGCATCAGACCGGACCACGCTCGACCTCAATGTCCTGCAGGGGCAAGGCGTTAAAATCGTCGGACGCCTGATGGGCATTCGCGACGCAACAGCCCAGTTTTCAGGAACGCTTCGCAACGTCTGCGCGCTTGCCGACCTGAAGATGAACCGGCTGCTCGCATCGATCGACGAATGGGCAGAGGCGAATCCACCGTCCGGCGTCGGTCCCATCGAGCGTTTTGCCCCCACTGCAATCGACGCGGCGCCGCAACTAAAACTCAAACTCGGCGAAGACGTTCGCACGGTGCTATGGGCTACCGGTTTTCGGCCGGATTTTTCATGGCTGGATTTGCCGATCTTCGATCGCAAGGGCGACCTGAAGCACGATCGAGGCGTTGCTGACGTTCCAGGGGTCTACGTGTTGGGTCTCCCATATTTACGTCGCCGGAAATCGAGCTTCATTCACGGCGCCGAGGACGACGCGCGGGAACTAACCGCGCATCTGACCGACTACGTCGAACGGTCAACGAGCCAATCAGAGTTGCGTTTCGATTTCCCGCGCAAGCGCGGTTCCAATTTAACGGCGTCGGCGCGGACGCACCTTTGATCGCCGTCCAAATACCCGACTCCCCAAGGACATCAAGATGTACATCAAACCAGCCTATTCCCATTACGACGCCATCGTAGTCGGCGCTCGCTGCGCAGGTGCTTCGACCGCCATGCTGCTCGCACGAGCCGGTCTGCGAGTCCTTGCGGTAGACCGCAAGGCCTATGGGTCGGACACGCTCTCGACGCACGCGTTGATGCGTCCGGCTGTTCTCCAGCTGTCCCGCTGGGGCCTGCTGCAAAGGCTGCTGGACGCCGGCACGCCGCTGATAACCGCGACCACCTTCCACTACGGCGATGAGCAAATCACCATACCCCTGCGCGCGAGTCAGCAGCTGCGTGGCCTGATAGCTCCTAGGCGCACGCTGCTGGATAGGACGCTGGTCGATGCCGCGCGCGAGGCCGGCGCCGAGGTATTGCACGACACGGTTGTTGCGGATCTCGTCAGCGGCGCTGATGCCAGGATGCGCGGCGTTAAGATAGTCACTTCTGAAGGGACGCCTCATACCGTCACAGCCGACATCGTAGTTGGCGCCGACGGGATTGGCTCGCTGGTGGCGAAGCGCTCTGGAGCCCAGACGCTGCGGCGCGGCCGAGTCTCGGCTGCCCATCTGTATGCCTACGTCCCGGCCGAGCCGGAGAGCAGCTATCATTGGTATTTTCGGGAGGGTGTGAGCGGCTCGTTCATCCCGACAAATGACGGCCTTGCCTGCATTGTAGCCTCGGTACCGACAGAACATTTCGACGAACGCTTTCGGGGCGGCCACGAAGACGCCCGGATGGCTGTCCTGCGGTCACTTTCTCCTGCGCTGGCCGCCCAGGCCGAGAAGGCCCACGGCGATAGTTTGAGCGACGGTCGTATACGTGTGTTCCGCGGCGTGCCGGGCTTCCTACGCCAGGTGTATGGTCCGGGCTGGGCGCTGGTCGGTGATGCCGGGTTCTTCCGAGACCCGATCACCTCGCATGGCATTTCGGATGCTTTGCGAGACAGCGAAAGCCTGGCGCGTGCGGTCCTCGACGGATCGGCTCAAGCTTTCGCATCCTATCAACGCGAACGGGACGTTATCGCCGAGCAGATCCTCAAGGCCACCGACGCAATAGCCTCGTTCGACTGGACGCTCAGCGACATCGAGGCCAGGCATCGGCAGTTCAGCAGTGTGATGAAAGCCGAATTCGAGCGGATCGTAGAACGGGAGATGCAAGCCCGACGTTCCCCGTGGCCTTGGTGGCAGCAACGCGCCGAAGCCCTTCGTTCTGCTTAGGTGAACCACGCCTGGATGCTGACGCAGCCGGGCTGATCCACGAAAATCAACCGGATGGAGATACATCGATGAGTGCACAGGCGAAGGACGGATGGATTGGCATCGTCAAGGGTCGGCCGCAAGTGGGCGATTTTGCCGAACGCTCGCGACGCACACGCCTGGAAGACATCCATGCTTTCACCGAAATGACCGGCGACCGTAACCCGCTGCACTACGACAAGGCGCTCGCCGAGGCATCTGTCTTCGGCAAGCTGATCGTTCAGGGCGGCGTCACCTCCGGCATCCTCAATGCAGTTGTGGCCGAGGACCTTCCTGGCCCTGGCACCGTCTTCCTCGAGGTCGCCTGGAAATTCGTCAAGGCGGTTGGAGTCGACGAGATGATCACCGGCCGAGTCGAGATCAAGGAAGTACGTCCCGACAAGCCGATCTGCAAGATCGAGACCTCAGTACGCAACGAGGCCGGCGAAGTCTGTCTAACCGGCACTGCGACGGTGTTCACCGTGCCGCTGGCTCGCGGCTAGGTGGTTGATCATGGCGCGCCAACTGAGTTCTGATAGCGCGCCCGAGGCCGTTATTGTCGAGGATAGGCATCGCTGGAGCGTGCTGGGCATACTCTGCCTCGCAGTGGTGTTGTCGCTGACCACCTGGTTTTCAGCGACCGCGATCACTCCCGAGCTGAAGGCGGTGTGGCATCTCTCGGGCCCGATCGAGGCATGGCTGACCAATGGCGTGCAGATCGGCTTCGTTGCCGGCGCGCTTATCTCGAGCCTCGTCAATCTACCTGATGTCGTCAGGCTGAACCGGCTGATGGCGGTTTCCGCACTGCTTGCCGCCGCCGCCAATGCTTGCCTGCTGCTGCAGCCCGGCCCGGTCGTCATCGTCGCTGCCCGCATCCTAACCGGCGTTGCGTTGGCCGGTGTCTATCCGCCCGCGCTGAAGCTGGTCTCGACCTGGTTCATACGAGGCAGGGGACTGGCGCTCGGCGCCGTCATCGGTGCGTTGACACTGGGTTCGGCGCTGCCGCATCTGTTTCGGGCCCTCACCGGTTCGCTCGACTGGCAATCGGTAATGCTTGCCGCAAGCGCCGCGACGCTCATCGGATCCACGATATTCTGGTTCTTCGCTAGCGAAGGGCCATATCCATTCGGCAAGGCGATCTTCGATCCGCGCCAGATAGGCGCAATTTTCGGGGACCGGCCATTGCTGTTGGTCAATATCGGTTATCTCGGCCACATGTGGGAACTCTATGCCATGTGGACATGGTTGCTCACATATGCCCGGTCTGCGCTCGAAGTGCAGGGGCAACCGTCGCCGGCTTTTGCATCACTGCTGACGTTCTGCGCCATAGCGGCGGGTGTCGCCGGCTGCCTGCTTGGCGGCGTGTTGTCTGTG
>NZ_JBFUEG010000029.1:0-31614 GCF_056404315.1 Mesorhizobium sp. P2_D6 | reverse complement strand
CTTCATCACCAACGGCGTGTTCACCGCCAGCGCCTTCACCACCGCGCTCGGCAATACGCTGAACGTCACCGGCTACAATCCCGCAACCGGCACCGTCAGCTATACCTACACGCTGCTCGACAATGAGGCGCACGCCGCCGCCGGCGGCACCAACAGCCTGTTCGAGAACCTCGCCGTCTCGCTCACCGACCAGGACGGCCAGAACGCCACAGGCACGCTCACCGTCAACATCGTCGACGACGTGCCGACATTGGGAACCGTGCAAAGCCAGCAGGCAAGCACCGATACGTCGCAAACACCGGCGGTTGGAACACTCCACTTTGTCGCTGGCGCCGACGGAGCCGGGGCCACCATGACGATTACGGCCAACACAACAGGCATCACCTCGGCCGGCCACAACCTCATCACGGAACAGTCGGGCAATGTGTTGACCGCCTATGCCGACAACAACAACAACGGAACCCACGATGCGGGCGACACGGCGGTCTTCACCATCACCGTGAATCCGAATGCCGGCACGTCTGGCCAGTATACGTTCGATCTTTTGGCGCCATTGGACGGCACTGTCACCAATGTCTCCATTGCCTCGAGCGGCTCCTTCGGCGCCGGCCCCACCGATTCAATCGTCGTGACGGCGGGTGGCCAGAATGTCGTGATGGTGACCGGCTGGGCGCCGACGGATGCAGGTGGCTCCTTTACCGCAGGCCATGAGGCGACCTGGCTGGCCGGCGGCATGCCATCGTTGACACAAACAAGTAACGTCAACGGCTCGACAGCAGGTTGGGGCCTTGGCAACAACAATTTCGATAAAGGGGAGTTCATGCGTTTCGATTTCGGAACGCCTAACGACTACGATGGCGCCGGGCCCTACACGCCGCCGGCCATTGCCATAGCCAGCGTCAGCTATGCCAAGTTTTCGTTCGATGCGGTTACCGCCGGCGACAAGATCGAGTTCGTCGCCCACTATACCGACGGAAGCACCGCTTCCTTCATTCCAACGGTCGGTTCGACGCTGCTGACGGTCACATCGCCTGCCGGAACGCAGATCGCATGGGTCGACGCCTATGAGTCGTCGGGCAAGACCAAGCTAAACCTCACCGATCTCGGGGTCAGCAGCACCACCGTCGACCATACAATTCCGGTGACGCTGCAACTCACGGATGGCGATGGCGACACAACAGGGACGGCGAATTTCACTGTCCACGTGGCCGCCGGGCTGACACCCTTTGCAGTTGCCGCACCGGTCGTGCTCGACCTCAACCACGATGGAATCCACACCACCGATCTGACGCACTCCACCGTTTCGTTCGACTATAATGGCGATGGCGTTGCTTCGAAAACCGCCTGGGTCGACACGCATGACGGCATCCTGGCGATCGATCTCAACGGCGATGGCAAGGTTAACAACGGCTCGGAGATCGTCTTCACCCAACATGCCGCCGGCGCTGCGACCGACCTTGCCGCACTCGAGCTGCTCTATGACACAAACCATGATGGCAAGCTGACTGCCGCCGATCACGACTTTGCGCAGTTTGGCGTCTGGCAGGATGCTAACGGCAACGGCGTGTCGGATTCGGGCGAGTTCAAGTCCCTGGCCGCTTTGGGCATCGTCGAGATCGGCCTCGAGAGCAACGACCAGCACTCGGTTTCGGCGGACGGTTCGGTCTTGACCTATGGCGAAGCCACCTTCACGACCGCCGACGGTCAGACAGCCGCGGTCGGCGACATCGGCTTCGGCAACTACGATAGCGCTGGCTCCGGAAACACGACCGCCATTGCCGGCACTTCGGGAGCCGACACGTTCAAGATCGACAATCTGGACATCAAGGATCTGATCGCCGACTACCATGGCGGTGAAGGGGACAAGATCGACTTGAGCGCGTTGTTCGACAAGGCGCCGGCCGGCAACATAGCCGACTATGTGCATTACGACAGCGCGACCAGTACTGTGAGCGTCGATACCAGCGGCTCGGGCAACGCAGCCAATTTTGTGGATGTCGCCGTTCTGCAGAATGCGCCGGCCGCCGGCACAATCAACATTCTCTACGACGACACACAACATCAACAGCACACGGCCACGATTTAGCACTTATGCGTGGCCGTTCTCTCATGCTACACATTAGCGAAACATAAAACCGCAGTTTGGAGAGGGACTTAAATGAAGCGTTGTGCAAGATTGCTGGCTTCGGCCGCGGCGCTGCTGTTGGCTGGATCGACGGGCTTCGCCGCCGACATCATCGAAGGGCCGGTGGCCGACTATTGCCGCACGGTCGGCACGTCGAACCTGGTGCTGAACGACAACATCGTCGATCTCAAGTCCGAGGTGGTGAAGCTGATGGACGAGTCGGTGGCTGTCGCCAACAGCTCGGAATGGATCAACTCTTCGCGCCCCGTCTTCGTCTGGGCATCGGAAGCCAAGGTCGCCTGCGGCATGGCCTATGGCTATCTCAAGACGAACTACAAAGACGAAGACACCCTCAACAAGTGTGAATGCTTCCACGAGCGCATGGTCGAGTACATGAACTGACCGGAAGGGATCTGGCCGTGCCGGTTGGCTGACCCGATGGTCGGCGGACGATCGACGAAGGCGATCGCTGCGGCGATCGCATTGACCGGTTTTGGTCAGCTTGCCACGCAAGCCCGCGCCAACTGGCTGGAACGACCTGGCCTGGAGAGATCAGCACCGTCCGGCTTGACGCGGCCGGCCCGCTGCGACGCCGCCCCGGAATGGACGCGCGAGACATTCAAGGCATTCGCGACATGCCAGGCATCGCTCTACGGCCTGGAGCCGTTGCTGGCGCACGCGGTGATGGAGATCGAGAGCGGTTTCGATCCCGATGTGCACGGCGCCGACGGCGAAGTCGGCTTGATGCAGGTGATGCCGGGAACGGCGCGAATGCTCGGCTTTCGCGGCTCGCTCGACGAGCTTGGTGCGCCAGCGACCAACATCGCGCTCGGCGTCAGATATCTGGCGCAGGCGAACAGCCTTGCCGCAGGCGACCTCTGCACCACCGTCATGAAGTATCGCGCCGGGCATGGGGAAACCCGGTTCTCCGAACTTTCGGTCCGCTACTGCCGGCGTGCGCGTGCGATCCTGGCGAGAGAAGGCGTTTCTGTTGCCGGGCCGCTACCGGTGGCGACGTTCGGCTTTTCCGCATTCCCGACAGCAGGAGATGATGGCGCCCCTGCCCCGGGGAAGCGGATTTGCGTGCGCCGGCTGTTCGTGCCCGGGCCGCGATACATGAAATGCGCGGACTATCGAAGCGCCGGGCAAGCCAGAGTGATCAAGGCGCTCCGGGCAAGACTCTTCAACGGTTAGAGCAGTCCACCGTTTCGTGGAAACGGCGAACTGCTCTAACTCCTTGTTTCGACGCAATTCCCAAGGGAAAGCGCTACCCGCTTTTCCCGGGAAAACCGCTTCACACTTTTCCTGGAATTGCTCTAAACCACGGTCCAGCATTACAAGGACGGCGAGACAAGTCTGCCGTAAGATGAATGGGATGAGACCGGGACAAACAACCGGCGGAGGGGAGGCATCATGGAATCTGGCCGGCAGGGCCACAGTTCGTGGACATGGGCGATCGTCTTTGCGCTCGCGGGCATAATATCGGGCTGCCAGTCGAAAGGCAGCGTGTCGGATGCGCTCGATCCGGCGGCGATCGCCGCACCTGGAGCGCCGGCCGCCGGCGCCGCTGCCGGCCCGGCCCAAGCCACGCAGTCGCTCGGCACCGGATCGACGAAGGTCACGATGCTGCTGCCTTTGTCGGCCCCAGGTAACGTCGGCGAAAGCGGCAGAAAGATGCTCGATGCGACCAAGCTGGCGATGGCCGACCTTGGCAATGCACTGCTCACGGTCACGGTCGAGGACACCAAGGGCGACAGCGCGCACGCCAGCGAATTGGCGGTGAAGGCGATCACCACCGGAACCAAGATCGTCATCGGCCCGGTCGAGCTTGGGGCCGCTCAGCACATAGCCAAGCTGTCGGGATCGCAGCGCCCGCCAGTGCTGGCGCTGGCCGACAATTTCGCCGGTGGCCCGGGCGTCTATGCGGTGCGCCTAAGCGAGGCCGATAGCGCGGCCGCGGGCGCGGCCGGCCTGGCGGCCAAAGGCAGCAAGAAGTTCGTGCTGCTCGTCGCGGCCGGCGCGAATGCCAGCGCGGTTGAAAAGCGGGTCGCCAACAGCCTCAGCATCTATGGCGCGACGCTTGCCGTCACCATTCCGTATCAGGCCGGTGACGGCGGCACAAAAGCTGTCAACGACATGGGCTCCCTGGTCGAGGCTCCCGATGCCATCGTCATCGCCAGCGGCGACGATAACCCGTCGCAGATCCTTGCGGCGCTCAAATCGAAAGGCATTCCTGGAAAAGCAGTCGCCGTTGTTGGAACCAACCGCTGGCTGGAACATCCGATCGAACCGCTGTTTGAAGGATCCTACATCGCCACGCTCGACCCTAGCGAAACCGGGCCAATCGCCGACCGCTTCAAGACGACCTACAATTATCCAGCCGACGCCAATGTCGCCTACGCCTATGATATGGTCGCCCTGACAGCGGGGATTGCAAGTGCGGTCGGCCCCGGCGGCTTCAACAAGCAGGTGCTCGAAAATCGGAGCGGATTTCGCGGATCGACCGGCTTGTTCCGGTTTCGGGCGGATGGCTCCAGTGAGCGATCCATGCCCTTTTATCAGGTTCAAAAAGGTGCGCTCAAACTGGTCGCCAAATCGACGTCGGGGTACTGAGGGGCAAGACTCCTTGGGATCTGCTTGAGTTGATGGGCTGGCTGAGGCGCAATCGTTTGGTGGTGTTGCTCGGAAGCCTGCTGCTTCTGACCGGGGTCTTGTTGATCATCCGAGCCGCCGATCTGCTTTCCATCGATCGACCGATCCCAGCGCCACGTCAATCCATCGACGATGGCCAGCCAACGCGACCGGCTGCGACCGTCGCCAATACGCCATGGCGAGGACGGGCACGCAAAATTGCTCAGGACCTTATCGCGCCGCCACAACTTGATCCGGCACAAATCGAACGGGTAGAGCCGCGCCCGCCGCTCGGCGAGCTTGGCCAGGCAGCACCTGCAGGGCTGCGGATGCCAAAGGATTGGCCAGCGGTCCTGCTGTACCAACCGGTTGTCACCTCGTCGGCGACCTTCGAATCCATGGGACGCACGGTAGCCATCAGCGGGGTCCATGGCATCGACCTGGACAAGACCTGTTCGTTTCGCGACGTCGCCTGGCCTTGCGGCCAACGTGCACGGGCGGCTTTCAATTCCTGGCTGCGCGGTCGGGCGCTTAAATGCGTCGTGCCGCCGGAGATCGATCGTTTCGCCATTGCCGCACCGTGCAATTTGGGCAAACAGGATGTCGGTGCATGGCTGGTTTCCAACGGCTGGGCGACGGCCTTGGCAAGTGGCATTTACGGCAAGGCGGAGGCAGTGGCCAAGGGTGCCGAGATGGGCATGTTCGGCCCGCCACAGTAGCCGACAATTCGGTGTCGCTACCGTTGCCAGCGCGGCCTTGCATTGAAGGCCAGGTTTCGGCCAATGGTAGGCGATTGCGCCATTACTCAAATTGTATGATTCCTCGAAACTGAATGTGCAGCACCATGGCCTATGGTAGTCGATCAGGCGGGAGATTGACTAATGATGACACCGATGGCGAATAGATCGCCCCAGCAATGGAAAAACGTCGCATGGCTGACCGCCCTGGGATCGGCGGGAATCTTGCTGCTCTCAGTTGGGCTCAACTACCTGCTTCTGTTCTCGGAAGCCTTGACGCCGTTCGGCCGCAGCATGGTCACAGCGATCCTGTTGCCGGTCATCATCGGTGGCCCGCTTCTCCTGTTCATTGGCCTGCAGCGGATGGAACTCGGCCATTATCGAAGAGAACTCAACAAATCGGCGACCTTTGACAGCCTGACAGGCTGCCTCAACCGGACAGTCTTCACGTCGATGGTCGACAGGAGAACACCCCGGCAGGAATCGTCCGGTCCAAGATCCGGCGCCTTCCTGGTCGTTCATCCCGAACACATCAGATCCATCAATCTGCGCTTCGGGCTGGGCTGGGGTGACGAAGCCTTGCGGCTCATAGCCGCGACCATCCAGTCATCGGTACGAAAGGAAGATCTGGTGGGCCGCATCGGAACCTCCATGTTCGGGGTCTTTCTGCCCGGTGCGACGGAAGACGATGCCAAGGAAATTGGCGAGCGTATCCGGGCGCGCGTGGCGCAGGCCTATTTCGCTCCGAAAGGAACCGAGGATACCCTGACCATCAGCGTCGGCGGCGTGGTGTTTGAAAACGAACTGGAATTCGAAGAGATGTTCCGGTCGGCGGAATCGCTGTTATCCGGTGTCGAACACAAGCCTGGATTTCAATTGTCGCACCTGCGCCACTAACTCTGAAGCGCCGCCTATCCGGTCGATAATCTGCAGGGCCGTCCAACCGCCCAGGGCCTTGGCCAGCACGTTTGCCTCATCCATACTGCCGTTCAATTCGCGATAGAGCCGGTCCGAGAAGAACCCGTTCTCGTCAGTCACGCGACACGGACAATCCCGTGAGAAGCGGCGCGTACGCGGCGAGCCTGCGGGATACGAACTCGGTGAAGAGCCGCACGCGCTTCGTCTTGCGCGTCTCACCCTGTGTGAGAAGCCAAACCGTTCCGTACATGTGCAGGTCGGTACCCGGCACCCTCACCAGCAAGGGGTCGGCATCTCCGACGAAGCACGGCAGTGTCGTCATCCCGACCCCTTGCCGTACAGCAGCGATCTGCGCCTCGCCGTCCGTGGTCCTGAACGGAACCCCCGTGGTGCGAACCTCACCCTCGCTGGCCCAATCCGGAATTCCATGAATGCTTATGACGATCCACCGAATGGGATCAGGCGCGCCCGCACGCCATGCGGCCAGTCGATCCCGGGACATGTAGACGCCGCCGAACAGCTCCGGTCCCTTCAGGCCGTGAAGATTGAGCGGCAGGGTTTTGCGGTCGTAGACGACGCGAATCGCCACGTCGGCCTCTCGGTTGGTCAGATTTGCCAGCTCGCCGGACGACAGGATTTCCATCTCGATGTCGCGATGCAGACGCGCGAAATCGGCGAAGTCCGGCATGAGCAGGTGTGTCGCGAGGGTCGGTGCCAGCGTCACCCGCAGAAGCCCGCGCACGCTCTGGTCGCGCCCGAAGACGCGCGTCTCCAGTTGGTGCGACGACGCTTCCATCTGGTTCGCGAGTTCGAGGACCTCCTCGCCCGCAGCCGTCAGGCGGTAGCCCGAAGGCAGCTTTTCGAACATCTGCGCCCCAAGGCGTTCCTCGAGCTGGGCGATGCGTCGCAGCACGGTTGAATGATTCACCCCAAGGTGCGCGGCGGCAGCCCGCACCGAGCCTCCGCGCGCGGCGGCAAGAAAGTAGCGAACGTCATCCCAGTCGATCATGGTGCATTCCTGCGCCGCGCAGTGCGGTTTGCAAAGCCCATTCTAACACGCTCAGCCGTAGTTCGCGCGGTCGTCGCGGCGTTCAATCATCTAGCTGGATCGTTTTCGCACCACCGATATGCGCGATTGCGCACTCACCGCCCGACTTCGGCGAACCCATCTTGAGGCCCTCGCGGGACTTTCCCGTACAGCCAAAGACACGAGACGGCGAAACGAAGGATGCGTGACATGAACAGACTGAATGGCAAGACCGCCGTCATCACCGGCGGCGCCACCGGCATCGGCCGCGCCGCGGCAAAGCGCTTCATCGAGGAAGGCGCCTTCGTCTTCATCTTTGGCCGCCGGCAGGAAGCGCTTGACGCCGCTGTGGCCGACCTAGGGCCCAATGCCCGCGCGGTGAAGGGCTCGGTCTCCGATCTGGCCGACCTCGACCGACTCTACGCGGCGGTGAAGGCCGAGCGCGGAACCCTCGACATCGTCTTCGCCAATGCCGGGGTCGGCGGCCCGCTGCCGCTCGGCCAGATCACCGCCGAGCACATTGACGAAACCTTCGACACCAATGTGAAGGGTACGATCTTCACGGTCCAGAAGGCGTTGCCGCTGATGGACCAGGGCGGCTCGATCATCCTGACCGGATCGAGCGCCGGCACCACGGGTGCTCCTGGGTTCACCGCCTACAGCGCGAGCAAGGCGGCGGTGCGCAACCTCGCGCGGACCTGGGCGGAAGACCTGAAGGGCACCGGCATCCGGGTCAACGTGCTGTCGCCCGGAGCGACGGCGACCGAACTCGCGAAGGAGGCGCTGGGCGAGGAAGGCCAGAAGGCCTACGGCGCGATGACTCCGCTCCAGCGCATGGCCGATCCGGCGGAGATCGGCGCCGTGGCCGCCTTTCTCGCATCGTCGGACAGCAGCTTCATGACCGCCAGCGAAGTCGCCGTCGACGGCGGCCTGGCGCAACTCTGACCCGATGCGGGACCACGCTTCTCAAACTTTACGAAAAACCAAAACACACAGCCAAAGGTGAAAAATTATGAAAAAACTCGAAGGTAAGGTTGCAGTCATCACAGGCGGAAGCAGCGGGATTGGCTTGGCGACGGCCAAGCGCTTTGTAGAAGAAGGTGCACACGTCGTAATCACTGGGCGACGAGAGAAAGAGCTGAAGGAGGCCGCAGCCTTCATCAAGAGTAATATTACGACGGTCGCGGGCGACGTGTCACGCTTGGAAGATCTGGACCGGCTCTATGCCATCGTGAAAGAGAAACATGGTCACATCGACGTTCTCTTCGCGAACGCTGGCGCGGGGACAATCGCACCGCTCGCAGTAGCTACTGAGACCCACTTCGATCAGACCTTCGACGTGAACGTGAAGGGGCTGTTCTTCACGGTGCAGAAGGCCCTTCCCCTCTTCAAAGACGGCGGTTCGATTATTCTGAATTCTTCGGTTTCGAACGTGTTGGGGTTGCCGGGGTTTAGCACATACGCCGCGAGTAAGGCGGCAGTGCGCAACTTCTCGCGCGCTTGGACTCTAGAGCTGAAAGACCGCAAAATCCGAGTGAATACGATGAGCCCCGGAGCAATCGAGACTCCAGCGTTGGAGACAACAACGGGCCTTACCCCTGAGCAAGCCGAGCAAGCGGTCGCCCAGTTTGCTTCACAGATCCCAATGGGTCGCAGGGGCAAACCAGAGGAAATCGCGGCTGCTGTCACGTTCCTCGCCTCCGATGATAGTTCTTACATCACCGGTGTGGATCTCGCCGTTGATGGAGGCATGGCGCAGGTCTGACCCCGGCGCGGCCCCGTGGCTGGCCCTTCAGCCCCGCCAGTAGTGACCCCACTTCTCAAACGTTGGTTCCAACACAAGATAGGAGAAACACTATGAGCTTTGCGATTATCGGCTTCGGCAATATCGGCAAGGCCCTGGCAAAGGCGTTTGCACGCAAGGACATCGAAGTGTCCGTGGCAACCACGCGCGACCCGGAAAGCTTTGCATCCGACGCGGCCGCGATCGGACCCACGGTCATCCCCAAAACACTGGCGGAAGCGGTCAAGGCGGACATCATCTTTTTGGCGGTCCGTTTCGAAGCGCACCCAGGGGTCGCGAAGGCGCTCGCCACCTGGCAGGGGAAGACCATCGTCGATGTGACCAATGCCTACGGAGTGCCTCCTGAAAAACTGGGGGAACAGCCTTCTTCCAAGTTCGTTGCACAGGCATTCTCTGGTGCAAAGCTGGTCAAGGGCTTCAACCATCTGGTCGCTACCGTCCTTGACCAGGATCCGGCCGTGCATGGTGGCAGGAGGGTCGTATTCCTGGCGAGCGACGATGACGACGCCGCGGCGGAGATTGGTGTGCTTGCGGAAAAGCTCGGCTTCGCGCCGATCAAACTTGGCGGGCTTTCGGAAGGCGGATTGCTAGTCCAGGCGCGCGGAAATAGCTGGGGTCAACTGATCTTCAAGGACCTGGTCAAGTTCGACTGATGAACACGACATGCCAACCGGCAGGGCCACGATGTACGGATCGGATCAACCACGATCCGTGAATACGTCGACACGCAAGCACTGGCGCGCGCCGCGCAGATGGGCGCGGCCGGCCTGGATAGCGCTGGCCATCTTCGGCCATCGGTTGGGGGTAGTCGGTAGATCAGCCGAAAATCGCCCGATTGTAGGCCGCGCGCTCGTCTAATGCCCAACCGTAAAGGAGATTCCGATGTACGACCAATCCAAACTATCCGAGTTGATCCGGTTCGCACGTGTAGATGCGGGCTCCACTGTCATTGACGTCTACCCAGGCGACGGCGATTGGACGCGCCTGTTCTCCGACGTCGTGGGCCCCGAAGGTCGGGTCTACAGTTTCGTGCCGGCCGAAGTCGCCGACTTCAAGAACGATCCGGTTGGCCGCATCCAGACGCTCTCGAAGGAGCCGGGCCGAGAGAACGTCGAAGCCGTCTCGACGGATCTCATGGCGATGCCGGAGGTCACGCAGCCAGCAGATGTGCTGTGGCTGCACCTGTTTTACCACGATCTTCACACCGCCCTAATCCAGAAGAAGGGTGCGACGGCGGCCGACTTCAATCGAGCCGTCTACGAGCGGCTGAAGCCCGGTGGGTCCTACGTCATCGTCGACCACGCCGCCGCCGCTGGGTCGGGCACGAGCGACACCCAGGCGCTGCATCGGATCGACCCTGCCTCTGTTCGCGAGGAGGTGGAGGCGGCCGGCTTCGTACTGGATGCGAAAAGCACAATGCTCGCGAACAACGACGATCCGCACTCTATCAAGGTGTTCGATCCCTCGATCAAGGGCCAGACCGATCGCTTCGCCTATCGGTTCGTGAAGCCCTGACAGGTCCCGGCGCCCACTTCATGCCGACCTTCCCAATGGGGTGCAAACAAGCCTCTTGAAGACATCGAGGCAACCCTGCTTGCCGCCACGAAGTCGGCTTTGGATGAGCCTATCTGGTGGGCCCAAGCGACGATGGCAGCGAAGGCCACTGAAGCTTTATTTTGGAGTTCCCCCCGAAAGAGCTGAACGGCCTCCCCTCCTCCGCCTTCGTTGCGAAGTCGTTCACCGGCGCCAAGTTCGTCAAAGGCTTCAATCACCTGATTGCGGTCACACTGGCTGCCGAAACATCAGGCCTTCTCAATGGTGTGCCAAAGGGCAATATCCATGGCTGCGCTGCGGTCCCGCTTACGACGCCCTGGCCAGGAAATTCCGATAGTCGGACTTCGCCTGCAGCAGGCGCAGCACATTGTTGCGCGATCCCCGCACATGGGCGCGCGCCAGCGTGCCGGCGCGCTTAGCGTCGCCGGCGCAGATGGCGTCGACGATTTCGGCATGCCCGTCGCGCGCGATCTTCCATTCGTCCAGCCAGAGCAACTCCGTCCAGACATAGTGCTGGCACTTGTCGAGGATACCGCACAGCATGCCATGCAGCATGACGTTGCCGCTGATCTCGGCAATCACGCGATGCAGGTCGATGCCGACCTCGAGCTCCTGGAATTTTTCCCCGGTGGTGCGATCCGGAATGGCGGCCAGCCGTTCGCATTCGGCCAGCATGGCGCGCAGCCGCGCCTTGTCCTTTTCAGTCGCCGCGACTGCCGCCAGTTCGGTCGCATGGCCGTCGAGCAGTTCGCGGATCTCGAAGGCCTCGCGGAACATGTTGATGTCGAACTCGGTGACGACATAACCCTGGCGCGGCCGGCCGGTGACGGGGCCATCGCGCTCGAGACGGTTGAAGGCTTCGCGCACCGGCGTGCGGCTGACATTCAGCCGGACGGCAATGTCGTTCTCGGTGACGCGCGAGCCCGGCGGAATCTGGCCGGTCACGACCATCGTCTTGAGCGAGGAACAGACCGAGTCGCGCAGCGAGCTTTTTTGGTTTGCTTGGCCCCAGATTGGTTTCCAGTTTCGCGCTTTAGCCTGTTGTCGTCCCATTTGTAGTCGTAGCCGGCCTGATTTGCCACGCCCAGGGCGGCACCATCCCAAAGACTCGCCCGGCCCGAAATAGATCGTGCCGGTGGTGCGGTATCGGCTTCTGAACGTCGTCACTGGGGTATTGACGATGAAATAAAATGCGGATTTGATAATACGTGGATACAAAAATACTTTTAGGTGCCCCATGCCAGCAGCCTTTCCGGCAGAGCCACAGATGTCCGTCACTGCTGAGGAAGAGGCGTACAGGCACGTTCAGAGAGCCCTTCGCCTCGGCCGCTACAAACCGGGCGAGAGGCTTATTCCGGAGGAGATTGCCGCCGAGATCGGCATGAGTCGCATGCCGGTGCGGGAAGCCTTTCGGCGCCTGGCCTCCGACGGGCTGGTGGTTCTGCGGCCCAATCGTGGATGCGTGGTCGCAGGCCTGACGGTCGATGAGCTTTACGAGATTTTCGAAATTCGCTCGGTTCTGGAGGGACTGGCCGTAAGGCTGGCGATGCCCCGGATCGATGAGGAGGAGTTCGAGGAACTCGATCGCCTGCTCGAGCGCATGGAACGCGCGGGCCAGAGCGGCAGCAGCGACTGGGTGGTCCGCCACCAAGAATTCCATGGCCGTATCTGTGCGCTAAGCCGGAGGCCCAAGCTTATCCACCAGATATCGGCGCTGCATGTGGTGATAGAGCCCTACATGCGCATCTGGTTCGACGACTGTGACAAGCCGCATTCTGCGCGCGAGGAGCATGCCGCCGTGATCGCGGCCTTGCGTTCAGGCGACGAACTTCACGCGGAAAAGGTGATGCAGGATCATATTCTCAGCACAGCACCGATGCTGGCCGAGTTCGTGAGTCCGAGCCGGTGACGAACGCCGGCCGGACAAGAATGGCCTCGAACCGGCAATGCGGCCGGACGTAGGAACAGATCGATCAGCCTATCAAAAAAGGGGAACCACATGAAAGTTTGTCGTTTGGCCGCAGTTGCGGTCGCACTCAGCATGCTCGGCTTCATGCACACCGCATTGGCCGAGGACGCGCCCAAGGCCATAACCATCGCCACGGAGGGCGCCTACGCTCCGTGGAACTTCACCAACGCAGACGGCAAGCTCGACGGACTGGAGATCGAACTCGCCAACAATCTTTGCGAGCGGATGAAGGTCAAATGCACCATCATCGCTCAGGACTGGGACGGACTTATTCCTTCGCTGAAGGTCGGCAAGTTCGATGTGATCATGGCCGGCATGTTCATCACGCCGAAACGCCTCGAGACCATCGACTTCACCCAGCCTTATGCGATCGACCCGGGCGGGTTCGCAGCCGCCAAGGATAGCGATCTGGGGAAGCTCGGCCCTTCGACCGAGAAATTCAAACTGGACGATGAGGCTGCTTCCAAGGCCGCGGTCGACAAGTTAAAGCCCCTGCTGAAGGGCAAGGTGGTCGGTGTCCAGGCGGCCACGGCCATGCTCGAATTCCTCAAGAAATACTTCGGCGACACGGTGGAGATTCGCGAGTACAAGACGACCGAGCAGCACGATCTCGATCTGGCCGCGGGCCGCATCGATGCAATATTCGCTCAGAAGACAGCGCTCGCCGCGACGCTCGCAAAACCCGAATTCGCGGACTTCACGGTTGCAGGTCCGGGCTTTGTCGGCGGCTTGTTCGGCGCCGGAACGGGTGCGGGACTCAGGAAGGAAGACGCCAAGCTCAAGGAAATGCTGAACGACGCGATCAGCGCCGCCATTGCCGACGGGACCATTAAACGCATCTCGGAAAAATGGGTGAAAACGGACGTGACGCCGGTCAAGTAGCCACGTGTGTATTCTGTCCGGCCGATTGGTATCAACCGATCGGCCGGGTGCCGCGCTGAACGATCAGGTTTCACATGACGGACACACTCCAAATCCTTTCCGTGGGCAAGGGCGGCTGGGGCGGAGCCCTGCTGCTGGCAGCTGGAGTGACATTTGCGCTGTCAGTCCTCGGCTTCCTGCTCGGCGCTCTCTTCGGCGCGGTTGCAGCAGGAGGCCGGCTCTCCACGAGAGCTTTACCGTCATGGGTCGCCAAGGGCTATGGCACGGTGTTCAGGGGTGTGCCCGATCTGTTGACGATCTACCTGCTTTACTACGGCGGCAGCATAGCATTGACTGAGATCGGTAAATTCTTCGGCAGCGCAGGCTTCGTCGGGCTGCCGACATTTGCGACTGGCGTCCTGGCGATCGGCATCATTTCGGGCGCCTATCAGGCCGAGGTCTATCGCGGCGCGTATCTCGCCGTCGATCTCGGCCAGTTTGAGGCTAGCAAGGCGCTCGGCCTGTCCCGGTTCCAATCGCTGCGTCTCGTCATCGTGCCTCAACTGATGCGGCACGCCCTGCCGGGCCTCGGAAATGTCTGGCAGCTTGTGCTTAAGGATTCGGCCTTGATCTCCGTGATCGGCTTGGTGGAATTGATGCGGCAATCTCAGATCGGCGCGGGATCGATGCGGGAGCCCTTCGTCTTCTATATAGCAGCCGCGACGCTGTATTTCCTCATCGCTGCCGTGACCGGATCGGTCTTCCGCTACGGCGAGGCACGGGCGTGGCGAGGCATGGTCCACGCATGATCGACTTCGCCTTCTTTGTAGAGATCATTCCCACCCTTCTCTCCGGCTTGCCGTTAACCTTGCAACTTGCGGGGTTGTCGATCGGAATAGGCTTTGCCTTGGCCCTGTTGCTCGCACTGGCGCAGCAGGGAAACCATCGGATGCTGGTCTGGCCCATACGCTCCTTCGTTGCCGTCTTTCGCGGCACGCCATTGCTCGTCCAGATATTCCTCATCTATTACGGCCTCGGCCAGTTCCGCCCTACACTTCAGGCAGTTGGGCTCTGGTGGCTGTTTCGCGAGCCCTATTGGTGCGCCATCATCGCGCTCAGTCTCAATACCGCGGCCTATGGCAGCGAGATCCTGCGAGGAGCGATACAGGGTGTGCCGCGCGGCCTGATCGAGGCAGCCTCCGCCCTCGGCTTGTCACGCTTCCTGACATTGCGCCTCGTCGTTCTGCCTTTGGCGCTCCGCCAAGCCATACCTAGCTACAGCAACGAGATCATCCTCATGGTAAAGGGTACGTCGCTTGCATCGATCGTCACCCTGATGGAAGTGACGGGCATCGCCCAGGGGCTTATTTCGCAGACCTATCGCGCCGTCGAGGTCTTCGTGGCCGCGGGCGCGATCTATCTCACCATCAATTTCACGATCATCTCGACACTGAACGCGCTGGAAACCTGGCTAACGCCTTATCGGGTCCGAGCCTGATACGCGTCTGGCGCAACGAGGAGAATTGGCAAAATGCGCAGTGTCGAGAAGCCGAAGCGATCCGTTGCCGTGTCGTGTTACGCCATGGCGGCAACGTCGCATCCATCAGACCATGGGATACAAAGACAGAATGCGTGATTTCCAGTTTCCCGGCCGCTCGCCGGTTCGTGCCACAGAAGCGCTTGCCGCGACCTCGCACCCGCTTGCGACCCTTGCCGCCATCGACATGCTGCGCGCAGGCGGCAATGCCATGGACGCCGCCGTCTGCGCCGCCGCCGTACAAGGCGTCGTCGAGCCGCAATCGACCGGCATCGGCGGCGATTGTTTTGTCCTCTACTCGCCCGGAGGACAGGGCAACGTGCTGGCCTTCAACGGTTCGGGCCGCGCCCCCGCGGGCGCCACCGTCGACTGGTATCTGGACAAGGGTTTTAGCGAGCTTCCCAAGCAGGGGCCGCATGCGGTGACCGTGCCGGGCGCCGTCGATGCCTGGAGCCGGCTCTTGGAAGACCATGGCAGCAAGAGCCTCGCCGAGGTGCTGACGCCCGCCATCCACTATGCCGAGAATGGCTATGTGGTGCATGACCGCGTCGCCTTCGACTGGGCCGAGCCGGAGACCGACCTGTCGGCCGACGAACATGCCGCGCGCATCTTCCTGCCGGGCGGCACGGCGCCGAAGGCCGGCGATGTCCACCGCCAGCCGGAGCTTGCCGCCACCTTGCGGGTGATCGCAAAGCATGGCCGCGCCGGCTTCTACGAAGGGGTGGTTGCCGACGACATGGTGCGCCGGCTCAATGAACTGGGCGGGCTGCATAGCCAAGAGGATTTCGCCGCGACCAAGGGCGACTACGTGGCGCCGGTCAGCACCTCTTATGGCGGCTACGACATCCACCAGATGCCGCCGAACAATCAGGGGCTGACAGCGCTGTTGATGCTGAACGTGCTGTCCGGCTTCAAGCTTGGCGGGCTCGACCCCAACGGCGCCGAGCGCCTGCATCTGGAGATCGAGGCCGGGCGGCTAGCCTACCAGGACCGTGACCGCTTCATCGGCGACCAAGATCACGCCCTGGTGCCTGTCCAGCAGCTTCTGTCCGGCAGCTATGCCGACCGGCTGCGCGCCGAGATCGACCGCGACCGCGCCATGACGCATCTGCCGCGCCTGGAACTGCCCGGCAGCGACACGGTCTACATCTCTATCGTCGACCGTGACCGCAACGCAGTCTCCTTCATCAACTCGACCTATTATTCCTTCGGCAGTGGCGTTGTTGGCCCGAAGACCGGTGTCGTGCTGCAGAATCGTGGTTCGAGCTTCCGCCTCGACCCGGCCCACCCAAACGCGATCGCGCCCGGCAAGCGGCCGATGCACACGATCATGCCGGGCATGGCGACGAGGAACGGTCGCGTGGTGATGCCGTTCGGCGTCATGGGCGGCGGCTACCAGCCGTTCGGTCATGTCCACCTGCTCACCAACATGATCGATTTCGGCATGGATCCGCAGCAGGCGCTGGATGCACCGCGGGTGTTCTACAATGATGATACTGTGGAGGCCGAACGCGGCATTCCCGCCGAGGCGATCGAAGGGCTGCGCAAGCGTGGCCATCGCATAGCCGAGCCGCATCATCCTCTTGGCGGCGGGCAAGTGGTGCTGATCGACTGGGAAAAGGGAACGCTGACAGGCGCCTCCGATCCGCGCAAGGACGGGATGGCGCTCGGATATTGATAGGGTCGGTTTGCCATGACATCACAATGGCGTGTCGCGGTGGATTTCGACAGGTTGGAAGGATAGTCGGTGATCATGGCCAGTAGCGAAAATTCCCTTGGGCTCTCCCGCCGTCTCGCTGCCGGCGCCGATGACGCTCCGGCGATCCTTGCACCCGACAGGGCGACGCTCAGCCATGGCGGATTGCGCGGTCTGATCGCCGCCACGGCAAAACAGCTGCATGAGCGCGGCATCGGCCGGGGCGACAGGGTGGCGATCGTGCTGCCGAACGGGCCAGAGATGGCCACCGCTTTTGTCGCCGTGGCGGCCACTGCCTCGACAGCGCCGCTCAATCCAGCCTACCGGGCTGATGAGCTTGATTTCTACCTGACCGACATCGGCGCCAAGGCGATCCTCGTTGCGGAGGGCGACACCGGCCCCGCGGTGACGGTGGCCGAACGCCTTGGTATTGGCGTGCTCCGGCTGGTCGCGCAGCCCGACGCACCGGCCGGAAGTTTTATGATCGAGGGCGCGGCGATCGGGCCGCAGGCCGTTCCCGATATGGCGCAAGACGGCGACATCGCACTTTTGCTGCATACCTCCGGCACGACATCGCGTCCAAAACTGGTGCCGCTCAGCCATGCCAACATCGCGGCCTCGGCTGCCCATATCGGCGCGACGCTAGGCCTGACAGCCGATGACCGCTGCCTCAACATCATGCCGCTCTTCCACATCCACGGCCTGATCGCGGCCGTGCTGTCGTCGCTGGCAACAGGCGGCAGCATCTATTGCACGCCCGGCTTCAACGCGCTGCGCTTCTTCCAGTGGCTGAGCGAGGCACAACCAAGCTGGTACACCGCAGTGCCGACCATGCATCAGGCGATCCTGCCCAGGGCGCCGCGCAACACCGAGGCGCTGTCGGCAGCGCGTCTGCGCTTCATCCGCTCGTCCTCGGCATCGCTGCCGGCGCAGGTGATGGCCGAGCTCGAAGCGACCTTCGGCTGCCCGGTGATCGAATCCTATGGGATGACCGAGGCGGCGCACCAGATGGCCTCGAACCGACTGCCGCCGGGCCAGCGCAAACCGGGCAGCGTCGGTGCCTCAGCCGGTCCGGAAGTGGCTGTCATGGCACCCGACGGGCGGCTGCTCGAACCCGGCGAAACCGGCGAGATCGTCATTCGCGGACCCAATGTGACGGCAGGCTATGAGAAAAACCCGGACGCCAACGCCACGGCCTTCGCGCATGGCTGGTTCCACACCGGCGATCAGGGCGTGCTCGACGAGGACTTCTATCTGCGCGTCACCGGACGGCTCAAGGAGATTATCAACCGCGGCGGCGAAAAGATCTCGCCGCTCGAGGTCGACGACGTGCTGATGGATCATCCGGCGGTGGCGCAGGTCGTCACTTTCGCCATGCCGCATGACAAGCTTGGCGAGGAGGTGGCGGCGGCAGTGGTGCTGCGCGAAGGTATCAGTGCCAGTGAGGGCGACATTCGCAGCTATGCCGCAACGCGGCTTGCCGACTTCAAGGTGCCGCGCAAGATCCTGATCCTGGACGAGATCCCCAAGGGCGCGACGGGCAAATTGCAGCGTATCGGCCTTGCCGCCAAACTCGGACTTTGATGATGAAGGTCACCGTCTTCGGCGCCGGTGCCATCGGCGGCTATCTCGCGGCCAAGCTTGCCATGGCCGGGCGGATCGATCTTTCGATCGTCGCGCGCGGCGCGCATCTGGAAGCGATCAAGGCAAACGGCCTGCGCCTGATCGCGGATGGCCAGGACATTTCGGTCCCCGTCCGGGCCGCCGCCGCGGCCGAGGTGCTTGGCGTGCAGGATTATGTCGTGCTGGCGCTGAAGGCCCATTCTCTCACCCTGGCCCTTGACCAGATCGCACCGCTGCTGGGAGACCACACCGCCGTCGTCACCATGCAGAACGGCGTGCCGTGGTGGTATTTCCACGGCGTCGGCGGGCCGCTCGAAGGCACCCGGCTGAACGCGGTCGATCGTGGCGGCGCCATCTGGCAGCGGATCGGGCCGCAGCGCGTCATCGGCTCGGTCGTCTATCCTGCGGTCGAAGTCGATGCGCCAGGCCTCATCCACCATGTCGACGGCAAGCGTTTCTCGCTCGGCGAACCCTCTGGCGAGCGCAGCGAACGGGTCACGCTTCTGGCCGAGGAAATGGTCAAGGCCGGCTTGCAGGTACCGGTCCGCGACGACATCCGCAGCGAGATCTGGGTGAAGCTGTGGGGCAACCTCTCCTTCAACCCCATCTCGGCGCTGACCGGCAGCACGCTGGCCGCGATCGTTGCCGACGAGAGCACCCGCATGCTTGCCCGAACCATGATGCTGGAGGCGCAGGCGATCGGCGAAAGCCTCGGCGTACGCTTTCCCATAGCGGTTGACCGGCGCATCAAGGGCGCCGGCGATGTCGGCGAGCACAAGACCTCGATGCTGCAGGATCTCGAGCGCGGCCGGTCGATGGAGATCGATGCGCTGGTGACGGCAGTCCAGGAACTTGGCCGGCTAACGGACAGGCCGACCCCGACGATAGATGCCGTGCTGGCGTTGCTGCGGCGGCTGGCGGTGGAGCGCGGGTGTTACGGGTGATGGGGCGCGGATGAGCCCGAAGGATCGGACAAGGCCGTTGATTTTATTGACCCTTTATTGGACCAGAATCGCCAACGCTCCCGCATTGTTCCGTACGGGCCCGTAGCCGTCACGTGATGCGCAACAGTTCGCGCAGCCGGACCGGCAGTCGCGGCGAGGCATGCAGTTCCGCACAACTCGCCTCCCATAGCTTCAGATACTCTGCGATCGGTACACCTGTGCGGCCGGGCCAACGGTTGAGTGCGCCCAGCGCCTCGACGCAGTCGGGCGCCGCCTCGTACTCAGTCAGGATGGTCCGGGACATTGCTTGAGCAAACGGATTGAGACCGGGTATTTCGATCTCGCTTCGATGGTCGCCGAACCAGGCGGCGGCGTCGCGGCTCAGCCCCTGGCTGTCGGCGAGCGCGGCGTAGCCCCCGATGATACTCTCACGATACTCGGCAATGGCATCGCCGAAAGCGTTGTCGCCGGCAAATGGCGGATTCTCCTTCCAGCTTGTCGCCAGGCGCCCCAGGCCACGCAGCGAGAAGGCCTCCACCGTCGCTTCCTCGAGCCATTGGCAGGGCGGCGCCGGCTTGGCGTCGCGCTGCCAGCTGTTGGCAAGGACATGGCCGAGTTCATGGCCGAACTGATAGGCGAGCTTTGACCAGTCCCGTTCGCCGATGTCGACAATGATCCATGCCATGGTGCTACCGTCCGGATGTAGCCACACGGCCGGCGAGCCGGACGCGTGCCTGTCGACGCGAAGCCGCGTCGGCTGGCGGTCGGAGACGAGGCGGACGCCATCCAGGCAAGCGTGCCGCATGCGCTCGACGACCTGATCGGCGGAGCGCGGAAGCATGTGGCCCCAGTCGCCGGCGAGCTCGATTGGGGCGGAAAGGAGCGTCAGGGAGGGACTGGTCGATGACGTCATGGCAGCGTAGCCCTTCCCCGGGACGCCCCGGCCGACTAATGCAACCGCAAAGCCCGCCAACAGTGTAGCGAAATCCCGTCGTAGCACTTCGATTCCTGATGTCCGACCGCCCGATTTACAATACCATGCTAATTCACCAATGGCGAAGGCTCTGCTAGCGGACAAGGCATCAGGAGTGGGCACGGCTATTTTTTCGCAAACTTACAGCGGAGATAACCTTTCAAATTGGCAGGTGGCGCACGAGATGTCCATTCGCCTTGAAGACGGAGCTCTTGTTGTCTCAGACACCGAACGGCAGAACTGGCATCTCTTGCGTCTATACGATTCAGCCGTTCTCTTCAGAATTGTCAGAATGAAATGCCGTCTCAAATTCGGCCGGACAGCTACCGCTAATTTCTACGTCCATCACTATGGTTCTCTGGATGTCGCAGAAATCTCCGCAGACGGCACCATAATCAACGATGGTATTAGTAAAAACATCTCGGTCAACGAAATTTCCGATGGCTTGTTCGATGTTGAGGTGACGTTTCTGAGTTGTCATCCAACACTGTCAATTGGCTGCTCCAATAACCGCCAGCCAATCTATTCTGGCACTGGACGCGAGCAATTTGCCCTGATGAGCGTGGTGGTTGAGACGTTTGACGCGCATAGTGATTTGTCTCGTACACCAGCAGAGGAGCGCATTACGCTCGTCGATGTCGGTGGCCAAGGGGGCCTGCAGCTCAAGTGGATGCTGAGAGCCGATCAGATTACGCCGGTGGTTTTCGAGCCCATACCGTCGGAGGCTGCAGTGCTAAGGCAAACCCTTGGTCGGATCCCCGGCGCTCAGGTAATAGAAAAGGCGCTAGCCCACACCACAGGCGCGACAGGGTTATCGCCTTTTCAGAGTCGGAAAAGCGAAAGTTTGCCACAATTACCGACGTCCTGGGCATTGATTCATACTTTTGACGGAGACGTCTGCGCCGCTCAGTCGAACGAGTCATGAATTGGTCGCGCTCAGCCTATTAACAAGCGAGAACGAAAATCACTGCCTGGCGAGAATACGGTGAGACGAATGATAGATCATGTTCACGTAATCAATCTTGATCGCAGCGTTGATCGTCTCGATAAATTTCATAAGATCAACGATCATCTTCGAAGTATTGAGAGATTTCCTGGGACTGATGGTAGATTTGTGGACCGTGACCGGCTTGTACAAGAAAAAATCATCTCTCCGGATCTAGATTACGCAGCTGGCAGTTTGGGCTGCGCTGTTTCTCACGTCGCTCTCTGGAAAGAAGCAGTTCGACGGGGTGAGGCAATAACCGTGGCCGAAGACGATGCCATCTTTTCTCGTCACTTCGAGCCGCACATGCATTCGCTGTTGGCTAACATTCGTGACTGGGACTTCATCCTTTGGAGCGCAAGCCTGCGGTGTTACGCATGGCTAGATGCCCTCCCAGGCGGAACTGGTGCAAGGCTTGAGTTCTTTTCTGGAGAGGTGATGACACATGTCCAGGATTTTCAAGAGGCCGAAACGGAACCCGTTCTTCTGCGAGCACACCATCTTTTGGGTCTTGTATGTTATTCAGTTTCTCCAAGAGGGGCACGCGCGCTGCTCGACTGGTGCCTTCCAATACGGCCGATGATCATCGATTTCGCGGGATTCGGCCTCAGGCTGAACAATGCTGGAATTGACTGCATCATAAATGGGGTGATGCCGTCGCTGAAAGCGTATGTGTGCCTTCCACCGTTGGCGATCAGCAATGAACGGCCCGAAGAATCGGTACGGATCAACACGTGAAGTGATATCCAGCGAAACGGACGCCGCCCAGGGTGCTCGCCTCAAGAATTTTTCGAACGCGGGTAGGCGGTCGCATCGTCCGGATTAGCCCTCGCAGCATATCTCCATATGCTCGCATATCCTGCTCAGCCGCTTTGTCCGGTTGCGGCGTCTGCGGGGACTTGTGTCTTGATATCTCCGATCCGCCCCTCCTCCCGCAGCCGAACGAAAAACTCTAGATTAATCTTGAGTCTCTGATTGGCTGGGTCAAGTTCAACTGCCTTTTGCCCCCATTCTACCGCACGGTCCATCGCATTGAGATGCCACGAGGCGACGGCACCCAAATCAAACAACCGAAAACCCCAGCAACTCGGGTCGTCCAGATAGCTGTTGGTGCGGTGCGTGTTCTCGACCCCGTTGGCGCAAGCCCAGAACAGATTCAGCCAGTCGGCCTTGCCGTGGAACTCTTCGGCGAGGTCGAGCCAAATCTCTCGGCGATGGGGTGCTTCCATCCGCGCCTTGTCCAACCAGGACAACCTCAGCTCCGGTAGCATACGAGCCAGGTATCGCATTGCCTCGGATCTTTCTTCGCTCCATGTGCTTGTCGGCAGCGCAAGATAGCGACAAAGCAGCTTAACGGCCCGCTCTTGCTGGTTGGCCCACATCAACTCCCGGCCTAGCCAGAAGCATATCTGAGGGTCGTCGGGATCTTCCTTGTGGACCTGCTCCATGAGCGGGAGATACTGTTTGCGGGTAGTCTTGGTATGGTCTTGGAGTTCGGCTATCACTATGTCGTCGCAGGCCTGCGTCACCTCCTGCTCGCCGGTAAAGCACAGTGTCTCGTGGACGGCGCGCTTGCATCGGTAACCCCAACGGGCATGAATTTTTTTGGCCGGCCACGTTCGCGGTTCGGGATCGTCGAGGCGCGAACGCCGCGAAGAACGACACCAGATTGCGGTCGTTCCGGGCGTCCACGCCGCTTCCAACTTCGGTCGCCATCCGGGTTCAAGGAATTCGTCCATATCCATGGTGATACACACGTCGGTATCGGCCGGAACCAATGCCAAGACAGCGTTCCGCGCGTCGTCGAAGCGCCAAGGCCGGATCGCAATCCTATGCACCGTGACGCCCGCACTTTCCAATCGCTGAACGGTGTCGTCGGTACTGCCAGTGTCGGCGACGATGCGGTAGTCCGCGTCGACCCCCGACATCGCCCAGCGCTCTACATGAGCAGATTCATTGAGGGCGATCGTGTAAACGGCGATTTTCAAGGGGAGTTGCTCCCGGACTTGCGCTTGAAGGCCAAGGACCCAAGAAAAATGTCGGGACGGTCTTGACGGTTCGGCCGGTCGACAGATGTAGGAAAGGTGCCTGCAGTGTCCTCAAATTGGTACATCGAACGATTGGCGAAGGTCACCTCGATCACTTCGGGGAACGGCACGTTGGCGATCACATTGAGCGGCGACCAGTTGTTTCCATGCACGTGCACAATTTGGAACACGTCATTCAACTTGGTGATGACCTGCGTCGCCCGGTCACGCCAGTCGCTGTTCGCCGCGTTCGAGAACCCGTGAAATTCACCCACGAGTTGCGAGATGCGACGCAGATCGTCGACTCCCACCGCCTCAAAGGCCTCCCACTCCGCGCCTTCGACATCTATCTTGAAAATCAATCGTCCTTTGGAGTCTGGGACCTTCTCGATCACGCTTCGGATAGACTCTGAGCTATCGGTTGCGTTTGATGAAATCTTTCGGCGAAAGAAATGGAATCGCTCGTGAGCGGTGGGCGGGCGAGCGATCGTGTGGTCCAATTGATAGACATCTATCCCGCGATCGGCGATTTCTTGATCCCAAGACACGTCGTTGCCGATGCCCGCCGACAATGCTCCGACAATCCCCTCAAAATCATCCAGCATCACGTAACCCCCGTCGCCGGTCTTATTGCCAACTCGAATCTTTGCGCAGCCGACCGCGCTCCTTGGAGTGAATTTCGATAGAAAATCCAGCAGCGTTTCTTGCAAGGCGCTTCCGCCGCGCGCACCTTTGAACTTGTACTCATCGCTGCCCGTGAAGTTACCCAGGAGCGCTTCCAGGTTCGCTGCGCGCTGTAGATGCCAACGGATCGACGCCTCGTTTTCGGGTTCGCGCCCTAGTAAGGCGCGATATACCGTATGCACTGCGTCTGCGTCCACGGCGTCGCCGAGAAAGAGAAAGGTCGACTTCTTCGTCGATGCCGAGCCCCAGAGAACGGTCCAGGAGAAGACGCTCGCGCCCCGTTCGCTGAAAGGCGCGCGGTCCAATCGGAGCGTCCTCCATCCTGCAACCTCGATATCGGTGTTCTGGAGGTGTGCCGGTTCCTCGTCGTTGGTAATGAGTGCGAATTTGTATTTCTTCCGAAATGCCGCCAGATATTCCTTTACCGTCTTGTTGGGAAGGTGCTGCAGGACGTCCTTGCAAATGAGAAGATCGGCGGGCGGAAGTTTTGCGAGCGATTTGAACGTTTCAAACCCAATCTTGCCGCTGCTAAATTCACGTTGATTGCGCTCGACAACTGACGAAACAACGTCGACTCCGACATAACTTACCTCGCTCCAATCTACATAACGCGAGAACTGCCAATCACCGCAGCCAAGATCCACGACGCTGCGGATGTCGTTTCGCGTCATGAACCGTTGGAGGAACTCGCGGTATTCCACGGTCTTGTCAGGTGATGACCCGACACCGCTTCCATGTCCCCAACTCTGTTTCTCATAAATTAGCGAAAAGTGCCGTTTGATTTCTTCCGTTGAGTCGTCGGAAACGACGAACCTTCGCGCGATCTTGTTATAGGTAGTGTCGACCTCCATGACGGCGTTCGCGTCGAGGTCCCTGACTAGCGGCCACGATTGCGACTCCCATAGATGAAATGAGTACGCTTCGGGGAACTCGCGGTTTTTTGAAAACATGTCTTCCAGGCCTGCCTGGTCCCAGCCAGGCCAGAAGAATGATGCAGCAGGCTCAATGCGGAGCAATTCCGGGCGTTCCTTCGCGAGCGCCATCGGAACCTGAACCGAGAACTTGTTCCAAGCGTCGCCGACCGTGCCGCCCGTGAAGTCGCGATAGGCCTCATACCACAGGCGGAGGAATTCAGCATGCGGCGGCGCTATGATGGTGGCGTTGCATAAACCTACCGTCTTCCTGGAGCCGTCGTTCTGAGCTCTTTCCTCGCGTCCCATGACGACGCGACCATCGAGTAGCGGCTCGAACGGGCGTTGGCAGATCGTATCAAGATCAAGATAAATGCCGCCTTGCTCGAGCAGTATCCGCAATCGCAGGACGTCCGCCTTGTGCGCAAAATGCTCGACCGGATTGCCGAACACCTCGGTCGGCAAGTCGACGCAGATGAGTTCCACGTCTCCCTTGATCGCATCCCAATACTTCCCGCTGGGCTCATGATGATAATACACTTTCGCCCGGAAACCTTGATTCACCCACAACGCCGAGCGTATCGCCATGTAGTGAATGAACGAGAACGGCTTGCCCCCAAAATTTCCATCGAGACCCGTGATGAAGTGGAAGGTTTGTGGGATCGATGGCTTTTCAGTTTGGCGCAACGACGCAGTAACATGCGCAGGGTTGGCGCCGCGGCTCGCAACGCTTGGCACGCTAACTCTCATTCCCGGCGTCGCCGATGGTGGCCGCTCCGCATCCTCCAGCACATGTCGGACATCGTCAGCATCGACGCTCGCGATCCAGGATTCGCTATCGGCGATGCTGTAAGAAATCAGCAGCCGCTTTCCGTCGGGATGCCAAGCCAGGCCAGCAGCGAATTCGACGCCCTTCCTGTCGAAGAAGAATGGGCGGCTCACCTTCAGCAAAGTATCCGCCTCGTCGAACCAGACGAATCGGTGCTGATAGTCGCGCCGCCCCTCCGGCGGCCTGACATACGATTCGTGGATCATCGCGAGCCATCCGCCGTCGATCGCAATTGCCTGCGTACCTCCCCTGAATTGGTCGGCAGAGATAGCCGGCGCCTTCTCCGAAATCGTTTGCGCACGATCATCGATAATACGCGTTGGGTCGCACAGATAAATGAATTGCAGTTGCTCGCCACCGCTATCCGAGCCAGCCGGCTTGACCCGGGGCATCCAGTTCTTCTCGTGGAGCTTCGGCCCCGTGGGGTGGAGCACACGCCAGTCCGTCAGGCGGTACGGCCCGGGTCCTCGGTCGTCGATGCGCGCAATGACCTGTTCGCACCATCCGTCCGCCGTCAGTTCGCGCACGCACGCGACACTCCAGAGCTGGCCTCGCCAGGCAAATAGACGGATGTCTTCGAAGCCTAGAACCAAATTGCAAGCGGGTTCCGGCAAGTCGGCCGGCGGCAGGATCTCTGCTGCTGATTGAACTCCCAGATCGTCGCTCAACCGAAGGAGGAAATTACGCGTGTGGATCGGTGCCTCGTTGGGAGTCTTATATTGTCCATCTCCGGTCAGCGTATAGTTGACGCTTCGCTGCACCAGCAGGAGCTGATCGCCCAATCTCGCTACTGACGGATTGATCGGCCGATAGCCGTCCGGCGCGGCAAATCCGACCGGGCGCGCGCTGAAGGACGGCATCATCGCTTTTGCCGACTGCATGTAGAAATACAAATTCGACCGCGCCAGTTCCCTGGGGCCGTCGCCGATCGTCCGCTCCAGCGCCAACCAGTTGCACGCCGCGAAACCGCGATCCTTGCGCACCGGGTCGCGCGCATAATTCGCCGCGATCGCAAACTCTTCGCGCAGGCCTGTCGTGTAGACGAAATCCTCGAGAAACAGGATATCCTGTTCCGGACGCTTGATCGCCAGCCCTGCTTCGGAGAACAACACGCTGGCGTCGTTCATCCCTTTCTCGCGATAGAATCGCGCAAGATCATAAAGCGGTTCGGCGCGCTGCGGGCGTTGATTGAAAGCGGCAAGCGCCTGTTGAATGAAGCCAGCCTCGTCGCCGAGTTTGCGCAGACAGCGCGCCTCTTGCAACCGGGCGTTCCACGCCTCCTCGTCCCAACCGCCCATGGCGGCGCGTTTGGCGTACGCCACCGCGGCCTCCGCCATCCGCCCGGCGTCGCGGTAGGATTGCGCCAGGTAGAACCAGTATCGCTGATTTTCCGGATCCTTCTCTAGGGCCTCCAGCAAAAGCTTGGCATCGCGCTCGAATTTGTCCACCCGGTTCGAGCCGCTGGCGTGGTCCTTGTACCAGGCACCTCTCAGTTCCTGCACGCCACCGGGCACGTCGAGATATTCGTGGGTCACGCCATGGTAGCGTGCACCGGCGTCGCGTTTGACAAGGCGTGTGTTCCAATAGGCGAGGCCGGAATCCGAGCGCTGCAACAGCCGGTAGCCCGAGCCGTCGAGCCGCTCGCGGAAGCTCGCGTCCTCGACCACCAGTTCCATGTCGGCGTCGTCAAACAGCAGATAGTCATAGGCGAGCGGCGAGGCATAGGCGTGATCGAGCGCGGCGTTGCGAGCCTGCTCGAAATTGTGGAATGGAAACTCGTGCAGCTCGCCCGGCAGGTTGCGGGCAGCGAAGAACGATTTGACGAAATCCTGGGTCCCGTCGGTCGAGCCGGTGTCGCCGATGACCCAGCAGTCGATGTGGTCGACAACCGCCCCGAGACAGCGTTGAAGGTTCGCCATCTCGTTCTTGACGATCATGTTGAGGCAAAGGCGCTTACCGCTTGTCATATGCTGACTATCGGCTCCCCGCAGGACTGCGCGCCGAGGCGGTCACATTTGTGCCAGGGTGTCATCTGGGACAGCGATCCGCTCCGATGCGGACGTGTCCGAGCTTCATGCCCCATGTGCATTGCCCCCTGCCCCGGCCATCTTGCATGACCTCTGTTGCAAAACGCGACCTCAGCGCCATCCATTGTTAGCCAGCACTTTCCATCGCAGCAAGGGCCTCGCGGTCGCCTTGGACGAAGGGGGCGAATAACCTTCCAATCGGGCCAATCACTCACGCAAAAGCTCCGCCGCGATATCAAGGGTCCGCCGCTAACGAAGGCGGAGCATCTTTAAGCCCCGGATTTTTCGATGCATTTGGCCGCATGCGCGCCATCTCGATGTTTGCCAAGGTACTTAGCCGTGGTTGCGCAATTAACAAATCGTAAACAGGTTATTTACAAGTTGCTAATTTTATAATTTACTAATGCCTTATGTATGGGAGGGTTTCCGCGGACCGGGCAGTAGGCCTGTCGGTCCGTGCGGTCTGCGAAGCCAGGAGAGTATCTGGAGCAAGTCACTTCGTGCGTGAGGGCGCAGAGGGTGTTTGGTGGCGTGCAAAGAAGACGTCGTAGTGCCTTGAACTCAAGGTCGGCGTTTTCCCAACCTGATGTTCCCTTGCAAGTAGTCGATTCCCTCGCAAGTTGACACGCATGTTGGGAGTTGGCTGTGGTTGGTGTGATACCAAGTGCGAAACGATGCGCTCGCGACGCAGGTTTCCGCTTCGCTCAACCCCTCAATTATCCGCACCTTCTCGCCAGCAAGGATTGCCCCGCGATTGACGGGTATTCGTCGGCGCCCTGTGGACCGCCGCACGCCTGCGAACTCCGCACCCTCAGTGAAGACAAGTGGGACGCCGCTCGATCGAGCGGCACTAAGAGGCCGTCAAGCCTTGCGCGTGCGTTTCGTCGCAATGCGCGTCGCCGGTTGGTTCACGGAGCTGCAGGCTGCTCAATGCGCGCGGCTCGAGTGCCAATAGAAGCGCGGCCGGCCCCAGCGAGCGCGGGCTCTCGGCAGCGATAGAAACCTAGGCACGAAACAAGACACACAGCGGCGCAGCCGCCGTCGACCAAGGAGGACATGATGAGCTACATAGCAGGGTTTGCGGTCATGGAAGTTGCCGTTAGAGGCGTCTTGCCCACCGGCGACACGACCGAAAATGTGCCTTATTTTATCCTGGACACGGCCAAGAGCGCCATCGTCGCTCAGGTCATTCTTCCCAAGGCCGCCAAGCGAAGCCTCGCCGTCGCTGTCACCGTCAAGGTTCCGGCCGCAGCCGGCTCATTTGCGATTGGCACGTTTGACGATGGCGGGAATTTCCAGGCCTGCAGCTTCCTCCGCGTAGAGAGCCCCGCTGTCGAACGTCCCGACGGCGCCGTCGGGCCGTTCGGACGATGACCTCTCCCAAGTCCCCTTGTCCCAACCGCTCGCCGGCAAAGCCGGTGGGCGGTTTCCCCTTGAATTGAATTCGAAGCCAACAGGAGCCAGTCATGGCCCGTGCCTCTGAAATTCTCTTTGTCGACCCTTCAGTCTCCGACCTTCAGACAGTTCTCGGCAACGTGCGACCCGAAGTCCGGACTGTCGTGCTGGACGGCCGCCGACCGGCGGCGCAGCAGATCGCCGCGGCATTGTCAGGACACGAAGGGCTCGACGCGGTGCACGTCTTCGCGCATGGCGCGCCTGGCCGGGTTAGCTTCACGGCAGGAGAATGGTCGGCCGCCACACTGAGGGAAGAGGCTGAGGGTCTTGCCGCAATCGGCAGGGCGCTTGCCGCTGACGGCGAGCTGCGGCTGTGGAGCTGCGAGACGGCTTCAGGGAATGCTGGCGAGGCCTTCGTAACGGCGCTGGAAGAGACCGTCGGCGCGACCGTTTGCGCATCCAGGTCGCTGGTTGGCGCAGTGGCCCTGGGCGGCGCCTGGGAATTAGAATTATCCGCACGCGCGGCCGCTTCCACGCCCTTGCCGCCGCTGACTCCAGATGGAGTGGCAAGTTACACCGGCGTGCTTGCATCGGGTGATCTGACGGTCACTGGCACGATACAGGGCAACGGCAACAGCACTGCTGTCAACACCTATTATCTCGTGGATACGACAGGCAATGTAGTAGTCGGCAGTTTTTCACTTCCATCCGCGACTAACGGTGGCAAGGCTCTTTCGTTCGCAATAACTGTAACAATTCCAAATAACTTGCACGACTATATTATTTACGATGACAACTTCAACGTGTATGCTACACTTACACACAACCTAGCCGGCACCGCTTTTGTTTTCGCGCCCGATGCCGGTAATAATGGCGATAATAACAATACGTTTGCGCCGGCGACTCTCACCCTCACGCAGTCAGGCGCCACGGGTCCGACAGGACCCGCAGGCGCGACCGGTGCCACAGGTGCGACCGGCGCGGGCGCCACCGGCGCGACGGGCGCCACCGGCGCGACAGGAGCCACGGGCGCTACTGGTGCGACAGGCGCTTCGGGTGCGACTGGCTCGACAGGTGCTTCGGGCGGGACCGGTGCAACGGGCGCCACGGGCGCCACAGGTGCTTCAGGTGGGACTGGTGCGACCGGCGCCACGGGCGCTTCAGGTGGGACTGGCGCGACGGGTGCTTCTGGTTCGACTGGTGCAACGGGCGCCACAGGTGCGACCGGCGATACGGGAGCGACAGGTTCTACTGGTGCAACCGGCTCTACCGGAGCGACTGGCTCGACCGGAGCGACAGGCTCTACAGGCGCAACCGGAGCCACAGGTGCAACTGGCGACACGGGAGCGACAGGTTCGACCGGCGCCACCGGCTCGACTGGTGCGACAGGCTCGACCGGAGCAACCGGTGATACCGGAGCGACTGGTGCAACGGGCTCGACAGGTGCCACGGGCTCTACCGGTGCTACCGGTTCGACCGGCGCCACGGGTGATACCGGAGCGACAGGTTCTACCGGCGCCACTGGCTCTACCGGTGCGACTGGCTCTACCGGTGCGACTGGCGATACCGGGGCAACCGGCTCTACTGGTGCGACAGGCGATACCGGGGCAACCGGCTCTACTGGTGCGACAGGCGCAACCGGAGCCACAGGTGCGACAGGCTCGACCGGAGCGACAGGCTCTACAGGCGCAACCGGAGCCACAGGTGCAACTGGCGACACGGGAGCGACAGGTTCGACCGGCGCCACCGGCTCGACTGGTGCGACAGGCTCGACCGGAGCAACCGGCGATACCGGAGCGACTGGCTCTACTGGTGCGACAGGCGCAACCGGAGCCACAGGTGCGACCGGCGCTACCGGTTCGACTGGTGCCACGGGTGATACCGGAGCGACAGGTTCGACTGGCGCAACCGGCGCCACAGGTGCAACCGGCTCGACCGGAGCGACTGGCTCGACTGGTGCAACGGGCGATACCGGAGCAACAGGATCGACAGGGGCCACCGGCTCGACTGGTGCCACGGGCGCTACTGGTGCCACCGGTTCGACGGGTGCCACGGGTGATACCGGAGCGACAGGTTCGACTGGCGCCACAGGTGCAACCGGCTCGACCGGGGCAACTGGTTCGACCGGAGCGACTGGCTCTACTGGTGCGACAGGCGCAACCGGAGCCACAGGTGCGACCGGCGCTACCGGTTCGACTGGTGCCACGGGTGATACCGGAGCGACAGGTTCGACTGGCGCAACCGGCGCCACAGGTGCAACCGGCTCGACCGGAGCGACTGGCTCGACTGGTGCAACGGGCGATACCGGAGCAACAGGATCGACAGGGGCCACCGGCTCGACTGGTGCCACGGGCGCT
>NZ_JBFUEG010000028.1:0-41288 GCF_056404315.1 Mesorhizobium sp. P2_D6 | reverse complement strand
GGATTTGCGCCCATCAAAGCAGGACCAAAGTATTCGTCGACCGCTGATTTGGTCTCGGCCAACGTTTCGGTCACCACGGGCCAGGGACCACACTCCCCAATACCTACAATACCATCATCGGTATATATCCGAACAAAAATGTTCGCAATTCGGTCTATCGCACCGATCCCGGTCCGGACCACCTTTTTAACTGGAATCTCGATGATTCTACTTTCAATTCGCACAATCAGCATTAATCTGCTTCCTCTAAGTTCGCATCCTGATGAATGTGACATTGCCGGACGCCGGTGACAAAGGTATGCATTACCGTAAGGATTCGCTCGTTGCGGGTCATGACGACGGCGGAGCCGGGTTGGGCCCGCATCGCTTCGCTTGCACTCAACAACCTCGATCCTTATGCCTATCTGAAGGCTACCCGGACGCGATCGCCGCTGACCATCCGCAAATCGGGCATCGACAAACTCCTGCCTTGGGCCGGTCTGCGGCCTGATCGCAGCGCCATGGCCGGTGACCACAGCGTACCGCTACACGCGCGCCAAAGCTTGCAACAAACTTTGCAACCTTAACGCTGACCCCGGCCGCGCTTCCAGGCGTGACCGGTCAGGCCACCGCTTACCTTTCCCGCATAATGGGCCAACAAGATTATTAGTTAACGAGCATAAATCCTCTATTTGGGCTTACATTTGACCGTTGCATTGAAAGTACCACAACCGGCGCCTCGCAAACGCAAAGGTTTTGCAAATTTGTCTACTCTCGTAATATCAGCACAGCGACGCCCGACTCCGTCGGCGATTTGTAGACTGCGACACAGTCCCCAGTCGAATCGAGCCCGGGCCAGTGCTCGCCTGGGAACGGGAACACAGCCTAATTTCTACGTGTCTTCTTCAAATATCCGTCAGACGCTCCGCGACCAAGGCCTGCACGATGGCGCCCCGGCTCCGCACCGTGACTTCGCCGCGAACCACAAGTCTGCGCATATCTCTCGACGCCAGCGTTCGCTATGCTGCCTCCTTGACGGCGCTCAGGAATTGCTGGGTGCGCTTGCACTGCGGGTTGCCGAACAACTGCTCCGGCGTGCCCTGCTCCTCGCTCCTGCCGCCGAAGAAGAAGCAGACACTGTCGGCGATGTCGCTGGCGAAGCCTATCTGGTGAGCGACCATCAGCATGGTCAACCTGTGGTCCGACACCAGCCGACGGATGACCTTCGTCACCTCGCCGATGACCTCCGGACTGCAGCTCCAATGTCACCTCGTAGAAGAGCATGACCCTTGGGCCGGTCGTGGTCGAGTAGCTCAGCCATTCGGCTTTCGCTCTCACAGATCCGGGCTGGCGGATTTTCCGCACCCGGCTCTCCCGAGAGTAGCCCCCGTCATATCCGTGCGCGTGCGCCCAAGTTCGGGGGATGCGCGAAGTTGCCAGGGGAGCATGCCGTCAGGGCCTCGAACTCCGACCAGCCCATCTCGTCGGCTTTTCTACCTGCACCTCTCAAACCCAGTCAATCCGACGCACTTCCCGGTAGAATCCGCTGCGCGCTATGTTTGTGCGGCCTGCCGTAGCTTCCTTGGGCGAAGCCCAACCGTTGCAGACCCTTCGCATAAATATACACAATCTTTGCAACTGCAAATCGTCAAAGATGCTACTTCACTTCTGATGTCAGGCACAGCTGAACAGGCGGGTGCCGATTTTGCTCCTATAGGTAGCAAGCAACACGAGGAGGAGACGGAGAATGGCAAGAAACGCGCTCATCCTGATCGAAGGTCACAGGGGTAATGGTCCGCTCTACGTCCAAGCGGCTCAGCGTCTTGGTCTTCATCCAATCACACTGTCGGCTGATCCGACTCAGTACGAGTATCTTGCAGCGGAAAAGGTCGAGACAATCCTTATAGATACAGACAATCTCGATGCGCTAATCCAAGAATGTTCCCGGCTGCGGGATACGTATGGCATTGCCGGCATTACCGGCTTTGCCGGCCATGACGAGTCGGTCTCTGCGACAGTTGGTAAGCTCTGTCGGTATTTTGATAGACCGGGACCCAATCCAGCGTCGATTGAACAATGCCGCGACAAATTCGTTCAACGTCAGCTCCTCGCCGAGGCCGGCGTGGAAATACCTGCTTATCGCGTGGCAGCGAATGCGGCGGACGTGGAAAGCTCCGCTGCGGAGATCGGCCTGCCTGTGATTGTTAAGCCAGCCGTGGGCAGTGGCAGCATGGGTGTGCGATTGTGCCGCAGCACCGACGAGTTGGTCGAACATACGGCCTATTTGTTGGACGGGAAGCACGTATGGCGCTCTCCGCCGAAGGTATTGGTGGAAGAATTTGCACAAGGCCCTGCATATTACGCTGCAGTAATGGGACATGAAGTCGTTGCGGTTGGCGCTGCTGACTACGATCCGCCTCCGCATTTCGTCTATCGGGAGTGCACTATTCCGGCGCGGCTGATTGATGAGGAGCATAAGCGTATCGTCGATGTTTCGCTGAGCTGTTTGCCAGCTCTCGGCCTCGACTGGGGGCCAAAAAGTATTGAAGTCCGGTGGACCAAACGCGGGCCAGTCGTCATTGAAGTCAATCCGCGTCTTAGTGGTGCGCCCACTCCTCAACTGATTAAGTTGGCTTACGGTGTCGATCTCATTACCGAGCACATAAAGCTCGTTATCGGCGACAAACCGAACCTGCGCAAAGGAGAATCGCAGGTTGCGGCTGTGCGATTTCTTGTCGCTGATAGCGATGGCACTCTTGATTGGATTGATAACGCGAGCCAGGCAGCTGCTGTAATAGGTGTCGCCGACGTCAGATTGTATGTGGAGCCTAAGGCGCCAATCGTCAGGAAAGGCGATTATCGAGACTGCATCGGACATGTCGTCGCCGCTTCACCCAGCCATGCTCAGACGGAAGCCAYCCTGCAGCGTGCCGTCGCCTCAATCGGTTGGTCGATAACACCACCGTGATGGCTTTCCTGGCGTCGGTCGACTGCACCGTCTGAATTACTGCGGACTACTTTATAACGTCACAATTCAAGTATTAATCTGCAATTTTCGATAGGAATAAAAAACTTTGAATTTAGGTTTGCTTAGGAAGCGCCTGCATCGCCCATGACAAGGCCACGGCCGCGGCGGCACTCGCCTTCAGGCTCGTCTCACTCCCGTCCGCGACGCAACGGCATATCCGCGGCACGGTGAAAACGCTGAAACGGACCAACCCGAAAGGTCATTCTGCCCACCGCCGAAACCGTCTGGCCCTGCTGCCGAAATGGCTCGACGACTACCACAAAATCCAACCGCATCCGGCTTCCGCTTCGTCTCACCACGCGAGTTCAGGGCGAAGGCCGCAGGTGCTTCATGCAACCCGCTGCCTGTCTCAAACGAGGGGACCCCTCAGCTAATCCTTCATTGGAAGATTCCTCCAATACTAATTCCTTGAGATTGGCCGACTCCGAACCTTACCTGCTGTAATATTAAGCCACACGCTACAAAACTTCAATGATCTCATCACATTATATTAACAGATTGTGTATTGTCGTATGAAACCAATAGATCTATATAGGAACTACATCTTTTGAGAGGCGTCTTCTGCAGGGGAATCCCTGCGCCGATACACTGTCAAGGCGACAGCAAATCCATAGGAAGAAGGATGCGGGCCTGAGGTTTTTCCAAGCAGCCCTATAAGGCAAAGGCACCAATGAAGGAGCGAATAATGACCACACTACCGGAAATCTCGCTGGCAAAACTGACGTCCGATGCAACGCGGAGTGATGAGCGACGGAGCCTGCAAACGGCCTGCCAAGAGTACGGGTTCTTTTACCTTGTTGAGCACGGCATCCCGAAGGAACAGATTGCACAAGCCATCGAGGCTTCCCGGCGGTTCTTCGCCTTGCCTCAGTCGATCAAGGAACGCTACAGTCACGCCTCTCAAGCCGTGTACCCCGCTGTCGCCCGTGGATACAGTCCGTTGCACGGCGAAATACTACATCCCGACGCCCACACTGATCCAAAGGAATTGTTTGGCCTCGGAATCGAGAACGAAGGGGACCGGCGTCCTTTTGCCGGAATCACGCGTTTTCCTGACGACACATTGGCTCCAGGTTTCGCGCGAAGCCTGCTCGTTTTGCAGGCTACCGTGCTCAACCAGGTTGTTCCGCAAATCGGGACCGCGCTCGCCGACCTGATCGAAATGGAACAGGGTTGGTTCGAACGCCATTTCAGCCCGCCGACGCTCATGCAACGCGTGATCCGATATCCAGCTCGTGGCGGCACGTGCGGCAAGCACACCGACGGTGGCTTCTTCACGCTTCTGCTGCAGGAGGAGCTCCCCACGCGATCGTTGCAGGTCTGGTTCCACGGGCGCTGGGTGCCAGCGCCGAGCCTGCCCAATAGCCTCGTAGTCAATTTGGGAGACATGTTTCAGGTCTTGAGTGACGACCGCTTTAAGAGTACGCCGCATCAGGTCGCGCACAGTGGTCTGAGTGACCGAATTTCGCTTCCCTTCTTTATTTATCCCGATATCGACGCTCGCCTGACCTCGCGGCAAGAGCGGCACGCCTTCAGTGTCGCGGAAATGATGCTGCGCAACATGGAGTCAGTCGAAAACGGCAATGGCGCCGGACGCGCGAGAGAGTTGCAGTGATCTTCTGAAGGCAGGCAATTCATGCCGACGACGCGGTGCACCTCAGCGCGTGTGGGAAAACTCTCCCACAGATAAATTCGTAGGCCGTCGCGCTAAAGCGCGGCGGCCTGCAACGCGCCTAGGTATCGCCTAAATTGTGGCGGCACGAGACTCCGCTGCAGCACGCCCTCACACGAGGACCCTTCGGCTATAGTTCGCGGAACCCCGCGAAGAAACGGGTCGGGCTTGGCCTTAGCGTTTTAATCCACGACCAAGAGGTCGTAAGGGGTAATGCCCTGAAGGTTCTGCAAAAAGCTCTGGACAGAGAACGGCGGTTGCTCCGAGGCGAGAGCGGCCATGGCACGCTGGTGACGTTGCAATCACCGATTCTCATGGAAGGGGAGTGTCATGACCAATCGAGAAGTTAGACTGAGCAGAGGCGAGTTGAAAGCGTTGCTGTTGTCGGATGAGGACGGGTTTGGCAAGGCATTGCAGAGTGTGGTGCAGGAGGCTCTGGAGGCCGAGATGACGGAGGCGCTCGGGGCCGAGAAAGACGAGCGGACGGCGGAGCGGGTTGGTTACCGCTCGGGCTATTACGAACGCAAGCTTGTGACGCGGGTTGGGGTCCTGGAACTTCGCGTTCCGCAGAATCGGGCCGGCCGGTTCTCGACGGACTTGTTTGAGCGTTATCAGCGCGCGGAGAAGGCATAGGTGTCGGCGCTGCTCGAGATGTACGTGCAAGGCGTGTCGACCCGCAAGGTCAAGGCGATCACCGAGGAGCTATGCGGCCATTCCTTCTCGGCCTCGACGGTGAGCGAGGTGACGGCGCGGCTGGATCAAGCGCTGAAGGCGTTCTTTGAGCAGCGGCTTGCCGAACCTTACCCGTACCTCATTCTGGATGCCGCGCTACGAGCGGGCGCGCGAAGCCGGCGTGATCGCCAGCCAGGCGGTGCTGGTGGCGATCGGCGTCGACTGGGAGGGCCGGCGCCAGTGTCGAACTGGCCAACCGTGAGAGCCATTCGAGCTGGCGCGCGTTCGTGGCAGGGCTCAAGCAGCGCGGGCGCGCCGAGTTCGTCGTCTCCGATGACCATCCGGGGCTCAGGGCAGCGATCCGCGAAGTCCTGCCCGAGCCAGTTTGGCAGCGATTTTTACGTGCTCTTCCTCAGAAACGCGCTCGATTATGTGCCGCGCAAGGTCGATGACGACTGCCTGATGGAGCTCAGATGGTTCTATGACCGGCGCGACCTAGCCGAGGTTAAGCGCGACCCGGCGCAGTGGATCGCCAAATGGCAGGCCAAATACCCGAAATTAGTGAACTGGGTAGAGGACAATATCGAGGAGACGCTAAGCTTCTATCGGCTGCGCTTGCCCATCACAAGCACATGAACTCGACGAACATGCTGGAGCGGCTCAATCAGGAGATCAAGCGGCGAACCCTGATCATCCGCATCTTCCCCAGTCAGCAGAGCTGTCTGCGGCTGGTTCGGGCATTGGCGGCGGAGATCCACGAGAACTGGCTCGAGGCGACCCGCTACCTCAAACATGGATCATCTGCGCGAGCACAACAAGGAGAGCTTAAAGGCATTGGCCGCCTGAACGCGGCCGCAATGTCCGCCGCTCCGCCAACACGGGGGCTGCGCGGCGGACACGCCAACGTCATCGCTGATTGCCACGCCATTTTGCAGAACTTGACGCACACAACTTCCTGGGGAGGTCGACACCTCACGGCATCCCACCTTCTCACGTCGCTTAGATCCGCCGCGGACGGAAGTTTGAGTTATCGTTATTGCACATTGGTCCACCTGAGCAACATATATACTGCCTTAGGCCAACGAGACGTATTTCGACGTGGGTAGTAGTCCGATCCTGATACCTTCAAAGACAGGAGAATCTCTCCAATGTACCTAAGCGATGATCTCAACAACGCATTGCAATCAACCAACAATTGGATAAGCGATCTGATGTGGAGGCTTCGCTGGCATGATCGCGAACGGGTCTACGAAGCCCTAACTGCGACACTGCACGCCCTGCGCGATGCCCTGGATGGCGACGAGGCCGTTTACGTAGGTGCTCAATTGCCAGCCTTGCTGCGCGGCGTTTACTACGAGGGCTGGCATCCCAGTCGCCGCGCCATAGCCAGGAACCGGAATTCCTTTCTCGATCGGATTCACTACGGCGTCCATCACGACCCGGCGGTGGATCCGGAAGAGGTTGCCCGCTCGGTCATCGCCCAATTGGCGGACCGTTTGTCTGCAGCAGAGATTGAAGAGGCCAAGGCCGCGACTCCAAGAGTGCTGCATGACCTTTGGCCAGCCTCCGACAGACGTTTGCCTCCATGAGCGTATACACGAAGCTACCGCTGGGGAGGAGAAGAAGCCTGGAGCGTTGATTCCGACGGGATTGGTGTGCGTGACGACGGCGTTCCAGCGTTCCGGCTGGCGAGTCGAGACTCCCCGCCCTCCCCACCTTGCTGCTGGACGCCGCGAGTCCTGATGCAAGCACTGGGGCACCCTTCCGTTTCTTTGTTCGGCTCAGGTGAGCCCGTTTCCTCGTCCCAAAGCCCCTCCTTGGTGAAAGTCATGTAGGCAAGCATGTCGGGCTCGGCGTCGTCCATGATTGTCGCCAGCGTCGGCACCTCCGGCCGGATCTGGTCGGCGACGGCGCGCCGTTGTACGGACGCGGCCTCGGGCGCGCTTGATGCCCTGCATACGGCGATCATGAGCCAGCGCGTGAACTAAGGTGCTCGACGCCGACATTCGCAGCTTCTTCGCAACAGGAATCGAAAACAGCCGAAATCAGGCAGCACCGCGCCAAGCTCCACTCGACGGATGACATCGACAAGCCGTCTCCTGGGCGAAGGCGGTGGCGATTAAGGCTGAGCCGACGCGGCGTCCGCTCTTTCCCGCACGGGCACGTTCCTCATGAAGTGCACCCGCCTCTGCCACGTCGCGTAAAGCACCTTGGTGACGGCCGCCCAAAATTAGGGTTCTCCTACTGCTTCCGGCCGGGGCGGAGCCCCCACATGGCGCTTCGACTCGGTCGACTGTCAAACGGCTTCCAAAACTGGCTCTGACGCACTTTTGGTGATTATTGAACTTAACCAACGCCGATGACGCGCGCCTGAAGCAGGTCGAGTTTTCCTCGGCCATACATTTGGCGTTTCACGAGCTTGAGCTTGGTGATCTGGCCCTCGGTCTGACCGTTGGACCATGGCGAGGTGATCGCGGCGCTGACGGCCGAGCGGTCTTTGAGAACGCCGTTGGCGAACGAGGCGACCAGACTTGATCTGGCCCGCTCCAGCCAAGGTTCGAGATCGGGGAGAGTCTTCTTGCGGATCATGGCCTGGAAGCCTGCAACAATTTCCCGGGCCTCCACCAACAGAGGCACGCCGCCTTCGATCGCCGCTACTGTGACAGTTTCGGACTTAGAGAGGCTGTCGCGACCGATGGTCATTAGCCGCGCAATGGTGCGGGCCGAGGGCGCACGGCGCAGGGCGTCGCCGTTCACTTGATCTGAATGCCGGCGACGCGTGGCCCACTCGGTGACGACACGCAAGCAACCACGGAATCCCTGGTTCTTGAGGCGCCGCCAGAGTGCTGTTGCGTTGCGCTCCCCAGCCGTCCACTGGGCGTCGAGCCAAGGAAGATAAAGCTCCAGCGAGGTTTCTCGGACCCGAAAGACGTCAGATCGCTGGCCTCGCAGAACCTTGCGGACTACGCCGCGGCTATGGCCGGTGCGGCGAACAATCTCCTTAATCGTAGTCCCGTCCTTGGCCAGGCCGAGGATCACGGCATTGGTGTCTTCTCGACGAAGGTATCCTTCATATTGAATCCGCTCGGCGGCGGTTAGCAGCTCTGGATCAATCGTGGCGGCGCCAAGCGCGGCGCGGATCGCCCGCATGGATTTGCGAACTGCGTCGAGGAAGGCGCGGCTGGCGTTCTCCATCAAGTGCCAGCGGTCGGCCACCTGGATCGCCCCAGGCAGCGCCTTGGCGGCCGCAAGAGCGTAGCCGCCGCCGCGGTCGCGGGCGACAACGCCGATCTGGGGTTGGTCTGTGAGCCAGGCCTGGGCCGTCGCCGGCTCACGGTCAGGCAGCAAGGCGATGGTCTTGCGCCGCTCAAGGTCGCAGATGATCGTCCCATAGCGCTGATTTCGTCGCCACGCCCAATCGTCGATCCCGATCACGCTCGGCGGGACAAAGCGCGGACTGCCGCGCCGCCGCACGACGCGCAGCAACGTGTCGTTGCTCACCGGCAGCATCAACCTCTTGGCGAAGCTGGCTGCGGGCCTGCCGCCCAGCGCAAGCCCAAGGTGATGGACGATTTGGTCGAGCCGGGCGGTTCGCCGCGCCCACGGCGCCAGAACATCCCCGTCGAAACGCTCCGCGAAGATCCGCCGGCCGCATAACACCGCGCCGCAGTGGAACCGCCGAGCCACAACGACGATCCGAACAGGCTTGCCCGCCATCGGCAGGTCCGCCAGGCGCCGCTGATACCGACTGTGGATCCGCTGCGACCTCGTTCCGCAGCCCGGACAGAGGCTCGCCGTACTTGCAGGACGGACCGTGATCAACATCACCTCATCGTCAACGGCGGTGTCGTCCACCACAAAGCCGCGAGGGACGAGGGTCGAAAGCCGCAATGTATAGCCCATGGCGTTGATTCCTTGTGTGAAACCAACGCCAGCCGGCACCCTATTTCCATCAAAAGTGAGTCAGAGCCAATTTTGCACGCCGATTCACAGTCGACCACGAGTGGCCGCTGCGGATGGTGGCGCATAGGATCGCTGATCCTCGTATCCTACGGCTCATTGGGCTGTGGCTGCGGGCTGGCGTCCTTGAGAGCGGCGAGAAGCAAGAGACCGACAGAGGTATCCCGCTAGGGGCGGGCATCAGCCCGCTCCTCGCCAATATCTTCCTGCATGTGCGAGCCTGGCGAAGACGACGCGGTCGATACCGCGCGGCGTGCGCAGGTCGACATCTTCCACACAAGCGCTCTGGCGCAGCGCGGCGAATTTGAGACGCGTCGTGAGCCGTTTGGTGTCGCGCTCGGCGGCTTCGCGATCGACAAGAAGCCCGATGCGCTCCTCGAACGACAGGGCATCGAGATCCGGTGATCGTCGCTGCACCTCGAAGGCCTTGGCCATTCCGGTCAAGCCGAGGGTGATCAGCTATTCATAGGTAGGATGGGTGAGCATTGGGAACTCCGTGGTTCGGTGGAAATAGCCCTGACCGCGGATGTTGCCGTGGCGGAGGGTTTGGTGGTCGGGCGTCTCGTCGAGGAAAGCGCGATCAAGGCCGTTCTTGAGGATCGAACGGATCGAGGCGACGGAGCATGCCTTGATGAGGATGCCGCGTTGGCAGGCTGCATCGACGCGAGTGTTGCCGCAGCTCTTGGTCAGCGCCAGGATGCCGAGACAGGTGCGAAAGCCCTGCTCAGTTGCGCCAGCGAGAAGAAGCGCTGATTGCGCAGCCGCGCCAGCACCCAGCGCTGGGCAATTTGCACCGCAACCTCTACCTTGGCCTTGGATAAAGCCGTCAACTGCAGCCCGTATGGGGACGACCGGCCTCACGGTCCGCATTACTCACCCATTCCACCCGCTTAAAGGCCAGACCTTCGACATGATCAGCCGCAGCCCGCATTGGGGCGACGACCGGGTGATTTACCGGGCGGCGGATGGGACCTTGCCCAGCATTGCCGCAGCAATGACGGACATGGAGCAGCCTGACGCATTCCGTCGCGTCGCGGCCGGGCGTGCGGCGTTCCGGACGGCCGACCTATTGGATTTGCTCACGCTGCTGGATCGGGTCTCTGCGCCGGTGGAGGCGGAGGATGCGTAAGGTTAAATACGCCGCTGGTGTAAGGCAAATTACGCCGCAACGCCTGCTCGGATACCGCAGCTATGCCCAGCATTGCAGGATTTATCTTGGATATCGTGGAGCGGTCTTGTTTGACGTCTCATCACGTAAGGCGTATTTATATTTACGAATCAGTTTGGACGATGGTCATGGCGAAGCCAAAGCCAAGACGACGCGACCCAAAGGCCGAGGCCTTGGCCCGCGACGGCGCGCTCAACCCCCACCCCGAGGCCGTGCGCGACACGCTGTTTGCCGCCAATCCCTTCTTCGATGCCCGGGACCTTGTGCAGGTCCGCTACGAGATGGTGCGCCGCCATCAGGCCGATCGCGTGCCGATCAGCGACGTCGCCAGCGCCTTCGGGGTCTCGCGGCCGACCTTCTACAAAGCTCAGAGCGCCTTGGCCGACCAGGGCCTCGCCGGGCTGGTGCCCCGGCAGCGGGGTCCAAAGGGCGGACACAAGATCTCTGCCGAGGTCCTCGCCTACATCGACCAACTCAGGACGACGCGGCCCGACCTCACCGTGCCGCAATTTGTAGACGCTATCGCCACACGCTTTGGCGTCAGGGTGCACCGGCGAAGCCTGGAGCGGGCCATGGCGCCCAAAAAAAAACGACTCGATCTGCCTTAACCGTCCGCGCGACCAGCCTCGTCGGCACATACGAACAACTGCGCGCCGCGGTGCTCAGCGCCCGGCTGATCACCGGATCAGGACTCGTAACCCTGCACCGTCAAGGCATGGTCGCCTGGATCAAGGCCGCAACGACAACACCCAACTTTACGCCGCCTTGCCCGGTACATCGCCCCCCGTCGGCAGGCGCGATCGCCACCAGCGAGCTCACCCTCATCCTTGCCAGCCTTGTTGTCACGCTAACCGCGGAGCCAGCACATGCCTGACCTCAAAGTCACCACCGATCACCTCCGGCGCGACGCCTACCTCTACATCCGTCAGTCTACGCTGCGACAGGTCGCCGAGAACGGTGAGAGCACGCAGCGACAGTATGGGCTGCGTGATCGCGCCATTGCCGCCGGTTGGCCGGCCGAACGCATCCACGTTATCGACTGCGACCTGGGCAAATCGGGATCCAGCGCCGTTGCCCGCGACGGCTTCCAGGAACTGGTCAGCGAAGTAGCGCTCGCCAAGGCCGGCGTCGTCATGGGGCTGGAGGTCTCGCGCCTGGCCCGCAACTCCGCCGACTGGCACCGGCTGCTTGAGCTGTGCGCCCTGACCAGCACCCTCATCCTCGATGAGGATGGCATCTACGACCCGGCCAGCTTCAACGACAGACTTCTTTTGGGTTTGAAAGGAACGATGTCGGAAGCGGAGTTGCACTTCCTCAAGGCTCGCATGCGCGGTGGCCAACTCAACAAGGCGAGCCGTGGCGAGCTGAAGATAGGGCCGCCCGTGGGCTTGGTCTACTTGCCCGATGGCACCCTAGCACTCGACCCGGACGCCGAGGTGCAAGCCGCGCTCCGCATGGTGTTCACGACCTTCGAGCGCCTGGGCAGCGCAACCAGAACCGTCAAGTTCTTCCTCGACGAAGGCATCCTGTTCCCGCGACGACTGCGCAAGGGACCGCACAAAGGCGAACTCATGTGGGCGCCGCCACGGCACGCCCGCATCCTCCAGGTCCTGCATAATCCGAGATATGCCGGCGCCTTCGTCTACGGTCGAACGCGTGGACGGCCCCGGCCGGGCGGCGGCGTCTCGCAGATCAAGGTTGGTATGGCTGACTGGCGGTTCGTCATGCCCGACCTGCATCCGGGTTATATCGACTGGGAGCGCTTCAAGGCCAACCAGGAGCGTCTCGCCACCAATGCACAAGCCTATGGAATGCAGCGCCGCGCCGGGCCGGTCCGCGAAGGATCCGCCTTGCTCCAGGGCAGAGTTCTCTGCGGCTGCGGGTTTCGCAAAGTCCGGGACAAGGATTTCAGTAAGTCGCGGACACGGATTTCAGTAAGTCCGGGACACGCAATTCAGTAAGTCGCGGACAAAGCCGGCGGCGGAATTGGGTCGATTTTCGTGAGCGCCGATCTGGCATTTTGCCCTCGTATTCGAAGCGAGGACATCAATGCCGAGACGGAAGCGAGCGAGACATACGAGCGTGAAGGACATCCGATCGATACTGCGGCTGACGTTCGAGCAGGGGCCTGCCTGTGCGGGCGGTTTCGGAGCGTTTGAAGATCAGCAAGACGTCGGTGTCGACGTATCTGCTGCGGGCGCGGGAAGTCGGACTTGCGGTCTGGCCGCTGCCGCCTGGACTGGACGATGACGAGGTTCTGGAGCGACGGCTCTTTCGCCGGATGGGACGGCCGCCGCGCGACATCGATGAGCCGGACTGGCCGAAGGTTGCCAGCGAGCTGAAGCGGAAAGGCGTGACGCTCAATCTTCTGTGGCAGGAATATCGTGAGACCCATGTGGACGGCTATGGCTACACCTGGTTCTGCGGCCGTTTTGGCGAATACGAAAGCCGCGTCAAACCCACCTATCGCAACCGACACGTTGCTGGCGTCGCGATGGAGTGCGACTATGCTGGACACACGATCCCCATTATCGACCCGTCGACAGGAGAGATCTACGCGGCCCAGATTTACGTTGCGGTGCTGAGCGCGTCGCAATTGACGTTCTCTTATGCGAGCTTCAGTCAGAAGCTGCCGGATTGGATCGAAGCGAACCAAAGGGCGTTCAGTTACTTCGGCGGCGTGACCAAGACGACGATCTGCGACAATCTCAAATCCGGGGTTGCTAAGGCGCTTTGGTTCGAGCCGACGTTAAATGCGACCTTTGCCGCCTTCGCCGAATATTACGATACGACCATCCTTCCAGCACGGCCGAAACGTCCTCGGGATAAGCCATCCGCCGAAGGTTCGGTTTTAATCGTCGAGAGGTGGGTGCTGGCCAGGCTTCGAAACGAACGCTTCTTCAGCCTTGCTGATCTCAATATCCGGATCAGCGCTTTGATCGAGGACCTCAATGGTCGCACCATGCGCCGTTACGGCAAATCCCGCCGTGCGCTGTTTGATGAGGTCGAACGCACCCAGCTCAAGCCACTGCCGGCAACATCGTTTGAGTATGCGGAATGGAAAGTCGCCAAGGTCCATCCCGACTATCATGTCGAAGTCGACAAGACCTTCTACTCCGTGCCGCACGGTCTGATCGGCAGGCGGGTCGATGTGAGACTGACCTACCGGGCAGTCGAGATCTTCTTTGACCATAAGCGGATCGCCAGCCACATCAGAAGCTCGCAGCGCTCGGGCCACATCACCGTCAATGAGCATATGCCGAAGTCCCACCAGCGCTATGCAAACACGACGCCTCACACATTGCGCAAGGAAGCGGCAAAAGTCGGAAGCAATACGGCGATATTTATCGAGCGTCTGCTGAGTGACCGCCCGCATCCGGAACAAGGCTATCGATCCGCGCAGGGCGTCCTTTCCTTGGCGCGACGCTACAAATCCGATCGCCTGGAAATGGCGTGCGAGCGTGCCTTGACCATCAATGCACTGAGCTATTCGTCCGTCGCCAACATTCTCAAATCGGGTCTCGACCAAGCTCCACCCGCAAGCGAGGCCGTCAAGCCGGCACCGCCGCACGGCAATATCCGCGGCAAAACCTACTATCAATGAGAAAGGAAGACACCCAGATGCTGACACATCCAACCCTAGATCAAATGCACACGCTCGGCCTTGCCGGAATGGCAACGGCCTATCGCGAGCTTGCCGAGCAGATCCATGGCAACGACCTCAGCTTTGACGAGCGGCTCGGCCTGATGCTCGACCGCGAGATCGCATTGAGAACAGACAAACGACTGACCAATCGGCTGGCAACTGCAAAGCTGCGTTTTGCCAATGCATCGATCGAAGACATCGATTTTAGCACGCACCGCGGTCTTGATCGCCGCAACGTTTTGTCCTTGGCGCAAGGCGCATGGCTGAAGGCAAACGAGAACTTGATTCTGACAGGCCAAACGGGCACCGGAAAGACTTGGATTGCCTGCGCTTTTGGAAGACAGGCGGCAAGGCTCGACTATTCCGTGCTTTACGTTCGAATGCCACGGCTCTTCGAAGATCTCGCACTTGCCAGGCTCGACGGACGCTTTCCGCGCCTCATCGACAAGCTTGCCCGTGTCCAACTGCTGATCCTCGACGACTGGGGAGCGCATACGCTGAGCGATCGGCAGCGCCTCGATCTGCTGGAAATCTTCGAGGAGCGGTACCGGCGAAAATCGACGCTGATCACGGCTCAAATTCCCGTAGCCGCCTGGCATGAAATGATCGGAGAGGCCACTTTAGCTGACGCAATTCTGGACCGCATCGTTCATAACGCACACCGCATAACGCTCGAAGGCGACAGCATGCGAAAGCGAAAAACACCCACACTCTTGACCGGCGGCGAAATAACCGAAATCAATCACTCCTAACAGCCACAAGGCAAACGGAACTCGATCCCTCCGTTGTCCGCGACTTTGCGAAACGCTTGTCCGCGACTTACTGAAACCGCTGTCCCAATTTAGCGAAATCCGCAGCGGCCTTTGCGGCGGGCGCATGGGCGTCCATTACAGCCAGGAGCACGGTCAGCCTGTCCCGACCTATATCTGCCAGGAGACCGCCACCCGCCGTGGCGGCAAGGTCTGCCAGTCCGTGCCCGGCAAAGTCGTCGACCCGGCGGTGAGTGCATTGCTTGTCGAGCTGATGACGCCGATGACCCTTGAGGTCACCCTGGCGGTGCAGCGCGAGCTTGAGGCACGCGCCGCCGAGATGGACACGTTGCGCCGACAACATATCGAGCGGACGCGTCATGACGCCGAGCTCGCCCGGCGCCGCTACATGAAGGTCGATCCCGACAATCGCCTCGTTGCCGACACTCTCGAGGCCGAGTGGAACGAGAAGCTGCGGCTTCACACCGACGTCGTCGAGGACTATGAACGACGCGCGCCCGAGGAAGCCGCTGCCCTCGATGCCGAGACGCAGCAACGCGTCCGCGATCTTGCCGAGCAGTTCCCGCGGATCTGGAGCGATGCCCGCATCGACGTCCGCGAGCGCAAGCGCATCCTGCGGCTGCTGGTCGCCGACGTCACTCTGGTCAAGGCCGAGACGATTACCGCAAACGTGCGACTATCCGGCGGGGCGACCCGCACCTTGACGCTGGAGCGGCCTTTGCCGATCGCCCAGATCCGCAAGTTCAAGCCTGAGCTCGTCGCCGAGGTCGACCGCTTGCTCGACCGACATTGCGATCGCGAGATCGCCGATATCTTCAATGAAGGTGGCCTGCGAACCTGGGAAGGCAAGCCGTTCAATCTCAAGAAGATCGCCTTCATCCGTGGAGCCTACAACCTGCCCAGCCGTCGCCAGCGCCTGCGGGATTGTGGTCTGCTCACCACCCAGGAAGTGGCCGAACACTTCGCTATCGCCGAGACCACGGTGCATCAATGGGGGCGCCAGGGGCTCATCACCAAAGTCTGCAGCGACAATCTCAACCGTGGTCTGTGGGACATTCCTCACGACCTCGAGATCATCAAAGGCCGCCCGGGCCGAAACGCCGTTCCCGCCCGCCCTGCCTCAATTACCGTGCCATCAACCGAACAGGACTCATTATGAAACAATTGCCTTATCCTTTGGGCGTCTCGGCCTGGCTGCGAGCACGGCGGTGCCGTAATGCTCGCCATCTCGGCATAGGTCCGGTTGAGACCAGGGTCGTAGCGATCGGGGTTGGGACGGCCGCTTTGAGATTATCGCAGACCACGGACTTCGGCACGCCATCCAGAAAGCGGAACAGGTGTGCACGCCGATCCAGTGCGTCTGGCGCATCGTCGGGCGCGCGCGGACCTTCCAGGCCTCGAAGGTGGTGCAAAACCAGGTATAGCCAAAGCCGTCGGGATTGGCGGCGCGATACTCCTCCCACAGCAGCAGCGGCGCAACTCCTTCACCACACGCCTACAACGTTAAAGGGAGTTGCGAAACGGCGAGAAAGCCGCGGCCGAGAATGCCGAGCGTGGCTACGAGCTGATGGTTCGGCATTGGCGGCCACGCGGGCCGAAGCGGCGCAGGGACGCGACAACGAGGAACGACTATAACGGTTGCGTGGCGGCACTCTCATACTCTCGCACCACTCTTTGCCACGTGTCGTCCCTGCCGGATATACATAAGGAATGTGCGGCACGACGGCCGCCTTGGTTCGCTCCAGATTGTCGCCATGCTCGACGCCCTCAAGGCGTGGCCTGGAAGCCTCGCAGCCGGCCGTGGCTGCGTATTTCAGGCGATCGTGAGCACGAATTTCACCGGATCGTGAGCACGGATTTCACGGGATCATGAGCAACGATATCAGACGATCGTGAGCACCTTTTCGGAGGTGCGGGACGCTTCGGCCGACAACTCAGCCAGTCTTCAGGATGCCTCGTTCAAAACGAGGTATCCTGATGCCCAGAGATTGTCGATGCGCCGGATCAGAGACGTATTACGATTGAGATATTCCCAGGGCCTGACGGAGCGCGTCGTCGCGCGCACGCTCGGGATCAGCAGTGGCGTGGTGCAGAATTGTCTGCGGCGTGCCCGTCGTGCCGGGCTGATCTGGCCGCTGCCTGAAAGGTTGGATGACGAAGCCCTTGAACTGCTGCTGTTTCCCGCGGCGAAGCCGGCCTCGCAAAGAGTGGGCGGCCTGTGCCGGACTGGTCTTACAAGCCGAACCGCGGCGACCGCCACCGCGCGCTCCCGGCACGCCAGCCTTGAGAGCGAGCTGCCTCTGCTTTGCCGCCACCAGCGCCGGGCGAGCCCAGAAGTAGTCCTGCTCCTTTGTCAAGCAGATGCCAGATCAACACCGCGAGCTTGCGGGCGACCGCCACGGCTGCGACCTGATGGCCACGCTTGTTGCGGATGCGCAGGAAGAAGGCTCTGAGCGGTCCGGGCGCTTCCCCGCCGCCCAGGCGGCCTCGACCAGCATGGCGCGGGCATGGGAACGCCCGTGTTTGCTGATCCGGCCATATTGCGCCAAGCCAAGACCGGATTGGCGCACACGCGGATTGAGGCCGAAGTAGCTCACCAGCTTCTGCGGTGCACGGAACCGCCGGATGTCGCCGACGGCGGCGATGATACCGCTCGCGACGATGGCATTGACGCCGGTGATCGTCTGGAGCCGCCGGACTTGCACGTCATCAACCGCTTCCCGGGCGATGTCGCGATCGAGGTCAGCCAGATCCTCAGCCAAGCTGTCGATCTCGCAGATATGGCGGGCGATAGCAGCCCGCTCGTCGTCGGGAAGCACCTGCCGCTCGAGCCAGGCGCGACCCCGACGGTTGAACAGATCGGCATGCGGGCACTTCGGCACGAGGTGCGCCAGCAGGATGCCATGCACCTCGTTCTTCACTCCGATGCCGCACGACTTGGTTGCGCCGGGCGACGAGGCGGCGAAGCCGCTCAGTCGGCTCATCGGGAATCCAGACCTCTGGCAGAAAGCCGCTGGCATGGCGCTGCGCCAGAACGCTGGCATTGATCTTGTCGGTCTTGATCCTGGCATGGGCGATCGCCTCGCATGAATCGGATTGGCGACAATTACCCGGCCGACGTAGGGCGACAGAACCCGCACCACCGCCATGGCGTTGCCCGTAGCCTCGACGACAACCTCATCCGTCCGGCCGAACCCTTCCAGTTCCGAGCGGGTCATGTCGACCCGTCCGTGATGGCGCAGCCGGCGGTCCTCCCAAACCACCACCTCCGCAAAGGTGCGGTGGATGTCCATTCCAACAAACGTCTCATCGGCTCCCTCTCCTCGAACAGAAGGGAGCCGGCCGCGATGCGACACCTACGGATCCACGCTCTCGGCGCAACCGGACAGGTCGCAGGGCGGCCAGCTACTAACGCGAGCTCGCAGCTCATCGAATTAATCGGCCTGCCCGCACTTGGCGTGCTCCCGGTGCCCCTGTCCCGGATGGTCGCACCAACGCCGAAAATCGATCATCTCCAGCGGAGAACGGACGGCATCGTCATGATCAGACCGGTTACAAGCATGCTGGAGCGGCTGAACCAGGAGATCAAGCGGCGCACCGAGGTCATCGTCATCTTCCTAATGATGACGCCATCGTCCGCCTGGTTGGCGCGATCTTGCTCGAACAGAACGACGAATGGTCCGTGCAGCGCGCCAGATACATGACCCTGGAACCACCAGCCAAATGAGCGATGATCCTCTCATCAGCCTGCCAGCCGTGGCACGCTGATCAGTCCGGCCCCATGCCGGAGAGCGCGGCGACCAGGTCGTCAGCTACACCACTGGGACACGATCAAAATTCCCGTTGGATACTTGCCGGGTTCTCCCTCACGAGGACGTGACGGTACCAGCGTTCGAAATCGGGATTATTATGGGCCGGACGACTGACCGACGCGTCGCCGGCATAGCGGCCACTCCTATTATTGCAGTCAGGCAAACGGTCCAATGCCGGCTTAGTCGATGGTGCTCCAGCGCGGAAGCGGTCGTGCCCCTAGGCGGCGATGAGCGGATGAGGTGCGCCTGTGACGATAGCCTCCCAGGCCTGCCTGGTGCTTTGACGAGCGTGTGGGTGAACCTGCCGTGGCGGGCCAAGACACGGCTCCGCCGACCGGTCGAAATCTCGATCGTTTCGTTTTTGTCAGATCTCAAAAATTTCTCTCGGCGTGTTCGTTAGAAAAACGGCCCCGGCCCCTTCGACAACAACGGAGTCAGAAAGAAAATGATCATTCTGCCCGTCGGTCACCCAGCTCAACAAATGAAATACCATGGATTCGCGGATTTCCATGAAGCTCGTCTCATGCAAGCTCTGTACGCCAGGGCCGCCAGTCCAGGTCGGTGGGAAAGACAGGCCGACCATATATCCACAATGAGGAGCTCTAGAGCTTACATTCGCAGGGTCAAGGCATGCCTTCCAAGCGCAATAGACATCCCGAGCAAGACATCCGGGCTTAAGAGCCGCCAAGGCGGTCAGATGCGCTCGGTGGCTCACTTCGCTTAATCGCTTGGCTGCCGCAGATGCGGATCCGATGTACCCGTACCTGGCCATTGGCGCATGATACCGATTTACACAGCCCGACAATTCCAAAAGAAGCGGTGCACCGTTTTTGAGGGGCTGGTCGGTCCAGGTAGTATGTGGCTCGGATATCCTATCACCGGATCGGAGAAATGGCGGAAAACCCGGACATTGTCCTCCCGCTGCGATCATCGCACCGTATATCTTTGCGGCGACGGTGTTTTCGACCACCCCCTCACCGGCTTCACGCATACCGGTGGAAATCATGAGATCTGATATCTCCGCAGCGCGCTTTATCTGCTCTATTTCAAAGGGTGATTTTACTTCCCGCAAGCTCTCGACTATACCCGATGCATCAATGATATCAGCTTCGGGAAGATACGATTGCAGTGGGGCATCAATCTCAGCCATAGCAGTGCTGTTTCGCTGAAGCCCAACGCGCGCGCCGTCCCCGGCTAGTGCGACGATTCTAGCCGTTATCAGTGCGGCAACATCATCAGTGTCAGTGTATCCAGCGAATTCAACACCCGTAGTCTGCCGAGAAACCGTAGGCAGCTCGATATAGCGTGCGAATAGAATTGCCCCCGCATCGCGCGATACCAGCAGAGCATGAAGGGCAAAATAGCCCTCATAGTCAAGACCCGTGATATAACAGATATTCTCCGGGCTAGTAAATACGGCTACATCAATGTTGCGGTCACGACAAACCTGCTTGACCGCTTTTAGCCGGCGCTCATGCTCAAAACTTGGTGACTTGGCGCGTTGATCCATTCTGAATTCCCCCGATTTGATTGCAACTGGCCACGTTCGTCCTTGGGCGACTGTCGGTAGCTTTTCAAGTTGTCCGGTTTTTGTAGCACATGACACGTCCGCTTCTGTTGGCGGCAGGCGCGGCGTCGAAGCGGTTCACGCCGCGCTCCTAATCTGGGTTTGTTGGCCGCGCAACGACCCGTCTGCATAGTAGCGGGCGATCGGCCGTGGCCCGTGGAAGACGGCGAGGGTGCGCCGTCCGGGTATTGGCGCACCTTGACCTCGGCCTTGACGAAGTGATGGCGGATCGGGCTTGGCGGCAGCTGCAACCTGAGCCGTCCGAAGACAATGGTGTTGTCGCGGCCGACAATGCGCTCCTCCTCGATGCACAGGATTTCGGCCAATTGGTGCGGATCGGCGGCGACGAAGGCGCTGTCGGTGACCTCAGGCGGCTTCGAGAAGCGGGCATTGTGGGCTGGCAGATAGGTTTCGGCGATGAAGCGGTTGGCCGCGTCGATGCCGGCGATGCCCGCCAGCCTCAGTTCCTTCGGCAGCCGTTCCTGCAGCGTGGAAAAGGCACGCTCCGAGCGGCCGCGCGCCTCGGGCGAATAGGCCGCTATATGCTCGATGCCGAGGCGTTGCAGCGCCCGCCCGACTTGGGTCAGGCGCGTCCGGTCGACCGCCTCGCCGGCCTTGGGCGTGTGGAAATAGTGGCTGCCGCGATCGGTGTAGAGGCTCGACGGCAGACCCTTGGCCGCAAAGGTCTCCATCAGACCCTTGAAGCTCGAGGCCGTCCCTTCTTCCTCGACAAGGAAGGCCGAATAGATCGTGCTCGTCGCATCGTCCATCGTCACGATCAGGTCGAGCGGCGGCTCGCCAGCCAGCCAGGCGTGGCGGCTGCCGTCCTGATGCAGCAGCATTCCCTCGCACGGACGCCGCGGCCGCTTGCGTCGGTGCGTCCCGCGCCGCTTCGCCCGCTCCACCAGCCCCGCCGCGTGAAGCTGCGCCTTCGTCCATGTGTAGCCCCACGGAAAATTGTGGTCGCGAACCAGGTGCTCGTGGAAATGCTTCACGTTCCAGCCAAAATACCGTTCCCGGTAAAGCAAAAGCATCTCCTCGGTCGTATCGTCCGCCACGCGTCGCGGTGATGCCTTGCCGAGCCGCCGGTCGATAAGACCGGCAACCCCCTCTTCCTCGTAGCGGGTCCGGTAGCGGCGGAACTGCCGCTCCGACATCCCTAGCAACTCGCCCGCCTCAAGCATCGACAACTCTCCCCGATCCCAGCGGCTCAATACGTCCCGAAACTTCTGCATCCTGCGGTCCTGTAGCCACGCTGCCCGTCTCATCCCCAGCCTCCGTTCGCTGGAGATCAAACCGGACAACTCGTCTGCTACCTAACCCGGACAACTCATCTGCTTACGACATTCGTCCTTGGGCGACTGGCCCTTCGTTCCTGAACGCGCTATATGGGATAAAGGACAATCTATTTTCCCCGAATTCCATCACGGTCCATGCATTACGTTGTCTCCCAATGACGACGAGAATGCATCGTTTGGTCTGTTAAATGCCGTGTCGATATAGGACATCTGGCGTCGATATCCGTTGACAGGCTAATCAGTTGGCATGAGCCGCAAAGCTCGGCGCGGGGGCTCGCTGCAAGGCGCGTACTTAGTCCCGACAAGTTTGATCCAGTGGGAAGTCCCGCACAGGTGCCACCGTCACTAAAGTCATAAGCCGGATGATGCAAACCATTACTATCATCGCTTCCACAAAGGATACGGGCAACCATCTTGGCAAGCTTCGAGCATATAAGCGAAGTCTTCTGCTCCCATGATCGGTCAAGCTTCCGAAACGTTCGCTACCTCCCGAGCAACCCTCCATGCGACTTCCGTGGTTCGGTGATTAAACCTGACAGGCTGGGTCGCTTTTGAACGCTGGCTCCAGCTTCGCATCGGACATCTGCGACGCCTTCACCCCGGTGGCCAGCGCACAGAACGGCATGCCCGAGGCTTTAGTCAAAACTCTGAAGCGAGATTACATGCGCGTCCCCCTTCCGGACGCTGAAACCGCGCTCCCGGAGATCGATGGATAGCTCGACGATTACAACGAAATCCATCCCCATTCCGCGCTGAAGATGGCCTCCCCTCGGCAGTTCATCAAAGCATTATCTCAACAGCTGAAATGTCCGGCCAATTGGGGAGCACTCCAGCACGACGGTGTCGCTACCCGCGTTTCGACATACATACCTTGAAGAGTGTCGGCCGGAGATTGCGTCTCTCGAGGTGCTCGTGCTCGTCCACAGCGTAGCTCAGCGTCGTCGGTAACCGTTTCGAATCAGGCCCATCGAGCCAAATTGATGCCACCCTTTACAATTCAATAATTCCGAGGTCCACAGCTTTTAGAGCTGCGACTGTTCTGCTGGCGACACCCAACTTTCGCATTACGTTTTTCACATGAAAATTGACAGTATTTGCGGAAATTCCTAAGATCTTTCCTATTTCCCACGACGATTTTCCTTGAGCCGCCCACAAAATGCACTCTTTTTCTCTCACAGAGAGGCTAGGAGTTTCCGCGATGGCACTCGAATTGGCGAACTCGGCGACCTTCATGTGGAAATGTAAGGCGGCAAGTTCTAAGTACGTGATTGTTCTTTTTTTGAATTCGCGTTCGTCGCCTTGAGCAAAGCTCAAAGTGGCAAAGCTGCCATCGGGGCCATGCAATGGAACGCTAATGCCTGACCTTAAGCCGAATATAGCAGCCTCGTCGAGAACGCGCCGTTCGTCTTCAGTCGTGCTTGCGTCGTTGTACACCTCGCTCCAGCGAAAGGCGCCTGCCCGCTTTCGACTCATCTTGATGATGGGATCTATCTTGTCATAACCCATTTCGAAATAGCGCTCCTGCCATTTATCAGGGTAATTCAGCATGACCACCGGGCGGCGTCGGACTGGCCCCCAAACTCTTCGGTTTGGTGCAAGAGAACCATAGGCGATCCACGGGAAGTCACAATTCAGGGCAAAAGCAGACAGCAGGTAGAACAACCGTTCAGATTGAGCAACGCGACTAGCCTGGTCGAGGAATCGGCCGAACTGGACCGCAAACGCTTGCTCGGCTAACATTGAGAAGATCATTGATGGGACCGACTCTCTGGTTGCCAGGCTTCGCAGTTGAGGGGCTGAAGTCGTCGTCGAGCGTCCCATGTTCTCTGCTCCGCTGCGTCTGCGCCGGACGTTTCACTGGTGCACAAAGCTGCCGGCTACAAAGCTGCGGCTCTGGGCGCCGTGTGTCGGAGGCCGGCATCGCCAAAGCTCTATCACATTGCCCGCACCGCCCAACATTATCTTTGGGTTAAGTGTGCGTTACCAAAGCTTTCTGATAGCTTCATATTCGAAATCGTCGTTTAGGTCGGGAAGCATTTTCATCATTTCTTTCAACGAAACACGTCGATATTGGCGCGCGGCTCCCATACTATCCCCGTGCCCCAGCGGATGATCTGGTTCGAGCGGCGACGAAGACGTCAACCTGCCATGGGGTACTCCGCCACGGCTTTTGCCGCTTGTGTTCCTGCCGTCCTGCGCAAAAGCCTATGTCCGCTCACGTGTCTGGAAGGGAAATCAAACCACGATGAAGCGTCGTTATGGACACACGGCTTGAGACCTACTCCTGAAGGCAGGTCCCTGCAGGTCGTCGACACTATGCGAGAGAGGATTTTCGCCATGATGGTCAGCGCCGCGAGTGCGTTTCCTTCGAAGACCCGGCCTTCTCCTCAGTCTGCTACTCCGCGGTCCAGCGCTTGCCAGAGCGATCCGGCGAATGAGCGCGCCCAATACGACGCCATGCGCTTCGCTTCGGCGGACGAGAGAGATATTTAACATACTGGTGGAAATATTCACAAATGTTTTCTTCCAATGCTATCCGAATAGTGCAAGAATCAATTAGGCGACCAAAATGGTCAAAACTTGGCAGCGAAATGGGAGAAAACAGTATGACATGCAAAACCAATGGTCCGGTATCGCTGTCAGCGCTTCAGATGTACTTTGATGAAGATTACATTCACTTTGGCGATATTGTTAATCCGCCTCATGTTAGTGACAGACAATCGGATCTAATTTGGGAGATTCTTTCTCTTAAACAAGAACTATCGGTTCTCGAACTTGGATGCGGGTATGGGCGGATTACTAACCGGTTGGCGGAAAAAGGAGCGCAGGTCACCGGACTTGATATCTCGCCGATCTTACTGAAAGAAGCCGAGGCAGATGCGGCTAAACGGGAGGTCAATGTTGAATATGTTCTGGGCGACATGCGTTCGCTGCCCTGGCGAGATCGGTTCGATGCGGCATTTCTATGGTACACGACGTTTGGATACTTCGACGACGCGGACAACGAGAGAGTTCTTCGCGAAGCCGCTTCCGCACTTAGAAAGGGGGGCCGCCTGCTAATCGACTACCCCAATCGTGTCGATTTCCTGCGTCATAAGTCGCCTATCTGTTACGTTGCTGAGAGTAGCGATGATGTAAGAATTGATATATTTAGCAACGATGTTCTAAGCGATCGGTCTAACCTTGAAAGGATTGTCGTCCGTGACGGATGTGTTAGACGAACGCACCTTTCTTTCAGACAATATGGGTTTTCTGAATACGTTCGTATGTTGCGAAGCGCGGGATTTGAGACCGTTGAAGCTTATGGGCAGGAAGGTGAAGCGTATACATATAATAGTGCTCGCCTCCTGGTTGTCGCATACAAATAGATGCCTTAGTTTAGTACTAAGTTTTATAGCCCAATAATGACATAGCGAGAATGGCGGATCAAGCTCCAGTACGAAGCCATGGTCGTGTCCCATCAGGTGGAGCTCGTCGGTTATGAAGCCGCTCGCGGGCGCGCCGTTAGTACCGCTGTAGCGAGTGAGCGGCGTGTCGGCGGTCGGTGCTTTCCGGTAGGGCTTGGTTGTTGACGCCAACTCTTTTCGGAAGGACCACCGATGCCAGACGACATAATGAAGCTGCGCACGCTTGTGGAGAAGAGTCTGCGGGAGATGATCGGATTTGCCGCCGGGCGGCTAATGGAAATGGGGGTGGGCGCGGCCACCGGCGCGAGTAGAACCCGCTGCGGCTCGCCCAACGCAATGGCTACAGCGATCGGGACGGGAGATGTGGGCCGGCACGATCGAACTGCCCATCCCGAAGCTCAGGAAGGGACGTTACTTCCCGAGTTTCGTCGGACCGCGCCGCATGGCCAAGAAGGCGCTGACCGCCATCATCCAGGAGGCCTATGTAAAAAGCATTTCGACACGCTCGATTGACAACATGATCAAGGCCATGGTGATGAGCGGCACCTCCAAACAGCCAGGTCTCGCTGCTGTGCGAGGAGATCGACGGCAAGGTGAAGGCTTTCCCTAAATGTTTGGTCCCGGCATTTGCTGGAGCGGATTAAGCTTGAAGCGTTCGGGCTGTGTGGCCCAAGCCTTGCAGATGAACTCATAGGGGGTGAGCCTTTGAGGGTCTTGAGCCGGCGTCCGAAGTTGTAGGCCGAGACGAAGTCGGCAAGGTGCTGGCGGAGTTGGTCGTGGCTCTCATAGTAGAAGCGCCTGACGGTCGCATCCTAGATGGTCCGGTTCATCCTCTCGACCTTGGCCGTTATCCGGTATGTGATCTGTGGTGCCTTTTCGTCCTGCTGTTCTTGTTTTGGAACGGCCTTATGGTGAGCCCATCCGGGACGTGGGGCACCGGGAGCACGAAAGCGCGGGCAGGCCGTCTTTAGACCGTGGGCTGAGAGCCCGAGCTCGTTGCATGGCCGCCCCTCGCGACTTTCCCGGATGCGCTGCGAGCGCGGATCAGTAAGTGTCGTGTTGCCCGTCAGCTCCCGTCTTTCACCGAGCCAGGAAGGAGGGAATACGCATGCGCATCATCGGACTGGATATCCATCGCGCCTTCGCCGAGGCGGTGGCATGGGAGGACGGCAAGCTCAGCGTGTCGACATGCGGCGCGATCTGCTGGACGGCTTCGCCGCAAAGCTGTCGCCGAGCGACATCGTCGTGATCGAGGCCACTGGCAACGCGTCCTCGGCCGCCGCAGTTGTCGCGCCGCACGTGAAGAAAGTGGTGGTCGCAAACCCGAAGCAGGTGCGCATCATTGCCTATGCCAAGATCAAGACGGACACGATCGATGCCAGCGTTCTGGCGCAGCTCTATGCGAGCGGCTTCCTGCCGGAGGTCTGGATTCCGGATGAGCCGACGCAGGCTCTGCGTCGACAGGTGACACGGCGCAATCAGATCGTCCGGCAAAGATCGCGCTTGAAGAATGTCATCCAGTCGATCCTTCATAGCCACCTGATCCCGTCCTGTCGTACCGCAGGACGAGCGCCTCGCGATCGATCGGCATCTGCGCGAGTTCGACCGATTGGGCGAAGACCTCCAGGTCATCGAACGCGATCTTGCCCGCTCGACCCTTGAAGTTGAAGGCGTGAAGCGTCTGATGACCATTCCCGGCGTCGACATGACCGTCGCGCTTGCAATGAAGGCGGCGATCGGCGACGTGTCGCGCTTCGAGGAGCCGCAGAAGCTTGTGAGCTATCTCGGGCTGAATCCCAGCGTCAGGCAATCAGGACCCGGCCTGCCTATCATGGACGCTTACCAAGCAGGGACGCGGACATGCCCGCGGTATGCTCGTCGAAGCTGCTTGGGCAGCGGCACGCGCACCTGGACCGCTGCGGGCTTTCTTTCTACGGGTACGTGCCAGGCGCGGGCAGCATGTCGCGGCCGTCGCGACCGCACGCAAGCTCGCTGTCGTGATCTGGCATCTGTTGACGAAGGGGGAGAGCTACGCCTGGGCTCGGCCTTCCCTGCATGCCAAGAAGCTGCGCGATGTGGAACTCAAGGCCGGGAGCAAGGCTGTGCGCGGCCAAAAGGGGGCCGCGCACGCCTACAACATCAAGAGTCACCGGGACGAGGAAAGGCGCTGGGTGGAACAGGCCGAAACCGCCTATGCCCGCTTTGTCTCCGGCTGGAACCCACGAGGTCCGAAGAGGGTGCGCACGGGCGCCGCAAATGAGAAGCGACTGTAGAGGCTGCGCGGCAGGGCTCTCACCTCGGACCCTGCTCTTCGCCACGCGGTCACCCATGCGCAACAGGAGAATATCGCAAATCCGATCAAAAAGCTCTTGTCGATCACATCAGTAGTCCACGGGTGCCTTGGCTTGGTCGTCCGGTGTTCGATGTCGTTCCTGGCGCAGGCGTATTCGAAGGCGTGAGCGCGGAAAATCTCGCCATTGGCGATTGCCTCCTTGATCAGCGGCACCGCCGAGCCGCCGGCGCCGGGGGTGGTGAACTGGATGCCATTGTCGGTGAGCACAGTGTGGATCTTGTAGGGAACAGCCGCGATCAGGCGCAGCAGGAGGTCTCTCGAGACAGCGGTGGTGGCCTTCTCATGCAGCTCGACAAAGGCGAACTTCGAGGTTCGGTCGATGGCGACGAACATATGCAACTTGATCTGTTCGGTGCGCACCTCAGCAACGTCGATGTGTAAGTAGCCGATCGGATAGCTCTTGAATTTCTTCTTCGCCGGCTTGTCGCCCTCTACGTCCGGCAAGCGACCGATGCCGTGGCGCTGCAGACAACAATGCAATGACGAACGCGTCAGGTGCGGGATCGTGGGTTGTAAGGCGTAGAGGCAGTCATCGAGTGGCAACAGAGTGTAGCGCCGGAAGGCGACGATGACGGCCTCCTCCTCAAGCGAGAGCACTGTCGATCTCGGCTCTCTCGGACCGGTCGGCAGATCGGCCACCGAGGTCCGCTCCCGCCATTTGGCGACGGTCTTCTGGTTGATCCCGTAGCGTTTGGCCAGCGCCCTCAGGCTCTCTTGACTATGCTGTATCGCTCTACGGATCGCCTCTGTCGTCGTGGCGCTCCCATGAAGAACCTGGCCCATAGCGCATCCCTTGATTCGGACGATAGGATGCCCCATCAAAGCCCGGGATCAAACATTTAGAGCGGCCGATCATGGTCTCGGTCGCCGTCATCATAGCCGTCGCGTCAGTGCGGATGGCCGGCGCGAGTTACTGGGCATGATATTGGCCGTTAAAGGCCAAGCCGATCTGGAAGGAGTTCCTGCGCAGGCTGACGCGCCGCGGCCTGCGCGGCGTTTCCTGGCTAAAGCGGTGGCGACGAAACCGGAGACGGTGCGGCGACCGCTATTTCCGACATGCGCCAGCACGTTCCTCATGAAGTGGACGGGGCACCGCTGCCAGTGGCGCTGGGCACATTGGTCGCGGGCGCTTTGAGGCCTACGTGTGCGCGTCCAAGACGACGAGCTTTACGCCGCGCGGGGGGGGCGGCAGCTTCTGCCGGCGCTTGTTCGTTGCCATCAATCGGACGTTCAAGTTCGCTTATGCGCAACTGCCGGGGACGGCGGACAAAATGACGGTTGCCCAGTTCGTGCGGATCTGATCGCAGCCGTGCCCTAGTGTTTAGTTGGGGTATTCGGCTTGAGCCCTGTCCTCGACTGCAATGGTTAGGGATACAGCCTCCCTTTCCTGATGCTTGTGAAGCGACACCCACGCTATCATCGGCTCGAAGGCTGCATCCCTGATTTCGCCTCTCGCCCGACGCTCAAATTCCTCCCTATACCGCCTCCTTCACGGCGCTTAGGAACTGCTGGGTGCGCTTGCGCTGCGGATTGCCGAACAGTTGTTCCGGCGTTCCCTGCTCCTCGATCCTGCCGCCGAAGAAGAAGCAGACCCTATCGGCGATGTCGCGGGCGAAGCCCATTTGATGTGTGACCATCAGCATGGTCAGGCTGTAATCCGACACAAGCCGGCGAATGACGTTTGTCAGTTCGACGATGACCTCAGGATCCAGCGCCGAGGTGACCTCGTCGAAGAGCATGACCTTGGGCCGCATCGCAAGCGCTCGAGCTATCGCCACGCGCTGCTGCTGCCCACCGGACAGGCGCGAAGGATGCTGGTTGCGCTTGTCGCCCATGCCGACCATCTCTAGCAGCTCCTCCGAGCGCTCACGCGCCTGCTTGCGCGGAATACCCAGCACATGTACGGGCCCTTCCATGCAGTTTTCCAGCGCCGTCATGTGCGGGAACAGGTTGAAATGCTGGAAGCACATGCCGATCTTCGAGCGCATTGATCTTAGATACTTCTGGCTGGCGGGCACCAACTTGCCGTCCTTCTCCATGTGGGTGAGCGGTTTGCCGTCGACATAGATGACGCCCCCGTTAATGTTTTCCAGTGCCATCAGTGTGCGCAGCACCGTGGTCTTGCCCGAACCTGACGGCCCGACGATCGTGACCATCTCGCCCTCTGCGACATCGAGATCCAGGTGTTCGAGAACAATGAAAGATCCGTAACGCTTTGCGACCTTCTGGAAGCGCACCATCGGCACACCTGCGCCGGTAAGCTCTAGCGGGTATCGGGAAAGGTCTTCTGTTTCGTCCATCAGTTCATTCCGGGTTTGCCGCGAACCCAACGTTCGAAGCTGCGAAGGAGGGCGGCCGACGGCAGTGAAATCAAAAGGAAGATGATTCCGACCATCGTGTAGGGTTCAAGGTAACGATAGTTTTCCGAGCCAAGTGAGTTTGCGGTTTGTATCAATTCCGCCACGCCGATGACCGACAGCACGGGTGTGTCCTTAAGGATACCTAGCAGGTAATTCCCCATGCCCGCCACGGAGGGCGGCAGCGCCTGGGGAATGATGATGCGAAAATAAGTACGCGCAGTCGACAGATTGAGGGACGTCGCGGCCTCCCACTGTCCCTTTGGCACGTTTTCTAGACCCCCGCGGTACAACTCCGAAAGGTAAGCTGCATAGTGCAGCCCGATGGCTATCATCCCCGCCATCCACGGCGAAAGGACAACGTCAAACTCAGGCCCGACGTAGAACACGAAGAATATCTGCAGCACCAGCGGCGTGGAGCGGATGAACTCGACCCCCTCGCGCACGATCATTGTCAATGTTCTGGACGGGGTGCGTTGCGCCAAAGCGAACGCGAGCCCCAGGAACATCGCGATGATGTAACCGATAGCGGCGGCCAAAAGCGTATTTCCGGTCGCCGCCAGCAGGCGGGGGAGAATCTCCCAAGCGAAATCCCAGTCCCAACCGAGCATCGCTACAACCTTCTACTTGCGTTCCATAAAGCGTTCAAGCCAGCGCATGAAGGGCGTGATGATGAAACGGGCCATGACATAATAGATAATTAGTGCCGTCCCGAAAGCCTTCGCCGACAGGAAAGTCGTGGCATTTATCTGCTTGGCTTGGAACGTTAAGTCGGCGACCGATATCAATGAAACCAGGGCGGTTGCCTTAAGAAGCTCAATCAGCAAATTGCCCCATTGCGGCAGCATGATGACGAGAGCTTGGGGAAGAATGATGCGTCGCAAACGACTCAGCGGCGACATGTTGATCGCCAAGGCTGCCTCCCACTGTCCTCTGGGCACTGAGAGGATCGCGCCACGAACTAACTCCGCCCCGTAGGCTCCAAGGTTCATACCGACGCCGATAAAACCCGCTATAAACTTGTCCAGCGAGAGCCCGAACAGTGGCAGGACGAAAAAAATCCAGTAAAGCTGCACGAGCAGCGAAGTGCCGCGGAAAAACTCGATATAAACGGTGGCGATCCACCGAGTGGGACCGGCCGGCGCGAGCCGCATCAGACCTGCGGTGAGAGCCAGTACGATCGCCAGCGCGATCGACACAGCGGACAGCATGGCCGTAATCAGCGTTCCGCTTAACAGCAGGTTCCCATGCGTGAAAAGGAATTTGAAATAGGACATCGGCTCGCTAAAGGATCAACGGACAATCGGACATCGGCAGCGGAGGCCGCACTGAGCCGCTGGGGACATTCCTTCTCTAATTGCACTATCCGGCGGCCCGAAGTGCCAACCCGCTTCAGTTATCGCCATGCCGGTATGGCGCTGTAGAAGCGTGAACTCGACCGGGTCTACGGCCAGGCTGGCCCCGCTGGCGCTACCCGCCCGTCTTGCGGCCTTGGTGTATGGGCAGCCGTCCATTTGATGTTATGGCAGCTCTTGGTTCCGGAACCTACTGTTCCCGACGTGCTCCTGCGATCTCAATGCCTCGGGGAATGCCGCTGAGCGGTAGTGTACAACGATGAACAACGTCGCCCTAGTCGGGAGCAAGAGTGGCCTGGAAGGGCGCACCACGATTCCGTCACTAGCGATTGGAGCAAATCCACCTGGTTGTCGTGGCACCTGGAAGGTTGGCAGCTACGATTCCATATTGTTTAACAGAGTTCATCATCTCGTCAGAGCCGACGTACTGGTTCAGAGCCTCGTTGAATTTAACCAGAAAGTCGGCATCTTCGGAGCGGAAACCAAGGCCGACCCAATTATAGGTCCACTCCGGCAGAGCGGCAGGATCGGTGGCTTGGATTTCGCCATCTGACTGATCTGCCATGAGTTTCGCTTCCAAGTACGTCATGCTTCCAGCATCGCCACGTCCTGCTTTAATTGCCGCGATCACCTCCGAAGGCCCGGGAACAACCATAATTTTGCCCTCCGTAATTCCTTCTTCTTTGGCGGCTGCAATCGTGCTGGATCCAGCATATGTCACAAACACCGCTCCTTTATCGGCGATATCCTTGTAGGTATTGATGTGTTTCGGATTGCCGACGTTGACTATGAAGCCATCGCCGAGCTTCGCGATAGGCTCGGAAAAAGTGACATTCTTGCACCGAGCACCCAAGATATGCATTCCTCCCGTGATAATGTCATAGTGGCTTGCCTGAAGGCCAGGGATCAGACCTCCCCAGTCGATGACGTTTGTCTCCACGTTTGTGGAGCCCATCTTCTTCAGGACACCGAGAGCAATCTCGTTTGCAAATCCTTTTGGATCACCCTGATGGTCGGCATATGCAAAGGGCAGGACATTGGCGAACCCTATCCTGATTGCTTTCCCTGCCTTGACCCGATCGGTTAATGGACCGGCATCGGCAGTCGACGAACCCACCAAGAGCCCGAGAACTGCCACCAATGTGCTGAGTTTCAACTTACCCATTATTTTACCCTTTATGGTGACGCTTTTCTATTGTTGGCGACCGGAGCGATCTGTTGGCACCGCAACGGACGGGGCTCTAACTCGCGCGAGCCCTTTCGGAGCCCCTCTACACCCAGCTCATCCCATTCTGGCCTCAGTAGCGACAGCACCAGCTCATCGCGATGCTCGCCGCGGAAGAAGGCGCTGCTGCGCGCCACGCCTTCGGCAACAAAGCCGACGCCCTCGTAGCTGCGCCTCGCCCGGAGATTATCGGGGAAACAACAAATCCAGAGCCTATGGGCGTCGGTTTGCATGAAGGTCGCATCTACTACGGCGCGCAGCATTGCAGTGCCGAATCCCCTGCCCGGCTCGGCAACAGCGACCCGCTCTATAAGGGTCGCGTGCTCAGGCGAAGCCCAGTCGCGTAGGATGGCGAAGCCGAGCGGCTTTCCCTCATCCTCGGCTACAAAGTAGGCATAACGCGAATCGGCGAGAGCCGCCATATGCCGGGCTTCCTCCCAGCGGCCGACTAGCGCTTCGTATCCTTCCAGCCGCTCCGTGCGCATGATGAACGGGATGTCGGCGGCGCCCCGCCTCAAGGTCACGTTCATTGGACAATCCTGTCGATGGATGCTTCGCAATAATAGTGCACAAGACCGCTCGAGAGCTTTGCTAAAATTCTTATCGGTTGTGGATCGACCGTAGGTCGGATCGCTCAGTGCTCGTCTATGATGTTGACGCTTAACTGGCGGCGGAAGCTGGTCAGTTGCTTCAACAGCGAACATTAGGTCCACCAGAGAACAAGATCCGGTCGCGCAAAACCGAAAAAGCTGTTCAGCAGCACGCGACGCTTTCCATTGCCCGATTGACTGGTGACCCCATGAACGAAACCGCCGTCAAGTAGGGCGATATCCCCGGCCTTAAGCTGGATTTCGCGGCTAGGCAGGACCTCGAGATAAGCTGCCGAGTAGGGATAGCCCGTGGTCTCAACACTCTGCGACTTTCGATCCGCGACTGTCGGCTTGTGACTCCAGAGCCTCAGATTTCCACCTTCCTCAGGCATGCTGGGATAAAAGTTAAGCGCTGCGACGGTGTTGTGCGCCACCGCAGAAAGCTCGTAATCGTTCCCAGCATGTAGCACTTGAGCGACATCGTCGTGGGGGTCCAAGGAAAATGTGCCGCTGCCAGACCAACTAAGAGCGCGACAAACGTTAGCCTGACCGTGTTCTGACCGGGCCAGCCGCAATTCAATGCCCTGTTTGTGAAGGTCGCGCTTCAACGCGTCAAATAATGCTCGTACTGGGTCAACTAAATTGCCGAAAAGAGCGTCAACGTACCGTCGCGCATTTTCCGCCTCCGCGAAATAGGTGGCTGCATCCTTCCTGTAGTGGGATGCGCCGACATATTGTCCGGGGACGCCATCTTTGCGCTCGTTGAGACCGGGACTGCCAAAAAACTTCGCCGTGATCTCGTCGGCTATTTCGGTGCTGAAAGCTTGCTTGATGTGCAGAGCCGTGATTTCGCCTTTCAGGACCGAGATGATCTCCGCAGTGCTGATCGAGCCAGTTCGTTCCTTGATGGTGAGAGGCGAGATGGCCGGCGTTTGACGTACTTGGTTAGTCGCCATTGATTTTCTCCTGTAGTGCCTGATCGAGGATGGCAATGCCGTGATCGAGTTCGTCATCTGAGATAGTTATCGGCGGAAGGACTTTGATGACGTCGTGATTTGGCCCGGAGGATTCGATCAGCAGGCCGTTTTCAAACGCGACATCGTGCACACGGTCAGCAACGGCCTGTGAACGGCACTTGAGGCCGGCCATCAGACCACGGCCGCGCTTTTGTTCGATGCACTGGGGGAATTTCGCAACCAGGCGATCAAGGTGTTCTTGCAGTTTGACGGCCGTCCCCTCGACGGCTTTAGTAAACTGCCTATCGGGCCACATTTTGCACATGGCCGCGGAGGTCACAAAGGCGAGATTATTGCCTCTGAAGGTTCCGCTATGTTCTCCCGGACTCCATATGTCCATGTCGGGTCGAATCAGAACTATGGACAACGGATTACCTGAACCGCTCAGGGATTTCGAAAGACACACGATGTCGGGCTCGATTTTCGCGAACTCGAACGAGAAGAAATCGCCCGTTCGTCCCGAACCTGCCTGAATGTCATCGACGATGAAAACGACGTCGTGCTTACGGCAAATGCGCTGAATTTCTGAGAGCCATGGTGCGGATGCGGTGTTCATGCCGCCTTCTGCCTGGATGGGCTCCAAGATGATTGCCGCTGGCTTTTCTATGCCGCTGCCTGGGTCGCCCAACACGTGATCAATGTAACTCGCGGAATCGAAAGTTTGGTTCGGATAGTTCTCATAGGGGACACGGATCACATCGTGGCGAGCAACGCCGCCAAGCTGTTTGGTAGACGCTGAGCCCGACACCGCCAAGGAGCCGAGCGACATGCCATGGTAGGAATTTGTGAAGGCCATGACACTCGAGCGGCCGGTATATTTTCGCGCCAGCGCCAACGCCGCTTCGTTAGCGTTTGTCCCGGTCGGCCCAGGAAACTGTATCTTGTAAGAAAGGCCCCGGGGCTTCAGGATCGAATGGACGAACACTTCGATGAAGTCACGCTTTGCAGTTGTATACATATCAAGCGACAAGACGATATTTTGATCGGCCAGATATTGAATTGCCGGCGCAATGATATCCGGGTTGTTATGGCCGTAGTTGAGCGCGCCGGACCCTACAAGAAAATCAATATAAGGCTTTCCGGACTCGTCCCAGATTGTCGCCCCAAGTGACTTTTTAAAGACTGTTGGAAATGATCGTCCATAGCGACGAACGTTTGACTCATAAGCTTCGAAAATGTCGATATCCATTAAAGGGCCTCTCTGTATGCGTCTTGCGATCAACGCTGCAGGTTCTATGTTCACGCATTCCAAACCATTGATTTCGACGATTAGCTTCGGCCAATCTCTGCCTTAAAGCGAACGTATCATGGTCAGCGACTTGCGTTCGCAAAGAGTCTGTAAACTTGTTTGACGAATCTGTTGCAACGCTTTGGATAGCGCTAGCGTGACAGCGCTTGCGGCAACGCTCTCGGCGGCATTGTTGGCGGGGGCCACCGACATAACCGCACCGGTTTTTCCAGCATGACTGCACCACGATGCTTGGGTATTTCTCTATGTCGGCTGTGACGGGATCCTTGCCGACGAGTGGCTGTGACAAATAGGGATTTCTCTCCTTCGATGTGACGGCGAGACCGGTGCTCGCTCGAGTTTCGTTTTGGAACGCGGACGAGCCAGACCGCGATTTGCGATAGAACTGGAACTGACCCCGGTCTCTAATCGTGGCCGTGGCCGCCGTGGCGGTGATTGGGCTGTTCCCCGGGGCGGCGCGTTGGCCCACCTGGCTTGACGACATTTACAATGCCTCAGTCGGCCCTTGCGAGGTGACGGCCGCACTGCAGCGAGTGGTGTTCGCCACCCACGAGCTGACGCAGACGGCGCTGCTTCGAGAAGGCGCGATCGAAGCGGTATCGACACCCCGGTGTTCGCCACCGCACTGTGTGGTGACGACGGCGCGGCTTTAGGAGCGCAGCACGACTAAGAGTTCCCACCCGGACCACATTTCATATGATCGAAAACGCTGGCTCAGGAGACGACACTGGCGATTTGTCCGATGCCGCTTTCTGTGCGCAAGGTTTCACTCTGTCCGAGATCCGACAATTTGTTGGACGTGAGAGAGGGCGCAAATCCGCTAACCCGGTGTCCTAATCCAATTTTCCTCGCTGGCACGTTCTGTGCACCGTGGCTTGCGAATGCATCAGCAAGAAAATAGTCCCATGATCACACTCACTGAAAACGCCGTCGCCGCCGTCAAGGCCGCGCTTTCCCGGGCCGACGAACCGGCGGAAGGCTTTCGCATCAAGGTCGAGGCGGGCGGCTGCGCGGGCCTCAAATACCTGATGGGTCTGGAAAGCGTCTCGCGGGAGGGCGATGCCATCATGGAGACGGACGGGTTCAAGGTGTTCGTCGACGCAAACTCTCAGCCCCATCTCGCCGGTATGACCGTTGACTTCGTCACGGACCTGGAGTCCTCGGGCTTTGTCTTCGACAATCCCAATGCGCGGGAAAAATGCGCCTGCGGCAAGTCCTTCGGCTAGCCGCCATAACGACAAGGATCGGCGCCATGCGGGATGACACCGACAACGTTTACCTCTTCAGCGACAAGGTCTATTTCATCAACCCGAACAATGTCGGCGCTTTGGACACCCCCGATGCGGCCGGCGAGGTCGGCGCTGTCGCCTGCGGCGGTGGGCTTAAATTGACGATGGGTTTCGACCGTAAGACGCAAACGATCACCGCCGCAACGTTCCAGACCTTCGGCCGCGGCTCGGCCATAACCGCTTGCTCGGCGTTTAACGAATTCATCGTCGGCAAGACCATCGATGAAGCCCTTCACATCACCGATCAGGACATAGCGGGTTTTTTCGGCGCCCTGCCGCCGCACATGACATCCTCATCGCTCGACCGCCTCATCCTGGAGCGCGGCTTGCGGCAGATGAGCGAGTTCTTCCGTGCTGTGAGGCAGGCTTTCGAGGAGACACCAGGATTCTCACGCCTCGTCCTCGTCAAGGCATCATCACCATGAGCGACGTGATCGAACCAGTTCTCATGATGATAGGCTTCGAGGGCCAGAGACCCTTCCCCCCAGCCTTCCCCCACTGAACCCTAATTCCGTATGGAGTTCGGCCGAAAGGGTTTTCGACATCGGGCCCCGACGGTGGACCGAGCTGCAAAACCTGCAGTGGGGCATTTCCCACCTTTTGCCGCGTCTCGTTAGCCAGCAGAGGCGCTCCCTTGCTCGGCGGAAGGTCGCGTAAGCAATGCCATATGCGGTCAAGGAAATTTTCTACACCCTTCAAGGTGAAGGACGAAATGCCGGGCGGGCCGCCGTATTTTGTCGTTTCGCCGGCTGTAACCTTTGGTCGGGACGTGAAGGCGACCGGGCAAAAGCATTCTGCGGATTCTGCGACACCGATTTCGTTGGGGTAGATGGCCCCGGTGGCGGACATTTTGCCACCGCACGGGAGCTTGCGTTGGCGGTCGAGCAAGTCTGGCGCGGGTCGGGAACTGGGCAGCGTCTTGTCGTGCTCACCGGAGGGGAACCCCTCCTCCAGATCGATGAAGAACTCCTGGAAGCGCTGCATTCCTTCGCGTTTGAAATTGCCGTGGAGACCAACGGTACCATTCCCACACCCGCCGGCATCGACTGGCTGTGCGTCAGTCCGAAATGCAATGCACGCCTCGTGGTCATGGCAGGGGACGAGTTAAAGCTCGTATACCCTCAGATTGGCGCGGAGCCCGAACATTTCGAAGTTCTCGCGTTTGAGCACCTTTTGCTTCAGCCAATGGATGGGCCCGTGCGCGAGGCGAATACGACCGCCGCAGTGACCTATTGTCTTGCCAATCCACGTTGGCGCTTGAGCCTTCAAACCCACAAACTTCTCGGGATCCCATGAAAATTACGCAAGCTTTCACCTTCGAGGCAGCGCACTGTCTTCCGCGGGTGCCAGAAACCCACCGATGTCACCGCATGCATGGCCACTCTTACCGTGTGGAACTGCGTCTGGAAGGGCCCGTCGATCCAGACACGGGCTTTGTTGTCGATTTCTTCGATGTTGAGCCTGTGTTCGGACCGCTTCTGCAACGCCTCGACCATCACTATCTGAATGAGATTGAGGGTCTCGACAATCCGACAGCGGAAAGCATTGCAGTCTGGATCTGGAACCAGACCAAGCCGCTTCTTGGCCAAATGTGCTCGGTAACAGTCTATGAGACACCGCTGTGCTGGGCTGAATACGAGGGTTGACCCGATGCAACGAGATCCGGGAACCGCACTCGTCCTTTTCTCCGGCGGCCAGGATTCGACAACCTGCCTGGCCTGGGCGCTGGAGAACTTCGAGCGCGTCGAGACCATCGGCTTCGACTATGGGCAGCGGCACCGGATCGAGCTCGATGTGCGGCCCTACCTGCTCGGGCGCATTAGAAAAGACTTTCCGGCCTGGCGTGGGCGACTAGGCGAGGACCACATGATTGACAGCCGTGCTCGGGCAAATCAGTGATACCGCGCTCACGCGCGACGTCGAGATCGCACTGAACGCGAACGGTCTAACAAATACTTTCGTGCCTGGCCGCAATCTTCTGTTCCTCGGCTTTGCGGGCGCGATAGCTTACCGGGTGGGCGCGAAACACCTCGTGATCGGCGTGTCCGAGACGGATCGTTTCAGCTACCCGGATTGTCGAGATGACGCGGTTAAAGCGATGCAACTTGCCCTGAACCTTGGAATGGAGACGCGTTTCATCATTCACACACCCCTCATGCGGCTCGACAAGGCGCAGACCTGGGCGCTGGCGGATTGGCTGGGCAGCGAGGCGCTAGTGAAGCTCATCTGCGAAGGAAGCCACACCTGCTTTAGCGGAGACCGCGAGCATAGACATAGCTGGGGTTTCGGTTGCGGGACTTGCGTCGAGTGTAATCTTCGCGCAGCAGGATGGGAGCAATTCCGATCCTGCAAAGAGGCACCCGTGACCGCCCATGAAATGACGTGAGCGCCAAGATCCACGCCGACGGTGGCAATCTGTCCGTAGATCGTTTTCTTTTCTTTGTGGTGTTCAGCACGACCAGAGTACGCGCCTTCGATGCCGTTTCGAAGGGCTGTTGCATACCATCGACCTTTGCCGTTCGCGTGCTGCTGTTTTGGCAGCATCATGGCGAGCAGGTTGCGGTTGTTATCGTTGATCGCGGTCGGATTGACCGTGGAGCGTACTGCCAAGAAAAAGGAGAGCTTGTGGTTTCGACGAGAGGCAGTTGATGCCCGAGCCTGCCCTTATGTGGAGGATCGTCCATGCAGTCCGTCACCAGCATGGCCGCACCATTGGCATATTGAAGCGACGAATGACGACCTCATCGGCAATCGATGCCGGCGCCTGCGTAAGCCGACGCGGGCGCTGGCGCCTGCGGCGAAGCGATGTTGCGGATATCCCTCCCTTGGCCTGCCGGCCCAATCAAAGGATTCCTGATAAGCGCGTTCGATCTGGCAATGCTCGTGCGTCCAGTGAATGCGCGCGCCGCCTTGATGGTGATCCTCACAGCTTCAGTGTCGATGTTTGACGAAATGGATCTGCTCGACCGCCGGCAGACAATCGCGCAGATAATTCAGCAACGTCGATCTCATGTGCTGTCGAATCCAAAGGGCGGTTGCCGTCATGAGCGATGCGCGCCGCATCGAGCGCCGGGGCAAAGCCGTCCCTATGCGCCGGGATGGCGAAAGTGTTGTTGAGGTCCCGAAAGCGCTGTCCGTCGAGGTCAGCCAGATTGGCGCCTTCGCGCTGCTGCGCGCCGCGCGGCTTCGGATCGCACAGCCGCTGCGCGGGTGGCTCGAGGAAAACGGGCGGCTGCGGGCGAACAGTCTGGCCGATTCGGCGTCAGGCGGCGCGGAGATTTCTTGCAACATGTCAGGCCTCTCCTCGAGGGATCCGGAGACCTACGCCTCGTTTGCCGCTGACATGGCATTTGCACTTGGAAGACGTCATTCACGAATTGCATATGGGAGGGGGCTAATGAACAGGCCAACCATCGCGGATCTGGCGAAAGCCGCGGGCGTAAGTGTTTCCACGGTCAATAGGCTCTTGCACGGATCTGGCACGCTGCGACCGCAGACGGCGGACCTCATCTTGACCGCAGCGCAGCAGATCGGCTTCCACAGTTCGGGGCCGCTGCACGAACGCAGGCGGGACAATCTCCCGGATCGGCACTTGAGCTTTCTCATGCAGCATCACCGGCCGCTCTGTCAGATCTGGGTCGAGGCGCTTTTCGGTGCCTGCGCGCGACGCACAGATGCGGTTATAAAGCCAGACGTGCTCTTCGAGGACGACCCTTCCCCAGAAGCGGTCGCTGCCAATCTGCTCAAGATAGGCGAAAGCGCCGATGCAATCGCTGTGATCTCGGCCGATCACCCGCTCGTCGGCCAGGCGATTGACGAGTTGCGCGTCAAGGGCGTTCCGGTGATCGCCTACGTGACCGACCTGTCCGCCGCCAGCCGGGCCGGCTTTGTGGGAACCGACAACTGGAAAGCCGGCCGCGCCGCCGCATGGTTTATCAGCCAGACGTCCGGTCGGCCCGGTAAGGTCTTTCCTCTCATCGGCAGCAACCGTTATCAGTTCCAAGACATCTCGGATGCGAGCTTTCGCTCCTACATGCGCGAGCACGCGCCCGAGTTCCACGTCAGCGAAACCCTCCTGACCCATGAGGCACCGAAGAACGCCTATGCAGTCGTTCGCAGGCTGATAGCGGAGGAACCGGAGCTCAGGGGCATCTTCGTCAATGGCGGCGGCATTTCCGGCGCCCTGCGTGCCATGCGCGAGCTCGCTACGGAGCACCAGTGCAAAATCCGGATCGTCTGCCGCGACATCGGGCCAGAGACACGCAAGGGATTGAGCGACGGCTTGATTACTGCTTCCCTGTGCCATCCCGTCGACAGGATGCCTGAAGAACTCATCGATGTGATGCTGCGCATGGGCGAGGAGCGGCTGATGGCCTTGCTCCAGGAGAGCCTTGCGGCCAGGCGCTGCCCGGCAATCCCTATGACGGCCACACGCTGGCCACCGTCATTCCCGCCATCGAAACCGCGATCGGCGCCAGTCTCGGTAAGATCGTCGCCGATGCCGGCTATCGCGGCCACAATGCGCCGAAGGACATGTTCAAGGTCCATGTCGCCGGCTACAGGCGCGGCCTCACCAAGACCATCAAGCGGGCACTGCGACGCCGGGCGGCCGTCGAACCGGTCATCGGCCATCTCAAGCAGGACCATCGCATGGGCCGCAACTTTCTGGCCTTCACCGAAGGCGACGCCAACAACGCCATGCTCGCCGGCTACAACTTCAGCCTCTTGCTCAACTGGCTGAGGCTTTTGTTTGCCTTCTTCCTGGCGCTGCTTGCAACCGCTCCAGCGTCACCGGTCCAGCCACGATCAGCCTGACCTCCGCAGCTCAACCGGAATAGCCTCCGAAACGGGGCTCGCCTTTAACTCGCCTTTAAC
>NZ_JBFUEG010000027.1:0-49568 GCF_056404315.1 Mesorhizobium sp. P2_D6 | reverse complement strand
CGCCGAGGCCGCTCTACGCCTTGCTGACGGAGCAATACCGCCGTGTAAGGATACGATCCGCTGAACGCCGGTCTTGTTCCGGCGGTCCAGTGCCCGCGAGATCGACGAAATGCTCTGACCTTGCTTCCATCGCTCCCAAAGCTCGGCCTTCTGCGCTGACGTAAACCAGATCCGTGACGTCACCATGCAACACCTCCTCATCCTCTCAGATTAAGAGTGTTGCGGCGACCTATTGAACCCACCACCCAATCTCGGCCATTCGCCGCGGCATACATCGATCCTGAAAGCTGCCATTGGTTCAGCTATGGTTGATGGCGTCCGTTATTAAGTGGTACGGCATCCGCATATCACTCAAGGCGAACTGGCAGGTCGGCATGTACGAACCGAGGTAAATACCGCCCCGACCCGAAACCTTGTTCGACATCTTCACCGCCGTGCGGACGTTCTATCGCGACGTGCTCTATACCGGGGCCGGGCCACGCCTCATGACGGGGCCGAACCCAGAAGCAATGCAGCGGTGAGCATGAGGTGCGACACGACCGGCATCGTCTGGGAAAAGCGCGTGATCATCGAGTCCTTCGTGCGAGGCAGTTCGGGCGTTTCGGAGCCAGACGCCGCCCGATGCGCGTCAGGCGGCGCGCTCCTCGATCGCGTCGACCCGATCGGGATAGAAAGCGAGGTGGTCCCTGATGGCAGAAACGCTGTCGTATGGTTCCTCGTAGGTCCAGATCGCATCCACCGAACGTGTGCCGCCCGCGGGAATGCCGAAATAGGACGCCTCGCCCTTATAGGGGCAATAGCTATGCGTGTCCGACCGGCTGAGCGCCGCCATGTCCACATCCGCGCGCGGTATATAATGGACGGCGGGATAGCTCGCCTCGCGCAGCGTGAGCGCGCGGGTGGTGTCGGCGATAACCTTGCCGCCGAGCGTCACGATCACGCGGCTGGCATTGGGGCCGATCGTGATCGGATGATCGGGTCCGGGAATCTTGATTACACGTTCGGACATGAGAAATTTCCCCGATTCAGGCTGGAAAGGTCCTGCCGAACATCGGCAAGCCGCTTTTGGATTCGGCCGCGGTGGCTTCGTCCTGCAGTACGTCCCAATGTTCCTTGAGCCTGCCGTCCTCGATGCGGACGACATCGGCCGCCACCCAGGCGGCCGGCAGGCCAGTGTTGGTGAAGCGGCCGTGGAGGATCACGAGATCGCCCTCGGCGACCGCCATGTCATGTTCGTAGCGCAGGTCGGCGGGGGCCGCGCGGATCAGATCGAACAGCCCGTCCCGGCCCGGCGCGATATGCGCGCTATGCTGGATATATTCGTCCGACCAGAAGGCGGCGGCGCGCGCATAATCGCGCCGGTTGAACAAGGCGTCGAACGCCTCGATCACGAGGGCCTTGTTCCGTTCGGGCGTCGTCATGCTGGCCTCCTTCAATGCCGTTCCACCGTGCGGGATTCAGAGCTTCGAGCCGCCGTCAACCCGCAACGTATCGCCGGAAACCCAGCGCGCCGCGTCGGAGGCGAGGAAGGCGATCGCGCCGCCGATGTCGTCCGCCTGGGCGACGCGTTGGAGCGCCTGGATGCCGAGCGTGAAGTCACGACCCTCATCGGTCTTGGCGAAGCTCGACATGTCGGTCGCGACCACGCCCGGAGCGACCGCATTGACGCGGATGCCTTTGGGCCCGAGCAGAGCGGCGAAGTGCTTGACCAAAGTGTCGATCGCGCCCTTGGTCGCGGCATAAGCCGGCAGCACGCCGACCGAGGCATGCGCTGCGAGCGACGAGGTGAAGATCACGCTCGATCCCTCGCGCAGGATGGGCAGCAGTTGCTGGACCAGGAAGAAGGGCGCGCGGACGTTGACCGCGAACAAGGCGTCGAAATCCTCGACCGTCGTCTCCTCGATCGAGACCGCCTTGGCGATGCCGGCATTGGCGACGAGGATGTCGAGCCGTTCGCCGGCGATCTCGCGGACCTTGCGGGCGAGTTCGACCGGGCCTTCGGGCGTGGCGAGATCGGCGCCGATCGCCTGGGCCCGCCCGCCGCTGGCGCGGATCTGTTCGACCACGGCGTCCGCCTCCGCGGCGTTCTTTCCGTAGTGGACCAGGATCTGCGCGCCGGCTTCGGCGAGGGCCAGGGCGGCCGCGCGGCCGATGCCGCGCGACGCGCCCGTGACGAGAGCAGTCTTGCCGTTGCAGTTCGTCATGACCCGTCCTCCTCAGGCGTTGGTGCCGCCGTCGACGGTAAGGCTTGCGCCGGTGATGTAGCCGGCTTCGGGACCGGCGACGAACGCCACCATCGCGGCGATATCGTCGACATGGCCGTAGCGCTTGAGCGCGGTGTTCGCGATCTGCGGATCGGCCCAGTCGCCCACGGCGGGGTTGAGATCGGTGTCAATCGGACCCGGCTGGACGTTGTTGACGGTGATGCCGCGCGAACCGACCTCACGCGCCAGGCCCTGCGTGAACATCTTCACCGCCCCCTTGGTCGCCGAATAGGCGACCAGACCTGGCGTCCCCATGCGTTCACCGACGCACGACCCGATCGTGATGATGCGGCCCCCATCGGGCAGATGCTTGAGCGCCGCCTGGGTGGCGATGAACACGCCGCGCAGGTTGATGTCGATGACACGGTCCATCTCCTCCAGCGTCGATTCCTCGAACGGCTTGGGGATAGCGGTGCCGGCATTGTTCACGAGGATGTCGAGCCCGCCCAGAGCGGAGACGGTCTGCTCGACCGCCGCCTGGACTGCCTTGGCATTGGTCGCGTCGGCCTGGATCGCGATTGCCTTGCCGCCCGCCGCCTCAATCGCCTTCATGACCTGAGCTGCGGCGTCCGCGCCCTGGGTGTAGGTGATCGCGACGCTCGCGCCATCGGCGGCGAGCCGCTTGGCGATGCCCGCGCCGATACCGCGCGAGCCGCCTGTAACGAGGGCGATCTTGTTGGTCAGATTAGTCACGGAACATTCCTTTCAACGTTGGGGTGCCCCGCGGCCGTGCCGCGAGGGGGGTGAGGTTTCACTTGTCGAGAAACAGGGTGGCCTCGGCCACGAACAGCTCGGGATATTGATAGATCGAGCCGTGGCCCGAATCCGGGTAGATGATGAGCTGCGCGTCAGGCAGATTCTGCTGCAGCGTTAGCGAGTGCACGGTCGGGATGATCGCATCGTCGCTGCCCTGCACGACCAGGACGGGCTGCTTGATCGACTTCAGGTAAGCGAGCGAATCCGCTTCCGGCGAGATCCACTTGCCGACCGCCTCGCCCTGCGCGGCAATCGTCTGCTCGCTCACCTCCGGATCGCGATCCTTGCGGCGCCACTTGCGCTCGAGGAACGCGAGACCGGCCTTGCGGCTGGTTCCGGTGTTCTTGAAGTGGACGTCGAGCCAGAGATGTTCGGGCGGATCATAGCTGCCGGCGAAGAATTCCGCCGAGCGGCTGAGCGTCATGTCCATCCCGCGATGGCCGGTGCCGACGAGGATGATCTTGCGGACGAGATTACCGCCCTGGAGCGCGGTCTCCTGCGCGACGAAGCCGCCGATCGAGATGCCGAGGACGTCGACCTGGCTGAGGCCCAGCGCGCGGATGAAAGCGATCACGTTGGCGCCCATTTCCTGGAAACTGGTCGGTGTCGCTCCCGACGAACTGGAGACGCCGGCATTGTCGAACAGGATCACCTCGCGGGTCTGGGCCAGGCCGTCGGTCACGGCCGGATCCCAATAGTCCATCGTACCGGTATAATGCTGGTTGAAGACGATCGGCACGCCGCCCGCCTTGCCGAAACGGCGATAGGCGAAGCGGATGCCATTGGCCTCGACATACCGGGTCGGGGCGGTTTCGTGCGTGTCGGCCGTCATCGTTCTTGCCCTTGCAAAAAGGAGCGGCGGCAATCGCCGCGCGTCCAAAAATCCGTCCTGTTCGAACCCGATCGCGATATTCCCGAAGGGCATCGCCAGCTTCTGAATTCCTTTGCTGAAGGACAGCCGGCCGCTCTCACCGAAAGCCGTTGTCGGCACCGTGACGCACTGTCCGACTGCACTTCGATGTTGCGTATCTAGGTATTTGTTGCGGCAACGAAAAAGACTTTGTATGTCATGCAACCATACCTGCTAGGCATGGCTTGAAATGGAACTGCGTCACCTCCGTTACTTCGTGGCGGTCGCCGAAGAGGGCAGCCTCACCGTCGCCGCGGAAAAGCGGCTGCACACGGCGCAACCGTCGCTCAGCCGCCAGTTGCGCGATCTGGAGCTCGAGGTCGGCGCCCAGCTCTTCACGCGCGGCGCGCGCGGCGTCGAGCTCACCCCGGCGGGGCGCGCCTTCCTCGATCATGCGCGCCTGGCGCTCGGTCAGGCGGCGGAGGCGGTGCAGGCGGCGAGGCGGGCGGCGCGCCCGGCGCGCGAGACCTTCTCGGTTGGTTTCCTGACGGGGCAGGAGGTCGACTGGCTGCCGCACGTGACGCGGATCTTGCGCGGACAATTGCCCAATATCGAGTTCAAGGTGACGAGCCTCTACTCGCCGGATCTCGGCGACGCGCTCCAGAGCGGTGAAATCGATCTGGGCTTTCTGCGGATCGAACCCCGGCCCGACGTGTCCTATCGCGTCATCGCCAAGGAACCGCTCGTCGCCATATTGCCCAGCGACCATCGCCTCGCGGCCAAAGATGCGGTCGATCCCCGCGCGCTGGCGGGAGAAATCTTCGTGGGCTTTTCGGACGTGCCCCATGTGTTGCGGGACGTCGTCGATACCTACCTGCGGCAGTGCGGCGTGGATCTCACGCCCAGCCACCATATCGACAATTTCGCGATGGGTATTTCCCTCGTCGCCTCGACGCGGGGGGTGGCCCTGCTTCCCGCTTATGTCGAACCGCTCCTGCCTTGGTCCGTCGTCAGCCGGCCGCTCATCGGCGCGCCGCCGACGATCGATCTGGCGGTCGGATATCGGGCGGATAATCCGTCGCCCGTGCTGCGGGCGTTCCTTGCCTGCATCGATCAGCTCATCGCGGCGGGGCCTGCTGGACAACGGACGAAACCCTGACACCAGGTCGCGGCGCCGAGCGCCCGCAAAATCCCCTGGATAACCTGAACATCGCATGCCCCGCAGGCTCATCGGCGACAGGTCGATCATCAGCGCAAGCCTCCGAGTGTCCAGGACTGGGGAAGGCGCCCTTCCCCATCAGGCTCTGACCGGAACCCGTGGGTCTGGTCGGGATTTGGCAATCATTTCCCACGCAGCGCGGGGCGTCTTTCACGAAGGTGCTGCAGATTGTCAGAAATTGGCAAAAAGCGTATCGGGGAGGACGTCGGTAGCTGCGGGCAATCCGTCGGATATCCGGCAAGCCGGGGACTGCGGATGCCAGTCAGCGACAGTTACGGCGAGGCCTTTGGCAGACGGCTGAACGCCAAGGTGAGTTCATTCGTCACCCGCGCCTTGCCGAGGTCCACGATCGCGGTGACCGAACTGCGCTACGACAATCCACAATTCATCCTGTCCACGCCGCCGATCGAGGAGGATGCGTTCCTCCTGGGCGTGCATCTCAAGTTTTACGAACGATACGAATATTGGGAGAATGGCAGAGCGGCGCCGGTATCCTCACTACGACCCGGCGAGACGATCATTTACGACATCAAGCGCCGGCCGACCTTTCACCTCAACAGTTCGTTCCACTCCGTGCATTTCTATCTGCCCGCGGGCGCGCTGAAAGCGGTCGCCGATGAGGCCGAAGCGCCGCATATTCACGAACTTCGCTACAAGCCGGCCGTTAGCCATTCGGATGCCTTCTTGCGCGGCATGGCTGAAGCCCTGCTGCCGGTCTTCCAGACGCCGGATCAGGCCAATCAGGTGTTCGTCGATTACCTCATGCTCGCAGTCGGGCATCATGTGGCCAGGACGTATGGCGGCATGATCCCGTTGGTAAAGCTGGTCGTCGGAGGGCTCACGCCGCTGCAGGAACGGCGAGCCAAGGAGCTTCTGCGGGCAAATCTCGCAGGCAATATCCGCCTGGCCGACCTGGCAAAGGAATGCGGCCTGTCCGCTTCGCAGTTCAGCAGGGCTTTCCGAAAAAGCGTGGGGGTTCCGCCGCACCGGTGGTTGCTTCAGGAACGTATAGAGCGCGCGAAAATCTTCCTGCGCGAAACCGAAACATCCCTCGCGGGAATCGCGTTGGCCACCGGCTTTTCGAGTCAAAGCCACTTCACGCGGAGTTTTTCCGCATGGACGGGGATAAGCCCGGGGCTGTGGCGCCGGTCTGTCTGCACGTAGCCGGCATCCTTTCGCTTCCATGGGCCCGCGGGAGGAATGTGACGGACGCATATGTTATCAGCCGCCTGTTCAGGGCGCCGAAGCCCCATTTGACGACCGCTCGACAGCTTGGAGGGCCTCGCGAGCCGCACGAACGGCAACTTTTGACGCTACCTTCCCCGAAAGCGGCCAGCCCGCAAACGGCCAAAACACGACACGCGCAGTGTGTCATCGTATGCGCTTGGCAGCGGATGGGCAAACGCTTTGATGCGGGGCAAGCCATTATAGGCTGACGTCTTGGCAAACCAGTCCGTTTTGTCTCTGAGCCCCGATGCCGCCATTGCCTCCCTCCTTCATTTCACAGAGCGCACCAACTCCTCTCGAACGGGTTGATCTGGCCGAAGGACGGCTGAAGCCTCGACCGCCTATGCCGCAATGGCGCGTCGCTCGTTTCTTCCCCTGGGCGTAGCCCATTCCTCGCGAAACCAAGAAACGCGGGCCTGCGCCATCCTCCGCTTTGCTGCGGTCGCAAGCGATGCGGCGGCGGTCGCCTTGGGCCTCACGAAGCCATCGAGGTCGCATGGTGCGGGCTCGGAAACGAAGAAAACGGAGACTGAAAATGGCTACCATCGGCACTTTCAAGAAGACCAATGCGAACGAGTTCACCGGCGAGATCGTCACCCTCAGCGTCCAGGCCAAGGGCGTTCGCATCGTCCCCGACACCCGGGCCAGCGGCGAGAACGCTCCAAGCCACCGCGTGGTGGTCGGCAAGGCCGAAATCGGCGCCGCCTGGTCCAAGCGCTCCAACGAGGGCCGTGACTATCTCGGGCTCAAGCTGGACGATCCGAGCTTCACCGCTCCGATCTACGCCAACCTCTTCGCCGACGAGGAAGGCGAGGGCCACAGCCTCATCTGGTCCCGCCCCAACCGCCGTAATGGTGAGTGAAGCGGCAAACGCCTCGCCCGGTACCGGGCGCGGCGTCTTCTGCCGGTGACCGTTGAAGCTTTCCGCGCCGCCGGGCGCCATGACCGAGCTTCCTTTCATCATGCGCTGCTTGATGCGCGATGGCGTGAAGATGGTGGAGCGCCTATCACAATTGCTGCGCGCGCCGGCGCCACTGCCTGATGGCCTCTTTGCGGTGCGAAATAGCGGCCCTCAATTGCGCACCTGATCACCGTCCCCACGCTCCTCCATCCTGGCCATCGATCGCCGTTCAATCGCGACGGCCGCAAGGAGACATCCCATGAATGCCGACGCCGCGCCATTGCCGCCGCGCTACCTGCGCACTTCGGAAGCAGCGCATTTCCTCAGTCTTTCTGCGCGTACGCTGGAGAAACATCGCACCTACGGCACCGGGCCTGCCTATCGCAAACTCGGCGGCCGAGTCGTCTACGCCGTCGACGACCTCCAGGCCTGGGTCCAGCGTGGCGCCATGACGTCGACATCCGATCCGCAGGGGTCGGTGCTGCCCGCCAAGCCTCAAGCCGCCCGCCTGATCGCCTATGCCGGGCGCGAAAGGCGCTGACCCGGCTGATCTCCCCTATGTCTGGACGCACACAGCAACCGTCGGAACGCGGACAGCTTGATCTGTTCCACGCGCTGCCCGGTGTTGTCGCGCCACGCGATGCGCAGGACCTCATGGCCTATCCCTTCTTCTCTCTGGCCAAATCCAGGCGCATCGCGCCGATCGACTTTCGCGCTGGCGATGTGGCGATCCGTGTCGAAGCGATGCCCGACCACGGCATGGCGACGATCTGGGATGCCGATATCCTGATCTGGGCCGCGAGCCATCTCGTCAACGCGCGGGATGCTGGATTGCGCACGTCGCGCCTGATGGCTGCGACGCCATACGAAATGCTGACCTTCGTCGGCCGCGGTGTCTCGAAGCGAGACTACCTGCGCCTCAAGGCGGCGCTCGATCGCCTGCAGTCGACAAGCGTCGTCACCTCCATCCGCCAACCCGCCGAGGGCCGGCGCCATCGCTTCTCATGGATCAATGAATGGCAGGAGCGCTTCGATCGGAACGGCCGCCCGCTTGGCGTCGAATTGATTTTGCCGGATTGGTTCTATCGCGCCGTTATGGACGATGCACTCATCCTGACGATTGATCGTGCCTATTTCGGGCTGACCGGCGGGCTGGACCGGTGGCTCTACCGGGTGGTGCGTAAGCATGGCGGACGCCAGCGCGCTGGCTGGCGCTTCGACATCCGGCATCTGCATCAGAAGTCCGGCAGCCTCTCGCCGCTCAAGCGCTTCGCCTTCGAACTGCGTGACATCGTGCGCCGCCAACCTTTGCCGGGATATCTGCTGTTCACGGAAGTCGAAGCCAGCGGCCGTGTGCTGCTGGCCTTCGAACCGACGCCCGCGCCGGTTGACAGGATCGTGCCATCGGGAACCCGCACCATCGTGCCATCGGGAACCGCATCCTCGTGCTTTCGGGAACGGCGATCGGCCTTAAGGGACGGGCCCGCAACGGAAAATCGCGCTCTTAACTTAGAGTCTAACTCTCAATCTAACAGTCTTGCGCGCAAGCCGCGGACTGGCGGTGGCGAGCAGGAGCGTCGGTGCGCTGGCCGGCGCGCGGGAGACGACACATGACGTCGTCTACCCGATCAACGCCGCGCGGTAACCTCACGACGGTCGAGCTGATCTGGATCGAGAAGCGGATTGAACATCGCATGCGCTTCGGACGTCCTGCCGATCAGACGATCATCGACAAGCGGCGCCGCGTCGTCGGATTTGCGCCTGGCAGTGTTTTTGCGTTCGTGCGCTGGGCGGCGAATGACTTTGGCACTGTCGTTTCGCGCATCGACATCGTGCGCGCGGCCTTGCCCGCTGAACCTTATCAGACGCTGCCTTACATCCGGCCAGGCGGCGAGATCCTGCTCAGGATCGCAGGCTGGGACAAGGTTGAGCGCGTTCTCCAACGGGTCGATGCGATCGAGGCGATGGGTCTCGATCCGGCCGAAGCCGCACCGGACTATTGGCGTCAGACCCACAACCGTCTGATTGCCGGCGCAACGCCTCGTGCCTATTCGCTCGAGCAGCACCGGGCCTTTCTGTTGCGCAAGCGGGTGACCTCATGAGCCGCGCCGCTTGCATGGCCGCATCGCTTGCGGCCGTCGTCGCGACGGTCGCTCCGGCTGTCTTGGAGATGCCGCCGCTGCTGCTGTGGAATGCATCGGCCAGCGCGCCTCTTGGGCTCTATGCGATCAGGAAAATGGCCGTACCAACGGCTGGCGCGCTCGCTGTCATCGAACCGCCAGACAAGGTCGCCCAGTTCGCTGCCAAGCGTGGCTACCTTCCCCCCGGCGTGCCGATGCTGAAACACATCGAGGGTCTTCCTGGGAGCCAAGTCTGCCGCCTAAGTCGCGTCATCACTGTCGACGGGCGCGCGGTCGGTACCGCCCTGGAGCGCGACCGCAAGGGACGCGCCCTGCCTGTCTGGCAGGGCTGCCGCGTCATCGCCGCCGCCGAAATCTTCGTCATGAATCGGAAGGTCGGGGACAGTCTCGACGGCCGCTATTTCGGCCCGTTCCCGGCGAGGTCGATCGTCGGAGCCGCGCTGCCGCTTTGGACGGACGAGAGGGGTGATGGCCACTACACCTGGCTCGCTCCGGCGAACTGAAATTCAGCCCAGCCAACAAGAGGAAAGAGATTATCGATGGCCGAGATCGGCGTCTTCCACAAAACTGAATCTGGTTATTCCGGACGCATTCGAACGCTGCTCGTGGATGCCGAGCTGGTGCTCGTGCCGACCAAAATATCTGACGGCAAGGCGCCTGATTTTCGTATCCACATCGGCGACGGCAGCGGCCCCGAGGTCGGCGCGGCCTGGAAGGAAACCGGACCGACGTCTGGAGACTATCTGTCGTGTCGATTGGAGGATCCGCTGTTTGGTCGGCGCTTTCGCGCCGGTCTCTTCCTCGCTGACAACGGCTCCTGGTCGCTGCGCTGGATTCGGCCGAAAGCGCGGCCGGAGCGTACTCGATGAGTGGGCCATCGGCGCCGAACTTTGCGCACGAATGCCGGCCCGTCAGTTGGTTGCCCGTTCGTCGTAAAGCACTTTGCCTTATCGGCGGCATGCTGATCGTCTGTCACGCAATGACAGGGGCCTTCGCACAATCCGCGCCGGCCCCGCGCGAATCCGCGGACGATCCTTATGCCGCACCTATCGCCGAGGCGTCGCATCGCTTCCGCGTTTCCGAGCGCTGGATCCGGGCAATCATGCATCTCGAAAGCGCCCGCGACCCGCGCGCCGTGTCGCGAAAGGGGGCCCTGGGCCTGATGCAGATCATGCCTGGAACCTGGGCCGAGCTGCGCCTTCGCCACCAGCTCGGCCGCGATCCCTATGATCCACACGACAACATCCTTGCCGGCACCGCCTATCTTCGCGAGCTGTATGATCGATACGGTTCACCGGGCTTTCTGGCCGCCTACAATGCGGGGCCAGGGCGTTACGAAGCCTCCTTGAAGGGCCGTCCGCTGCCGGCTGAGACCCGGGCCTATGTTGCGACGCTTCGCCCTTTCTGGGGCGGTGGTGATGCATCCGGCGCGCTCACCGCCGGTCATGCCAGGGCCGTCAGTTGGAAGGTTGCGCCGCTGTTCATCGTGCCGTCCGCGTTCATGGCCGCTTCCGGTGTTCCGTCCGAGGAAGCCCCCTCCGGCGAGGTTTCGTCGCCACCGTTGGTGCGCAGACTTTTCGCGGCCGGTTCGCAGCGCACCAGCTGTTCACTGGGTCCGACGTCCGGACACCGCAGCGATGACGAAGTCGCCGTCAGGTCGCGCCCTGGCGTCTGTTTTGACGTCGCAGCCAATGAGGCGCGGAGAGCACAGGGCAACAACCGAGGGATGGCAAGATAAAAGGGCGCACATTGCGCGGCGGTCGGTTGGTTGTATTTGCTGGGCTTTTAGCCACTTTCCGCACATTGCAGCGAACAGGCGCAATGTGTTGAAAGCATGCAAATCGTTGTATTTGTTATGTTTATGGCAGTGTGAGGGCGCGTGCCGTGTCCGATGAGGGCGAGTTCCGCGTCCGTCCAGGTCGCATTCGGTCAACACGATCCCAATCGTCGCGGCCCTTCATCGCCCAGGTGCTCGCGGCCGCCCAGAAGGCTGGCGGCGGCGTGTCGCGAGCCGGAGGGATCGGCTCAGGCAAGCGCTCCCAATTTGGACGCGGCAGGGCAGCGAGCGTCCAGGCCAACCGTTTGCTTACCGGCCGCTCCCGCATCGCCATGATCAAGACCCGCGTGGTTCGTCATTCGAAGCGTGGCGCGCCGTTGGCGCTCCACCTCAACTATCTGCGGCGCGAGGGCGTCACACGGGACGACGCGAAAGCCCGCATGTTCGGACCGGAAGTCGACGAAGCGTCGGCCACGGATTTCGTCGCGCGCTGCGAGGACGACCGGCATCATTTCCGCTTCATCGTCTCGCCCGAGGATGCCGTCGAAATGGCCGACCTGAAATCCTTTACCCGTGATCTCATGGGTCGCATGCAGAAGGATCTCGGCACCGCGCTCGACTGGATCGCGGTCGATCATTGGAACACCGACAATCCGCATGTCCACATCATCCTGCGTGGCCGGGCCGACGACGGCCATGATCTGGTGATCTCACGCGACTACATCAGCCGTGGCATGCGCGATCGCGCCAGTGACCTGGTCACGCGGGAGCTCGGCCCCCGGTCCGATCTCGAAATCCGCCGGCATGTCGAGCGTCAGGTCGAGGCCGAGCGGTGGACCGGGCTCGACCGCCAGTTGCTCCGGGACGCACGCGACAGCCGTGTCATCGATCTCGCGCCGCATGCCGATCGCCAGCCTGATGAATTCATCGTGCTCAAGGTGGGGCGGCTGCGCAGACTGGAAACTTTCGGCCTTGCCGAGCAGCTCGGTCCTGGCCAATGGGTTGTCAGCGACAGGGCAGAGGCAACGCTGCGTGCGATGGGTGAGCGCGGCGATATAATCAAACGCATGCATCGCGCACTCTCGGTCCGCGCTATCGAACGCGCGAGCGCCAGCTATGTGCTGGCCGCGGAGACCATCGAGGAGCCGGTTATCGGCCGCCTGATCGAGCGCGGGCTGGATGACGAACTCAAGAGCACCGCCTATGCGGTCATCGATGGCGTCGACGGCCGTTGCCATCACGTCCGGTTCGCCGATCTCGAGGCGGCGGGCAGCGGCGCGCCAGGCTCGATCGTTGAGCTGCGCAGATTTGAGGACGCTCAGGGGCGCCGACGGGTGGCGCTTGCCGTGCGCTCCGATCTCGATATCGAACGTCAAGTCGATGCGGACGGAGCGACCTGGCTCGACCGGCAGGCGCTCGCCCGTCCCGCGGCGGCTCTCTCCGATGGCGGCTTCGGCGCCGCGGTTCGCCAGGCGCTCGATCGGCGCGCCGAACACCTGGTCGGACTGGGGCTGGCTGAGCGGCAGCCGGGCGGAACAGTCTTTGCACGCAACTTGATCGGCACTCTGCGACAACGGGAACTCGACGCGCTGGGAAGCAGGCTGGCAGCCCAAAGTGGCCGGTCGTTCAACCGCGCCGGCAGCGGCGACTCCGTGTCGGGCACCTACAACCAGCGCTTTGCGCTTGCATCCGGCCGTTTCGCGATGATCGATGACGGCCTCGGCTTCCAGCTGGTGCCCTGGACGCCTTCTTTGGAGCGCCATCTCGGCAATCACGTGTCCGGTGTTGTCCGCGCTGATGGCGGCGCCGATTGGAGTTTCGGCCGCAAGCCCGGTCTCGGCCTGTGACGGCGCTCTCACTTGGCGCCCGGGATCTTGGGCTGCCGATCCCCTGTCTTCCTTGCCGACAGCGCGACGCGACGCGATCGGGCTGAGCCGGCTGTTGAAATTCGCATCAACCTTGCTGACCTCTCGGCACAAGGAGGACCCAATGTCGGGAACCAAAGTCCTTTGGGGGCAGATCGTCATTGTATTCCTGATCGTGCTCTTCACGATCTGGGGATCGACGCAATGGTCGGCGTGGCAGCTGGGTTATCAGGAGCAACTGGGGGCGCGGTGGTTCGTCATCGGCGGCATGCCGGTCTATTATCCGCCTGCCATCTTCTGGTGGTGGTATTTCTATGATGCCTACGCGCCTGGCATCTTTGCGCGCGGCGGCGTGATTGCCGCCTCCGGCGGCTTCATAGCGATCGCCGTGGCGATCGGCATGTCGCTCTGGCGTGCCCGCGAGGCGACGAAGGTCGTGACTTACGGTTCCGCCCGCTGGGCCGATAGGAGCGAGGTGCAGGCAGCAGGGCTGCTCGCCTCGGACGGTGTTGTGCTGGGGCGGTATGGGCCGCACTATCTACGCCATGACGGGCCCGAGCATGTGCTTTGCTTTGCCCCGACGCGTTCGGGCAAGGGTGTCGGCCTTGTCGTCCCCTCGCTGCTGACCTGGCCTGGCTCAGCAATCGTCCATGACATCAAGGGCGAGAACTGGAGCCTCACCGCCGGCTTCCGCGCCCGCCACGGCCGGGTGCTGCTGTTTGATCCGACCAATGCAAAATCGGACGCTTACAACCCTTTGCTCGAGGTTCGCCGTGGTGAATGGGAAGTGCGCGACGTGCAAAACATCGCCGACATTCTTGTCGACCCGGAAGGCTCGCTTGAGCGGCGCAACCATTGGGAAAAGACGAGCCACGCGCTTCTCGTCGGAGCGATCCTTCATGTGCTCTATGCCGGACCGGACAAGACCCTGGCCGGCGTCGCGGCATTCCTCTCCGATCCCAAGCGGCCGATCGAATCGACCTTGGCAGCGATGATGACAACGGCGCATCTGGGGCAGGACGGGCCGCACCCAGTCATCGCCAGCGCGGCCCGCGAGTTGTTGAACAAGTCCGACAACGAACGCTCCGGCGTGCTCTCGACCGCGATGTCCTTCCTTGGGCTCTATCGCGATCCGGTTGTGGCCGAGGTGACCCGCGCCTGTGGCTGGCGCATCGCCGACCTGGTCGCCGACCCTCGTCCGGCGACGCTCTATCTCGTTGTTCCACCCTCCGACATCAGTCGCACCAAGCCGCTGATCCGTCTCATCCTCAACCAGATCGGGCGCCGCCTGACCGAGGATTTGCAGGCGAGGGCGGATCGCCATCGATTGCTTCTGATGCTGGACGAGTTCCCGGCGCTCGGACGGCTCGACTTCTTCGAATCCGCGCTCGCTTTCATGGCCGGCTATGGGCTGAAAAGCTTCCTGATCGCGCAGTCTCTCAATCAGATCGAGAAGGCCTACGGGCCGAACAATTCTATTCTGGACAACTGCCATGTGCGCGTCAGCTTCGCGACCAATGACGAGCGCACCGCCAGACGCGTCTCCGACGCCCTTGGTACGGCAACCGAGCTGAAGGCGATGAAGAACTATGCCGGTCACCGGCTCTCGCCATGGCTCGGTCATCTCATGGTTTCGCGCTCGGAGACGGCGCGGCCATTGCTGACGCCCGGCGAGATCATGCAATTGCCGGCTGGTGACGAGATCGTCATGCTGGCGGGCACGCCGCCGATCCGGGCGAAAAAGGCGCGCTATTTTGAAGACCCGCGGTTGCGAGAGCGCATTCTGCCGCCACCCGCTCCTAGGGCGAGAGCCGAGCCGGAGCCTGACGATTGGACCGTGCTTCCGTTGCCGCTTCCGCCAGCGGGGTTGGCTGCGGCGCCCGTCGTGGTGAAAACCCAGCAGGAATCGACGGACTCCGAATTGCGGCGGCAACCCGAACTCGATCCTTCGGCTGCGCCGGAGCCGCCGCTCGTCAATGAATTCGAGATCGACGCGCGTGACGAGACGGATGATCTCGCTGCAAGCAGCAGCCGGGTGGCTGGCCTCGTGCGGGGCGTGGCGCGTCAGATCGCGCTCGATCCGGACGATGGCATGGAGCTGTGACGACTGTGCCGGCGACAAAGAAAAAGGTGCAGATCTCCGTCTATCTTGATCCTGCGGTGATGGCGGCGCTGCTCGAATATGCTGCCCGGCGCGATCGCTCGCAGTCGCTCATCGCTGAAGCGGCGATCGCCTCTTTTCTCTCTCCGGATGCCGACGTCCAACGCGAGGCGGCGATCTCCAGGCGTCTCGACCGGATCGACCGCCGGGTCGCGCGGCTGGAGCGCGATGTCGGCATCTCGATTGAAACGCTGGCGGTGTTCATCCGCTTCTGGCTCGCGACCACGCCTGCCTTGCCCGAACCGATGGCCCAGGCGGCGCGCGCCAAGGCAGGTGAGCGCTACGAGGCATTCGTCTCTGCTCTTGGCAGGCGCCTGGCAAAGGGACCAACCTTGCGGCAGGAAATCCCCGAAGACGTTGCGCTGTCCAGCGACGCGGAACGGCAATGATCTGAATGGCATGTCGCCGGACAGAGGCGCCGCCCGAGCGCGCGCGGCGCCACCCCGCCCTGTTGATGCCAGACGGCTTCTGTTTCTGACGCCGGTCAGTTGGCGGTTCCGCACAATTGCGACGTCGTCAATCCTGGCGGCACGTTTTCCGTGGGACCAAATCCGTACTTCGCCATGATGGTGGCGATCGTGCCGTTCGACATGACTTTCGCCAGACCCTGATTGTAGAGGTCGCGCAGATCGCCATCGTCTTTTCGGAACGCGATCGCGATGTAGCTGATCGACTTCGCGTCCGTCGTGAACGGGCTGGCGCGCTCCAGATCGGGGCTCCTGTTGCCGGCCAGCAGCCCGATCACCGTCGGGGACGAGAACACCGCGGCGTCTGTGCGGCCGGCGCGCAGTGCCGCGATGTTGGTCTCGATATCCGGGAACTGCAGGATGCGGTCCTCCGGCACGCCCTCGGTGATGGCGTTCTTGATGACATTGCTGCCGCGGCCGCCGCCCATGATCGCGTCGGATTTCTTGGCAAGATCCGCATAGCTGTGGATCGCCTTGGGGTTGCCGGCGAGCACGATCGCCGCGTCGTCCGACCTCAGATCGGGAGCGCCGAACGCGACCTGCTGGCATCGCTCCGGCGTTATCGACAGACCGGATGCGACGGCATCGAAGCGCCCGGCCATCAGGCCCGGGATCAAGGCGCCGAACTCGGTGACCTCGAAGTCGACCTGTTTGAGGCCGAGATCGGCGAAGGCAGCTCTGAGGAGATCCGGATGCCAGCCCAGCAACTCGCCGGTTCCCTCCTTCTTGTAGCCCCATGGCGAGCGATTATGGATGCCGATGACGATGCGTCCTTCCTTCAAGACGCGTTCTTTTGTGGTCTCCGCCGCGGCCGGCAACAGAGATCCAACAAGCGCGGCATAGGCGATGCAGGCCAGGCCAATGGCGGCCGATCGGGTTTGAGATTTCATCGGTGCAGTCCTCCCATGAGATTGAGTTGTTGCGCGCAGGCATTCCGCCTCAGCCGCGCGACGCTACGTTTGAAGATGGCAGTGCGTCAATATAGATGTACAAAATGTATACGAAATATTGCGATTGCAGCAGGTGAGAGCCTCTTCGTTCGTGCCGACGAGGGGAATACGTTTGCTTCGGGAGTTGCGATTGGGTTGATGGTGGAATTCGCGGGCCTTGATCTACGCGGCCTCGTGCGTATTTCCTCCAAGGTCGCCGTAGCCAACCCTGGAGGCGACGAAACGCCATCCGAAGGGCTCCCGCGCAATTGTGACAAGGCAGCCTCGCTCTTCGGCGCTTGTCAACAAGGTGCTGGCCAACAAGAAACTGCTGCCGACATCGGAGCACAGTCTCTACAGCCTGCGGCACACTTTGGAGGATCGGCTGACGGCAGTTAAGGCGCCTGAGGAAGCAATCGCTCCCTTGATGGGCCGCAAATGTATGCGGCCGAAATACGCGCCGCACCATCCTTGGCGCAGAAGCGCCTGTGTGGCTTCAAGAATCGCCTCTATTCGACCCGCGAGTATCAGACTGATGGGAACGTAGGGTTTATCATCTTCTTGTCTGTCATCAGCCAGCTTGCTCTGAGGACCATTTGACCCGTTTCGCCAGGAATTCGGCGAAAGGCTTTACATTCATCCCAACGCTAGCCTGTTCAAGCCCAGCAAGGTATGCCTTCCGGTCCTCCACTCTCACCACTGTCCAGGGATAGCCCCCTGATGCCAGCATGGCATTCATCAGAAAGCGAGCCACGCGTCCGTTTCCGTCAGGATAAGGGTGAACATAGCCGAGAAGCCAGTGCCCCAGAACAGCGCGAACTGCCGGGTCTGCTTCGGCTTCTAGTAGATCGAACAGCGCATCCATGCCGTCGAGTACCGCCTCCATACGCGGCGGTACGTGGGATGACCCCTTGAGATACACAGGATGGTTTCGATAACCGGCAAGCGCGCTCGCTTTCAATATGCCTGCACTCACTGAGGGCGCGAAGAGCTCTCTATACCATTCCCGATGCGCATCCCTTGTCAGTTTACCCGCAGGTGCGCCATCGATAATCGCGGCAACGGCATCCTTGACCTTTTGGAACGCCTGATAGTAGCCGCGGGCGGCCAGCGCATCGCGGTTCTCACGATCTGCTTCATCGATCTCTGGATTCCAGCCGCCATCGCGCACGCGGTCGATCAGTTCTGGCGTAACGCTGTAGCCTTCAATCGACAACGAATGATAGGCATCGCTCTCATAAATATCTTCCACGAATTTCATATAGCTATCCTTGTCGGACGGCAGCCCGGGTGCTTTCGGGAAAATTTCGGCCACCGCATCGCGCTGTGATTCCCAGATGGCGTGGAGCCTTGTCACGATCGGCGGCGCGCCTGACGTGATGGCAGTAACACCGACCTGTCCAGCGAAAGGATCGGACTCTCGAATGTCATAGCGTGCAGCCTTGAACGCGGCGACGATCTCGTCAGAGAAGGCATCGCGCCCTATGCGCCGAAACGCGCCGGCAAGCCGCCCGGCGATAGCCGAATGGCCTCCATCGAGCAAAAGCCCTAGCACGCCTGAGACACTGCGTAATGAAGCCATAGCAACCTGGGCTTCGATTGGGTAACGCTGGAAGAATGCCTCGGGTACACGGACTAGGGCGGCATTGACGGGAAACAGGCGCAAGCCGTTCTTCTCCGTCAGGTTTTCAGGCATATCCTTGATTTTGAGGTCGTATAGCGATGTGCCAAATAGCAGGCCGATTTTATTGTTGCCCCCGTAAGGGCTGCTGATCACCACCTGCGGTGGTATCGCAGTAGCCTCTGCGTGCAGGAGCAATGATTGCTCGGGAGAAAGGTACCACGCCTTCCCGAAACGCTCGTTGCAATACATCGCGCAAAACTCCCAGAAGCTGGCATACCAAGGCGTTGTGTCTTGCTCCGGCGCTTGTGGTCCGGTGGACACCAACCACCCTTTGATCACCTCACGGAGGAATCCGTTTTGGAGTAGGCGCTCACGATGAATCCGGGTGATCTCTTGAGATTTGAAAATGCGGCGCCCTCCTGCCTGCCGGTCTTGCAGGATGGCGAGCGATTCCGCGAGTTTTTCGTGAGGCTTAGCCATGGCCGTGCCCTTGCAAGTTTCTTGTGCCGTTCAAGCACAAGTATATAGAGCTGTGTGATCGCAAGTCAATTATGGTGTGCAAAGACAAGTTTTTGATGATGAATCATTACAAGTTTTTGACACGAAATAGCCAAGAAAAATCTTCAAAATCAATGCGATGTATGGAGAATCGCTGGCGGCGTCACCATGAAAAACCGGGTTTGTAGGAGGCAGCTAAAGCTTACGTTCCTGTTGGCAGAATGATGGCAACAGGAATTCGCGACATCGAGCTTACCCGCATCGGTTCACATTTGCCTTTCGGAACAAATGTCATATCGACGTGACAGGCCGCCCCATCCCGTAACAGTGAGGTCGCGATTGCCCTAAGGGACTTTCTGTCAAAGAACATGAGCTTGCTTTCGTCGAGGATAATGCGAGTGCCGTACCGACAACTGGCCGTCGCAAAATACCCGGTCGGTTAGATAGGTAACACTTCCGAGCGCTTGACCTGTCCCAGGGCGAAGCTGCTTTCGATCGAGGCAATGTTGTCCAGCCGCGTCAGCTTGTCCTTGATGAACCGCTCATAGGCCTCGAGGTCGCGCACCACGATGCGCATCAGGTAATCCCGCTGGCCGGTCATCAGATAGCAGTCGACCACCTCCGGCCAGCGCAGCACCGCCTGGGAGAAGCGGTCGAGATCATCCTCGCGCTGCCGTTCAAGCTTGATCGACGCAAACGCGCTGATCGGCAGGCCGAGCTTCTTCTGGTCGACGACCACGGTGTAACCCTTGATGACGCCGGCGCTCTCCAGGAGCCTGACGCGCCGGGCGCAAGGTGAAGGCGAAAGTCCGACGGCATCGGCGAGCTCGTTTGTCGTCGCCTTTGCGTTCTTCTGCAGCGCGGCGATGATTTTAAGGTCGATTGCATCGAGCGTCGGATTTGGCACGTTTCCCTCGTCTGGGCGTCACTATTGGCTGGATCAGCCAATATCATTGATAGCCTTGCTTAAGAATAGCCACTTTTGAGAGACCTTGGCCGCTATCGTTAGACCGCGATTTCACGGGAGCCGACGATGACGATCCTTTCCGAGCTTGAACGCAAGGTTCTGTGGCTGACTGTCTGGATGATCAATCATGCCAATCATGTTCGCGGGTCGGAGGACGGCCTCAAGGTCGGCGGCCATCAGGCGTCGTCCGCGTCCGCCTCGACCTTGATGACGGCGCTCTACTTCCAGATCCTCAGGCCTGAAGATCGTGTTGCCGTCAAGCCGCATGCCAGCCCTGTTTTCCATGCCATCCAGTATCTGTTCGGCAGGCAGACGCTTGAGCAGCTGCAGAATTTTCGCGGCTATCGCGGCGCGCAGTCCTACCCGTCTCGAACCAAGGATATCGACGATGTCGATTTCTCGACCGGGTCGGTCGGACTGGGCGTGGCGCAGACCCTGTTCTCCTCCCTGGTCCAGGATTATGTCAGGGCAAAAGGCTGGAATGCCGACCGGCCGGAAGGCCGGATGGTCGCCCTTCTCGGCGACGCTGAGATGGATGAAGGCAATATCTTCGAGGCTCTTCTCGAAGGCTGGAAGCACGGCCTGCGCAACACCTGGTGGGTCGTCGACTACAACAGGCAGAGCCTTGATGCGGTGGTGCGGGAAGGCCTGTGGCAGCGCTTCGAGTCCATCTTTCGCAATTTCGGCTGGGACGTGGTGATCCTGAAACATGGGACATTGCAACAGGCCGCCTTCGAGGAAGAGGGTGGCGAAAAGCTGCGGTCCTGGATCGATGCATGCCCCAATCAGCTCTATTCCGCGCTGACCTTCCAGGGCGGCGCTGCATGGCGCAGGCGCCTTCTGGACGACCTCGGTGATCAGGGACCAGTCACCCGCCTGATCGAGAAGCGCAGCGACCAAGACCTTGCCGCCCTGATGGCAAATCTCGGCGGCCATGATCTGGCGAGCATCATCGATGCCTTCGAGGAAGCGCGCGGGCATGATCGTCCGACCTGCTTCATCGCCTATACGATCAAAGGATTCGGCCTGCCGCTCGCCGGCCACAAAGACAACCATGCAGGATTGATGACGCCGGCGCAAGTCGACACGCTGCGGCAAGGCATGGGCGTCCGCGAGGGGCGTGAATGGGAGATGTTCGAGGGCCTTGCATATGATGAGGCCGCGATCCTGTCCTATCTGGCGTTGTCGCCTTTCGCGCAGCCAGCTACCCGTCGCCACAAATCCCCAGCCGTACCCGTGCCGGCACAGATCACCTGGGGCGCACAGGCCTCCATGTCGACACAGCAGGGTTTCGGCCTTCTGATGCACGAGATCGCCAAGTCGGACAGTGATTTTGCAAAGCGTGTCGTCACCACTTCTCCGGACGTTACTGTCTCGACGAATCTTGGCGCTTGGGTAAACAGGCGGGGTCTGTTCGCGCGCGGCGACCAGGCGGACATTTTTCGTGAAGAGCGCATTCCCTCTACCTTCAACTGGACGTTTTCGCCGTCGGGACAGCATTTCGAACTGGGCATCTCGGAGATGAACCTCTTCACGATGCTGTCTGCGCTGGGCTTGTCGCACTCGCTTCACGGCGAGCGCCTGCTTCCGGTGGGAACGCTCTACGACCCGTTTATCGAGCGTGGCCTCGATGCGCTCAACTATGCTTGCTATCAGGACGCTCGCTTTATCCTGGCGGCAACACCCTCCGGCGTGACGCTGGCGCCCGAGGGCGGAGCACATCAGTCGATCGCCACGCCGCTGATTGGCATGGCGCAGGACGGCCTGGCAACATTCGAGCCGGCCTATGTCGATGAGCTGGCAGTCATCCTGCGTTGGGCATTCGACTACATCCAGCGCTCCGGCGAGGCCGAGCCCGATGACCATAGCTGGCTGCGCGATCAGACTGGAGGTTCGGTCTACCTCAGGCTCTCGACGCGGCTGATCGAGCAGCCGACACGCCAGACCGGGGATCCGCTGGCGCGCGACATCGTCGATGGCGCCTACTGGTTGCGCAAACCCGGCCCGAATGCCGCTGTGGTGATCGCCTATTCGGGAGCTGTCGCGCCGGAGGCGGTCCAGGCATTGGGGCTGATGGCCGGTGACCGGCGCGATGTTGGGCTTCTTGCCGTGACCTCGGCCGATCGGCTGAACGCCGGCTGGTCGGCCGCGGCGCGGGCGCGCCAGTATGGCCATCCGCACGCCAGCAGTCATGTCGAGCGCCTGTTGGCCGGCCTCCCGGCCTCATGCGCCATCGTGACGGTGCTGGACGGGCATCCCGCCACGCTCGCCTGGCTGGGGTCGGTCCATGGCCACCGTACGCGCGCGCTCGGCGTCGAGCATTTCGGCCAGACCGGTACGATCGCGGATCTCTATCGGCATTATGGGATCGATGCGCAAGGTATCATGGCCGCCGTGCAATCGGTGTCGGCCGGCCGGCCGCTGAGGCACCTTGGCCCGCCTGACAATCCCCCAGCATCGCCTCACGGCCGGCTCACTCGATAGGGGCCGTCAATACCGGAATTCCTTGAGGGCGGCTGCCAATGGTCGGCGCCATCTTCCCGCGTGGCTAAAAGCGCGGGGAGATGAAAATGGTTGAGGCCGGCGATCTCAGGGGCAGTGAAGCGCTGCGGTCGCCGGTTGGAACGGCGGTGGCGATTGCGCATCACGGCGAACTCATCCAGGGCGTCTTCAAGGATAATGACGGGCGCCTTCATCGCGGGCTCGTGACGCTGCCAATTGCCGGCTTGAGGTCGGAGGCACGCTTTGCCAGCAGCGACGCAGATGCGGTCGTTGTCCACCCCGATCATAAGGTCAAGGCGTCGGCAGCCGCGCGGCTCACGCTCGATTTCTTGAACGTCACCGGCGGCGGCCAGCTGACACTTCAAAGCGCAATTCCGGTGGGGCACGGCTACGGCTCATCGACGGCTGACGTTGTCGCTTCCATTCGTGCTGTCGCCGCAGCCGTTGACGTCCAACTGCGACCGTCAAGCATCGGGCGTCTGGCGGTGGCTGCCGAGCGCGCCAGCGACGCGATCGCGTTCGACGATCACGCAGTGCTTTTCGCGCAACGAGAAGGCACGGTTATCGAGAATTTCGGAGGCTCCCTGCCGCCGCTGCTGTTGGTCGGCTTCAAGGCAAATGGCGGGGTCCCGGTCGACACATTGCAGCTGCCGCCCGCACGCTACGATAGTGCCGAAATCCAGGAATTCGGCGTGCTTAGGGCGCTGGTGGCGCGGGCGGTTCGCCTCCAGGATCCCTATCTTCTTGGACGCGCCGCCTCGGCCAGTGCCCTGATCAGTCAACGGTACTTGCCGAAACAGGGCTTCGGCGAGATCGCCGAAATCGCCCGGCGAGCCGGGGCGTGCGGGGTGCAAGTCGCTCATAGCGGCTCGTTGTTCGGCCTGATTTTCGACCTTTTCGCATCGAATCTGAAGCGACGGGCGGCCCTGGTCGCGCAGCAGATAAGACGTGCCGGCTTCAAGGATGTCGAGGTCCATCTGGTCAATGCGGAGGGCTGGACATGGTGACCCTCGACGTGGACTATTTCAGGGACCTTGAGACCCCGCGCCTTGCGCGCCTGGCGCCAAATCTCGTGGCCGCGGCGTTTCCGCTGATGAAGCTGATGCCGGCTCGCCACATTCTGGATCGAGCAGCGTCGGATGGCGAACTGAAGGCAGGCTCCCACATTGTCGAGACGACGTCGGGCACGTTCGGCATGGCGGTCGCGCTGCTGGCGGCGGCGCGTGACTATCGCCTTACGCTCGTCACCGCTTCAACGCTGATCGATGCCAAATACAAAGCCCGCCTGGAGCGCATCGGCGCCACGGTCATCGCCCTTGACGATCCGCGCGGCGACGGCAATCAGCCTGGCCGGCTGGAGCGCCTCCAGGAAATCCTGGCCAACGAGCCGGACGGCTTCTGGACCCGCCAATACGACAGTCCGGGCAACTGGCTTGCCTATGCGCGGCTGGCCGAACTTTTCATCCGGGCAATGGGCAAGGTTGACTGCCTCGTCGGCTGCGTCGGTACGGGCGGCTCGCTATGCGGCACCGCGTCCTTTTTGCGAACGGTCTTTCCGCATCTGACGGTGTTTGCCGTCGATACCCATTGCAGCATCCTGTTCGGACAGCCCGTCGGCAAACGCATGCTCCGGGGCCTGGGCAACAGCGTGCTTCCTAAAAATGTCAGGCATGAGCTTGTCGACGAGATCCATTGGGTTGGCGCCTATCCGGCTTACATGACCGCGCATCGTTTGCTGCGCGAGCACGGCCTCTTCATGGGGCCGACCAGCGGCGCCGCCGCGTTGGTGGCACAATGGGTTGCAACGACCCTTCCGGATGCGCAAGTGACGGTCATCATGCCTGACGAAGGCCATCGCCATGCCGAGACTGTCTACAATGACGAATGGCTCAGCGCGCTGCCTGGCTGGCCCTGCAAGGAACTGTCCGAGCCAAGGACGCTGACCACCATCGCACCGGCCGCAGAAACGCAATGGACGCGCTTTCTTTGGCTGCGTCGCAGTCTCGACGATGTGCTGAACACGTGCGAAGCAAGCGAAGTGCCACCGGTTGCCGGTGCGGCGGAAAATCTATGAAACGAGATCCAGCCCGTTTTTGTCGAGCCAGCGCCAGGCATCGTCCGTCGTCTGGAAGACCTGATCGTGTTCGTTCAATCCCGCGGACCGATCCAGGTCCTTGAGACCGCTGGCTGTCACGACGGCCACGACACGGTCCGTGGCTGCGATGACACCTTGGGCCTTCAATGTCGATATCGCCATCAGTGGCGTGACCGACGCCAGTTCGGCAAAGATCCCTTCGTCCCGCGCAAGGCGCTCCTGCATCGCGATTAGGCCGTGATTGCTGACGGGGACGGCGTGCCCGCCGGATTCGCGCAGGGCCTTCAGCGCCTGAAAGGTGCTGCGCGGCGTTCCGATCGATACGGCCAAGCTGTCGAAAAGCATTTTGCGTTCACTCAACGCATCGGCGCCGCTGGCCAGAGCGTCCGCCAGCGACCCATGCACCTCCGCTGCGACGAGACGAGGCAGGCGCGTGATCGACCCTTGCGCGAACAACTCGCAAAAGCCGGCCCACACACCGGACAGGGCATCGCCGTAGCAGACCGGCAGGACGCACCAGTCCGGCGCCGTGCCATCTGATTGCTCGACGATCTCATAGGCGATCGTCTTATAGCCTTCGATGCCGAGTGGATGGCTGCCGACGACCGGACCGTGATAGGGCGATGCGATGAACCAGTCGTAACGGGCCGCTGCCTGTTCAAGCAGCGACCATCGGTCCATTTTGCTGACCAAGGGCAGGACCGTCGCGCCGTATTTGCGGATCTGCGCCAGCATCGCGCCGGCCGATCCCGCGAAAGTGGTGACGATGCATTTCAACCCCGCGCGGGCAGCGTAGGCCGCCAGCGAAGCGCCGGCGTTTCCCGATGAGGCGGTGGCGACAATTCTCGCGCCGCGCGCGCGCGCCACGCTGACCGCGATGGTCGAGAAGCGGTCCTTGTGCGACCAGGTCGGGTTCCGGCCTTCGTCCTTGATTGCAAGATCCGGCACGCCGAGAAACGCACCGATGCGCGGCGCGGCCAGCAATGGTGTCAGCCCCTCGCCGAGGCTCACCGCCTCCGCTTCTGTACAAGGCAGCATATGCGCAAAACGCCACAGCGAGCGCGAACTGGTGGCGCCGGCCAAGAGGGGAGACCGCGGGGCCGCATAGACCGGGCGAAGATTTGCCGGCGCGGTGTCTTGGCACCGCGCGCATCCTTTGGAGTCGATTGTGACATCGGCGGGGTAGGAAGCGCCGCATCGGATGCAGACGAGTTCCAGGACCTGGCTTGTGTCCATACCGGGACGGCTAACCTCGCCTGAGGAATGCGCGGACACGTCGTGCGCGAGGTCGCGAAACGGCCGGCTCGTCATGGCTATTCCTTGTCCGGAAAACGATGAATTCGCTTGTTGGTTCAAACAGCCAACAGCACGGCTGTCAATGCGGAATGTGCACTATAGTGTGTCGCACCATAGTGCGCGCCGTAGCATCCGTTGTTCGATGAAACTTCGCGGCGTTTTTGGCCTGAACGTGCAGCGGCTTCGCAGAGAAAGAAAACTCTCGCAGGAGCAGTTGTCTTTCGTTTCGGGCCGCACGCGCGCCTATATCAGCAGCGTCGAGGCCGGGCGGCGCAACGCCACGCTGGATACAGTCGAGATTTTGGCCAAGGCGTTGAATGTCGAGCCACAAGAGTTGGTTTCAGCAAGCGCGGCAAATAAGCGAGCTATTCGGGTTACGAAACCGGCCGCTTCAAAGTCGACCGATTGAAGCCACACTCCCACAATGCATTGCTGACCAGATTTTCACTTATCTCTTCGTTGTGACACGTGATTGACTCCTTCAGTGTACATTCGATGCGTGTCCTATTGAAGATCGTGTCTAGACAGCCATAGGTTGTTCCGCGGGGTAGGGCCTGACTGTGGTTGAGGTCTGCCAATGGAGAACGAAACTGTTGTCGACCTTTTTGCGGCGATCACAAGGATCGATACTGCGCGGTCGGCCGATGCAATCCTTCAGGAGTTCCGCTTCGCCATGGAGCGCTATGGATTGCGTAATTTTCTGATCACCGGACTGCCTGTGCCGCACGGTACGGACTGGCAGCGTGAAATTCTTGCCGATGGCTGGTCTCCTGAATGGCATCGTCGCTACGTCACCGAGGAATATTTTTTGTACGATCCTTGTGTCGCCCAGTGTCGGCACTCGCCCCAGCCTTTCCGCTGGGGCGAGCTGCCGACCGCAAGGCTGGTTCCACGCGCGAAGCTCGTCATGCACGAGGCGGCCGAGTTCGGGATGAAAGAAGGCATCTGCGTCCCGATTCATCTTCCATTGGCCGGGCCAGGCGTCGTCACGATGGCAAGTGACCAGATCGAAGTTCCGGCAAGCGCCATGCCCCTTATCGAGACGCTTTGCGCGCATACCTTTCGAAGCCTCTCAGGGCTGGGAACACCGGGCGATGGCGATGAGCCCACGCCCTTGACGGCGCGTGAACGCGAACTCCTGGAGTGGAGCGCGCAAGGCAAATCCACCGATGACATCGCTTGTATCCTCGGTGTTACCAGGAACACGGTTGAAAGCCATCAGCGCAACATTCGAGCAAAGCTCGACGCGATCAATGTCGCGCACGCCATCGTCAAGGCGCTGCGACGGCAGGAAATCCAGATTTAGCAATACCTGAATACCGTCATACGTACGGCAAGTCCGTTTTCCTACGACCCTCCGCCTGGAGGCGTCATGGTTCGTATACATCTGGTCACTTGGGATAACAGGAAGCACTACAGGAAAGTACTGGAGCGCTACTTTCGGATACGGTACGAGATTTACGTCAAGCAGAGGCGTTGGCGCGCCGTCGCACGGCCCATCAACATCGAGATCGACGCCTTCGACAACGAGCATACGCTTTATGTTCTGGCGCTTGACACCAACGGCAAGATCATAGGCGGTTCCCGTCTCGTGCCGACGCTGGAGCCGCATCTCATGAGCGAGGTCTTCCCGGGTCTCGCCCGCGGCAGGCCTCCCAGAGCAGCTGAAATCTTCGAATGGACGCGTTTCTTCGTCGTTCCATCGCTTCGCACGCAAGGCGCCCCGTCGCCGATCGCTGGCTTGGTTCTTTGCGGTCTGCTCGAGACCGCGCAAAGCTTGGGGATTCGACAGATCAGCGTGGTGTGCGAGACATTCTGGCCAAAACGGCTGCGCGCGCTTGGCTGGACGCTGATCGAGCTCGGTGAAGTTCTCGAACATCCCGACGGCGACATCATCGCGCTGCTGATCGATGTCACGCCAGAGGCTGTTGAACAGACGCGCCGCGCCTACGGCATCGGCGGCGTCCTACTTGCCGACAAGATCTAGACTAGCCCATCGCCAGCTGAAGTTCGCCAGCCGGAGACCGCCAATTGATCGCGAATTGTAGAACTATTCGACGACCATTTTGGGCCGGAGAACGAACCCGCTGCGCGGGATGGGCGCGTGTGGTGAGGTAGAGATCACGAGCCGGACGTCGCGCTCGCATTGAGGGTGGTTCGGCAGCGGCAGAGCATCACGGGCTTCTTCAACAAGGAGCCTGACCATGCCCTATCCTGTTCTCGATGCACCGATCAGCCCCCTGCGTCAGCGGTTGATCGACGACATGACCCTGCGCCGGTTCAGCCAGGTGGCGATCGCCACGCGCAAGGCCCGCGCGAGAAAGCTGCACACCATGAGGCGGCCGGTCTCCCTGCTTTCCGGCCTGCTCACCTGCGGCGGCTGCGGCGGGCGCTATGGCCTGTTCACACGCGACCGTTACGCCTGCCTCAACCACCAGCGCCGCGGCATCTGCGACAATGGCACCATCACCCGCGAGAAGATCGAGCAGCGCGTCCTCGCAGGCCTAAAAGAAAGGCTCGTCTCGGCCGATGCCGTGGGCGAGGCAATCAGAGCCTATGCCCAGGAGACCAATCGCCTTAACCAGGAGCGTCGCGCGCAAGGCGAACAGGACCGCAAGGCGCTCGACAAGATCGAGCGCGCCATCGCCGGCATTATAACCGCGATCGAGGATGGCCTGTACCAACCTTCGATGAAAGCGAGAATGGAAGACCTGGAGAGGCAGAAGGCAGAGATCACCGCGCGTCGGGCAGTGGCGCCCACAGACGTGCCCGACCTGCATCCCAACATAGCCACTCTTTATAAGAAGAGGGTCGAACAGTTTACGCAATCGCTAGCCGACCACGAGGACGGACGCCAGGCCGCCGAGGCGTTGCGCTCATTGATAGGCGAGATCGTCCTCACGCCCGGCGTCAAGCGCGGCGAGGTCCATGCCGAGCTACGCGGCGAGTTGTTCGGCATCCTGGAATTCGCCAAACCCGACCAAAATCAAAAGTCCGACGATGTTATGACAAAAGGGGTTGCGGGTCCCCGCAACCAATTCTATCATAAATCAATTACCGTCCCGGTCTAACCGGGGCGGTTTTTTGCGTTTTGAAGACCACGCAATCGCTGCCGTTGTTGGCCTTCGCGTTTTCTTCCTGGTGCGCACGCCGTGCGTCCAGACGCCTGCTCAGCAGGAAGGCGAGTTGTTATCTTCGCGTGTAAATGTGCAGCATCATTGAAGAGCATCCCAACAAATGACGCGACAACGCTTACCGCTAATCTCCTCTGCTCTACAGGGTCGGATGGATAATTCCACAATCCGCCCTTCCAGGGCTTGAATACGCTGAAAACGGCGATCCCAAATCCGATCGCGAACGCAATAATGAGGAAGATGTTGTCACGAATGTAGCCCAGCACCTCTGTGCCCTTTCAAATTCCCGCTTATCGGAAAGCTTCCACCATTTCTACAGATTACAGGAAACAAGGCGGATGCACGATGACTGTAGGTCAAATCGGCCTCAACTCCGCAGGCGCCGCCGTCGCGCTCCCCTTGCGCTTGGCGGAATCGCCACGGGCGGCGCCACTGGTACCGGGCAAGACCGTCACCCTGCAGCGCCGAGCGACGTGCAGGCGGCCATCCTCGAACAGCTCTGCCCCCGTCAGCGGTATCGAGCCGAGCTGCAGACGGTCGGCAGCCAGCGCGTCGCCGAACCCAGTAGGTTGCATAGTGGTTTGAGATGGTAGAGGGACACGAACCCGAAACTAACCTTCTCTGAAATCTGGGTAATCAAGGTCCGCTTTTGGAACAGTCGAAGACCACGCTCGGGACGACCGCTTTGCGCCCAATCTCGGACGGTCGAGCAGGCTTGAGCTCTTCCTGAAAGCGGACGTATGTCGTTTCTTGTCTGCTCGATTTCCTGACCCGCGCGATTGGCTGGCCCAAAACTGAGGAGCAATTAATCGGCCAGTCCGGTGACCGCTATTGGCAGTTCTGGTAGTAGCAGCGACGGTCGGATAACGACGAGATGGTGTCGGAAAGGCCCCTACAGTTATCACATCCAGTCGGACCTGTTGCACCCTGGTGACGGTCTAAGCGTGCTTTGACGACAGATCCTAAGAAAACTACTAGTGGGTTTGTGTGCCGAGCATTCTTACGGGAACCGCTGGGGAGCAAAATGTGCGAATGGCAGACTCCGCTCTATACCCCGTTTGGGCTTTCGGTGACGGCGGAGGAAGTGGCTCGGGGCGTGGACCTTACCGGGCAGGTTGCATTGGTAACAGGTGGTTCTTCCGGGCTGGGCTTGGAGACTGTCAGAGTGCTTGCAGCATGCGGCGCTAGCATCAGCGTAACCGCGATTGACCCTATAGCCGCCCACGCCGCTTTAATGGGAATTGGCGGGGTAGAGGTGTGGCCTATAAACCTGATCAATCAAATCTCTATCAAGACCTTCGCCGCGGACTTTCTCGAGCGACACAGGCGGCTTGACCTTCTGGTCTTAAATGCGGGCGTGATGGCGAGGCCGCTGTTTCGCGACGGAGAAGGTCGCGAGGGTAACTTCGCCACAAACTACCTCGGACACTTTCGGCTGACGGCGCTACTGTGGCCAGCCTTACTTGCGGCTGGAAAATCTCGAGTGGTTGTTCTTTCGTCTCGAGCCCATCAGCTGTGCGATGTTAATCTCGACGATCTCGATTTTGTACGACGTCCGTACGATAAATGGACCGCCTATGGTCAATCAAAAACTGCGAACGCCCTTTTCGCAGTTGCGCTCGACAGGCGCGGACGCCATCACGGGGTCAGCGCTTTCTCCGTGCACCCCGGGATGATAATGACGCCCGGGATACGTCATCTGACCCGGTCCGAATTCGACGCAGTTGGTGCTGTCGCTTCAGACGGGTCCACCATAATCGATCCCGCGAGGGATTTGAAAACCGTGAAACAAGGCGCGGCGACGACAGTCTGGGCCGCCACCGCTCCGGTGTTGGACACGATAGGCGGGGTCTATTGCGAGAATTGTGACGTCGCACGCATAGAGCCCAATGAGGGATTTGGAGTGCGCCCGTATGCGATCGACCCCGAGATGGCTGAGAGGTTGTGGCGCGTGAGCGCAAGGTTGACTGGGCTGGACATCGCAAGAAACTAAGGCGCCGACCCTTGGAAGTCCGCGCGTAAGGGCAGTCAGGTATCAAGGCCGCCGAACTGGATGGACGCCCACTGACTGGGAGATCGGCTATTACTTCGAAGGTGAGTCGACCGCACCGTCGTCAGTAACCTGAATGGGAGACTCGATCTCCTTCCCAGCATCAATCTATACTCCGGAAGATAAGGCTCCGTTACCAGGGATGGGTAGGTATGCAAGAGCAAGCTTCCCCGAAGGCAACCGCGGCAGACGTGGCGCTCGCCTTTGGCTCATTCCTGCTCTATCCGGGGCGACATCTTCTGCTCAAAAACAATGAACCTGTCACGATCGGGTCCCGAGCGCTCGAACTACTCATCACGTTGACCGAGAGACCGGGAGAACTGGTAACGAAGGATCAATTGACCGCGCGAGCCTGGCCCAATGCCAGAGTGGAGGAGTCGAACCTTCGAGCGCAGATCGCATTGCTCCGCAGGGTGCTCGGTGAGGATCAAGCCGCTACGCGATACATCGTCGCCGTTCCATCAAGGGGCTATCGGTTCATTGCTCCTCTGACCCACTCTCGTGTTGAGCACGAGGCCGTGAATACAACGGCCCCGAACAACCTCCCAAAACAGCTGACTCGACCTATCGGACGTGAGGAAGCCATCAAGACCGTCGAAGGGCGGTTTCAAAGGTTCCGGCTGGTCACCATTGTCGGCCCAGGTGGCATAGGAAAGACGACCGTCGGCCTTCGCGTGGCAGAGCAATTGTTGTCATCACATGACGGCCATTGCTTCATCGACCTCGCCCCAATAACGAACCCCCAAATCGTCCCGTCAGTCCTAGCGTCACAGCTTCGCCTTCCGGAGACATCGGGTGATCCGACTGCGAGCCTCATAGGGCACCTTCGGGGGAAACGTTTGCTACTCGTGTTCGACAGTTGCGAACTCGTTCTCGAAGCAACCGCCCGTCTGGCGGAGACCTTGCTCCGCGAAGTGCCGGAGATCACCATTCTTGCCACCAGCCGCGAAGCCTTGCGGGTGGAGGGTGAAAGCGTCTACAGGCTCCCCCCTCTCGATACACCGCCGTCGGCGGTGGGTCTGACTGCTGCCTACGCGTTGGAGTTTCCCGCCATCCGTTTATTCGTCGAGCGGGCGACCGCTTCCGGAAGCGGGTATGCGTTCGACGACGATGAAGCGCCCGTGGTCACACACATATGCCGCCAGCTTGATGGAATCGCCCTTGCGATAGAGCTTGCCGCAGCGCGGGTGGAGGCATTTGGCACGCGCGGAATCGCCGAACTTCTCAACGATCGTCTGCGGTTGCTGACCGGTGGACGGCGCACTGCGCTTCCTCGCCATCAGACTTTGGCTGCAATGATTGACTGGAGCTACGGAGCGCTTTCAAAAGAGGAGCGGAAAGTGCTGCGTCGGCTCGCCATCTTCGCAGGCGACTTCGGACGGGAAGCTGCTGTTGCCATTGCAACCGAGACGACCTCCCGCGACCGCGACATACCAGGTTATCTTGCTGACCTCGTCGCCAAATCCCTGGTGGCCGTCGACGCTCAACGCAAGGACGCGCGATACCGTCTGCTTGACACAACGCGGGCATTCATTTTGGACAAAGTTCGGGAGGAAGGGGAACTCGACGCAGTCATTCGGCAACTGGCGACCTATCTGTGCGATGTCCTCCGACATTCGCAGGAGGAAGTGGAAACCCTGACGAGCGAAGAGTGGCTGTCGAGATATGGTTCCCACATCAACAACATACGCTTCGCCTTGGACTGGGCGTACTCGGATCATGGCGATCCAGAGGTTGGACTAGCGGTTACCGTCGCCGCCATTCCGATGTGGTATCAGCTTTCTCTGGTCGACGAATGCCTGACCAGCGTCCAGCGCGCGCTGCTGGGCATCGGTCCGGGAAAGCGAAGAAACGCGTATGCTCGTCAGATAATGCAGCTCTACAGAGCGCTGGGGCTCTCTCAAGCATTCAAAATCGGCTTCGCGCCACAAGCTCCGGCCGCTTTCACCAAGGCGTTGGAGATATCGGAGCAGTTGGGGGATGTCGACGCTCAAGCTGAGGCTCTTTGGGGCTTGTGGGTCGCACAAGTCGGCATGGGTGAGTACAGGCTGTCGCTGGGAAACGCCGAACGGTTCATGGCACTCGCCCAAAGCGAACTCGATCGGTTCATCGGTGACCGGATGCTCAGTATGACCCTATTTTGCATGGGTGACTTCCGTGGCGCCCGCCGTCACGCCGATCTGATGTTGGCCCACGATGTCTCTGCTGAAACCGCCTCCGCGACCTCAGTTCGTTTCAGATTCGGCCAATCGGTTTCGGCTCGAATCCAACCCGCCCAACTCCTTTGGATGCAGGGCCTTCCTGATCAGGCCGTCAAGGCGGTCAACACCGCCGTCGCAGCCGCGCGGGAATCGGGCCACGCAATCTCGTTGTGTGAAGCCCTGGCTCGCTGGTCATGCCCGGTTCTTGTTCATGTCGGCGACCTAGCGGCGGCAGATTCGGCTGTCACCGAGCTACTCCATTTGGCACAGACGAACGCGCTCGGACCATGGGAGGTGTTCGGTCGCTGCTGGAAGGCGGTGCTTCTGATCCAGCGAGGGCTTGCCGAGAGCGGCATTCCCCTTCTCCGAAAGGGGTTGGCTGAACTTCCTCAGGTGAAACTCTTCAACCTTTACACCGTCAGGTTTCTCGGCTTTCTGGCCGAGGGCCTGTCCTCCCTTGGCCAACACATCGAGGCCCGGTCGCTGGTGGAGTCGGCGATCAGCGCCAGCGAGGAGAAGGAGGAGCTCTGGTGCGTTGCAGAGCTCTATCGCCTGAAGGGGGATGTCCTTTTGCGCGGCGGCGAGGACCTCGGGAGCGTCCAACGATGCTATTTCCATTCGCTCGACGTGGCGGCTAGACAGGACGCGCTTTCCTGGGAGCTCCGGACGACAACGAGTTTGACGAAGTTGTTGCGTGACCGGGGAGATACCGATCGCGCGCTTACACGACTGGCCGCGGTCTACTATCGGTTCACTGAAGGCTTCGACACGGCCGACATGGTGGCGGCAAAGGCTCTTTTGGACGGGGTTTCCTGACCTTTCCGCGCGGTACCGCGCGTCAGTGGTCGCAGCCGTCACAAGATTTCACGACGATTCACTGGCTTGAAATCGCGCAGCTCTGCCATCCTGTGACAGTCGACGGATAGCCGTCGACACCGCAGTGAGGCAGACAGATGACTATGCCGAGAAAAATGGAGGCCCTCGTCCTAAACGAGACGAACTCCGACTTCGTTCGCACCAGCATGGACTCCCCAGCGCCCGCGGCGGGCGAGGTCCTTGTCCGCGTGAAGGCGAGCAGCGTCAACCCGCTCGATCTCAAGATCAAAAGCGGCCAAGCTCCGCATGCGAGGCATCCACTGCCCGCTGTTCTTGGTATGGACGTGGCCGGAATCGTCGAGGCTGTCGGCCCCGGGGTGACCGAATTCAAGGCGCAGGACGAGGTCTTCGGCATGACGGGCGGCGTGGGCGGTCTCCAGGGTTCGCTCGCGACCTTCGTTACCGTCGACGCAAATTTGCTAGCTCCCAAGCCTGCCAACATGACCATGCGAGAAGCGGCCGCGTTGCCGCTGGTCTTTATCACCGCCTGGGAAGGTCTGGTGGATCGCGCCCAAGTCCAGGCTCGGCAGAGGGTGTTGGTACTCGGTGCCGGAGGCGTCGGTCACATTGCCATCCAGATCGCACGCGCTTTCGGCGCCGAGGTCTTCGCCGTGGACAAGGCTGCCAGGCACCGCGAGATCGAGGAGCTCTGTGCCACCGCAATCGACCGCCATCAGACGACGGTCGAAGAATACGTCAAAGATCATACGGGCGGGCGGGGCTTCGACATTGTTTACGACACCGTGGGCGGCGCCGGTATCGACGCCGCGTTCAACGCTGTGGCCCGCTTCGGCCATGTCGTCAGCTGCCTGGGATGGGGAACCCACTCGCTCGGTCCCCTCTCGTTCCGAGCCGCAAGCTACTCCGGCGTCTTCACGCTCCTGCCGATCCTGACCGGGGAAGGCCGCGCCCATCACGGGCAAATCCTGCGAGAGGCGAAGCGGCTCGCGGAAGCAGGAAAGATCACACCTCTCGTCGATCCCCGCCGCTTCAGTTTCGAGACCATTGCGGAAGCATATGCCGAAATCGAAAACCGAACTGCCAACGGGAAGATCGTGATCGACGTCACCGACTAAGGCGACCCTTCAAGCTCTAATCAAAGGAAACGCGTCATGCCATTCGTTAATGTGAAACTGGTCGACGGCGTGTTCACGCCGGAAGAGAAACATGCCATGGCGAAGGCCCTGACCGACGTCATGGTAAAGTTCGAGGGATCGGAGGCCTTCCGCGAAGTGGTATGGGTCCTTATCGAGGAGCTTCATACCGACGGCTGGCATATCGGCGGCAGGCCCTTTGAAGGGCCCAAGTCGTTGATGACAACTCTTTCGAAATCCAAAGAGATCGTCGAAATGATCGATGGCACGCCTACCACCCGGAAAGAGTGGGCCTCGGCAGCGCCAGTTCTCGGCTGATCGCTTCGCAATCTCTACACGGTCGAAACGGGAGCATCCGGACAGCATAGTCCCGAGCCTTCAGTGAAGCCGTGTCCAGCCCGATAAGGGGAAGAGAAATGGATACGAGCACGTCCACGACAATGCCCACGGCGACAAGACGGGAAGTCCTTATCGGGACGGGAGCCGTCGCTCTTGCCACGACGCTGCCTTTGGCGACCAGGGCGTCTGCGAACTCAACCAATCCAACCGTGGAAGATGGGAGTGAGATTATGAACAGCATCAAAATGAAAGACGGCGCGCAGATTTTCTACAAGGACTGGGGAGCGGGTCAGCCGATCGTGTTCCATCACGGGTGGCCGCTGAGCGGCGATGATTGGGATAACCAGATGCTGTTCTTCCTCGGCAAGGGCTTCCGCGTCATCGCTCACGACCGGAGGGGCCATGGTCGCTCAAGCCAGACCTCCGACGGCAACGACATGGATACCTACGCGGCGGACGTCGCCGCACTCGCCGAGGCGCTCGACCTTCGCGATGCGATCCATATTGGCCATTCGACCGGGGGCGGCGAGGTCACCAGGTACGTCGCCCGGCACGGTAAAGGCAGGGTCGCCAAAGCAGTGCTCATCTCTGCGATTCCTCCCGTGATGGTCAAGTCGGCCAGGAACCCTGGTGGACTCCCGATCGAGGTTTTCGACGGCTACCGCGCCGCCTTGGCGGCTAACCGAGCGCAACTCTATCTCGATATCGCCAGCGGACCATTCTACGGCTTCAACCGCCCAGGCGCCGTGATCTCCGAAGGCACGATCCGCAACTGGTGGCGCCAAGGGATGATGGGCGGTGCGAACGCGCACTACGAGTGCATCAAGGTGTTCTCGGAAACCGATTTCACCGAGGACCTGAAGATCATCGACGTTCCCGTCCTGATAATGCACGGAAGCGACGATCAGGTCGTGCCCATCGCCGACTCTGCCGAACTCTCGGTCAAGCTGCTCAAGAACGGAAAACTCAAAGTCTATGATGGCTACCCGCATGGAATGTTCACCACGCATGCCGATGTGATCAACGCGGACCTGCTCGCCTTTATCAAGGCGTAACCACTTGGGCAGGTCGAAAGGCCTGCCCAAGCGGTTTCCTCAAGTCAATTCAAAAGCAGTCGGCCCACCTGAGGTCGGCTGCGGAAAGGTATGTCATGATAACCGAACACATGCTTTCCCGGCGTGGATTTTGCCTTTGCTGCATAGGCGCTGCCACCTTCGCGGCGACCGGTGGTTGGATGAGCCCGCGCGCAGCCTATGCCGAGGCGCGCGGGCTTGTGAGCCTCATCAAGGACAGCGCCGCCAAAGCAGACATTGCCACTCACAAGCTGAGGAATAACATCACCATCCTCGAAGGCTCTGGCGGCAATGTCGCGGCCCTAGGCGGCAAGGACGGCCTCGTCATGGTTGACGCGGGCATCAGCGTATCGCGCCCCCAAATGACGAAGGCGCTCGCAGCCATCTCCGCCGAACCCGTGACCCATCTGATCAACACCCACTGGCATTTCGATCACGCGGACGGCAACCCCTGGATCGGTTCTGGCGGCGCCAAGATCATCGCGCACGAGAATACCCTAAAGCACCTGTCGCAGGTGCAGCGGGTCGAGGACTGGGACTACAATTTCCTGCCGCTGGAGCAGAGCGGGGTCCCCAAGCACGTCTTCTCAAAGGAGCATTCGCTCAAGCTGAGCGGCCAGTCGGTAGCCATGAAATATTATGGCCCGGCGCATACCGACGGCGACATCTCGGTCATGTTCGGCGAGGCGGACGTCCTGCATGTCGGCGACACCTACTGGAATGGTATCTATCCCTTCATCGACTATTCGACGGGCGGCGGCATTGACGGGATGATCGCGGCTTCGGATGCGAATCTGGCCGCGTCGACCAACAACACGATCATCATTCCAGGCCACGGAAACCCCGTGAGCAATCGAGCGGAGCTCCAGGAATTCCGCGACATGCTTGTCGCCGTGCGCGAGAAGGTCGCGGCGCTCAAGCATCAAGGGCGATCGAGAGACGAGACAGTCGCCGCCAAGCCCACGGGGTCGTTCGATGCCAAGTGGGGGAATTTCGTCATCGATCCAAGCTTCTTCACGCGGCTGGTCTACGAGGGCGTCTAGTACGAGCCTTCGTCTATCTTCCGATTTCTTCTGGCGCTTCCTCCCAACGCACACGCCGTCGGGACGCCCTTAGGGGCGTCCCCCGAACTGAACCTTAYAGAATTCCGAACCCTAGGAGACAGCCATGCTGGAAGCAAAAAGTGCTCTTTTCATTGATATCCCGGTCGAACTAAATGAAGTGAAGTCTGTTCACAGCATCGGGGACCTTCAGTTCGAAGGCGACCTGCCAGCAGCGCTGTTCCATCTTCAACTGATCACCACGGACATCGCGAATTGGAAGGCGACATCGGACGTGATCGTGGTCTTCCACACCAATGCGGGTCACGTCACGCTCAGTGACGCAGCCTATAATGCGTCGCGCAACATTGCCACCGGCAACCCATACAAGAAGCTGGTTGCCGACCTCATCGACAAGGGCGCCAAGGTCGAACTTTGCGGTGCGACCGCGAAGGTTAACGGCTGGGGAAACGCCGATCTTCTCCCCCGCATCAAGGTCAATCTCGACGCCATGGCCCGCACGATCCAGCTTGTGCAACAGGGCTTCGTCAAGATCACAGAGTGACGGTCGGTTCACCGATCGAATCTCTCATTGGGAGCAAAGGAGACCGCCATGCCGAACCATGCACCGATCAGAGTTGGCATCATCGGCGTGCACCCCGACCGCGGCTGGGCCTCGACCGCCCATGTGCCTGCGTTGAGAGATTTCCCGCAGTTCAGCCTTTCTGTCGTGAGCCATCATCGAATTGAAACTGCGCGGGCGTCAGCCGAGAAGTTCGGTTTCCAGCGCGCGGTCTCGTCGACGGAGGAGCTTGTGAACCACCCTGATGTCGATCTGGTGGTCGTCACGGTGAGGGTTCCGGAACACCTTCGAGTGGTAACTGCGGCGCTGGAAGCGGGAAAGTCGGTGTTTTCCGAATGGCCACTTGGAATGAACTTGCGTGATGCGGAGACGATGAACTCGCTCGCCGTCGAAAAACGCGTCTCAACAATGATCGGCCTTCAGACCCGCGCGAATCCGACCGTCCGGCAAATGCGTGAGCTCATCAGGCAGGGCTATCTAGGCGAAGTGCTCTCTTGCTCGATCATTGGCTCGGGGATCACTTGGGGGGAAGAGCTGGAAGAGGCCTTTCGATATACCTTGGACCCGTCGAAGGGCGCAAGCATGCTGCACGTGCCGTTTGCCCATACTATCGATGCCTTACTGTTCGCATTGGACGACAACTTCCACAGCGTGTCGGGGACACTGGTCAATCGTCGCACCACGATTAGGATGACGGAGAGCCAGGAAATCGTTCCGCTCGACGTCGCCGACCAGATCGCCTTCAGTGGGAAGCTCACGTCAGGCGGCCTGGTGACAAGCCATTTCCGCGGCGGACTGTCGCGAGCTACCAATTTCCGTGTGGAGATCAACGGTAGCAGGGGTGACCTGTTGCTGACGAGTCCTGTCGGCTACGTGGGCCTGGGGGGATTCAAGCTTATGGGGGCACAAGCAGGCGAGTCCCTTCATCATATCTCCGCACCGGGTGAATTCGACGCCGGCGAAAACGTCCTGACGGGCAACGTCAGAAACCTCTACGATTTCTTCGCTTCCGACATGACTTCCGGCACGCGTCGGGGGCCGACGTTTGGAGACGCCGTCACACTGCATCGTCTAATCGACGCGATCGAGCAAAGCGGGGGAGTCGCGCGCGATGTCTGAGACGACGCAAGCGCTGGTGGTGTGTGCGCCCGGCGGATCTGAGTTCTAGCGGTTCGCGAGATAACAAGACCTCAGTCGAGAGATCCTCGGACGAGCTTTGTCTGGTTCCGCGCGACCGGCTTGAAGGCTGTCTGGATGCCGGCCGAAGCAGTTGGATGAGGGTTCTTGAATGTGTGTATTTATTTCGGCGGCGCTATCACACCCTGTACGACCAAAATCGGGTCGCCAGCGGAATGGCCGCTTCAGACAATTTCGGCCTGATTTCGGACGGCCAGCTTCCGGCCCCTGAGCCGTAGTGTCCTGCCACGTTTCACTCTCGGCCAATCACGGCCGAGGAGAACTCACATGGGCTATTCTCAATTCGATGATGCCAGCCGCGAGCGCGCAGCTTGGAACGCTGGAAAAAAGGTAGGCGCCAAGCGTCCATTCACCCAGAAGCAAATCTGGGCCATCCGCTTCCTCCTTGATCGCGAGAGACGCATCCGGGACCGAGCCCTGTTCGATCTCGCGATCGACAGCAAGCTTCGGGGCTGCGACCTAGTCAAGATCAGAATTCGCGATGTGGTGGCCGGGCCGGAGATCAGAACTCGCGCGATCGTTGTTCAGCAAAAGACAGGTCGGCCTGTCCAATTCGAGATCACCAGTGACGTGAGAGCCAGCCTTCTGGCCTGGCTCGAACGACGTGGGGGCTCGGTCGAGGACTATGCGTTCCCGAGCCGGGTCGATCATTCATGCCACATGAGCACAAGGCAGTACGCGCGGTTGGTCGACCAATGGGTGACCGCGATCGGTCTGCGTTCGGAGGAGTACGGAACACACTCGCTCCGACGGACGAAGGCGTCGATGATCTACAAGGCGACGGGAAACATCCGCGCTCTCCAGATACTGCTCGGACATTCCAAGATTGAGAACACGGTCCGATCTGGGGGTCGACGTGGAGGACGCGCTGCTCTTGGCAGAACGGACCGAAATCTGACGTTGGGCGGTCATCCGGCGCGACGCGGATGAACGCTTCAACGGGTTATCAATCTCAACGGCCCCGACCACCATGGGGTGGAAAGCGGTCAGTCCGGTGGAGAGGTGCTAGTGACCGCTTCGTGTCACATAAAGACCTGTAGAAAGTGACCAAGAAAATTCCTGTCATTCGGGCAGACCCGCATCCTCGAGCCAAGCCATAATTCGCTGCAGGCGCTCGGGATCGCGATAGAACTGTGCGGCGGCAACACCAGAGCGAGTCATCTCCGGATGCTTGCCAAGCAGGAAGCTGATGTGACCGCGGGCGGCGTCGAGCCGGCCAGTGGCGGCAGCGGTGATTGCCGATAAGATGTAGGCAAAAGGCTCGTGTGGCTCGCGCGCCAGGTAGAGCGCAGCATCGGACCGCGCTTGTTCCAGATCGCCCTGCCAGAGATCGGCCCAGGCGAGGTAGTAGATAGCCCAGTTGATGGCGTATGGGCTGAGTCGCCGCGAGGTTTTCAGGGTTGCTATGGCCCCCTGAAAATCGCCGCTATAGACCTGTGTCATGCCGAATGCGGCCGCGCAGTAGGCGTCGCTCGGCGCCAGTTCGCCCGCGCGGCGGTGGAATTCAAGGGCTTCATCGTGGCGCCGCTCCATCAGCGCAGCATTTCCCTTGTAGTGCAGAACTGCGCCGGTTTCGCCTACAAGGTCCTCCGCACGCTGAAGGGCCGCCTTTGCCAGCCCAAGAGAGATCGCCGGATCGGGGGTGAAGCCAAGCCGCGCATCCAACCAATGGGTGTGCGCCAGCATAACGAAGGCGAGCGCATAGTTTGCATCGTGATGTACGGCTCGTTCGTAGAAGAATCGTGCTTGGATATTGTCGAGCTTTGTGAACTTCAGTATTGCGGTCTGGCCCTGCAGGAAGGCTTCCCACGCCTCCAAGTTGCGGGTCCCTTCGGCCGCGATCCGCGCTGTGTCGCCTTCGGTCAAGTTAACCTGGAGTGCAACGGTGACGGCTTTGGTGATTTCGTCTTGAAGTTCGAAAAAGTCGGTGAGCTCCCGGTCATAGCGCTCGGCCCAAACATGCCCACCCGACGCGCCATCGATCAGCTGAGCCGTTACGCGAATTCTGTTCCCTGCGCGCCTCACACTCCCCTCAAGGATAAAGCGTACCCCCAGATCGCGTGCCACATCCTGAACCCGCACAGTTCGGCCCTTGAACATGAGGGTCGAGTTCCGAGCAATGACCAGCAGATCGCGCAGTCGCGACAGTTGGGTGATGAGGTCCGCGACGATTCCATCGGCGAAGTAGTCCTGCTCAGGATCGCCCGACAGGTTGGCAAACGGCAGCACGGCGATCGAAGGCTTCTCAGGTGTCGAAGTGGTCGTCGCCGTAACCGTCACTGCCGGCGTGTTTGTGACCCGATAGATGCGGACCGGTTCGGCGATGTTCTTGAGAACCCGAGGACCAAGATCGTCAAACGAAAGCGCGAGCTTACTTCGAACTTGCCGGTAAGCGTCTTCTGAGATCCAAACGCCGCCGGGATCGGCAAGGGCTTCCAACCGCGCCGCAATATTCACGCCGTCCCCGTAGAGATCATCGCCGTCGACTACGACGTCGCCCAGGTTGACTCCAATGCGCAGCACGATCTGGAGACCGTCCGACTGGTTAGCATTTCCGGCAGCCATGCGTTCTTGCAGCCGTGCGGCGCACTCGACTGCGTCCACAGCGCTGGCAAACTCAATGAGAGCACCATCACCTATTAGCTTGATGATCCGGCCACCGTGATTGGCGACCGTCGGTTCGAGAACGGTTTTCCGTCGATCCTTCAGTATCGCTAACGTGCCGGCTTCGTCCTGCTGCATCATGCGGCTATAGCCGACCACATCGGCGGCCAGGATGGCGGCAAGGCGACGTTGAGCGCGTTGTTCAGCCATACTGTGCGATGGCCCCCAAGGCAGGAACTATGCGTAATTGTATTGCGACGCCGCGGACATGTCCATCTGGCCGGATTTGTCGTGGGCCAAGAGGGCGGGTTGCCCACCGCCCTGACCACCAAAGGTAAGATTTTTCGACGCTGCTGCCTAAGACCTGGCAGTCGGCTTGCCGCCCACGGCCTTTTTAGTGGAACGACTGCTCGCGGGAAATGGTGCAACCAGCCTCTATGGCGGGAAGGGGGCGCTGAGCCGCTGTTGAAGCGGCGGCGCGTCGATGTCCCCAATGGGGTCGGGCGAAGAACGGCAGCTTACCGCTGGGCGATCCCCGAAACCGGACAGTCAGGAAGCGGCCCAAAGGCTGCCGGGCCGCAATGCGCCTATGGCACTCATTCCTACAGTCCCGTCCATTCGTCAAAACTGGACATGGCTGTTGCAGAGGTCACACGCTGCTTTGTGCCATGAGTCGTCATTAAACGCTTGGACGAGCCGCGTGACTTAGGATCGGCCAACCAAAACCCCAACCCTCCCGGCCACCAGTGCGCTGAACCGAGTGGACTCTGTCAAATGGGCGTTCTTCAATCGCGATCCGCTACCTTTGTGGAGCCGCGGTCGTCTCGTCCTGCTGGGCGACGTCTGCCATCCGATGAAGCCTCATATGGCGCAGGGTGCAGGCATGGCGATCGAGGACGCAGCAATGCTGGCCCGATGCCTGACTGAAACCGAAAGGCGGCTGAATAGGAGAGAACGCCATGGTCACTATTGAATCCCCCACAGGGCGGCGGCGGGACGCAAGGCGAGCCGTACCGTCCGTCGCATTTTGGCGCTTCTACACGGAACCGCTGCTGCCGCTCTGTGGCTACCGCGCTTTTGGGCACAACGAAGGCAGCTCGCTTTCCTCGCGTCGATGAGCACACGCGAGCTTCAGGACATCGGCCTGAACACCTGCGACATTGCCAACGCCCTCGCGCAGCCAAATGACCAGGATCCGACAGTGTACCTGGCAATTGTCGCCCGCGAGCGCAGGTTGGGCAGGCAGGCTTAGGGCATTGGTCAAAGACTTGAACGTCCAACCGCCTCGGACAAGTCTGCCATAGTACCCGGATCTGGGGCGGCGAAGAGCCGGTTCCTGCGCTGGCGCTTCCGTTGTCGTCACTCCGTTCCGATCTGTATCGCAAGAGCAGAACCGCAATCACCTGAGGCGCTGGATCGCCTTGTCAATGCGAAGCGAGTTGGCTTCGGTGACTGCCGACATCGATGTCGAACTGGCACGCCACGTCCTTGAGCAACTCGGCAACCGCTTGAACCGCGCTGCATAAGGGCAGATAGTGACGCCAGGTGTTATCTTTTCTGCTATGACCGCCAGCAAGTCGTAGGACAACGACAGATCCGGTGTGCGGAGCAGTCTCATGCACGTTATCGATTCTCACTTGCACTTTCAGGACCGCGTCCGCTATCCGCTGTCGTTCCCGCCGGCGGTAGGAGATAGGCTCGATCGCGACTTCACACCCGAAGACCTCCGTCCGTCGCTGGTTGAGTGCGGCATAGACAAGACCATCCTCGTCCAGTTGCACAACGATATCGACGAGACCGAAGACTATCTCGACATCGGCAATAATGTCGACTTCATCGTTGGCGTCGTAGGCTGGGTGCCACTCGCCGATCCCAAACAATGCGCGAAGGCGCTGGATCGACTTGCCGTCCGTGGCAAGTTGGTCGGCATCCGCCATCTAATTTCGTATGAGCCTGATCCCGAATGGATTCTGCGGCCGCAGGTTCTGGAATCGCTGGGGCTGCTCGCCGCTGCGGGTGGTCTTTGAGGCAATACCGATCACTGAAGCGCAGTTCGGGTCGGTGGTGGAGGCAGCTCGGCGGGTGCCCAATCTGAAGGTGGTCCTCAACCATATGGGAAACCCGCCCGTTTCCAGCGACGGCTGGGACCCGTGGGCCACCCAGATAACGCGGGCATCGTACTTACCCAACATGTCAGTGAAGCTCTCAGTCGGCCTCGCAGTAGCCGTGCGCTGGTCTTGGTCTACAGAAGCGTTGCGAAAATATGCCGAGCACGTCATCCATCGGTTCACGCCGAACCGCGTTATGGCCGGTAGTAACTGGCCAGTCATATTGCTCTGCGCGAGCGCGTCCGATGCCTGGCGTGGAATTGAGGCCTTGGTTGCCGGCCTTTCGGAAACGGATCGGCATGCCATTATGGGAGCAACGGCCCAACGCATCTACGCTTTAGGCGCGCCAAATTTCGATCCGCGTTGACGCCTTTCGACGTCCGAGTTGGGTCAGAAACCGGATCGGCTGGCGGGCCGCTCGTGCTGATATCATATGCTATCTAACTGACGGCGTGATCACCGGTGTTGCGGGAGTATTTCGGCTGGGAAATGTGGTGACTAGTCGCTTCTAGCGAGCGCAATAGCCCAGCCTTCGGTTTGGTTGCTGATGGTGCAATACTAATTCAGTTCACGGATGTGGCCGCGCGCCGGGTGTCAGCAGACGGCATGCCAGGCTTAACTTTACGAGCGGTTCCTTCGGCGCGGCCAATTTCTGTCAAACGCAGTTTATAGTGCCAGGTCGACGCTCTGTTTGAACTTGGTCTTGTTGAAATAATAAAGACTATAGATGTCAGAGATTGCGCACCTGCGCCGTGTTGCGAGGCCGCTTCCCCGCTGTGCCAGCCGAAACGCGCGCGGGGTGGCAGACGCCAATAGAGAAAGCCCGGCGCGAGCGTGCAAACCGGGCTTTCCTTTGGACAGTGCCGCTTCTACTGGAGACAGGCCGGCGACACGTCGACGAAGGCTATTTCTTCTTCGGACCACCGCCGGGAGGGCCGACGTGAATGTGGTTCTTGTCGCCCCAGCCATGGCCAGGGCGTGATCCACTCGATTTTGCAATCGCCTTCCATCCTCTGACGCCGGGGCAACGGCGGTAGACGCCTTTGGTAAGCAGGCTATAATTTAGCAATATCTGAAATGCCTGTGACAACCTATCCTCATGGATCACCCTGAATACGACCTAATCATTGTTGGTGGCGGTCTTGCAGGCGCTTCGCTGGCCATTGCCCTTGCCAGTCGCGGCGCCAGGATCCTCATTGTTGAACAGCAGGAGCCTTTCAGGGATCGTATCCGTGGCGAAGTTCTCATGCCCTGGGGAAGCCTCGAGGCCAAGCGCCTTGGCATATACGATCTCCTCCTCGAGGGCTGCGCCATCGAGGCAGGTTATTATTCGAGATTCAGGAGCGGCGCATCGCCCGCAGTTCGGGATCTGCTCGCGACGACTCCAGAGGCCACCTGCTGCATGACCTTTTCACATCCAGCGATGCAAGAGGTTCTGCTGGCGCATGCCGAGGCCCTTGGGACAGCGGTTCGGCGCGGGGAAGCCGCTGCTAGTGTTACATTCGGGGAGGTGCCACGGGTTCATATCGGCGATGAGACCAAAGGGGTCTCTGCCCGCCTGGTCGTTCTGGCTGACGGCCGAGATTCGCGACTGCGTTCGCTTCTCGGCTTCGAGGTGCGGCATGACCCGGAGCAGCTCATCACGGCAGGCATGATTCTTGAAGGCGACGTCGACTGTTCGGAGCTTCTCGCCGGCAACGCTCCATCATCGGGAAGCACAATCAATCTCTTTTATGATCCCAGGGGCGGACGAATGGTGATCGCGATGCGCATTGCGCCCGGGCGCAACCGCATCTACCTAGTCCACCACAAGGATGTTTTGCCTAAGCGTCTATCAGGCCGACACTCGGTCGATGAAATGGTCCGGCAGCTTCAGGCGGTGGGCGCCCCAGCCCACTGGTTTGACCGAGCTCGGCAGGCGGGTCCATTTGCGAGCTTTGACGGGTCACATCGCTGGGTCGACAATCCCTATCGTGACGGCGTGGTTCTCATCGGCGATGCTGCAGCCGCTACTGATCCAGCGTGGGGTCGTGGGCTGTCGAGGACGCTTCGGGATGTCCGGTTGCTGAGGGATCGGTTGCTACAGAGTTCTGATTGGCATTCGGAAGCACATGCTTACGCCAGGGACCATGATGATTTTTACGGCCGGATGCGGCGGCTGGAAGCAATGGAAACGGCTTTGCTGTTCGAACGCGGCGATGCCGCCGACCGGCGGCGCGAGCATGCGTTTGCACTCTTCGCCCAGGATCCGACACGTATTCCGGATGTCACCGGTTTGGGGCCAGAGGCACCGTCAGACGATCGGGCGCGTGCGCGCTTTTTCGGTGAAGACTGAGATTGCGACGGTTTTGCCTGGGAGGTGACGGGATCCCCCACGCCGGACCACGCGCCATTCGTCAGCGCCTCGTTGTCTGACTGAAAGTCCAAAGCCCCTGTTGGATTGCGCCGCCGGGCCTTCGGTTAAGTTCGATCCAGGTTGCACTTGCCAAGCGATTTTTCAAACTAGGACGCCCGATCGATCTGGAACCTCCCGGAAAGTGCGTTCACGCCGGAAAACCGGCGTTTCTGAAGCCTGACATGAAAAGCTTGAGGCCGACTTGGTCGGCGAACGGGAAACCTGAAAACAGCCGGAGACTCAGGTCGTGTTTCCTCGTCAGTGCTTCCACGACCTCAGCGCGCGCCTTCTGCGTCTCGCCCAAATGTGCGTACGCCGCTGCGAGGAAGGCATGAATGAAGAATTGGTCGCCGGCCTTCTGATACGAACCGACGGCTTCCGAGTACCTTCCAATCAGGAAGAGCGAGCTGCCCTTCACCTCCGAGAACCATACCGGAGGTAACGGGTCGCGCAGGAGCGCAGTTTCGAGCACGTTCAGCGCCGTCTCGGCCTGTCCGCCGTAGTTGAGCCAGCTTGCGTAGTCCCCCGCTATGTTCACGTCCAGCGGGTTCAACGAGCGCGCTTGCTCGAAATGCACTCCCGCATCGCGATGCTGGCGCATGTGCGTAAGCACAAGCCCCATGCTCTGGTGACAGACGCCATCGCTCCTGTCGAGAGCGAGCGCCGTTCGTGCCGAGTCCCAGGCCTCCTTGTGAGGCTCCAGCAGCAGAACGGACCGCAGTTCGCGACCTGTCGGGGTAAGTGGGATTACACCAACCGCACAAAGGGTCTGGGCGCCACGCCTGCTGGCGCTGGCGTGGCCCCGTCGAGGTCGTCAACTTGTCGACCATCGCGATGATGGCTAGTAGCTATAGGATCCTCGTCACCAGCGTGTCCAAACGGGAATTCTCACGGTAAGCCAGTCGCACCAAGACGGCACCTAAGACGCCAATGAGGGCGCCGCCGATCACGTCGGTGACATAGTGGGTGCCGACATAAATTCTCGACCAGCAAATCAGGAATGCCAGAAAGGAAAGTGCTACCGTCCGGCGAGGCAGAGCTTGCATCGCGAAGGCCGCAACGATCGCGACGCTTGCAGTCGCGTGGTCTGACGGAAACGACCAGTCGGCGCTGGGTGCGATCAACAGATGCGTCACGCCAGCATCGTAGGGTCGTATCCTATGCACGAACAGAAGAATGAACTGGTTGATCGCCAGACCGAGCAGGAACGCCAGACCGGCCGATAAGGCCGCGTGACGAACGTGGTAGCGGTCGACCATCATCCTCCATTGCAGAGCCACAGCCAACACCATGAGCGGAACGCCGATTTGCGAGACCCCGACCATTGCCCTGTCAAGCACGGGGTGGAGCCCAGCTGCGCCGTTGATCCAGTGAGTGAGAGTTGCATCCATTCGTTCTTGCTTCCGTTACGGTGGATCGCGAGGTGACCAATGAGAGCAGTCGACGAACGCCGCATCCATCAGATTTTTGAAGTCAGCGTCTGGCTCAAGGGCGCGCATGCCTTGATCGAATGTCTCGGCGGGGTCCTGCTCTATTTCGTAACCACGAACACCATTGCCTCGTGGGTCAATGCCCTTACCCAAGACGAGTTGATCGAAGATCCAAACGATTTCATAGCCGGCCATCTGTCGCAGATGGCAAGCCATTTTTCCATCGCCAGCAAGGAGTTCTACGCCTTCTACCTGCTCAGCCACGGCCTGATAAAGCTACTCTTGGTGATAGGCCTTTTGCGAGGCAAGCTGTGGGCGTATCCGGCCTCTCTCGTCGCGCTTGGCGCATTCATGGTCTACCAAGTCTACCGGTTTTCCTATACCCACTCACCGGGCCTGCTCGTCCTGACCGTCTTCGACGCGGTCGTCATGGTGTTGATCTGGCACGAGTGGGCGATAATGCTGCGGCACAAGCCAGCTTAGCGACGGATTACCCTGCTCAATGCGCTGGACCGCAGACCAGCACAGAATGGCCCAGGCGGAACCGACACACCAACCTGCAAGAACGTCGGTGGGGTAATGGACGCCGAGATAGACCCTGCTCAAGCCGACCATGATGGTAAGAAACACTGCAAGCGAAACGAAATACGCCTTGACACGGGGATCGGGGTTAGCCTTGGCCAGCAACGCACCAAGGGTTAGGAAAGTGACAGCGGAAAGCATGGCGTGTCCGCTCGGAAAGCTCGCTGTAAAGACCCTTGTGGTGTGTATAAGATCGGGCCTTGGGCGATCGAAGGCGATTTTCAAGAGGATGCTAATGGCTTCCCCGCCAGCCACAGCGGCCGCAACAAGCACAGCGTATCTCCGCTTTCCTGCCATCAGCAGGTAGCCCACTGCTGCCACCGACACGAACCCCAGGAAGGCAAAACTGCCAAGAGACGTAACGTCGCGCCCCATTTCCTCCAACCAGAGTGGACCGATCGGGTTGGTGGGGTCGCCGGCGCTACGGAAGGCCATAAGCACCGCCCGATCGAAACCGCTGGTGTCTCCCTCAATAACTTCCTCCGCTAGAAGACCGAAGCCAAGGACCAGAGCGGCCGCCAGAAGCAGCGACGCCATCATCCACATAGCGTCGACGCGAAAGCCGTGCAGAAACCGGTTGGGAAAAGAGGGGGACTTGATCGCCATACACACAAGCTACTGTAGGCGCGAAGCGCGTCAATCACTCACGACCTTTCTACGCAATGGGTGAAGCCGGGGCTGATCGGGGCGCGTAAAGCACTTGCGCGGCGAGGAAGACTTGAGGCATGCATCGCTGCAGGATTTTCGCGAGGATGACAAATAGCAGGGCCCGAAACCGGGCAGGTTCGGGGACGCGTCTACGGTGTGGCAGAAATCACGCGAACGAACCAAGTCTCAAGTGTTGCATGAATGAGACAGTAAATTTAGCGAACACTGATACATTTAGGTGCTCGGACTTTTAGCGTGGGATAACGATGCGCAGCCTTTCATTTGCAATTGCAGGTATTTTCGCGATGCTGGCTGGGTCGGCGAATGCCGCAGATGCAATCGGCGATGCTCAGCCCGAAAGCATCAATTGGTCGGGAGCCTATCTCGGCGCCGTGGCCGGGTGGGGCTGGAGCAGCGATCCCTACCGTTTCTTTGGCAGCACCGTTGAYGTCGATTCAGACGGCTTTGTCGGCGGTCTGACCGCTGGTTACAATTGGCAGGCGGGGCAGATCGTTTTCGGCGTCGAAGGTGACGTGTCTTACGCCAATATTCACGGCAGCGTCCTCAAGGTTCCGTTTGTACCGCCTTGCGGGATCGAGGGCTGTTCGGCGGACATCGATTGGTATGGCACAGGCCGTGCGCGCGTCGGCTATGCCTTCGAGAACTTTCACTTTC
>NZ_JBFUEG010000026.1:0-51765 GCF_056404315.1 Mesorhizobium sp. P2_D6 | reverse complement strand
CCACGACGAGGCAAGCCGGCTGGCGCTGGAGCATATTGCCGCCGAAACAGGTCTCGCGTTTCAGTCAGTGGAGATGCGACCGGTCTTGCGTTTCGTAGATGTCACCGAGTGGACGTCAGGCTGGCAGGACAATTTGCTCGAAGGGGCAAAGACCCTCAAGAGTGCGTCCGAGGTTCTRGCGACCGCATTTGACGCCTTCCTGGTGAGCATCGGCCTGCGCGCAAAAGGCGATGCGTCAAAAGCGGAGCTCGAAGCGCTGCGAAAACTAGCAGCGGCACTCCAGGACAGTGCCGGCTATGACGTCAGCATTGTCTTTGATCGAGATTTCGCCCAGTTGCGGGGAGCCCTTGCGACTCTCAATGATGCAATCGGAGACTATCGCAAGTCTCGCAAGGACCTGTCGGCACGCTATGACGAGGCAGCCGTTGCGCGGATACGAATGGAGGACATAGAGCAGCAATGGCAACAGGCCGCTTCTGCGTTCTGGCCAAACAGTCAGTTGGGCAAACGCAAAGTCCAGAAGCTGCTTCAAGGCTATGTCACAGAGGGCGTCGCCGATCCTCAGCACGACTTGCCGCTGTTGCGCGTGATGCAGGACCGCCGCGCCACTGTCGAAGCCAACATCCTATCTGGCAAGCCGATCGGATTTGCTGCACTTGATACCGACACCCATAGTATCGATCAGATACTCTCGATCGCCGAAAGGCTTCGACAGACGCTACGCCTGCCCGGTCTCGGCACGGAGGATCTCAGAGCGCTCCTGCAGGCAACCGCCCCGAGCCTGCGAAGCGGCGCAGCAGATAGCGCGATGCGCCATGGGGCAGCCCGCTTCCTTGCGGCTTCTGCGGCATTCGAGGCTGCGAGAACCCAATTTGCGATCGCCGCTGGAAAGACGCCTTCGTGGGCAGGACATGATAAGCCACTGACCGAATTGACGACCGCGATGGGAGACTTGCTCGCTGCCCGTCATCTTCTGCGGGACTGGACTTCGTGGTGCGGCATTCGTCGCAGAGCTGTCGGTCAGAATCTGGGAGCGTTGGTCGACGATATCGAGGCGGGTCTAGTGCGACCAACCGAAGCTCAATCCGCGTTCCGCCTGGCCTATGTACGCTGGTGGCTGCCGGCCACACTGGATGCCGATCCGGTGCTGCGAGATTTCCGGCGCTTCCAACACGAGCATGCCATCGAAGATTTCCGGGAAATCGATGATCTTGTCCGCGCTCAGGCAAGCCTTCGTGTCATCAGTGCCATCGCTCATGGTCTGCCGGCTGTGCAAAGCGTCCCTCGCAATTCCGAGTTGGGCCTGTTGCGTCATCAGATGGAATTGCAGCGGCCCAGCAGGTCAATCCGCGAGATGATCGGCGCCATGCCGTCGAGCTTTGCGAAGCTCGCGCCCTGCATGCTGATGTCGCCTCTTTCAATCGCTCAATACCTACCTCCCGACCAGGCGCTGTTCGACGTAGTCATTTTCGACGAGGCATCGCAGATCACCACCTGGGACGCTGTCGGTGCTATCGCGCGAGCCCATCAAACCATAATCGTAGGCGATCCCAAGCAGTTGCCGCCAACCAATTTCTTTGGCCGCAACGAGGAGGACGAGGAAGTCATCGAGCACGAAAAGGATCTTGAGAGCATTCTCGACGAAGCCAAAGCGGCCGGCATTCCGGTGCGTGACCTGCGCTGGCATTATCGTAGCCGCAATGAGTCGCTGATCGCCTTTTCCAATCATCATTACTATCAGAATCGGCTCATCACCTTCCCTTCCCCAACGGTGGAAGATCGGGCGGTGCAGCTGCGAAAAATCACGACCGGCATCTACGTTCGTGGAAAAAGTCGCACCAACCGCATCGAAGCCCAAGCGGTCACCGATGAGGCGGTCAGCAGGATGCGGCGTTGGCTGACCCTTCCAGAAAAGGACCGACCCACGCTCGGAGTCATCACCTTCAACGCGCAACAGCAGTCGCTCATCCTCGACTTTTTCGACAAGGCGCGACAGACGGAGCCGGAGCTTGAATGGTTCTTTGCCGACGATCGTATTGAACCCGCGATCGTCAAGAATCTGGAAAATGTCCAGGGCGACGAGCGCGACATAATCCTGTTTTCGATTACTTTCTCGCAAGACAACGCCGGCAAGCGAAGCATGGATTTCGGCGCGCTAAATCGGGACGGTGGCGAACGCCGGCTGAATGTCGCGGTGACGCGTGCGCGGCAGGAACTGATAGTATTTTCAGGTTTTACCGCCGACCAGATCGACCCCAACCGGACCAAGGCAATCGGCGTACAGCATCTCAAAACCTTCCTCGATTTTGCCGAGCGCGGTGCCGTGGCATTGCCAGCGCAGGAACGCGGATCGGTCGGGACCTTGGAATCCCCTTTCGAGGAGGCTGTAGCCGCCGAGCTTGAGAAGCGCGGATGGACCATCGTTCCACAAGTTGGCATTTCTGGCTTTCGAGTGGATATAGGGATTAGGCATCCCGATCTCGCCGGCGCCTATCTGGCGGGGGTCGAATGTGACGGCGCGACCTATCACAGTTCTGCCACGGCGCGAGATCGAGACAAGGTCCGCGAGCAGGTCCTACGGGGCCTCGGGTGGAACATCGTCCGGGTATGGTCAACCGATTGGTGGTTTGATCTCGAAGGTTGCACCGAGAGGCTTCATGCCAGCTTGGCCGCACTGCTCGAGGAAAGCCGTCGCAAGCAAGCTGAACAACAGGAAAGTGAAGCGACGATCCAATGGGACATGGGACATAAGGTCGACCCCATAGACCCATTGCCAGCCGAAGAGTTTGCATCGATCGGCGAAACTGAAAACTTGTCGCTAATATCAGAGCCAGAGCTTGTCGCCGCTCCCGTCGCGACGGTAGAGCACCCATCAGCACCTGGAGCAGTTTTGCCCGCTGCCGCGAATTCGACGCGTGATTCCGTACCGATGGGCGGCCGTTATCGCCTCACTGACCTATCAGCATTCGCTATCAGCCCGGATCATTTTTACGACTTCGCCTACCGAGGCACTTTGCGGACCATGGTCGACGCGGTGATCGAACAGGAAGGCCCGCTGCGAGAAGACGTCCTTGCGCAGCGCATCGCACGGGCGCATGGCTGGCTCAGAACGGGCAACAAGATTCGGGAGCGGATCGACCTGCATCTCCGTGATTTCGATAGAACTGAAGAATCCAGCGGCAGCTTCCTATGGAAGAAGGGGACGGTGGTCGATCTGCTTGATTATCGCATGCCGTTTGACGCCCTTGCCCGCCGGTCCATTGCCGACATTCCAATCGCCGAGCTAGCCGCTGTCGTCGTCGCGAACAAAGACGTTCTGGAACAGTCGGATCCCGCTCTCGACCTTGCACGTATGCTCGGCGTCGAGCGACTTGCGGCGATATCACGCTCCCGGCTGGATGAGGCCATCGATCGCGCCCGGCGCTACCTGGCATCGACATAGTCTCGGAGACTCCATGTTTCGTCTCATCCACAGCTCCGATCTTCATATAGGCAAGCGGTTCGGCAACATGCCGGAGGATCTGCGCGGGCGGCTCCGTGAAGCGCGCCATAGCGCGATCAGCCGGCTGGCAGAACAGGCACGCGTCCATGGTGCATCCACGATATTTCTGGCCGGCGATACGTTCGACACCGAAACGCCTACACCAGCGATGGTGCGGCAGGCCCTTGCCGAGATGAGCCAGAGCGCGCCCTTGCGCTGGATATTGCTCCCTGGCAACCACGATTCACTGTTAGCTGATCAATTGTGGAGCGCTGCGGGTAGCGTTGTGCCGGACAATGTCATACTGGCGACCCGGCCCGAAACCCTGACCATTGCTGCGGACGTGGCGCTGCTGCCTGCACCGTGCACCACCCGCAGACCCGGTCGCGACCTTACCGAGTGGATGAACAGCGCCGCGACGCCGCAAGGCGCCATCCGGCTCGGCCTTGCTCATGGCGCTATTCAGAATTTTTCCGAAGATTCAGCAGCGTCCGATGTCATTGCACCAGATCGCGCGACCAAGGCCGGCCTCGATTATCTGGCACTTGGCGACTGGCACGGGGCCGTCACCATCAATGAGCGCAGCCGCTACAGCGGTGCGCCCGAACCTGACCGTTTCAAGCATGATACACCCGGTCAGGCCCTTGTCGTTTCTATTGCTGGGCCTGGCGCCCTGCCCGAGATCGTAGCCGTCGAAACAGCCAGCTTTTCCTGGAAAACCGCTTCACTGCATTTGCTGTCTGGCGATGACAGCGCGGCGGCATTTGACGCGTTGCTACCACCGGCAGACTTGCGGCGTCAGACCTTGCTGCGAATTGTCGCGTCTGGCCGGGTACGGGTAAGCAGACGAACCGCCCTCGAAGCGGCGGTCGCGGCAGCCGCGCCCGACTACGCCTATCTGGAGCTGCAAGGGAACGGGCTCGCGACCGACTGCGAAAGCGGCGATTTGGATCGGATCGATCGCTCCGGTGCCCTTCGCGAGGCAGCGCAGGCACTGTTGGATGAAAGCACCGACGAAAGGCGGTCGACTGTCGAACGCGACATATCGCGAGAAGCACTGGTTCGGCTGTTCAGCTATTGCGAGGCGATGGGATCATGAAACTTACAGCCCTTCGGCTCCACAACGTCAAACGGTTCGCTGGGCAAGGCGTCGCTATCGAGAACATAGGCGATGGCGTCAACGTGCTTTGCGCAGTCAATGAATTCGGCAAATCAACCTTCTTCGAAGCACTCCATGCACTCTTTTTCCAGTCCCACACCGCGACGCCCGAAGGCGTAAGACTGCTGCGGCCTTATAGTGGGGGCAATCCGGTGGTGGAGGCCGACATCACCACTTCAGAAGGACGATATCGGCTTACCAAGCAGTTTTATGGAGGCAAGCTGGCCAGCGTTATCGACCTCGATCGGGGGCGACTGTTGGCTCAAGCGGACGAGGCCGAAGCGTTTATCGGCAAACTAATCCACGGCGGAACCGCAGGACCGGCAGGATTGCTCTGGGTTCGCCAAGGGGTCACCGGCATCGAAAAGCGCAGCAAAAGCGAGGAGGATGGCGAAAAACGCGTACGCGAAAGCCTACTGTCCTCGGTTCAGGGGGAAGTTGAAGCCCTGACCGGCGGGCGACGCATGGCCGAAATCGCCGCCGCATGTGAAGAAGAACTCTATAGCCTGGTTACGTCAACGCTGCGTCCCAAGAGCGGCGGTCTCTATGCAGCGGCGCTCGATGAGCGTGACAAGCTGCTGAAAGAGGAACTGCGCCTCAGCGCCGAAGTTGCCGGTCTGCGCGATGCACTCGACAAGCGGCGCATGGCGTTGGCACGTCTGTCTGAGCTTGAAAACCCCGAAGAAGGCGCTATCCGGCGGGAGGGTATCTCGGCCGCCGAAGCCTCCGTCGAGGCCGCCAAGTCGCACAGCGAAGCCCTGAAAGCTGCTGAAGCGGAAGCTGCCCTGGCCGTAATTCACCACGACGCAGCGAAGCAGGCCCTCGATAGTTTTCGGACCGCGCTCAAAAGAGCCGCGGATTTGCGCGAGCAGTCGACGATTGCGCAGCTTCGCCGCAGGGAGGTTCTCGATCGGCGCGCTTCTGCCATTGCCGAAAACGAACAAGCGATGGGCGAAGTTCAAGTAGCCGAACAGGAAGAGCTCGAAGCTCGCGAACTGCTCGCGCGGCTGGATGCGACCCTCTTGGCGCGCGATGCGGCCGAACAACTGGCCAGCCTACACAACCGGTTAAAACAAGCCGAAGTCGCCAGAACCCAGATCGAAGACGGAGAGGCAGCGCTAGCTATGCTGACGGTGCCGGAACAGGCTGTCGAGCAACTCCAAGCGCTCGAAATCGACCTTGCCGGCCTTCGTGCAGCGCAACTGGGAACCCTGCCGACGCTACGCATGGAATACCGGGACGGCGCCGCCGATTTGGTGACCATCAATGCCAAGCCTTTGGCCCATGCAGAAGATCAAAGCTTTGCTGGCACCGTGCGCATCGATATTGCCAGCATCGGAGCTTTGACCCTGCGCTCAAATCGGCCCCAGCAAGCCAACCGGACAATCGAAGAAGCCGAAGCGAAGCACCACAGCCTGCTTGTGGTCCTTGGTGTCGACAGCCTCATGACGGCACGCCAGCGCCTGGTTGAAGCGCGCGACAGGGCCGCCGAACTGGGCTTGGCGCGTCAGCGGCTAGGCGATCTCGCGCCCAAGGGAATACAGCAATTGCACGAAGAGCTTGCCCGACTGAGTGCCCTCGCGGCCGGGGACCTCGAACTTAAGGTCGATTCGCAACAGATCCGACAACATCATGCAGCAGCTCAGCAGCGTGTGACGACAACACGCAACAACGTGCGCGAGGCCCTGCCCCTGCGCAGCCATGCCGACGAGGCTGTCATGGCCGCGGAGACTGCTTACGTGACCATCCAGGCGGAACTGACCAGCCTCGACGTCATATTGGGACCTGAAGCAGCACGCGAGGAAAAGGAGCGCTTGCTGCTTATCGAGGCCAACGCACGACAAACTCTGCGCGAAGCGGCCGAAATGCGCGCCGCGCCCCTGCGCGACGGCGCTCACGATCTCACCAGCGCCGAGGCCGTTCTGCGCCGTGCCCGCTCGGTTCAGGATGCCGCCACTCAGGAGGCAGGTCAGTTGCGTGTGACTCTTGCCGATCTCAATGGCCATATTCGCACTCGGTCCGACGACGCGGTGGAAGAAGCTTGGCGCGAGGCCAGGGAAAAATTGGAAGTCGCTGAAGAGCGAGTGGGACGCTTCGAAATCGAAAAGGCCGTTCTTGACCGGCTGCGCACAACGCTGGGCGCTGCACGCTCGGCGGCACGCGATCTATATCTTAAGCCCGTCATGTCCGAGCTGCGGCCGCTACTCAGACTGTTATTCAACGACATCTCCATAGTGTTCGATGAGAATACACTGTTGCCGCAGACCGTTCGTCGCAATGGTCAGGACGAGGATGTCGAGAGGTTGAGTGGCGGCATGCGAGAACAGCTTTCGGTTCTGACCCGGCTGGCCTTCGCCCGTCTGCTCGCCCGCGACGGGCGCCCCACACCGGTCATCCTGGATGACGCGTTGGTCTATTCCGATGACGATCGCATTGAGCGCATGTTCGACGCTTTGCATCGTCAATCACGCGATCAGCAGATTCTCGTTTTCTCCTGCCGCCAACGCGCGTTCGCAAAACTCGGCGGAAACATTTTGCAGATGAGCGACTGGCAACCGGGTAAGTCATAAGCGGGGATGAGATGGCTCTGTCCGAAATTTGTATATATCTTTCGGACAGGCTGCTTGTTGATCGTCCGAAAAACCTCTACAATTTTCGGACATGAGCAGCGACTCACCCGATCTGAAGACAGCCATGCTTGACCGCATCCGTGCCGACGCGCCGCGCAAGGTGTGGACGCCGAGTGATTTCGTGGATCTCGCATCGCGGGACGCCGTCGATAAGGCGTTGCAGCGGTTGACGAAGGCGCAAACCCTCAGGCGAATCGATCGAGGGCTCTACGATCAGCCTGGCTTCAACAAGCTCACCCAAAAAACCAACCCGCCCGATCCGCGCTCGGTCATCGACGCCGTTGGTCGACGCGACCAAACCCGGATGCTTGTCGATGGCATGACCGCAGCAAACGATCTGGGCCTGACCGACGCGGTCCCCGCAAAAATCGTGGTGCACACAGACGCCCGCCGTCGTGCGATCAAGCTCGGTAACGTCACGATCACCTTCCGTCCGACCGCGGCCAGCAAGCTGTTCTGGGCCGGGCGACCGGCGATGCGCGTCGTCCAGGCGCTTCACTGGCTCCGCGATCTCCTGGTCCGTGAAGGAGAGAGTGATCACGTCAAGCGCAAGCTCGCCAAACTCTTCGAGGATCCCGTTGCCGGCCCGCCGCTGAAAGCTGACATCACTGCGGGTATGACGGCGCTGCCGACCTGGATGTGGGTGTTTCTCAAGCCGCTTGTCGAAAACGACGCTGGCGTTGGTCGTTGGCATGTCGGTGATGATGATCATGCTGGTGCCGATGCTGATCATGATCGTCAGCGACAACGAACGAGGGACGGCGACGACGATCACGCAGCCATCGGCCGACGGAAGCCGAAACCGCACTCTGCCGACAAGACACGAACCGCCAAGCGCGGCGCAACCCGGACCGCGAAGACATGAATGCGGCTTTCGACGAGGTCCTCGCGGCAGGGTCGGACACGATGTTAAGCGCCTTCGATACGACGGCGCTGCGCCTCGGCACGGCATCCCAGAATATCGAAAAGGACTTCTGGGTCTGCTGGACGCTGGATGCCTTGTTCAATGGACTGAAAGAGGGAGGACCCCGCCTCCTTTTCAAGGGCGGAACCTCCTTGTCCAAAGGCTTCGGTCTGATCAACCGCTTCTCAGAGGATATCGACGTCACGGTGTTTCGGGACGACATTGGCGAACCGGCGACCATCGAGGAGCTTGACGCTCTGAGCGGTAAGAAACGCAAGGCGCGCCTCGATGCGATCAAGGACGCCTGCCAAGCCTACATCAACGGCCCGCTGCGCGCTGAGTTGACTCTGATCCTGCAAGAAAGGCTCAAGGCCGCCGGCCTCGATACCGGGGCGGGACGGGTGGACGCCGACGATGCCGATCCCGATGGGCAGACGCTGCTGATCTGGTATCCAGCGGCGACGCCGCGATCGGATTATGTGCGAGCGGCGATCAAGATCGAGTCTGGCGCGAAATCCGCGCTCGACCCCAATAGCGAAGTGCCGATCAAACCCTATGTCGATGATGATCTGCCGGCGCTCGACCTGACCGTGCCGGCCGTGCGAACGGTCGACCCTGAGCGCACCTTCTGGGATAAGATCGTCATCCTCCATGGGTTGCGACGCTGGTTCGACAAGCGAGGAGAGCTGCGTGGGGGCGGCCAGCGCGTGTCTCGACACTACTATGATCTGCACCAACTCGCCGCGACGCCGGTGGGCGACGCCGCCATCGCTAACAGCGCGCTCGGCGCGGACTGCGTCGCGCATGCCCGGATGTTCTTCGATCGACCGGACTTCGATCTCGCGAGCGCCGTGCCTGGCTCGTTCGCGCTTGCACCGCATGACGCCATGATCGAACAGTTGCGCATCGATTACAGAGCCATGAAGGGGATGATCTTCGGCGATCCTCCGGGATTTGAGGCGGTGCTCGACAGCATCCGCTCGCTCGAGACGCGTCTGAACAAGAGGCGCGATATTGAAAGCGAGGCGGCGCGATGAACCAGTTTGAGGGAGCTGCCGGTGCAGGGCAAGGGGCAGAACCGCAGCGCACGCGCCAAGCGACAGTAACACCGCTGCGCAAGCGACGCCTCAGCGGCGAACTCTACAAGCGCGACCAGAGGGTAGAAGCGCTCATCGCCGAACTGGCGGCCCTGTCGCGTGACGAGTTGATCGCCAGGGCTGCAATAAGGAAGCGCTCCGACCCAGCCTACGTCCCCAGCGAATGTCTCGTCTATTTCATCCGCGCGAGCCGCCAAGACAACAACGAGATGTGGTTTGAGCGGCTCTATCGGATCCTGACTGAACGGGTAATGCGTAGTTTGTCCAGGGCGGAAAGCCCTGATGGCAAGACGGAATCTTTGACGCGCGGGGTCGTGCGCGACAAGGTGTTCGGCCGCTTCGTCGAGCTGCTGTCGGCGGATCGCGCCGCCTATGTCGACAAGGTCGACTACTTCGAGGTGCGTTTCGACGGCGCGCTGGCTAGTCTGCGGCGCGATGCCCAGGAACAGGCCTGGCGCGACGAGAACCGTTCCCGACCACTCGAATACGACGAAGAAAGCGGTGAGCTGTCACCGGAAGTCGAGGAGGCTGCCGGGGTTCACGACCCGTTCACCTTGTCGGATTTGGACGATCCGGCTTACCGGTTGCGCCTGGATGCGGCGATTGCGGCTCTACCCATAGAACAAAGCAGGATCATTCATATGCTGAGACAGGGCTTCCCCATCGACTCAAAGGAGCCGGACGTCATGACCATCGCCAAGGCCCTGGGCCGCTCGGAAAAGACCGTCCGAACCTATCGCGACAAAGCCTTCGCCGCCCTGCGGGCCGCCATGGCCGATGGAGAAGAGCGGTGAGCCCCGCAGGAGAACGTCCAACCCGCGAGTCTGTGCTCGACGCGTTCGCGGTCGAGAGCGAGCCTGGCCGGTCAACCTTGGAGCGCTATTTGCGGCTTTACCCGGAATATGCCCAAGAGCTCGTTGACCTGTCGCGCGAGCTTAGCCGCGAAGTCTACGACGATGACGCGCCGCTGACCGCTGCCGATCAGGCCCTCCTCGACGCTGCCTGGTCGCAGCACGCGGCGGCCATGCCGGCGCCGATGACGGACCCCTTCGCGGCGCTTACGGTCGCCGATTGGCGTGCCGTCGCCCTGCGTCTTGACGTGCCCCGGCAGGTCGTGACCGCGCTGCGCGAGCGACGGATCTCCTTCATCAGTATCCCGCGACGGTTTCTCGGCAGGCTTGCCCAGGAGGTGAGCAGTTCGGTCACACAGTTGGAATTGTCCTGGGGCCCCGCGCAGCTGGCCGCCGGGCGCAGCTACAAGGCCGACGGCAAGCCCGCGATCGGCGGGCAGGTCACTTTCGAGCAGGTGCTGATCGACGCAGGCGTCCCGGCAGAGAAGCGCGCCCGGTTGTTGGCAGAGGCGGATTGAAATGGACAGCGTGGAGCTCGCCAGGCAAGTCGCCGCCGAGCTTCATGCTCGCCTGGTTGCTTCCGGCGCCGATCCCTGGTCGCCCTATGACTTTGCTGTCGCCGAGGCCAGGCGACGGGGGATTGATGTCGAACCGACGGCCGCTGGGGCAGCCGTCCTCAATGGCGGCCGTGCGACCTTCGTCACCGACGACGATCTGATCCTTCACGAGAATGTCGGCTCGCGGTTCGAGCAAGCCTTCCTGGTCGCCCACGAGATTGGTCATGCCGAACTCGGCGACGATCCTGAGGGCGAGCCAGTACCGGCGATTGATCCCAGCCGCGCCGCAGAGCCGTCGCCGGTTGGAATGGATCGGGTTGTCGACTATGGCCGCAGGCAACGCCGTGAGGTGCAGATGGACCTGTTTGCACGCGAGCTGCTGCTACCGCGCCCCCTGGTCCGCACACTTCATATTGACGAAGGGCTCTCCGCGTTCGCCATTGCCGCGAAGCTCGGCGCGCCATTCGAGATGGTCGCGCAACAGCTGTTCGACGCCTTGCTGCTGCCGCCAGTGCCACCTGTGACGGAGGCGACGCATATCGAGCGGCCGCTGAATTCGCTGCAAGCCTCGGCGGCGGCTCATCGCGGCGAGGCGTATCTGCTTGAGGCGGGTCCTGGCACTGGCAAGACGCAGACGTTGATCGCTCGCGTCGAAGGCCTTCTGGAGGAGGGTGTCGATCCGCGGCGCCTCTTGCTTCTGACCTTCTCCAACAAGGCGGCGGGAGAGATGGCGGAGCGGATCGCCCGCAAGCGACCCGAGGCTGCCGCCGCGATGTGGATCGGCACGTTCCACGCATTCGGTCTCGATATCATCCGTCGTTTCCATGCAGAACTCGGCCTGCCGAAAGATCCGCGGATGATGGATCGGACCGAGGCGGCCGAGTTCCTCGAGGAGGAGTTCCCGCGCCTGAGGCTTACTCATTACCGCAATCTCTACGATCCAACCCAGATCATCGCCGACATGTTGGCCGCCGTTTCCCGGGCAAAAGACGAGGTGGTCGACGCCGAAGCCTACGCCGCACTCGCCGGCGCAATACTTGCGAAAGCCGGGGACTCCGATACGCGCGACGTCGCTGAACGCGCCGGCGAGGTAGCCCGCGTCTACGCCGCCTATGAACAGCTCAAGCGCAACGCACATTGCATCGACTTCGGCGACCTTGTCGCATTGCCGGTGCAACTGCTCGAGAAGGACGTCGCCATCTGTGCAACGCTACAAGCGCAATATGACCATGTCCTGGTGGATGAGTATCAGGACGTGAACCGCAGCAGCGTGCGGTTGCTGCATGCGTTGCGCCCAGATGGCCGAAATCTCTGGATGGTCGGTGACGCCAAGCAGTCGATCTACCGGTTTCGCGGCGCCTCTTCCTTCAACATGGCACGGTTCGGCAAAGAGGACTTCGCTAACGGCAAGCGCGGCCGATTGAAGCGCAACTATCGTTCGGTGCCAGAAATTGTCGAAAGCTTCTCTAGCTTCGCTACTACCATGTGCGCCGGAGATGCGGACAGCGGCCTTGAAGCGCATCGCGACGGCAAAGGTCAAAAGCCCGAACTGCGGACTGTGCAGCGGGCCGATCAGCAGCAAGTTGCTCTTGCAGACGCGATCGAGCAGCTTCGCGGTGAGGGCTTTGCCTACCGTGACCAGGCGGTCCTATGCACCGGCAATGAGAAGCTGTCGACGATCGGGCGAGATCTCGAACGGCTTGGTGTTCCCGTCTTGTTTCTGGGCAGCCTGTTCGAGCGGGCCGAGGTCAAGGATCTCCTGGCCTTGCTGTCCATTCTCGTCGATCGGCGCGCCATGGGCTTGCTGCGTATCGCGTGCTGGCCCGACTTCACAACTTCCTTCTCTGACGTGGCGGCGATCTTTGAGCACCTGCGGGCAGCCGACCACGCGCCGGGCGCCTGGCTCCAGCAGGTGGATGCGATCCCCGGCGTAAGCGACGCCGGCCGTCAGGCACTCTCCAGGCTTGCGATTGCGCTCGACGGCTTCGACCAGACAGCCTCGCCCTGGACCGTGCTCGCGACGCTATTGCTTGATCGTACCCGCATGGTCGCGCGCCTTGGCGCATCCGCAGAGCTCGCCGACCGTACGCGCGGCATCGCGATCTGGCAGTTCCTCAACTTCATGCGCGTCCAGCCGGCCGGCCGCGGCGTGCCGATCACCCGTGTGCTCGACCGGGTGCGCAGGCTTGTCCGTCTCGGCGACGATCGCGACCTGCGTCAGCTTCCGGCAGCCGCCCAGCATCTCGACGCCGTGCGGCTGATGACCATCCACGGTGCCAAGGGCCTGGAGTTCGGCGGTGTCCATATTCCGGGGCTCAACAGCGACACCATCCCGCGCACACCGCCGGCGCCGCCCTGTCCGGCGCCCGACGGCATGATCGCGGGGGCCGCAGGCAACGCGCTGGAGGCGTTCCGCGCGGGCCAGACCGAGGAGCAGGAGTGCCTGTTCTATGTGGCGCAATCGCGCGCCCGCGATCGCCTGATCCTTTATGCACCGACCGAGAAGAGCAACGGCTACAATCGTGCGCTGTCGCCCTTCCTCGACCGTCTCGGAGCCACCCTGACGCGCGGCTCGGTCGTGCCAGCGCGACCGCTTCCTATGGCGGCGGAAGCGCAGGGCATCGATTTGATCGTCGAGGGACGGCTGCAGTTCGGAGCTCCGCAAATCGCTCTGTATGAATCCTGCCCGCGCCGCTTTCTCTACACCCATGTCCTGCACGTCGGTGGGCGCCGAACCACTACGGCCTTTATGCACTTGCACGAGGCGGTTCGCTCGGTAGTCAAGGCGGTTATCGCGTCGGACCTGCCTGTGACCGAGCAGGAACTCACTGATCGAACCGATGCAGCGCTTGCCGGTGAGGGACTGGGGGAGCATGGCTACCGCGCTGAATTCCGCGATCTCGCATTGGCGATGCTGCGTTTCTTTCTGTCGGGCCGCGCAGGAGCGATCGCTGAGGCGCCTGTGGCGGTCAGTATCAACCTCGGCGGCGAAGAGATCCTCGTCGAGCCGGACGAGGTGCTGATGCGGCCTGACGGTATCCGCGCCGTGCGCCGCGTCCGCACGGGTCACATGCGATCGGCCGAGAGCAAGGATGTCGGCGCCGCGGCGCTGATCCTAGCGGTCAATCAGGCCTATCCCGGCGCTGTTGCCGAGCTCGTCCATCTCTCCGACGGCGAGGCATCCGAGCTTTCCCTTTCAGACCGCGAGTTGAAGGGACGCACGGACAAGCTTTCAAAGTTTCTTGGCGACATCCGCGCTGGACGGTTCCCGGCCGAAATCTCATCGCGCACCTGTCCGAACTGCCCGGCTTTCTTCATCTGCGGACCGACACCCGACGGATCCTTGCAAAAAAAGTTCGCCTGACCTTACCGGTCGGCGAAACTCAATCCGATTGGTCGCTTAGAGCCGTGGCCCCGCCCCGGCCCCAACCTAAGGACCAATCGCAATGAACACTGAAGAACTTCTCGACTACGACGACGTCGGTGACGCCCTGCGCGAAGGGCGGTCTCTGCGTCCGGCGCGGGGATATCGCTTCCTCCTCGCCCAGGGCGATCTCAACTTCCTGTCCCGTCAGGTGAGCGATCCCGTGCCGCTTGGCCGTCAGCTGCTCGAGGCCGGCGCCCTGGACCCTCAGGACGGCTACAGCCTCTTCGCTATCCTGCCCTCGGGCGACTTCGAGGATGTGCGGCTGAACGAACCCTTCGATCTGCGCGAGCACGGCGCCGAGCGGTTCGTCGCCTTCCTGACGGATCGCGACTTCAAGCTGGCCTTGAACGACGACGAGCTGCGCTGGGGCAAGCCCGTTATCAGCGGCGCGGTGCTCTATAGCCTGGCCAAACCTGGCGAGGGCGAAGGCGTTTTCCTCGAAGTTCCCGGCGGCGAAGATCGCCAGATCGAACATGGGGACCTGATCGATCTGGCCGAACCCGGCATCGAGCGCTTCATCACCGCGCCGAAGCGGCCGCCAACGTTCGAGATCATCGTCAATTCGCGGCCGCGCACGGTGAACGACGACACGGTCACGTTCGAGCAGATCGTCCATCTCGCCTTTCCGGGCCAGCACGAGCCCAACGTCGTGTTCTCGATGACCTACCGCCACGCGGCATCAACGCCGCACGCCGGTGAGCTCGGGGCTGGCGGCTCTGTCGATGTCAAGAAAAAGGGGACCGTGTTCAATGTCACACGCACTGTTCAGTCTTAACCCAGACCTCAAGCGGCTGAGGGACGAGGGCTACTTCGTCCAGCAGCGCGGTGGATATCTCGTCATGCGCGAGGTGCCCTATGTCGATGCACAGCGGCAGCTGCGCATTGGCACCCTGATCTCCAGCCTCACACTGGCCGGGGACCGGACGCGCAAGCCCGACACCCATGTTGCCCACTGGGATGGCGACTTCCCGTGTCACGCCGACGGGTCGCCCATCCAGGCCATCGCGCACCAAACCGGCGCCTTCGATCTCGGACATGGCCTGAAGGCGACGCATGCCTTCTCAAGCAAACCGGCCGAGGGCTACGCCGACTATCACCACAAGATGACCAGCTACGCCAACATCATCGCCGGTCCGGCCGCGGTGCTGAACCCCGGCATGACGGCTCGCACCATCCGTGAGCCTGAAGCAGAGGAAGACAGCGTCTTCAACTATGTCGAGACCGCCTCCGACCGTGTCGGGATCGGCGCCTTGGCCGAGCGGCTGGCCAGCGACCGGGTTGCCATCATTGGCGTCGGCGGCACTGGCGGCTACATCCTGGATTTCGTCGCCAAGACGCCGGTTCGCGAGATCCGCCTCTTCGACAGCGACGAGTTCTTGACCCACAACGCGTTTCGGGCACCGGGCGCTCCGAGCCTGGACGAACTGCGACAAGCGCCAAAGAAAGTCGAATATCTGAAGGATATCTATAGCCGGATGCATCGCAATATCGTGGCGCATGACGTGGCGCTCGGGCCGGATAACCTGCACCTTCTCGACGGCGTTACCTTCGCGTTCCTGTCGCTCGATGCCAGCGATGCGAAGCGGCTGATCGTCGAGAAGCTCGAGGCGACCGGCGCTGCGTTCATCGATGTCGGCATGGGCCTTGAGCTCGACGAAGGATCACTGGGCGGCATCCTGCGGGTGACCGCCAGCACGCCTCAGAAGCGGGATCATGTGCCTCAGCGCATTTCATTCGCCGGTGGGGGCGAGGAAGACATCTATGCGTCCAACATTCAGGTTGCGGATCTCAATGCCCTCAATGCTGTCCTTGCCGTGGTGAAGTGGAAGAAAATCCGCGGCTTCTACCGAGACCTCGAGCGCGAGCATCACTGCACTTACACCACCGACGGCAACATGCTGATCAATGGGGACCTCACGTGATACGCCACAAGCGACTCGAGCATCGTTTCGTCGACCACATTCCCGAGCGCCTTGGGACAGGCGTGCTGTACGTGTCGATGGAATATGCGACATCGGCCCACAGCTGCTGCTGCGGTTGCGGCGAGGAAGTTGTCACGCCGTTCACGCCCACGGACTGGAAGATGACGTTCGACGGTGAGACCATTTCGCTTTATCCGTCGATCGGCAACTGGACGTTGCCGTGCCGGTCGCACTATGTGATCGACCGCGGCAAGGTGGTCGAAGCCGGCCCCTGGAGCGACGAGCAAGTGGACGCCGAGCGTCGGCGTGATCGCGCCGCCAAAGCTCGTTTCTACGGGCAGCCGCCCATGGCCGAACCTCCCGCTCAACCCGTTCCGCCCAAGGTGGCACCAGGCTTCTGGCAGCGCCTTTGGAACCGGATATCCAGTCGATTCTAACGATAAACTTGTGGATTACATTCCATCAGAGCATCTCGCCCGGAATTCTAGTGTTTGCCTGCTATAGATAGCTTTCATGAACGGGTTTGACAGACTTCTCACAAAATAGCCCGTCAGAAAATATCGCAACGCAACAGTCACGCGCGCGGCGGCGCCGGCCCTGGGCCGGCGCCCGAATGAGAACTGACCTCGAAAGGAGGCGCCCCCCCAATGGCCATCTCGGGCCGATCCACCCTCGTCGTTCACGGCCGCCTCGCCATGCGGGAAGGCCGCCTGGCGGCGGCGCGCGACCGCCGACATGGCCTGCAGGTCATGTCGTTCGAGCAGGCGGCGGTGCGGCTCGCCGGAGGTTTCGTCCGGCCGATTGATGATGAAAGCCTGAGCGCCGCGATCCAGGCCGTCTTGCCGGCAACGCCAATGGGCGAACTGGAGAGCATCAAATCGCTGCCCGGCATGATCGACGCAGCTGCGGGCACCCTGCACAAGGCGTGGCGCGCGGGCATGGACCTAGCTGCGCGAGCGGTCGATCATCTGCGCCTGGAGGCCATCGCACGCCTGGAAGCTGCGGTCCTCGACCAGCTTCCCGCCGGCATGATGCGCCCTGTCGACATCGTCGCCGCGGCGACCGGCCGTGTCGGCCATGCGCCGGCTATCATCGGTCCGATGGAAATCATCGGCCTGACCGAACTCTCGCCCTGCTGGAGGCCGTTGCTCCGAGCCCTCACCGCGCAGATCCCGGTGCAGTGGACGGCCGGCCCCAGGAGCGTTCCCGCGTGGCTGGAAGGCACCGGCGTTGCCGTTTCACGCGCGCCGGCGCAAACGCCGGAGATCAGTGCTGTGAGCGCGGCGACGGCTTATCACGAGGCCATCGAAGCGATGCGCTGGGCGCGGCGCCTGCTCGCCTCTGGCGTGTCGCCATCCGAGATCGCCATCGCGACCACGTCTCCCGCCGAGTATGACGATCATTTCCTGGCCCTGCGCGCCGACGCCAATATCGACCTGCATTTCGTCCACGGCGTCCGAACCGTGACCACCCGCGAGGGGCAGGCGGCTGCGGCGCTGGCCGACATCGTCGTTCGCGGATTGTCGCAGTCGCGCCTACGGCGCCTCGCGGCGCTGTGCCGGGACACGGGCCCTTTCGAGGTGCTGCCCGAAGGCTGGCTGCGCGTCCTGCCGGCAGATGCCCCGCTCTCGACGACCGGCGCCTGGAACCGCTTGCTGGCCCGGCTGACGCCGGAAGACTGGCCCGGCGGCACGGACCATGCCGCGGCGCTGCGCACAGCGGTCGAGACGTTGGCAAAAGGACCGGACGCCGCCAGCGAGATCGGTGACGTCTTCCTCAAGGGCCGCGCGCTCGCAATATGGCGCAAGGCGTTGCTCGCCGGCCCCGCCGCCTCGATCGACGCGACACTGCAGACATTGAAACGGGACGACGGACTGGAAGCGTGCGTTTCTGTCGCCTGGATGCCGGCCAGTGCGCTCGCGGCGTCGCCCCGCCGCTTCATTCGGCTCCTCGGGCTCAATTCCTCGCGCTGGCCGCGAGGGCTTGCCGAGGACCGGCTGATCCCGGACCACATCATCCCGACCTCCGTGGTCGATCCGCTTCCGGTGAATCTCGCCGACCGCCGCGACTTCGAGACGATCCTCGCAACGACGGCTGCTGAAGTCGTCCTCTCTCGTGCCCGGCGCGACAGCGACGGGCGCCTCCTGGGACGCAGCCCGCTGCTCGCTGGACATGGCGATGAAACCTACCTTCGCCGCAACGCGACGCCGGTTCATGCCTTCAGTGAGACCGACCGCCTCATGGCCCGGCCTGAGGAGTTCGCCGCCGATCCGCAGTCTATCGGCGCACAAGGCTGCTGGCGCGACTGGCGGCAGTCGCAGATCACCCCCCATGACGGGCTCGTGCGCGCGGACCATCCGCTGGTGCTCGCCATCCTTGGTCGCACCCAGTCGGCCAGCTCGCTTCGCCGCCTGCTGCGCAATCCTCTCAGCTTCGTGTGGGTCTATGCGTTCGGATGGCGCGAACCGCACAGCACCGCCGAACCGCTCGTGCTCGACGCGCTCGGGACCGGTGATCTTGTCCACATGGTTCTCGACCGTGCGCTGAGGGACCTCGAAGCCGGAGACGGACTCGCATCCGCCGGCGCGGAGACCGTCGAAGCGGCGGTGGCCCGTGCCGCTCAAGCGGTCGCCGCCGATTGGGAAAGCGAGCGTCCGCTTCCTCCCGCCGTCATCTGGGGCCGCAGCCTCGAGGACGCCCGCGTGATGGCTGGCCGCGCCCTGTCCTATGGCGACGATGTCTTGCCCGGCGCGCGCGCTTATGGCGAAGTCCCCTTCGGCGGCTCGGCACCAAAATCCGACGCAAAGACGCCGTGGGATGCGAGCGCGCCCGTCACGATCCCCGACACCGGCTTCAACATCGCCGGCTATATCGACCGGCTCGACATCTCGGGCGACGGTAAGCGCGCGCTTGTCCGCGATTACAAGACCGGCCGCCCGCCGCGGGGTGACATCCGGCTCAACGGCGGACGCGAGCTTCAGCGCTGCCTCTACGCGTTCGCCGTAAAGGCGCTCCTCGGCGACGACGTCGCCATCAGCGCCTCGCTGCTCTACCCGCGCGAGCCCGTCGATCTGCAGCTCGACGATCCCGAGGCCGTGCTCGCGGAGATTACGGGCTATCTCAGCGCGGCAAGGACCAGTCTTGCTGGAGGTGCGGCCCTGCAAGGCCCCGACACCGGGGGCGATTATGACGACCTCGCCTTCGCCTTACCGGCCAATGCCAGCGCCACCTATTACAAACGCAAGATGGCCGCCGCGACAGAACGGCTTGGCGAAGTCGCTCAGGTCTGGGAGGTGGAATAATGAGCAAGTTGTCCAAGAAGCTGAAGGATGACGGCGCGCGCCGCGATGCGATCAGCCTTCATGATCGTTCGATCCTGGTCGAGGCCGGCGCGGGTTCGGGCAAGACAGCCGTCATGGCCGGCCGCATCGCCGCCATGCTCGCAGAGGGCGTCTCGCCGCGTTCCATCGCCACCGTCACCTTCACCGAACTCGCCGCGAGTGAGCTGCTGTCGCGTGTCCGTGAGTTCGTCGCCGACCTCTCGGCTGGCAAGATCGCGACAGAACTGCGCGTGGCGCTGCCCGATGGGCTGACCCAGGCCCATCGCGACAATCTCGCTGCAGCCAGCGCCGCGATCGACGAAATCACCTGTTCCACCATCCACGGCTTCTGCCAGCGCCTGATCAAGCCCTATCCGGCGGAGGCCGACATCGATCCCGGCGCCAGCGTCATGGATCGCAACCAGGCCGATCTCACCTTCCTCGAAATTGTCGACGGTTGGCTGCGCGAGAGCCTGTCCGGCAGCCAGGGCGGCGTTCTTGCCGAGATGGTGTTGCACAGCCCCGGTGAAACCGTGGCGCTCCTCCACAAGATTGCCGAGAATCTGCGCCGCCGCCGCACGCTCATGGCTCCGCCCGTCTCGCCGCTTGACGACCATCTGCAGGCGTTCCGGCGGGCCGCGGCGGATTTCGCGGGTTTCATGGGCGCCACGGCGGCGGCCGAGCCGGAAACGGTGGTGATCGTCGAGTGGCTGACCGAGATGGCAACCGCCTTGGCGAGCGGTTCCGATCCCGCAACGCCCACGGGCCTCGTCCGGCTCCTGACCTCGCGTCCACACCCGGACCTGTGCACCAAGGCTGGTGCCTTCGCCTCCTACCGCAAGAAGGGCAAATGGCTCGCCGCGGCAAAGCAGGCCGGTCTCTCCAAGGCCGACGGCGACCGGCTGAACAACGCCGCCGACGCCCATTACACTGGATGCTGCGACGCCTGGGTTTCGCTTCTCCAGGCTGCGGCAGGTCAGGGTCTGAAGGCGCTGATCGAAGAAGCGCGTCCGATCCTGCAGCGCTATCGCGACCACAAGCGTGCAAGCGCCCAACTCGACTTTGACGATCTGATTTTCGCCGCGCGCGATTTGCTGCGCGATCATGACGCCGTACGCCGCGCACTGGGCCAGCGTTTCGCCCATGTGCTCGTCGATGAGTTCCAGGACACCGATCCACTGCAAACCGAGATCTTCTGGCGGCTGTGCGGCGAGCCGGCCGATCGCGATGACGACTGGACGCGGTTCCGAATCCGGCCGGGAGCGCTCTTCCTGGTCGGCGACCCCAAACAGGCGATCTATCGCTTCCGGGGCGCCGATGTTGGTGCTTATGTGCAGGCACGCAACGCCTTCCGCGCCCAGGACCCCGACAGCCTCCTGTCGATCTCTACCAATTTCCGCTCCTGCGCCTCGATCCTCACCTTCGTCAACGAGCGCTTCGAGGCCGTGCTCTCGGCTGACGGGCAGCCAGGCTTCTCCGCCCTAGACCCGTTCCACGACGATCGCGACGGCCTGTGCGTGGCGGCCCTCGACATCGCGGTCGCCGACGAAAACGGCAAGGCCAGCGCCGAGCAGCAGCGTGATGCGGAGGCCGATGCCATCGCCGATCTGTGCGCCCGGCTGATCGACAACTACCCCATCATCGACAGGCGCAGTGGAGCGGAACGCCCTTGCCAGCCGGGCGACATCGCCTTGCTGGCGCCGACTGGCGCGGATCTGTGGCGCTATGAGGAAGCCTTGGAACGCCGCGGCATTCCGGTGGCGACGCAGGCCGGCAAGGGACTGTTTCGCCGCCAGGAAATTCAGGACCTGATCGCGCTGGCGCGCGTCCTCGCCGATCGTCGCGACACGCTCGCGCTCGGCGCCCTGCTGCGCGGGCCCCTGGTCGGCCTCACGGAAGAAGAGCTGCTGGATGTCGTCTGGGGCCTGCCGCGCTCCGAGGAGGAACCTACTCGGATTCCGCGCCTCGACCTCAGTGTCGATCCTGCTGCCATCGCGCACCCGCTCGCACGCGAGATCATCGAGAGACTGCAATCGCTCTACCGGCGCGGCAACAGCACGACCCCGCACGAACTGCTCTCTCAGGCCGTGGATATGATGCGCGTGCGCCCTCTCCTCCTTGAGCGCCATCGTGGTCAGGCCGAACGCGCGCTTGCCAATGTCGATCTCTATCTCAGCCTGTCGACCGGCTACGCTGTGCGCGGCCTCCGCGCCTTTGCCGAGGCGATGACGGCAGCTTGGGCCGACGAGGCGCGCGCCGTCGAGGGCCGGCCCGACGCACAGGAAGAAGCCATCGCGCTCTTCACCATGCACGCGGCCAAGGGGCTCGAATGGCCGATCGTCATTCCGGTCAACACCATGACCGGCGTTATGGCGCCCGACAGCGCGATCACCGACCGACAGACGGACACCTTCTATTGCCCGGTCTTGGGCGTCGCGCCGGACGGTTACGAAGCCGTGCGGCAGACTGAGAAAGACGAGCTGGATCGGGAGCGCATACGGCTCTGGTACGTGGCCGCCACGCGCGCCCGCGAACTTCTCGTCCTGCCCCGGCTCGACACAACGCCGTCGAAGTCCGCCTGGATCGGTCTCGTCGATCTGTCGCTGGCCGAACTCCCCGGCCTGGATCTCTCGCATCTGCCCGCCGACGTCGCGACGGCTGGCACCGGAGCGGCCAATACCCAGACTCGCGCGATCTTCGCCACGGAAGCCGAAGCCATTGCCGCGCGGCAGGCGCGACTGATCTGGCTTGCGCCCAGCCGCGATGAGAACGCCGCCGGAGCCATGCTGCAGGAAGACGAGGCCAGGATCTGGACCGGATCGGCTGATGACCAGCCACCCGAACTGGAAGCCGTTGTTCTGGTTCAGGGAGGCCGCGAACGCGGACTGATCCTACACAAGCTCATGGAAGAGGTGCTAACCGGCGAAACCCATGAGGCCGAGGCCGCCCTTGCCGAACGGGCCGCCGAACTCATCCGTGCCCTCGGCCGGACTCCGGTCGCCGATCCGGTTACGGGACTATCGGCCGAAGAGCTGGCGGGCTGTGTTGTCCGGACCCTGGCACTACCCGCCATCGTGGTCTTACGACCAGATCTTTTCGCCGAATTTCCCGTCTATGCCGCGTATGCGGCCGACGGGGCGGAAACGGCAACGGCCGGGATCGCGGACGCCACAACTCTGACGTCTGAAGGCCGTCCCGCCGTCGTCGTGGATTGGAAGAGCGATGTGGCGCCCGATCCCCAGACACTCGACCACTACCGCGCACAGGTTCGGGCCTATCTCGACATGACCGGAGCCGAGCGCGGTCTGATTGTGCTGATGACCACAGGTGCGGTGATCGGTGTCGGGCCGACAGCCCAGCCGATGGCGGCTTGATCGGAGGGACTGTGCATGCCATCAACGTCTAGCGACGGTCGACGCATTGATGGGCTTCCCGCCGCTATCGACGATCTGCCGGCCTCCTCTCCGTTTTTTCTGGCGAATGCAAAGGCTCAATACCGGCTGCCGTGATCTCACTGATTGGCTGAGTTCTGTCGCAGATCCCCACGACGGCGGACTTGAAAAGCAACAGATACATTAGCATGGATTGATTGGTCGGCTAAACCGGGCCTCAGTACGCCGTCGGTAAAAGGCATGAAGACTGGGTATATTTGGGGGAGCGATTTGGCAGGCAAAATCTATGTCATCATGACGGGGAACGAAAACAGCCTTTGGTCTCGGTGCCTCAGCGAGAGCCTCGTAGCCCTCGAATTTGGCAAGACCTATTTTGATCCATGGCGCGCAGAAGACTACGATAGCTATCTGGAGGTTACGAAAGCTGACGCCGCCAAAGACGACTCAGAGGCCGACGTCAAAGGTCGGGCGACGCTCTGGTTCAATCGAGGTAACGACCTGACGCGCAGCGAAGGCGATTTCTGGCTCCACAGAGACAAGAACAGCGATAGTCTCTATTGGGCCCAGACGACGAGTGCCGATCCGGTTTTTGATCACTCCGATCCCGACAGCGTTATGCTCGCGAAGCCTGTCACCAAGTGGTCCCGCCATGACAAGAAAAAAAAGCCGTTGTCATGGAAGACGATCCATCCCGTCGCGAAGGACTATATCTCCTCAATGGCAGCCATGTTCAGCGTCGCCAATGCGGATATGAAAGGCTATGTACAGGCGCTCATCGACGGAGGTGACCTCACTCCGTGGCATTCGCGCCCAAAGTGGGAAGAACGCCTCGGAGCGCACAAAGGGAAGACCCTCGGATCGAGCGTGTCGCTGCATGAGCTCACTCTCGCAAACCTCATGCTCTCGATCACGGGCGCCGTTGCGAATTCGAATGGCCAGAAGGTCTTCAAAACCTTGAAGAACAAGGAACTCCATTGTTCCGAGGCCGAGATGAAGGCTCATCTTGCCAACCTCTACGAGGAGCAGAAGGGGAAATGCGCCATCACCGGCCTTACGATGCATCTGCATGGGCAGGACGATTGCGATAGCGATATGCTTGTTTCTCCAGACCGGATTGACAGCTACGGCCACTATTCGATCGGCAATGTTCAGCTCGTCTGCCGTTTCGTGAATTTCTGGAAGATGGCTCAGGATAATAACCGCTTTGCCGAACTCCTGGGCCGCGTGGTGGCCAACCGGCTCGCAGATACGTTGTAGCCGCGCGCATCGACCCTCCTGTCTCGCACGTTCAAGATGACAACGCGCAGTTCATTATCGTGCCGCAGGTAGTGACCGTCGAAACTAGCCAAGCGTTCGTTCGCGACTTCGAAAGTTGGACGATCACAAACGGATTTCGAGATTTGGTTGAGACCTTCTCAGTGTTCCTCGTGGCGGTGTTTTCGATCGCGGCGGAGTGGAGGCTCAGCTTGCGGCGCTTACAAAGACGCTTCCTCGTGTATCTGGTGGATCGAATGCCCCACCTCTGCGTCGGTCTTGCTGCTCTAGCGGAACAAATTTCGCATACCGCCTCCTAGCCGACCCTGAGTCTGGCCTGCTTCAAATGAGGTTGATGCTCGGTCGGCCGAAGCGAATGAGCAGCCATCGCGGCAATGAAAACCTCGGGCGTTTTCAGGTAGCGCTCCAGCTTGTTCTCCCTCATGAGCACTACGAACAGAGCGCACGTTTTCGCCTGACAATTGACTGACTTGCTGGGGTTGAACTCTATGTCCGTGAACCCGGCATATTGTATTTCGCCGTCCACTCGATTTTTGAGCCATACACGGTGGGGAAAGATGGCATGGAGATAAAGCCAATCGTAGAACACGGTCATAGGTTCTAGCGGGAACTCGAAGCTATCGAATTTGAAGCCCACCAGTGCGCCGGAATCGCGGAGTCGTGGGTCGCGCTTCGCATCGCGCGGCTCAACCTCGTACAGATCGGTGTACGGGCCACCGCGCTCGAATACCTTACTTCCCTGAAAGGCGTTCTCCAGCGGTATCTCGCCGATGCTGGTCATCACGCGCAGGTGAAACGCGCTAAGATGCCGACCGGCGATTTCGTCGGACTTGCTCGACACTTCTAGCAGCGGGGCATATCCAGCCTTCTTCGCGGCATCGTGAAGCGCCCGGATGTTCTTCTTCTTCTGAACCTCCGCGAAGCCACCAGCCCACGGAATTTCGAAATCCAAACGCGTGACGTAACCTTCGTCCTCGGTCGCAGGAATAAAGATTGGTCTCTCAGCCATTGCCGATGTTTCCTATCAGGTTAAGAGGAATGAGACAGGGCACTAGAACCTCGCACTTTTCGGCCCGTTGGCGACGTAGATAGATTTCAGGGTCTTTCCACTCCATACGTGTGTACAGTACCTCCCAATCGATCAGGGCGTCGGACTGATCAATTGGCACCGCTTCGACGCCGTTCTTGTTAGAAACTCCTGGAGTGAATTGGACTCCTTTGAACTGGAGCACTGACGGGTGTATTCGCAGGAAAATCGAGTTCTTGATCCGTCCATCTTGCCGCGCCACATATTCCATTGGATGGGTATCTAGAAAGCATAGGTGCACATATTTCCCCATGCCATTCTTGGCATCGGCATCCCGACTCACTTGATTGCCTCCCGGCGCAGGCACTTTGATGGCCTTTTGTTCGAGTTCGGCAATTGGATATAAACCACCTAACTCACGGATCAACGGCAGGTTGCTCCTATCAGTGAAGTGATAAAGCCGCGGAATTTTCGCGATTGAATCAATTGCCATATTCCCCTCCGTGCTGGCCGGGAGCGGCCTACCCCACGGGAATCTTAGGGCAGTCGACACCCAAAAGCCATGATGCGCGCCAAGGTGTTCAGATTGGCGACGTTCCTCAATTGTTCTATACGGTGAAGAGGATTCTCAATCGCCAGCTAGGGTTCGAATCGTCGTGAATGGCCGCTCCATAACGATCACCATCCCAGACATCGAAAGCATGGCCGACGACGAGTTAGAACAGCTCGCACGAATGCAAGATGGCCGATGGAGTGCGCAGACCAAAGCGCTTTTGCGCCGGTTCAACACCGATAAGCTCAATCTCAATCGGGCATGGGCTGGCACCTGGCAGGGCTGGACATGCCAATGCTGCCGGAGGACAAAGCCGCAGATTGCGAGACTCACGACATCCGGCGTCCTGCTATGTCAACTTGAATTGCACCACGACCACCTAGGCGATAAGGCCGGGAAGCTATTCGAGGAAATCAACCAGAAGTCGGACGATCGCGAGTTCAACATCCAAGTGTCGCATGCCAAGTACGGCATGCTCCAGTTCGTGGAACGCTTCGAACGAACGCTCATCTGTATCGACTGCAATCTGGCAGAGGGAAGCGCTAAGGCGGCACTCGACAGCGCCGTGGATTGGGACTTCACTTTCTCACCTAAAGAGATCACCGGGTTTATTCGCGCCACCGACAACGGTGTCCATACAGTCGATTTTGAGGCGGCACGCACGACGTGGGAGCGGGTGAAGCTAGACATCGCGGATCGCCTCGATTTTGCTGAGCGGATGGCAATACGGTTCGCCAAGGGGAAGAACCGTCGCGAAGTGGCGATCGGGATGCGGACCGATTTCTGGATCGATGACCGGGCGCTGGTATGGGCGCAGGTTACGGACGCATTGCCGCACCTAGACCGTGGCAGCATCGGCATGAAAGTACTTGCCCGATCGGTTGCGCGGGACGCCGTTGGCAAATCAGCGAAACGGAAGGTGAAGCGTGCCGGCAAGCCGCCCACCGATGCTGAGTTCGCCGATGTAGGGGGCCAGAACGGCGAACAAAAGCATTGGAATGCTGTAAGCGAGGATTGGACGTGCGGGTGCTGTAAGCGCTCCAAGCGGGAGATATGCAGGAAGTCGAACAAGGGAAAATGGACGGCGCGCATCCACATCATTCAGGATTGGGTCGCGGAGGAGGATGTCAGCAACCTCTACTGGCGCGGTGGCGACGTGACGGGTGGAATGGTAATCGGCTCCCATGTCACTGTGCTCATCTGCCAAGACTGCCGGCATATCATTTCTGAGGTCCAACGTCGTGATGGCACTTTGGAGGAGTCGAGCTTGACGATCGGAGAGGTAGAGGCTGCTATCGTCGCAATTGCCCCTAACCAGATGCACGATGTTGACTATGAGTGGGCAATCGAGACAGCGCGGAACAACCGCGATCTTGTTGCAGCCGTAGACGAGTATCACCGGCACGCACGCGATGCCCTTGCAAAGTTGGCTCGTGCCAAATGGCTCATGAAAGCCGTTCCATGTTCTTTTGAGAAGGCACGCGACTTCATGGGTTACGAGCACGCAAAGGCGGAAGACGTCGATCTAGAGGAAGGCGACGCCTACATGGATTGGCTGCTAGGTGAAGGCCTTAGATTTGAGGAGAGCAGCGCAACAGGATAATCCTTATCCTGTTGCCACTCCGAGGAGCGCGATTGCCCGCGGACGCCAGGATGACGACGTCGAGCTCGCGTGCCAGTTCATCCAGCGTCGCGGCCCAGGTGCCGACCTTTCCTCCGGTCGTCGCTTGACTGACTCCGACGAACGGGATTTGTGGAGGGCATTAGCCTAGGCAAACCTTTCGTCCCCGTGAAGGCCGAATGCTGCCTAAGGGTGGTTGGAGGGATCCTCATTCAGGCGCCTCGGATAGGACATCGAGATCACAGCCTTCGATTTCATCATCCTCGTCGTGCTCCCCGCTTCCCAACCCGGCCGGAATATCGCCCGCCAGCAGCTTCTCCTTGGAAAGTAGCCCTGCGTCCTCGAGCGCTTCGAAATCCGGCAGGTCGCGCAGCGTGTCGAGCCCGAACTCCAGCAGGAATTCTCTTGTCGTCACGTAGGTGTAGGGCGCGCCCGGCGTTGGGCTGCGCGGACCGGAAGCGATCAGGCCGGCACCGCGCAGATGACCAATAAAATCGCGACTGATCTCCTTGCCGAAGAAAGACGACAGTTCGGCGCGGATGATCGGCTGGAAGTAGCCGATGCACATCAGCACCAAAACCTCCGACTGCGTGAGATCGGCCGTCTTCCCACTTCCACCTACAGCAGCGCGGATGGCGTCTGCATAGGCAGGCCGGGTCAGGTGTTTCCAGCCGCCGGCGACGGCGACCAGGTCATAGGGCCGCCCGCGCAGCTCTTCGCGGATGTCGTCGATCAAAAGGTCAACGCTGCAGCTTTTTCCGACGATCCGCGCCAGCGTTTCGCGGCTCACCGGTTCGCTGGCGGCAAAGATCGTTGCCTCGACGCGGTTCATCCACTCGCGCCAGCGCGCCTCCGGTGGCAGATGATCCAGCTCCCGGTCAAACAGCTGGTCAGCTGATCGACGTTCGTCCGATCGACGGTCATCTGGCCTATCCTTTCCGCGTCTGCGCGCCGCTTCCGCCATGGTCGTCAAAGCCCGTAGATGCGGAAGGTGGGGCGGCCAGACAGCTCGCGCACGGCACCGAGTTCGACCAGCCGGTCGAACAGGCGGCGAAGGCCGCGGTCGCTCATGCCGGCGATCTTTTGCGATGCCACGATCGCGTCGTCGGACAGGAGCTTTTCGACAACAGCATCCGCGGCCTTGGCCCTAAGTTTCGGAGCTACCGCAAGCAGCCGGTCCGCGCGGCGCTCGAGCTCGGCGGACAGATCAATCGCGCGCAACGCGGCGCGCGCCTGCGCGGCAAGCAGATTTTTGGCACGCTCAGGATTTGTCTCAATGCCTGTCGCCACTGAGCTGGCTGCCGATCGACGCGGGCGGGTGCTTGTGCCCAAGGCCGCCTCAGCGCCCAGCAGCGGCACCGCATGTGCCCAAACCAACCGCCGCGCCAGCAGGGCGTCGGCGAGCCAGCATCCAAAGGCTCGTGCGAAGCCATATCTTTCGGTGGCCGTGAACGCGCCGGTCAGCATGCCGACCGTTCCGATGCCCGCGGAAAGCTGTCGAAGATCGTCCGCCAGGTCGCTGACTGCGTCATCGTCGCGGCGGAGACCGAGGTCATCCAGCACCGCGCCCATGCTCGCCTCGGTCAGCAGATTTTCAGCTGGCGTAGCGGCTAGCTTGCGCCAAGCCACAAGCATCCTGCCGGCGGGACCGACGGACAAAAAATCGCCCGGGCGTGTGAGCAGTACGGCGTCGCGCAGCGCGCTTTCACCCTCGACGCGGCCAGCCTGCCTTGCCGTCACCCCTGCGGCGACGAGCGCCAGCCGCTGGCGCCAGGCGCCGGCCCACCGCTCCTGCCGGCGGACCACCGCATCGAGCGCGCCGATGGCGGCGCCGGTAACGAGTGCGATATCCTCGACGTCTTTGCCCGCAACGGTTTGCGCATCGGCGACGGCGCGGCGCAGCCAGGTCGGGACGAGGACCGCCGGCGTGGCGATTGGCGCTCCAGGGAGCGGACCAAAGTGGCGCGAGAGGGATTGGGGCCGCAGAATCATTGCGAATGAGCATGAATCATGGCGGCGCTTTTAGCAATTGAATTGCACAGAAAGCGCTGCGCCTGTCGTGCCAACAAAACGAACGATAATGTTGCATTATCGTTCGTTTTGCTGTCTATAGAGGAAATGGCCGTTTTCATCGATCGCAAGCCCGGAAATCACGCTCAGCGAAGTTCCGCAACGTCCCATAGCACGGCGGCCGCCGTCGAACTTTCCGCCGCCCCAACGCCGGCCGCGCCGTCAGCGCCGATTGCCGGCGACTGTCTCGACAGCGGCGGTCTCGACAACGAGTTGCCGGACATCATCGATCTCGTCATGGCAATGGGCCGGCCTGTCGACGGCACCTCGGACGGGACGCCCTCCCCTCCCCTGTCGTCCACCGCGCCAAATCGCCTGCCGGCACACCTGGAGCAGCTCGCCGACCGCGCCCGCGACTATGTCGAGGCGGCAAGTTCGGCCAACACGCGCCGCGCCTATGCCACCGACTGGAAGCATTTTTGCGCCTGGGCACGCCGCCAGAATCTGGAGGTGTCGCCCCCCGACCCGCAGACCGTCGGTCTCTATATCACCGCCTGCGCGTCCGGCAAGGTAACGGGGGACAAGAAGCCGAACTCCGTGGCGACGATCGAGCGCCGTCTCTCCTCCCTTACCTGGAATTATACGCAACGTGGCCAGCCGCTCGACCGCAAGGACCGCCATATCGCCACTGTGCTCGCCGGCATTCGCAACAGCCACGCACAGCCGCCACGGCAGAAGGAGGCACTTCTTCCCGAGGATCTGATCGCGATGCTGGAGACCCTAGACCGCGGCACCCTGCGCGGCCTGCGCGACCGCGCCATGCTGCTGCTTGGCTTCGCTGGCGGCCTGCGTCGCTCGGAAATCGTCGGCCTCGATCTCGGCCGTGATCAGACCGAGGATGGCCGCGGTTGGGTGGAAATCTTCGACAAAGGTGCTTTGGTGACGATACGGGGAAAGACCGGCTGGCGCGAGGTCGAGATCGGCCGCGGCTCCTCCGACGCCACCTGCCCGGTGGTCACCCTGCAGACCTGGTTGAAACTCGCTCGTATCGCGCACGGACCGCTGTTCCGCCGGGTAACAGGCCACGGTAAAGCGGTTGGAGCCGAGCGGCTCAATGACCAGGAAGTTGCACGGCTGGTCAAGCGCACCGCGCTGGCCGCCGGGGTTCGTGGCGATCTGTCGGAAGGCGAGCGCGGGACCAAATTCTCTGGGCATTCGCTGCGCGCCGGCCTCGCTTCCTCGGCCGAGGTCGATGAGCGCTACGTGCAGAAGCAGCTCGGCCATGCTTCTGCGGAAATGACCCGTCGCTATCAGCGCCGGCGCGACCGGTTTCGGATCAACCTCACCAAGGCAAGCGGGCTGTAAACGCCCCTTTAGAGGAAGCCCGCCCCTACCAAGGGCCAATAAACTCCGTTTGCGCGAGCCTTGCTGCAATCACTATATGTCGATAGATTACGGTTCTATCGACATGATTTGGCAATGTGTCGATGCCAACGACATATCAACCCCGACATGTCGATCGAACAGGGAACCAGCGACATGACGTTTCAGGCTGACCGGCCTTACAATGACCTCCCTCCCCTGCCCCCAAAGGAGGATGTTGAAACGAAGGTGGTGCTCAAGGCCTGCATAGTGGCGCGCGCGGCCCTGGCAGAGCTCAGGGTATCGGGTCAGCTTATCCCGAACCAAGCAGTCCTCATCAACTCTATCCCGCTCCTAGAAGCCCAGGCAAGTTCCGAAATAGAGAACATCGTCACGACGACGGACCGCTTGTTTCGCTTCGCCAATGAAGCCGGAAATCTCGCTGATGCTGCCACGAAGGAGGCGCTGCGCTACCGCACCGCGCTCAATCAGGGCTTCCGAACTCTGCAAGAGCGTCCTGTGACGACATCAACGGCAGTCGCGGTGTGCCGCACCATCAAGGGCGTCGAACTGGACATTCGGTCGACGCCCGGCACGGCCCTGGTCAACCAGGCGACGGGTGCGGTTGTCTACACCCCGCCCGAGGGACAGAACCTCCTGCGCGACAAGCTGGCGAACTGGGAGCGCTACATCCATGAGGCCGAGGACATCGATCCGTTGATCCGCCTCGCCGTGATGCACTACCAATTCGAGGCCATCCATCCGTTTGTCGACGGCAATGGCCGAACAGGCCGCGTGCTGAACCTGCTCTATCTGGTTGACAAGGGCCTCCTGGATATCCCGGTGCTCTATCTAAGCCGCTATATCATCCGAAACAAAGGAGCCTACTACGATCGCCTTCTCGCCGTGACGACGGAGGGCGCGTGGGAAAGTTGGATCCTCTACATGCTCGCCGCGGTAACTGAGACTGCTGGCTGGTCAACTGCCCGTATACGCGCGATCCGCGACCTGCTCGACCAGACCGCCGAGCGCTTGCGCCGAGACCTCCCGAAAATCTACTCCCGAGAGCTTGCCGAGATAATCTTCGTCAATCCGTACTGCCGTATCGGCGACCTGGTTTCATCCGGCATAGCGAAACGACAGGCGGCATCGGTCTATCTGAAGGCCCTCGTCGACAATGGCCTGTTGCAAGAAGTCAAGGCTGGTCGCGAGAACCTCTATATCAATCCGGCCTTGCTGGCGCTTCTCACCGAGCGCGAGCCGGCGCAAGGCGGCCGGTGAAGCCCTCACCTTCCTAACGGCACTAAACCGCCCAGCCGTGCATCTCGCCCTCATCCGAAGACGACCGTTTGATTGCCCTGGTTTCCGGCATATCTGATTCGTGCCTGGACTTTTTCGTTCGCTACATTGCCGCCAAAATTGTTCATCCGAGGTCACCGTTGGCCAATGGCCAGGCACGATCCTCGCCGGCCGCCTCCTCTTTTCGGGGGCGCTCCTGCAAGAGTTGGCATGCCGACACCCGCCATTCGCGCCCCTCTTAGGTCACCCGCATTTTCATCCGGTCACCCTACCATCACGGTTGGGGCTTGAGCGCCGCCACAGCATCGGTCTGACAGAGAACTGCCGTCCACGGCTTTTCGGCCAGCAACTGAGTTTCTTGAGGGACCGCGATCAGCGGCGATGATGCCCGCTGTCTTCATCTTATCGTCTCACCGGGAGCGGCACGACATTCTCGTGGCTTGGCAGATCGAAAACCATAGCCAATTGGCGTGTCATGGCCATTTCGACGGCCAACTCTTCAATGGACTGATCGGGTAAACCGGTCTTGACCCTGGCGAACCAGCCCGGCGAGCTTATGCACTTGAACCGGAACCATGTGAGGATGCTCATCGAGCAACTTACTGATCTCGATCACCACGTCAGCATCGATGTTCTTTGGCAATTCGCGCATAGGCGGGCCCTCGATAAACATGAAGATGCGAGCAGTCTGAAAGTGATCGTGCGCACGTGCCTGCCCCGACCGTGCCTGCCGACACTACACCGCCATCGCCCTACACCAAGAGAATGCGTCAGTCAGTCCGGCGAGTCCAGAAATGTCGGCTCGAGCCGGCATCCCCTCCCCTACCCGATATATTCTCGCGAGCGAGCGCCCAGACCACGTCCCCGATGATCTGAACTCCGCGCGGCCATTTGCGCGCCCAGCGGCCATGCCCCGGCCTCGACTGAGATCTACGCGGCCGCGTGCGGCCGCTTGCAATCCCTGCCCGACAAGCATGATTTTACTGCCGTAAAAAATCGCCTTTGTTACAGAGAAAACATGTGTTTAGCTCATAGAGCGGGACAATATGGGCTTCCACACATGAGCATTGGCTTCATGACATCAGCTGCAGCCGGCAGTAAAAGCCCCTCGGCCCCGTAAACCTTCTGTTAACCTAAAACTTCTTGCCGCGGTTGACCGAATCGGAGCTTAATGGCGCTTGTTGAGTGGATTACTTACAAAAAGCGCCAATTCAGGTTTCGACAAGAAATGAACATTGCCATGCGGCTGCCACGCTTCGAGTTCGATAACACGATCATCGAGCAGGGCGAAGAGATATCGCGGCGACTGAATCAGCTTCGTATGGAGAAGTTCCCGCCCAACGCGACCAAGACCCTTCGGTCTTTTTCGATGGCGGAGGTAGCCCACTATCTGGGAGTATCGCAGAACAATCTGAAGCGCCTCCATCTGGAACGCAAGGGCCCCCTGCCCGAGCAGATACCGTCGGGGCGCCGATCCTATACCGCCGAGCAGATGCTTGAGCTGCGCCATTTCCTGGACCGACACGGCAGGACCGAGGTCAAGAAATACGTCCCGCACCGCAAGGCTGGCGACAAGCTCCAGGTTGTTGCTGTCGTGAACTTCAAGGGCGGCAGCGGGAAGACAACCACCGCCGCCCACCTCGCCCAGCATCTAGCCCTGACGGGCCATCGCGTCCTTGCCATCGATCTCGACCCGCAAGCCTCGCTGTCCGCCTTGCATGGCTTCCAGCCGGAACTTGATCGGAACCTCTCTTTGTACGAGGCGATCCGTTATGACGACGAGCGCAAGCCGATCTCCGACGTGATCGTACCGACGAATTTTCCCGGTCTGGATATCATTCCAGCCAGTCTTGAGCTGCAGGAGTATGAGTACGACACGCCGCTCGCCATGCAGGACAGAACGTCCAACGTAGGTCGCCAGTTCTTTACTAGGCTTGCAAGGGCGTTGTCGGAGGTGGACGACCGCTATGACGTCGTGATTGTCGATTGCCCTCCGCAACTCGGCTATCTGACTTTGACGGCGATGTCGGCGGCGACATCTGTCCTCATCACGGTTCATCCTCAGATGCTCGACCTGATGTCGATGAGCCAGTTCCTGCTGATGCTCGGCGGCATCTTGAAGACCATCAAGGCAGCCGGTGCAGCAATCGAGCTGGATTGGTTTCGCTACCTGATCACGCGCTACGAACCGACAGACATCCCGCAGGCGCAGATGGTTGGCTTCATGCAGTCGATGCTGGCTGGCCAGATTCTCGAAAATCCGATGCTCAAGTCGACGGCCATTTCGGATGCGGGGCTGACGAAACAGACACTCTACGAGGTCGAGAAGTCGTCCTTTACCCGCTCTACCTACGACCGCGCACTGGAATCACTGGATGCGGTGAATTCCGAGATCGCCACGCTCATCCATCGCGCATGGGGCCGGTCATGACGGCGGGTTTTACGGCAGTAAATAATAGGAATTTTGGTCGTGAAATCAGTCGACTAACCGAGAATCGGAGCGATTGAATGGCACGCAAGGACATATTTGGCAGCGTTATGGGCCCCGCGGCGTCGGTTGCGAACGTCAAGGACGTCTCAGCCTACGCCGTTCGCGGCGCGTCCCGCTCGATCATGCAGTCATTCGAGGAACTCTCGAAGAGTTCGGTCGTCGATCTTGATCCGGCATTGGTCGACACGTCATTCGTTTCCGACCGCATAGACGATGACGATCAGGCTTTCCAGGAATTGCTGGCAGCTATTCGTGAGAGAGGGCAGGATTCGCCGGTTCTGGTCAGGCCTCACCCCGAGGTTTCGGGCCGCTTCCAAACCGTCTTTGGCCACAGGCGTGTCAGGGTCGCGCGCCAGTTGGACCGACCGGTCCGCGCTGTCGTCAAGAAGATGGACGATGAGGACCATGTTATCGCCCAAGGGCAGGAAAATGCTGCCAGAGCCAATTTGTCCTTCATCGAAAGGACGCTTTTTGCCGACCGAATTCTTAAGCGGGGCCATTCCCCGGATACGGTGAAGTCGGCCCTTGCGCTCGATGACACGACGTTCTCGAAGATGCGTTCGGTTACAAGCAACATTCCCGAGCGGGTCATTTTGGCGATAGGCGCTGCCAAGAGCATTGGTCGGGACCGCTGGTGGCAGCTTGCCAAACTCATGGAGCCTCCCGGGGCTGGGGTGAGGGCGGCAGAGTATGTGGCAGGCGCCGATTTCGCCCAGCCAGGCAGCGATGCCCGGTTTGCCCGTCTCTTCGACTTCATGAGTGTGCCAGCGAAACGCCCGCATGCGTCTACGAAGTCCACGGAAACGGCTTGGACACCCGATGATAGGTCGGTTCGAGCCAAGATCACCGACACCGGAAAGGTGTTTACGCTCGCCTTGAAATCCAAGGAAGCATCACCCTTCGGCGCATTCATCGCCGGCAAGCTCGACGAGCTTTTCGAGGCTTTTCGGGAGTCGGAAATGGCGAAGAAAACAGGAGACTAAAACCGCAAAAGAAAAAGGCCCCCGAACGTCGCCGTCGCGGAAGCCCTTCTCGGTCTGTAGCAAGCTGAGAATCGCACTTCCCCGAATCACTGTCAAGAGTCGTGGCGCCGTTTCGGCGAGCTGATTTCTTTTGCCTGATTGAAAGGTGAGGGAAATGGAGAGTGGATACGCGACGACGCCCTTTGGGCGGCGGCCGATGACGCTTGCCTTGGTGCAAGCGAATGCGGCATCACGAGAGATTCCGGACGGGGCTCTTGTCGAAAAATGGCAGGTCTATCGTTGGTTGTGCGAAGGCAAGACTGTCGTAGGTGTGGGAGACCGCGCTCTGGCCGTGCTGAGCGGGCTCTTGTCTTTCTATCCGGACGACCAAATCAGTGAGGAAAACGGCCTGATGGTCTTTCCTTCGAATGCGCAGCTGTCGCTTCGCACGCACGGCATGCCCAGTTCCACATTGCGGCGACACTTGGCCGAGCTGGTGAGTTGCGGCCTTGTCGTCCGTCGGGACAGTCCAAACGGCAAAAGGTTCGCCCGGAAGGGAAAGGGTGGTGCGATTGAGGAAGCGTTCGGGTTCTCGCTGGCGCCGCTGCTGGCACGGGCCGCTGAGTTTCAGCATGCTGCCGAGCAGGTGCGCGCCGACAGCCTGGCGCTCAAGTTGATGAGGGAGCGGATTACGCTCCATCGTCGCGACATCCACAAACTTGTCGAGGCGGCGATCGAGGAGGGCGTTCCTGGCGACTGGGGAGCCGTCTGGAGACGGTTTAGAGCCGTTGTAGATGCAATCCCCCGGCGGGCAGCGCTGTCCGAACTGGAGGCAATTGTTGCCGACTTGACCAGACTTCGTGACGAAGTGGATATCATGCTGGAAAACTTCATGAATTCTACGAATCCTAGCGCCAATGAGTCCCAAAATGAGCGGCAGCAATCGGATTCAAACACAGACTCCATTCTTGTATTTGAACCAGCTTCCGACCAAAGCAGGGCGGCGGTCGAGCCAAGGCAGCGAACCGATGAGAAGCTGAAAAGCTATCCAATAGGGCTGGTGCTGAAAGCGTGCCCCGAAATTTCAGACTACGCCGTGCACGGGATCGGAACCTGGCGCGATTTGATGATTACCGCGGCCCAGGTGAGAGGCTACCTTGGTATTTCGCCCTCAGCATACGAGGAGGCTTGCCATGAGATGGGCCAGGAGGTCGCCGCCATTGTGGTTGCCTGCATCTTGCAACGGGCGCAGCATATCAACTCGGCCGGCGGTTATCTGCGGGTTTTGACCGAAAAGGCGAGGGCGGGGCAGTTTTCCGTGGGACCGATGCTGATGGCGGCACTAAAGGCGAATGGCGTGACGGCGAGGATGGCCGGATGAGAGATGCGAGGCCCCGCTTGACGAGCGCGCTGGGCAGTATTTAGAGGCGCCGACGATGATAGATACGCACAGAGCGTCCCGCCCAGCGGCCGACAAATCCGACGATCCGGCTACGGGTTTTTCTACCGGAAGAGGGGAGGGGCCTGGCGCTACTCTCCTAGGTCGAATCTTTAGCCCGCGTAGATTTTCGGGATGAATTAATTAGCGATCCTTGGTCTTTGGATTCGCTTCCAAGATTTCGCCAATGCAAGATTATCGTTCGTTTTACGTCTGCGACAGGCTGTGCGTTTTGAGGCGAAATTTGTGGCACTAAGCGCACGGCAGCTTTAACCTCGCAGGCATGATTCGCCTCGATCCCGCGACCGCCAGCCCGGCCCCCAACGTGCCGCCGACCGTCCCGGCCTGGGCGCTTGCAGCCGGGCGCGCGCCGAGCGATGCCGACGCCGCCTTCCAGGCCGGGGCCGCCCTGAGTGCGCTCGACAGCCTCGCGCGGGGGCAGGCTGATTGGGCCGGGGCCTGGCGGCATCGGCTGGCGCTTCGCGGTGCCGCCGCCAGCATGCAGCTCGCCGGCCGTTCAGAGGACGAGGCCGCCTTGCGCGACGCCTGGTACCTGCGCCCGGCCGGCGCCGATCCCGGTCCCGCCGGCGCGATCTTCGGCGCCTGGCGGCGGTTGTCCGTCCAGCCGCCTGTCGCCGACTCCGATCGGCTCGAAAAGATCGCTGACCAACTAGGGCTCCATTGGGACGGCGCGGCTCTCGCCGACCTTTGCACGGAGATCGAAAAACTGGCGGGGTTGCAGCGGCCGGCGCCGTTTGCCGCCGCGGCGCTCGCCGGTCACGTCGTCGCCTTACGCCCCGACTGCGAGCTTTTTGCGTGGTGGCTCTCCGATCTGGTGCTGGCGCAACGCCTGCGCTGGCCGCGGCCGCTGCCCCTGTTGATGGCGCAGGCCTTTGGTCCGGCTTTTCGCCGCGAGGCCGGTGGCCGGCGCATCCGGCCCGGGGACAAGAATTTTGAGTGGGCGGTTTGCGTCGCGCTCGTTGCGGCCGCCGCGGACGCCTGTCGGTTGGCCGCCGAGCTGTCGCGCCGGGCCGAAAAACTCCTGGCGGTGGCGCCAAAACTGCGCGCCAAAGGCGCCGGCGACGTAATCTTTCTGCTACTCAGTGAAGACGCCGTCTCCGGATCGCTGATGACGAAAAATCTGTCGCGCTTTGCATCGCGGCGGCTGTTCGAACGGCTGCAGCAACTGGAGGCCGTGCGCGAACTCTCCGGCCGCCCCACATTCCGGCTGTTCGGGCTGTAGCGATGAGCGAAGCGTCCGCCCGCCGGAAGCCAAACGTTCAGCCGGCTTTGCTGGATACCGAGTTGGAACATCTGCCGGCCGAGCTGCGCTGGCGCGAATGGATGGGCCGGGTCGAAGCGGTGATTTTTTCCGCCAGCGAACCGGTGACACGCAGTGTCCTCGCGCGGGTGGTGGGAAGGAACTGCAATCTCGAGCTGATCATCGACGACATCCGCGCCGAGCTCGCCGGTCGCCCCTACGAGCTGGTCGCGGTCGCCGGCGGCTGGCAACACCGGACCAAGAAAATTTTTGGCGACGCCATCCGCGCCGCCTTCGGCACGGCAGCGGGCGAGGGGGCAAAAGAACTGTCGCAATCCGAGGCTCTCGTGCTGATGTGCATAGCTTACTTCCAGCCGATCACCCGTGGCGAGCTTTCTTCCTTCTTCGGCAAGGAGGTTTCGCGCGATCTGATCGGCGTGCTGCGCGCGCAGGAGCTGATCGCCTCGGGGCCGCGCAGCCCGCAGCCGGGGGCGCCTTATACCTATGTGACGACCAAAAATTTTCTGTCGCAGTTCGGGCTCGACACGCTGCGCCAGCTGCCGGATTTCGAGGCGCTCGAGGACGCGGGGCTACTGTCGAAGGAGAAGCTGCTGACCGGCGACATCCCCACTGGGCTGCCGGCTCATCACTTGGAGGATGAAGTACCGTCCAACGCATAGCGTTGCTTAAGCCAGCCGAGCGGGTTTTGGGATTGTCCATGCAGTGCTGGGCACTTGGTCAACGATTTCGCCAGGGGGGTGAATTGGCGGAGGCTCACATCGCTTAGCCGTCGACCTGCAGGCTTACTCTCGGCGAATAAAGGAAATTAGGGCAAGTCGCTTGGCTCCCAGGCAATTAGGGATTAAGTAAATGGTGCTAAGGAGCAATCATGTCTGATCTCAAAGAACGCTATGGGACTGCTACGCGTGCCGCCAAGGAGGCGATCAGGCAGCGCAAGGATACGCCGCGCTCGGCTGAAGAGCAGCGCGTTTTCGAGTCATTTCGGAAGCAGGCCCGATCTGCCTACAGCGCACTAAAGCAAAAGTCGCCTACAAACCGAAACAACCGGACCGGTTCCTAACGGGCTTTTCCAGTGCTTAGCCATTTTGGCTTGGCAAGAGGATCTGCGGATATCCCCTCATAGCCTTCGAACACCCACCGGTGAGCGTTGGCGTCGTCCGATCTCCCGTCCAACGTATGCTCGGTCTTAGTGTCGGCCTTAAGGACGAGATGGACGGCGTCACTGCTTCTGGGCAATTCCAGCCGTTGCACACCGTGCGCCTCGTCTTTCCAAAGTCCGATCGCGCTGGATTGCGGGTATTTTTTCGCTTGGTTCTGACGCTCGATAAGTCCAAGCGAAGTGAAGGTTAGTACGGAGGACCCGGGGTCTTCCGCCAGCACAGTCGCGTAGCGAGCCGGCCAACGGCCCTCAAGCTGCGGCCCATCCATCAATAGCGCGACAACCAAGTTGGGCCCAACCGCGCGCAGCACTGCCTGGCAAGGGTCGACCCTGGCCAAATCCTCACAAATCAGCGTGGTCAGGGATGTGCCGCCTCGGTAGACAAGCAGGTCCAGGCCGCGGCCGAGCAGATTCAGATGTTCCCACCAGCTGCGAGACGGCGGAAGCGCGGCCTCGATTTGGTAGTCCTTTATCTGGGGCTCGGTCAGCTTCCATCGGTGATGCTTCTCCCGAATTAGGAAAAGCTGATCCAGCCCACCGGTCAACTTGCCCTCGCCGGTCAGGAAGAATGGGGCAATGGCAACGAAATTGCCTTCTCGCCCGTGGCGGTCGCTACTGATGCCGGAGATAAGGAAGTCAACGCCAGATTCCTCAGCCAAGGCACGCGCCAGTTGGCGAAATAGGGGCAGGTCAAGCGATAGCTCCGGCAGGACGACGCCATCGACCCGGCGCTCGCCCTTGCGCGCGGCCCTGACCAAGTCCAACACAAATATGACAAATGCTTTGCGGCCTTCGCTGTCCCCGATTGCTGGAAGCCATTGCTGCTCGACACCGAACCAACCCCATCGATTTCGTGCGTCACCCGCAGCCACGAACACTGAGGCATCAACCGCATAGGGATAAGGTATCAGTAGCAGTCCGAGGTTCTGTGGCGCTGCACCGTCGGCCTCAAAAGGCGACGTCACCCAACTAGCGCGAACCGAGCCTTGCCCAGGCAGCAGTGCGAGATGATGGCTAAGTGATCGCATCGTGCATCCGACCGCAGGTGTGCGGGACTTGGGTTGCACGCAAACGATGCTCGGATCCGCAGTCGATATCGTGGCTGGGCCACTTTGGATTCGCCTGAATTCGCGACCGCTGATCACGTCACCTTCTGTGAACGCCTCGACGACCGGTGCATAGAAAATGTTGTCCGCCACAAAGCCGACGTGCCGGCTGGCTTCGTCTGAGATCATCAAGAGCTCGACCATGATAGGCCACCAAGAAGGACATACTGCGTCGGGAGCCAAATTTGTGAATGCCAATTCTGACGAAAACGGCTGAAGGCCGCGCCATAGCTTGGTGATACGCGCAGGAACCGACGGAAGCTTGCCGGGAGGGACGGTGGACTCTCTCCAGCTTTTGCCGACGCGTATTGCCCGCGCTCGCATCTTGCCATCGACGATGATCTGCCGATCAGGGCTGGGAGCACCCGACTCAGGGGTGACGTGATGATATGCCCCGCTTGCTTCGAGAACGTAGGCAGCAAATGCGAAAATATCGGCTGGCAGAACCGGCGCCTCGACAAAGCCTAGAATCTGCCGAGACGCGTCAGGGAACAGAAGCCTGAAAGCTTCACCAAGAGTCAGCATAGCAGAAAGCCCCCCGCAGCGTCTGTCGCGCTACTTCTTAGCCGTGATTCGGGTCAGTTGGAATTGTGCAAGCGCTGGACGACTTTCGCGTGGACCGTGCACTTCAATCCGCATTGGTTGAGGTCCATCACTCGGACGCTGCATGGGCCTTGAGGACCGCGGTGTCAAGGAATCAAGAAGGACTCGCGGTCAGCTGGGGCGGCGGTTCCTTCGCGACCCAACGCCTGTGCGACCAACGCCGCAACAACGCGCCTGGCCGAGCTACGGTGCGGATCGATCCGCGCTTGAGATGGGCGTCACGGGCCGACCGTGGACATAGGCGCTCTGAGATCAAACAGGATCCTGAGCTCGGCGCCGGCACCGGGATCACCAACAAGCCGCCCAACTGGTTCTACCATAATATTGGTAACCTTGCGGCCTTTCTGCGGATCGGCGGGTGCCTTGGCGCCATAGATGGCCAAACGTACCGGGCTGGCGACCGGAATCACTCCAGACCAGGGCCGAGCGCCGCCTCGCCGGGGACGCGCGCCCGACCAGCGGCGGCGCTATGCTGACGCTCTTTAGGCCGCCCTGTCGAACCGGTCTCGGCATTACGAAGCGGCTCGACGATGAAATGACAACGTCCGTCCGTCCGAACATTTCATCGTCTGCGCTTTGTACACCCTAATTTGCTCTTGCCACGTGCGCGGTGTGGCTGCCGCCGCACCGATGGGGACTTTCCTGGGAAGAGAAGAATGTATCAACTCGTCGGAACTGTTGCTGAAGGCAGGCCGACTTTGCTACCGAAAACGAGGCGGCACCGGCGCTTGCCGGACGTTCGGCGAAATTTGGCTTGGCGTTTCGCTTGAGCTTCCGTCCGCCAGGAGAGCATTGCGAATGGCATTTCGATTTGTTCATACGGCTGACATCCATCTCGATTCGCCACTGCGCTCGCTTGCCCTGCGCAATCCCGAGCTTGCCGAGCTCGTCGGCGACGCTAGCCGCCAAGCCTTGATCACGATTATCGATCTCTGCCTTGCGGAGCGTGTCGATGCTCTGGTTATTGCCGGCGATCTTTACGATGGCGACCAGACGTCGATGAAGACGGCGCGCTTTCTGGCCGCGCAAATGGCGCGTCTCCATCAAGCTGGCGTCAGGGTCTACATGATCCGCGGCAATCATGACGCCATGTCGCGGATTACGAAGCAGCTCATATTGCCCGACACGGTGACCATTTTTGGCGGCCGCTGCCAATCCGTCATCCAGCCTGGCGCTGGGGTGGACGTCGCGTTCCATGGGCTGAGTTTCGCCAGCCCCAAGCGCCCGAAAGCCTGCTGCCCAAATATGCCGTACAGCAAGAGGGAGCAGCGAACATCGGCATCATGCATACGAGCCTGGCCAAGGAGCGCTTCGCGCCTCATCTCAGCCGTTCAGTCCGTCATGGCGCGACTCCGGGAGCAGACGATCGTTCAGTATTCCTGCCGCATTCACTCATTCACTATTTTTTAGACGTTCCCATCGTTAGCTTTGGGCCGATTGACGTGTGAAGCCGATAGTCGCAGCATAATCTGATCGATTTCTCCTCCATTTCGAGAGTACGCATCATTCCATTCAAAGCGCGACTCAATTGCTTTGCCAACGGTGAGCAATTCGCTACAAACTCTCCAGGGGGGAGATTCTGTGCACGAGACGATATTTGAATATGTTACGGCGTGGTGCCGATGAACCTGCTCGGCCTGCGCCTTATTGCGCAAATCATGAACTGGACCGATGACGGCGTGGCGACGGCTGAGTATACTTGGCTGCGGCTAATGGCGTCGACCAAATATGACGGCTACAGCGATTTCCGCGCGGGATCCCGCTTCATCGAAAATCTGGCAATCTGGCTGAAACAGTTCGGTGCCGAGGACCGCCAGACGGCCTATGATTTTATTAAGCACCGGCTAGTCTACATCTCCAATGCTGAGCTTTATCGCGTGATCGAAGCCTTTTATCCAGAAACGGTGACGCCGCATCTGCGGCGCCTTGCCGCCAAGCAGGCCGGCATTCCACCCCATGAGGTTTGGGGCAGCAGGGATGGGGTCGCAGCCTTCAAGCGAATTAAGCGACGCTCCCTATTCATAGGCATGAGCGACGGCAGCCGCATCGACATCATGCGGCGCGCCAACAGCGGCCGCATCACCCAGGAGCAGGTCGTGCCGATGATGAATATCGGCACCGAGAAATGGCTCGATCTTGCGAAGAAAATCAAGGAAGCCGACGCCGGCGACGAACAGTTCGAGCACGTCTACCTGATCGACGATTTCACCGCCTCAGGTACGACCTTCATTCGCTTCAAGGATGGCGAGTGGAAGGGCAAGTTGCAAAAGTTCAACGACATGCTGATCGGTGCGCGCAAGGCGGTTGAGGAACAGGGAAAGACCTTTCCGATCGTCGAGAATTACGCGCTGCATATTCATCATTATGTCTCGACCACCCAGGCGCACGAGGCGCTCCTCCAACGTACCAAATTGGCCAATCTCGAATGGGCGGACCGAACCTTCGGGTCAATCGATGTGACCCAGGGCACCTTGCTGCCCGCCTCGCTCAAGCTCAATCTAGGCGCTGACGACGCCGTCATCGCGCTTTGCGAAAAGTACTATAATCACGATCTCTACCTTCGGCTGGTCGAACATGCAGGCGAGGCAGAGCAGGCCGATCTCAAGATGGGTTATGCCGACTGCGCTTTGCCGCTTATCCTTGAGCACAACACACCTAACAACAGCATTCCACTACTCTGGGCGGAAACGACCAACGAAAATGGTCACGCGATGCAGCCCTTGTTTCGTCGGCGTGATAGGCACGGCTGACCATGGCAAATCCATTCCTCCGCCGCGCCACCGAATACATTCGTGACGACACCACTTTCCTGGAGATCGTGAGTCCCGCGCCGCTCACCACATTCCTGGCCGAGCATCCCCGCAAGGCCGACATTTTCGATCTGCCTATCCGCATCGTCGGCGCGCCGGGAAGCGGCAAAACCATGTTGGCCATGCTGGCCGAGTTTCGCCTCGTCGAAACGATCCTGCGCGACCCCACCAACGACACTAACAAGCAGCTTTCCATAGCCCTCGCCGGCGCTGGGTTTCTGCAAGACGGGAAACCCGGGGTCGCAGCTGTCCGCATTCCTATGGAATCCGAGTATCGCGACTTCTGGGAGTTGCCCTATGAGGACAGCGTCAAAACCAAACTCGCCCTGTGGCTGGTCCAGGCGCGCACTATGCTCGCTCTGCTGCGTGGCCTAACCAATGGCGACCATCGCCGGCTCGACGAGATTCGCTTCATCGCCCGGGAAGCATCGGAAGCGCACCTCGAGCAGATCGGCGGGCTGACCGCGACCGGTATTCGCGACCGCGCGCTCGAAGTGCAGCGCGCGATCTATTCAATCGGAGCGAGTTTGCTGCCGCCAGACATCGATAAATTGCCGAAGGCAGCGACTGAACCCTATCAGCCTTTCGAATGCATCCAGGAGATCGATATTCCGTGGATGGGAGAGCGTCTGACGGTCAAGCCGCTCGCTATCCTAGACGACGTCCACGCGCTTCACCCAGACCAGTTCGAGCAGATCTTCACCGCGCTCGCGCGACGAGAGATCAAATTCGGACGCTGGTTGATGATGCGGCTCGACGCCCTCAGCCCTGGCGCCGTGTTCCGGTCGGCTCGTAGTGTCGCCACGCATAATCTCCAGCCCGACCGCGACTATGTCGATATCTTCATGCAGGGCGGCGAAAGCCGCGACAAGGAGCGGCGGCGCTTCCGCGACATGGCGGCGGACATGGCAGACCGCTACCTCCCGCGCGTCACCGCCTTCCGCAATCGTAACCTTCCGCCATTTCGGCGGCTTGTCCCCGACGAACCACCACGCCTGTCTGAGGCGAAGCTGCGCGAACTCGCGGCTCTCGTCGAGCGCGACCAGCAGCGCTTCGACGTAACTCCGGCGCGGCGCATCTCGATCGAGGAACTGGTGGCTGGCTATCTTGCGGGGACGCAATCTGGCGACCGTGAGCCGGAGGTCGCCCTTGCCATGGTCCGAGTCCTGATGGCGCGTTATGCCAACCGCGTTTCCGATCAGCAGGTATCACTGTTCGAGGACTTTGATCCAGAACCGCGGACACCGCTCAAGGCGAATGCATCGGTCGCCGAGGCCGCCAGGCTGCATCTCCACGCGCTGAGCGGGCGTGCTTTCCACTACGGTTTCGACACGCTGTGCGACGCAAGCAACGAAAATGCCGAGCTGTTCCTCCAACTCGCCGGCGCGCTAGTCGCACGCATGGAAACCCAAGCGATCCGGGGACGAGCGCTGGCGCTTCCAGCGAGTGCACAACAGGATGTGCTGAGCGCCAAGGCTGTAGAAATAATGGATGGTTGGGCGTTCCCCTTCGCACGCCGTGTCCGCGCGATGGTCGATGGCATCGCGTCGGACTGCCGCGAAGTCTCGCTGCTGCCCCACGCCCGTCTCGGTGCCGGCGCCAATGCGGTTGGTGTTCTAGAAGAGGAGATGGCCAAGCTTCTCCTCTCAAACGACGAGCTTGCGCTCATCCTCAAATATGCCGTCGCCCATGGCGCGATCGAGGTCACCCGTGACTATGGCCAAGGAAGCAAGAACTGGTGCCTCATCGAGCTCAGCGGCGTGGTTGCACTCTCGCATGGGCTGACCTTGCACCGGGGCGGCTTCCTCGAGCGCGATGTTGGCTATCTGCGCGAGCAGGGGGGCTTGGATGGCGCATAACCATTGGGAAAACTGCATCGCCCACTTCGATGCGCAGGTCGACGTGTTCGCAGGAGAATACTTTGGGCGCACAGACGTCCATTGCCTGCTGGTGGCCGCCGCGGGCTTCGACCCCCGATCGCTCGGTATCGCGACGATTCTCGCCGGTCATCTTGGTGAACGTCTCAAGGGCCTATTCATCCGGGAGGAGCGAGGTACCCCGGACGCGGGTCTCGTCGCGGCGGCCGATCAGAACGCTGTACTACTCAGAAGCCTGGTACCCGGGTGCGAAATTGCCACGGTTGATATTTTCGGCAACGATAATGCGCCGATCGCCGGAGCGCGCACCGCTTCGGTCATCCGTGGTCACAGCATCGCCGCTGAAACCACCGACATCGTGCTCGACATGACAGCGTTATCGATCGGCGTCGCGTTTCCCGCCGCGCGCCTCCTGCTCGACTATTGTGAGAGCTGCGGCATTGCTTTCCACATCATGATCGCGTCTAACCCAGAGTTGGACGATGCCATTGCGAGCGAACCGGGTGATCGTCCGATTGCCGTTCGTGGCTTTGCCGGCACCGACCAAAGCGATGCGAAGCTGGAGATCGCGCGAATCTGGGTCCCACAGCTGGCCAAAGGGCGCACACGCGCGCTCACTGATATCGGCCGTTCGATCCGCGGCACCTATAAGATCTGTCCGGTAGTACCGTTCCCGGCACGCGATCCGCGCCGGGCGGACGCGCTGATCGCCGAATATGAGGCTCAGCTCGTCGACGAGTGGCAGGTGGACCCGCGTGATCTCGTATATGTCTCCGAATCCAACCCGTTGGATTGCTATCGGACCTTGAGCATACTCACCAAACGCTACTCCGACGCGGTCGAGCAGGTATTCGTACCGTCGATCATCCTCTCCCCCGTCGGCAGCCGCGTAATGGCTGCGGGGGCGCTCATGGCCGCGATCGAGCATGACCTTCCCGTCCAGTATATCGAGACTGTGCGCTACGACTTCGATCCGGCAAAGCCTGCGGTCGCGGCGACACCCGACATGCGCGTCCACCTTCTCCTGTCCGGCCCTGCCTATAGCGAACTTGGCGATGCATCCGCCGCACCGGCCGGTGCGGCAGATAAGGCTGAGACGGTGAGGGACAAACCAGCATGACCCGATTCGCCGAAAAGCTCGACACGCTGCTGCGCACCGCCGAGTTGGTCGCGAGCGCGGATTTGCGCGTGCTGGCCGAGGCGCTTCGGCAAAGCCGGCACCGCCAGGTGGTCGCAATTGGGTCCGGTGGCTCGGCGATCACCGCGCAGTATTTCGCGCGGTGTAGGGAAACGCTGTTTGAAGCAGCAACTCACGTAGTGACCCCGGCCGAATTCGTGCTCGCCAACGACGAACTTAAGCAGAGTGATGTCTGGTTATTCAGCGCTGGCGCCGACAATGCCGATAGCATCGCCAGCGTGGCCGCCGCTCGCTCGCGCGGTGCCGCACAAATCCATCTCCTGACGCGCAACGCCACTGGCGCTGCGGTTCAGGCCATTTCCGCAGATCCTGGCAACACAGTGACCAGCATTCCGGTCGCCGATGCGAAGGACGGTTTTCTCGCCACCCATTCGCTCATCGGCTCGGTCCTCGCACTCTTGTTCGCCAGCGATCTGGTATCGGCCGATCCATTGGGCGAGGCGCTCGTTGCAGCTGTAATCAAACGCCTGCGCAAGTGGATGAACCCAGCAACCCGGCAGGCCATGCAGGCTCAACTCGCCGATGTGCGGAGTGACGATGTCCTGCTGATCGTCGCCGATCCCCAGCTTCGCGCCGTCGCCGAGCTTATCGAGACCTCCGCTTGGGAGGCTGCGCTGTGCCCGATCCAGCGAACCGACCTCCGCAACTTCGCCCATGGTCGCCACACCTGGCTGCATCATCGAGGCGAACGAACCGTCATCCTCGGGCTGATCGGCGATGATAGCCGCGAGATATGGGAGCGCGCGAACTCCCTGTTGCCACAGGCGCTACGGCGGCATGTCTTCGACTTCGGCAATGCCGGTCGCATGCGCACAGCGGCCGGGATTGTCGAGGGCCTAGTGATCGTCGAGGCGATCGGGGCCGCGACCGGCATCGATCCAGGAAAGCCGGGTATCGGCGATTTTGGCCGAAACCTCTACGAGGAAGACGGATTACTCGCTCTTGCGCGTGAGCTTGGGCCAGCGGTCCGACAAAAGCGCTCGGCCGCACTCGAGCGCGATGATGTGACTGATAATCAAGTCTGTATCCGGGCTGCCTGCGCCGCGCGACGCGACGCGCTTGCGGACGCTCGGGTCGGCGCGATCGTCCTCGACTATGACGGCACGATCATTTCCGATGACGAGCGTTTCGGACATCCCCGGACTGCTATCGTCGATGAGCTTGTACGCCTCGATGCGATTGGCGTGCGCATTGCGATCGCCACCGGGCGCGGCGGATCGGGTGGCAAAGCGCTGCGCGCCGTACTTCCGGTGACTATGCGCGACCACGTGCTCGTAGGCTATTACAACGGGGCTTATATACAGCCTCTCAGCATCGACATCGAGGTGGATCGACCAGCGTCCGATCCAGACCTGGCGCAATGCTACGCTTGGCTCGGATCACATCCCGAATTATTCTCTGGAGCTTTCGAGGGGCGGTTCAGCGACGTGCAAATTTCGATCAAGCTCGATAATCTCGCTGATCGCTTGGCCTTTCCGGCGGCTCTCGCAGACTGTCCGTCCATCGCGTCTGGCGCCGTTCGGTTTAGGCGCTCAGGCCACAGCATCGATTTCTTTGCGGCCGGCACCAGCAAGCTCAGCGTCGTCGACCGCGTGCGGCAGAAGTTGCCGAACGACTTAGCAATTTTGTGCATCGGCGATAGTGGCGGTCGCGATGGTAATGACAATGAGCTGCTGTCGCACGCCCATGGGATCAGCGTTGGAACGGTCTGCGACCGCCACGACGGTTGCTGGACTCTGTTTGGCAAGACGCTCACCGGTCCCGAGGCGCTGCTGCGCCTGCTCCAGGCCTTGGAACGTGATGGTGACGGATGCGTTTGTTTAGATGTGTCCTCATTGGGACTCGACAGCTTTGCCGAAATAAGTGCAATTGCAAAACATTATGATCCCACAACGTGACGTGATTGATGTCGTCGGCACCGGTTTTGCGGTGCTCGATCGGCTTTACGCCGACGGCGATCTTACCGCAGAGGCGCTTGGCGGGTCGTGTGGCAACGTGCTCGTGTCGCTTGCCATGCTTCAAAGGCAGGTCACGCCGGTTTTGGCACTTGGGCTTGATGAGATCGGTGAGCAGTTGCTTGCCGAGTTTGAGATCGCCGGCGCCGATACACGCTACATCCATCGTCATCCCGGACGCCGCTCTCCGGTCTTGCGCCAGGAACTCGACACCCGTTCGGGCCATCACAGCTTCAGTTTCACCTGCTGTGACACTTTCGAGGAATATCCGCGCTATCAGCCGATCGGCCACGAGGAGCTGCAATCTGCGACGGTCGCGTTAGAAAATTGCACACTCTTTTACACCGATCGCCTGTCGCCGGCGATCCTCGACGCGATGGCGCAGGCTTACCATGGCGGTGCGATCATCTATTTCGAACCGTCCGACATCGATCATGCGCTATTCGACGAAGCGCTCGCGATCACTAGCGTGCTTAAATATTCCTCGGATCGTTTGGGCCCCGAGCTCGACGATAAGGTAGCCGCCAGCGCGGCAATGGCGATCGTTACTTACGGCGCCGATGGCCTCGAACTCCGTCACGGTCGTGAGCGGATCTGGAGTGCGGCCTATCCTGCCAAGCAGGTGACGGACACTTGCGGGTCAGGCGACATGGTGAGCGTCGGGCTGATCGACTGGCTATTGGCCCGAGCCACGCCGCGGCTCTCGGGCCTGGATATCCATGACCTGATGGGCGGCGTAGTCGCAGGCCAGCGGCTCGCGGCGGAAAATTGCGCATTTGCCGGCGCGCGGGGCGTGTTCCGGCAGCGCGACGTCTCTTATGTGCGGTCCATCCTAGAGCATGCGCGGCGCGATTTCCCGACCTAGGCCGCCGCCGCCACCGGCGTTTCGCGGCGGAACTCCGCGCGCAACTCCATCAACAGCACGCCGAGCATATTCTTGCCGACCCCGTTCACTTCGCCCCAAAGGCGGTTGACATCATTGTCGACGGTGGCGCTCTCCACCAAACGAGCATCGCCTGTAGAGAGCAGCAGATTGCGCAGGTCGGTATGCTGCTCGAACTTGGCCCGGAGCACCCCGCGCATCCGGTCGAATTTGCCGACCGACCAGCCCGGCGCGACATCCCAATAATACAGGCCGTGCGCGGCCATCGCTAGTAATGCCGGGGACGGCGCACTCATCAGCCAGTCGCGGACAGCCTTCTTGCGCGGCTTCCCCGCCTGGTAGGCATGCTCGCTCGTGGCGAAGCGCTCACCCTCAAACTCGATTTCGCACCGATAAAGATTGCTGAACGCACCGTAGGGCCGCTCGCTGGCTCGATAGAAGCGGATTTCATCTGCCATAATGTGCCCCTTGCAAATTTGCACATTTTGTTACATGCAAATCTGCATGAAGGCAACTGAAAATGAAATTTCGGTACTCCGCGCAAGAATCGTCGCAGCGCGCACCGATTGCGCACTCACTGACACCCAAATCGGTGCTGTAGTTGGCGTGCATGCCAGCCAGGTCGGTCGCATCACGCGTGGCAAGTTTCGTCGCATTAGCGAAAGCGTCGTGCAAATTTGCAAGGTATTGGGGCTGGATATGGACTCAACCTTGATCGAGCCCAACGCCGAAACCGCCGCATGGACGAAGTTGCAGGCGAGCTTACGCGGCCTATGGGACAAGACCCCTGAGGGTGCCGACAAGATCGTACGAGTGCTTGATACCATCGGGGCGCTTCGCGAGCGCTAACCTCTTGCTATCGCTCGTCTGGAAGAGACCGGTAACTTCTTGGGGTAATCGCGGCTACGATTTGTTAGCGTGGACTGGGCCATGAACGTCCCTTGTTCAAGGAGACGACGATGGCGATGGAATGGACGATCTCAATCGAGGGTAAAAACGAGTTCGGCGACATTTGTCGCCGAGAAGGGTTCTGTTGCAAATTTTTGTTGAACTGAAGCAAGAAGAGATGGCGGGCGGTGCTTATGCGGCGGCGAGGATATCGAACTGCTCGGCCAATGACGGATTTGGGTTGAAGGCGAACCTCGCCTGTCGTTTGCGCATCATGTGAAGCATTTCGATGCCGTCGAGGATGATGCTTGCGGCTGCGGGAGATTTGAAGCCGAGCATCGGCCGAACACGGCGCTTGATCCGCCGATGGTCCTGCTCGATCCGGTTGTTCAAGTATTGGCTTTGGCGGATTCGGATCGGCTTCGGTCGGCGCCTGCAGCGATCCTGCAATCGATGTGTCGTATCGCAGGAAACGATCGCCTCCTGGTTGGTCTGGCTACCATCGATGACGACACGATCGGGACGCCCATGGCGCTCCAGCGCTTTCCTGAAGAAACGCTTGGCCGCCGGCAAATCCCGATGTTCGCTGAAATAGAATTCGACCGTGTCGCCGACGCTGTCGATAGCGCGGTAGAGATACATCCACTGCCCTCGGACCTTGATGTAGGTTTCATCAACATGCCATTTGCCGGTCGCTGCGCGCTTGCGCCGGTTGAAGCGCTCCAGCAGCAAGGGCGAGAAGTGAACAACCCAGCGATGGATCGTCGAATGATCAACGCTAATGCCACGCTCGGCCATCATCTCCTTCAAATCGCGCAGGCTCAGTCCATATGCCAGATACCAGCGAACGCACACCAGGATGACCGATCGGTCGAAATGCCGGCCTCTGAACATCACAAACCTCCGAAAAAAATGTCGGAGGTCACTTGCCAGACAACCCGTAACGAAAAAGTTTGCAACAGAACCTTGCTGGGAGCTTGGCGGCGGGCCGAAAGGGAGCAGGCCTATGATGTACCACCCACGGCCTTGAAGTTGGAGCCGGTTCGAGACCCGGAAACCGGTCATGCGATCTCGCCGGTGATTGCCGCAGCGCTGTGCATCAAGCCGCGAGGCCTGATGACAGGCCGGCAGGCAAGGAAGGTCGATGCCCTGAAGCAGGGATCTGACGCTTTCGCCGCGATGCGGCGCCTGGCGATGCGCTTCAACGGCATCCTCAACGGCATCCT
>NZ_JBFUEG010000025.1:0-64196 GCF_056404315.1 Mesorhizobium sp. P2_D6 | reverse complement strand
GTCCAAGCCATTTGTAGCCGGTCTTGCGTGAGATCTCGTGGGCCGCACAAAGCGCCACCATCGTCTCATCTCCAGAAAGACACTCCACAACAAACCGAAGCCGCTCGTCCATGATGCCAGTCTCTCGCCAAACCATCGCCGGTTCCTCCGGCGGACAAGAAAACTGTCACCCATGCTATCGGTCCATTCTGTTACCTATCTATCCGGTTCGGACACAGCCTTTTTCTCCCCGTCACTATACGGGGAGAAATGCCCGGCAGGGCAATGAGGGGCAGCGCTGACGGTATGTCCTTATGTGAGGTGACTACCCGGCTCCTCTATGTTTGTTCCCTTTACGTTCCGGTTCGAGCCTGATAGCTTGCGTCCGAAGGCATTGATGGTGACGGCCTTGTCTTTCCCTTGCGAATCCGGTCTCTCCAGCTGATGGAATTCTCTCCCCAACAGGATGAGGCGTTGAAGGCGGTGGCGCGCTGGCTCAAGGAGGGCCGGCCGCAGATCTTCCGGCTGTTCGGCTATGCCGGCACCGGCAAGACGACGCTGGCGCGCTATTTTGCCGAGCATGTCGACGGGCAGGTGCAGTTTGCCGCCTTCACCGGCAAGGCTGCGCAAGTGCTGCGCTCCAAAGGGGCGGTCAATGCCCGTACCATCCATTCGCTGATCTACCGGCCGAAAGGCGAGGAATCGGTTGCCGACGAGGTGACCGGCAAGACCTCGATGTCGCCGACCTTTTCGCTCAACCGGCAAAGCCCGATTTCGCGCGCCAAGCTGGTTGTCATCGACGAATGCTCGATGGTCGACGAGCAGCTTGGCCGCGATCTCTTGAGTTTCGGCACACCGATCCTGGTGCTCGGCGATCCGGCGCAGCTGCCGCCGATTTCGGGTGGCGGCTTCTTCACCGAACACGAGCCCGATGTGCTGCTCACCGAAATCCACCGGCAGGCGCGCGACAACCCGATCATCCAGCTGGCGCTCGACGTGCGCGAGGGCCGCGAGTTCATGCGTGGCGACTACGGGACCGCGCAGGTGATCGGCAAGGAAGATGTCACCCAGGAACTGGTGCTGAAGGCGGACCAGGTGCTGGTCGGCACCAACCGCACGCGCCGCCGCTACAATCAGCGCCTGCGCGAGCTGAAGGGTTTCAATGCCGATTATCCGCAAGCCGGCGACAAGCTGGTCTGCCTGCGCAACGACCCCGCCAAGGGTCTTCTCAACGGCTCGCTGTGGAAGGTGATGACCTCGTCGCGCGAGACGGTGAAGCCCGGCATCAATCTTCTGGTCTCGCCCGAAGAAGACGATCCCGACCGCGGCGTCGCCAAGATCAAGCTGCTCAAGTCGGCGTTCGAGGATCCGGACGCCGATATCCCCTGGCAGCAGAAGAAGCGCTTTGACGATTTCGACTATGGCTATGCGCTGACCGTGCACAAGGCGCAGGGTTCGCAGTGGAACGACGTCGTGCTGTTCGACGAGAGCTGGGCGTTCAAGGAAACCCGCCAGCGCTGGCTCTACACCGCCATCACCCGCGCCGCCGAGCGGCTGACCATCGTTAGATAGCTGGCGTCAGGTAGCAGCTGGCGTAGCAGGGCTGAGTGGCGTCGCGCCCAGCCATCGCCAGGCGTCCGCTTCATCCTCGACCTTGAAATGCCTGAACTCGATGGGTGACGACGCCGAAAGGAAGCTTTGCGCATCCGCTATCCAATTCGGCTCGCCGATCGTCGCGCAGCGGGCGACATGCTGCAGGGCGTGCATCGTGCCCTGCTTCAGCGTCTCGTCGGCGACATCCGCCCAGTCGACGCCCTCGTGATCGACCAGCCGCATCAACACGTCGATTCGCGGGTGAAGCGCGTAGGCGGCCTCCAGCAATCCAAAAAGATTTTCACCGTCTGCCGCCGAGATATGGCCGACAACGTCGATGGCGAAAAGATCCTCACGGTCGGTTTCGATACGGCGGATCGCCGGCACGGATTGGAGAAAATTCATTGGCTGGGCCTCCCTCTGCGAGCAGATGTCATGACTGGAACACCCGAAACCCCCTGTCTGTTCCCGTCAAAGGCAGTATAGATGCGCTGCATAAACAGCCGGACCTCACGCCATGCCCGCAAAACTTTCCGTCAATCTCAACGCCATCGCCATGCTGCGCAACCGCCGCGACCTGCCATGGCCGAGCGTCACCGGGCTCGGCCGTCTGGCCCTTGCCGCCGGCGCGCATGGGCTGACGGTGCATCCGCGGCCGGACGAGCGCCACACCAGGCATTCCGACCTGCCGGAGATCCGCGCGCTGATCGACGACGAGTTTCCCAAGGCGGAATTCAACATCGAGGGCTACCCTACGGAAGATTTTCTGGCGCTTGTGGAAAAGCACCAGCCGGAGCAGGTGACACTGGTGCCCGACGATCCGGCGCAGGCGACCTCCGACCATGGCTGGAACTTTGCCGCCGAGGCCGCGTTCCTCAACCCGATCGTCAAGCGCCTGAAGAAGGGGGGCTTTCGGGTGTCGCTGTTTTCCGATCCGGATCCCGCCGGCGTCAATGCCGCGCGCGACACCGGCGCTGACCGCATCGAGCTCTATACCGGGCCTTACGGCAGCTACCATTCCGATTCCGCCAAGGCACAGAAGGAACTGGAAAGATTGGGAAAAACCGCTGACGCTGCACTCGCAGCGGCGCTTCAGGTCAATGCCGGGCACGATCTGGTGGTGAACAACCTGCCGGCGTTGGCAAGGCGAATCCCGGCATTGGCCGAAGTGTCGATAGGGCATGGGTTGACAGCCGATGCGTTGGAGTATGGCATGGCCGGCACGGTGGGGCGGTTTCTGAAGGCTTGCGGGTGGTAGAGGCAAACCCCTGGCGTTACGGCATGGCAGCCATTACCTCAGGGCACTTGATATTGCATCGCAGCAAGCGTAGAGCACCGCCCGCTTATCGGAGTGTCGTCCATGGCCCTTACCAATACTGGTAGTGAGGCAGAACCCGTCGAACAATCGAGCCATCCCGAAATCGAACAGCATAGCACCAAGGTGCTGATGCTTGGCGCGCTCGGCGTGGTCTATGGCGACATCGGCACTAGCCCGATCTACGCGTTCCGCGAAGCGCTTGTGGCGTCGTCCGGCGGCGAAGTCGCGGACCGCGGCGATATTCTGGGTGTGCTGTCGCTGATCATCTGGTCGCTGACGATCATCGTCACCATCAAATACATCATGTTCGTGCTCAGGGCCGACAACCGCGGCGAGGGCGGCGTGCTGTCACTGATGGCGCTGGCGCGGGGCAGTTTCCCGGCGCGTTCGGCGATTATCCTCGGTGTGGGCATCGTCGGCGCCTCGCTGTTCTTCGGCGACGCCGTCATCACGCCGGCGATTTCGGTGCTGTCGGCGGTCGAAGGCATGAATGTCGTCACCCCGGCCTTCCAGCCCTATGTCGTGCCGCTGACGCTGGTCATCCTGGCGATCCTGTTTTCGGTGCAGCGTTTCGGTACCGGCGGCGTGGCGCTGATCTTCGGCCCGATTACCGCGGTCTGGTTCCTGGCCATCGGCCTTTCCGGCCTGAATCACATCATCGCCGATCCGGAAATCCTGTGGGCGGTCAGCCCGCATTACATCGTCGCCTTCCTGATCAATTCTCCCGACGTCGCCTTCGTCACCATCGGCGCCATCTTCCTCGCCGTCACCGGCGCCGAAGCGCTTTATGCCGATCTCGGCCATTTCGGCCGCAAGCCGATCGTGCTCGCCTGGCTGGCGATCGTGTTCCCCTGCCTGCTGCTCAACTATGCCGGGCAGGGCGCTTTCGTGCTGGCGAAGAATGGCGTGGTCGGCCATCCGTTCTTCGAGATGAACGAAGGCTGGACACTGATCCCCATGGTCGTATTGGCGACGGCGGCGACGGTTATCGCCAGCCAGGCGGTCATATCAGGCGCTTTCTCGCTGACCCGGCAGGCGGTGCAGCTCAACATGCTGCCGCGCCTCGAAATCCTGCACACGTCGGAACGGCAGTCCGGCCAGATCTACATGCCGCGCGTCAACCTGCTGCTGGCGCTGGTGGTGATGCTCTTGGTGGTCGGCTTCGGCGAATCGAGCAAGCTCGCCTCCGCCTACGGCATCTCGGTCACCGGCAACATGCTGGTGACGACGGTGCTGCTCTATGTCGTCATGACGCGCATCTGGAAGTGGCGGCTGTGGGTAGCGGTCGCAATGACGGCTGTTTTCGCGTTCATCGACGTCGGCTTCTTTGCCTCCAACATCGTCAAGGTGTTCGAGGGTGGCTGGGCGTCGCTGGCGGTGGCTTTCACCATCGTTCTGGCGATGTGGACCTGGGTGCGCGGCAGCCGGTATCTGTTCGACAAGACCCGCCGTAACGAAATACCGCTCGATTTCCTCGCCGGCAATCTGTTGAAGAAGAAGCCGCAGCTGGTGTCCGGCACCGCGGTCTTCCTGACCAGCGATCCGCAAAGCGCGCCGACCGCGCTGATGCACAGCCTGAAGCACTACAAGGTGCTGCACGAGCAGAACGTCATCCTCTCGGTGGTGACGGCGCCGCAGCCGCTGGTGCCCGACAGTGAGCGCGTCAAGATGGAGACGGTCAACGAGCTGTTCATGCGGGTGACGCTGACCTTCGGCTATATGGAACAGCCCAACATTCCGCGTGCGCTGGCGATCTGCCGCAAGCAGGGCTGGAAGTTCGACATCATGACGACGTCGTTCTTCCTGTCGCGGCGCTCGCTCAAGGCCTCGCCCAATTCCGGCATGCCGGTGTGGCAGGACAAGCTGTTCATCGGGCTGGCCCGCACGGCGGCCGACGCGACGGAGTATTTCCAGATCCCCACGGGGCGCGTGGTCGAGATCGGCACGCAGGTGGCGATCTGACAGAAAAGGCCGTGCCCGAAGGTACGGCCTTTGACGTTTTGCGCTACGGCGTAATTCTAGCCAGCCAATGCAGCCTTGTTCGCTTCGAGAAACTGCTTCAACGTTTGCGGCTTGCGGCCGGACAGCGTCTCGATCGCGTCGGTCACCATGGCGATGCGGCCGGAGCGCGTGTTGACGTCGAAGGACACGACGACGTCAGCGAAATCCTCGGGAACGCCGGCTGCCTTTACACCTTCGGTCAGCGCCTCATCCGGAACCTGAATGACTTCCAGCGGCTTGCCGGTAACCTCGCTTACCAGCGCGGCAATCTCGGCCGTGGTGTAGGCATGCGGACCGGTCAAGGTGTAGGTCATGCTGTCGGTCGAGCCGGAAGCAAGGCCGGCGGCGATCGCTGCTGCCATATCGTCGCGTGCGCCGTGGGCGATGCGGCCTTCGCCGGCGGAAGTATACCAGCGTCCCGAGGCGATCGCGTGCGGCAGTGCCAGGAACAGGTTCTCCTGGTACCAGCCGTTGCGGAAGATCGTATAGGGAATCCCGCTCCCCTTGATGGCCTGCTCGGTGCTGTAGTGGTCATCGGCAAACAGCACCGGCGATACCGGCTCCGGATTGGGCATGGAGGTGTAGAGCAAATGCGAAACGCCGGCGTTTTTGGCCGCGGCGACGGCATTTTCGTGCTGCTTCAGGCGCCTGCCGCTTTTGAGATCGAGATCGCCCGTCGAAATGATCAGCACCTTGTCGGCGCCCTTGAATGCGGTTTCCAGCGAGGCCGCGTCGTTGAAGTCGGCGGCCCTGACGACAACGCCGCTCGCCGCCAGATCAGCCAGGCTTTCGGGATTACGCGTGGTGGCGATGATCCGCGCCGGTGGAATTTTATGCGTGTCCAGGAGATAGCGGATGACGCCGCGGCCAAGCTGGCCGGAGGCGCCGGTGACGAGAAGGGTTTCGGTCATCGGGAGATCCTGATTTTGCGCCGATGTGGCGGGTGCTCTGGTGGTCTCAAAAAGAGACCAGCACTAAAATAGGAATTGACCCGGTGCCGTAAAGAAGGCAGTTTTTCGGGAGGTAGGCACGCGCAGGGAACCAGCCATGGACGGCAAGGTCATCAATCTGAAATCGAAGATGGAGATCTACAAAGCGATCAGCGACGGCGGCAATATTTCCAATTGTCCGGTTCGTGATGTCATCCAGGGCGTCAGCGGCAAATGGAGATCGCTGCTGATGATGGCATTGGCTGAACAACCCTATCGCTTCGGCGAGTTGCGGCGCCTTGTGCCCGACATTTCGCAGCGCATGCTGACCCAGACGCTGCATGATTTGCAGCGCGATGGCTACGTGCATCGTGAGGTGTTCCCGACCAAGCCACCGGGCGTTGAATACAGCCTGACCGATCTCGGGCGCTCGATGTTCGGCGCCTTTCATCAATTGATCTTGTGGGCCGAGCTCAACCACGATGCAGTGCGCAAGGCACGTGCTGCCTTCGACGCCGGTGGTTGATTTTTTGGCGCATGCCGCAATGGCTTGATTTGGCAGGGTCGCTGAAGGATTGTCCGGCCACTGGTTGGGCGAGCAATGGAAAAATTTCTCGACATCGCGATTGCCGGCGCCGGCCCGGCAGGGCTGGCCACAGCGCTCTATCTCAAGCGCGCCGGGCATAACGTCACCATATTCGAACGTTTCGAGGAGCCGAGGCCGGTCGGCTCCGGCCTGATCCTCCAACCGACCGGCTTGAGCGTGCTCGCCGATCTCGGCCTGCTCGACGACATCTTGGCGCTGGGCAGCCGCATCGAGCGCCTGCATGGCGCGGATGCCTCGACCGGCCGCACCGTGCTCGCCGTCCGCTACGATGCGCAGCCCGGCGGTCGCTTCGGGCTGGCGGTGCACCGGGCGGCGCTGTTCAACGTGTTGTTCCACGCCGCGCAGCGCCAGGGCATCGCCATCGAAACCGGCGTCGAGATCGAGACGCTGGTGGTCGGCGAGCGGGCGCACCTGGTCTTCGATAAGGGCCGAAGGGGAGGGCCGTTCGACCTCGTCGTCGACGCCAGCGGCTCGCGCTCGAAACTGCGCCAGAGCCTCAACGATCCGGCCGAGCCCCGGCCGCTTGCCTATGGCGCGTTCTGGGCATCGCTCGGCTGGCGCGAAGGGTTCGATGAAAATGCGCTGCTGCAGCGCTACGACAAGGCGAGCGTGATGATCGGCGTGCTGCCGATCGGCAGGCCGCAGCCGGGTGCCGAAAAAATGGCGGCGTTCTTCTGGAGCCTGAAGCCGGCGGATGTCGAACAGGTTCGGGCCGCGGGCCTCGACACCTGGAAGGCGAGGCTGATCTCGCTATGGCCGGCGTGCGAAACGTTCACCAGCCAGATCGACAGGTTCGACCAGCTGTCGCTGGCCCGCTATGGCCACCATACGATGAAGCTGCCGGCCGGTCGGAGGCTGGCGGTGATCGGCGACGCCGCGCATTCGACCAGCCCGCAGCTCGGGCAAGGGGCGAACATGGCGCTGCTCGACGCGGCCGCGCTCAGCCATGCCTTGGCACAAGCGGACAGTGTGGAGGCAGCGCTGGAGACCTATGCCAAGGCGCGGCGATGGCATGTCCGGATCTTCCAGTTGCTGTCGCTGGCGCTGACGCCGTTCTACCAGTCGGACGGCACCATGCTGCCCTTCTTCCGCGACAGGCTGGTGGCGACCTTCGCGAAAATCCCGCCAGTGCCAGGCGTGCTTGCCTCGATGGTGGCCGGCACGGTGATCGATCCGTTCAGGCGGATCGGGCTAAAGGAGGTGCGCTGGCGAGATCATCCGGCTGGATCAGGGTCGAGAGAAACGAATTTCTCGCCCGCAGGAATTGACGCAGGCGTTGCGGATAGTCCGGCGCCACCGCGCCCTTGACCGAGGCGCGTTCGCTCAATGCCTTGCGCCAGGCCTGAACCAGCGGCTTGCCGTCCAGCATGCCGAAACCGCCGATCCGGTCGAAGGCGTCAAAATAGCGGAAGACCGGGCCATAGACGGCATCGACGAGGCTAAAGCGCTCGCCGTTGAACCACGGTCCGGCCTGGTCGGCCAATTCGTTCTCCAGACGATCGAATATCGCCGACAACGCGCTGGACTCGGCCAGGAAGGCTGCCTCTGTCGACGCCGAGTAGAAGCGGCCGATGGCGTTCAGCGTCGCCGAACCGAACTCGATCCAGGCACGGTGCCGGGCGCGGGCGTGAGCGTCGGCCGGGTGGAGGGGATTGCCTTGCGTCTCCTCCAGGAATTCGAGGATGACGGCGGATTCGAAGATCACCGTTTCCTTGCCATTTGCCCGCACGATGAGCAGCGGCACCTTGCCCAAAGGCGAGATCGCCTTGAACCAGTCCGGCTTGTCGGCAAGGTCGATGGTGACGCGCTCGAACGGCACGCGCTTCTCGGTCAGCGAGATCGCGGCGCGCTGGACATAGGGGCACAGATGATGGCTGACGAGAGTGAGCTTGTCAGTCATTTCATTCTTCTCTGGCATGTCACTCTCCCCAGACATAGTTCAACGCGCCGTCCTCGACGCGTGTCGACAGGAACAGCAGGCGCGACGCTTTCGGTGCCGGACCTTCGAGCCGGTCGCCTGATGTCATATCGAAGACGGCGCCATGCCATTGGCAGACGAGTTTGCCGTCCTTGCAGTCGTGCGGCCCGCCGAAATGCAGACAGACATTGGCGGCGGCGCGGATGCGGTCACCGCTGCGCCAGACATGGACCTCGCGGCCGAAGAACGGCGCGATCAGGCTGCCCGTCTGCGGGACGTCGGCGACTTTGCAGATTTCGTGTCTCATGGGATTCCCCGGCGGTTGATGCAGTTGCATGAATATAGATGCAGGTGCATTAATCGTCAAGCTTGATGCAGCTGCATCTATCGCCTAGGATGCGGGCATGACCGAGAAAGCCATGCCTTCGCCGGAAGCCATCAAGGCCTGGGCGCGCCTGATGCGCGTTTCGCGCCAGCTCATCGAACGGGCCGAAGAGGCCTTGAAGGACGGTGGCTTGCCGCCACTCGACTGGTACGACGTGCTGCATGAGCTTGCCGAGGCGGGCGAGGGCGGGCTGCGGCCGTTCCAACTGACCGAGCGCACCCTGTTTGCGCAGTACAACATCTCGCGGCTGCTGGCCCGGCTCGAAGCCGACGGGCTGGTCGAGAAGCTGAAGGTCGCCGATGACGGCCGCGGTCAGACCATTCGCATCACTGCCAAAGGGCGCGAGACGCGCCGGCGGATGTGGGCGGTCTACGGCCGCTCGATCGCGGAACTGGTCGGCGCCAAACTCTCGGCGGATGAGTTGAGCACGGTGTCGACGTTGCTGGGGCGGCTGCGTCATCCGCCGGTTGCGGATTGATCCTTGCCGTCCGACAAGATCCGGCCGATGTCAGGCCAGATGGCTGCCCCAGAGAAAGGCCAGCGTCGCCAGCACGCCCAGTCCGGCGCGCACCAGGTGCAGGGTGCCCCACTTGACGATCAGGGCTCTGGCTTGCGGATTGTCGGCGCTCGCGGCCATCGCCTCCAGCTGCTTGTTGGTCGGCAACATCACCATCAGCGTCCACGGCCAGGGCAGGATGATCAGAATTGCGCCGAGCAGAAAGGCGAAGCCACCGGTCTGCCACCATGCGATCAGGCCAAGGACGCAGGCGACAATGGCGATCGACGCCTGCATGGCCGCGCCGCGCTTGTAAGAAGGCTGCCATTCCTTGAGCAGCGCCTTGTCATCGAGGCCAAGCCGCGCCGGCTGCTCGGCGACGCTGACATAGATGGCGGCGCCGGAGAACACGGCGGCGACCGTCAAGGCGAGCAATCCGACCAGCATCTTCTTCCCACAGCAAACGGTCCAGCGACGAACCGTTGAGCCAGAAATAGGGCTTGCAAGGCTGAGTGCAATACGGCATAGAACGGCGAACCGTAACGTACGGTACGGCTTGCCGCTCTTGCTGGCTCGCCTGCCGCCGAGGAACGACCGTGTTGCAGGCAAGCGCCGACATCGACACCAGCGAGACCCTGACGGAGCGGCAGAAGGCCGTTCTCGACGCGGCCTTGCGCCTGCTGGTCGAGGAGGGCGACAATCTGACGATGACCGCAGTTGCGCGCCGCGCCAGCTGCTCCAAGGAAACGCTCTACAAATGGTTCGGCGACCGCGACGGGCTGCTGACGGCGACGGTGCAGTGGCAGGCCTCGAAGGTGCGTGTGGTGCCGGTCGACGGCGATAGGCTCGATCTTGCCTCGCTGACGGCAAGCCTTGAAGGCTTTGCCGCGGACTGGCTGAAGGTGATTTCGAGCGACACGTCGATTGCCTTGAATCGCGTGGCGGTCGGCCATGCCGGGTCCGGCAAGGACGATCTCGGCGCCATTGTGCTTGAGAATGGCCGCTTTGCGCTGGCCAGGCGGCTGAAGCCGGTGCTGCTTGCCGGCAGGCAGGCCGGGCTGCTCGATTTTATGGATGCCGAAACGGCATTCCGCAGCTTTTTCGGGCTGGTCGCCCGCGATGTGCAGATCCGCCTTCTGCTCGGCGACCGGCTGGAATTGACTGAAGCGGCGATCGGCGGCGATGCCGTCCGGGCAACGCAACAGTTTCTCGCTCTTTTCGGAGCAAAAACCGGCCGCAGGGCCACTGATCTATAAAACGGGAAGGAAGACCAAAATGCGTGTCTATTACGATCGCGACGCCGATCTCAATCTGATCAAGGGCAAGAAAGTCGCCATCATCGGCTATGGCAGCCAGGGCCGGGCGCATGCGCTCAACCTCAAGGATTCCGGCGCCAAGGAGATCGCCATCGGCCTCAAGGCCGGCTCGGCGACCGCCAAGAAGGTCGAGGCCGACGGGCTCAAGGTGATGAGCGTGGCGGATGCCGCCAAATGGGCCGACCTGATGATGATGGCGACGCCCGACGAATTGCAGGCCGACATCTACAAGAACGAGATCGCGCCGAACATCCGCGATGGTGCGGCGATCGCCTTCGCGCACGGCCTCAACGTGCATTTCGGCCTGATCGAGCCGAAGGCTTCGGTCGACGTCGTCATGATCGCGCCGAAGGGCCCCGGCCACACGGTGCGCGGCGAGTACCAGAAGGGCGGCGGCGTGCCATGCCTGGTCGCCGTCAACCAGGACGCGTCGGGCAATGCGCTCGATCTCGCTCTGTCCTACGCCTGTGGCGTCGGCGGCGGCCGTTCGGGCATCATCGAGACCAATTTCCGCGAGGAATGCGAGACCGATCTGTTCGGCGAGCAGGTCGTTCTGTGCGGCGGCCTGGTCGAACTGATCCGCGCCGGTTTCGAAACGCTGGTGGAAGCCGGCTACGCGCCGGAAATGGCCTATTTCGAGTGTCTGCACGAGGTCAAGCTGATCGTCGACCTGATCTATGAAGGCGGCATCGCCAACATGAACTACTCGATCTCGAACACCGCCGAATGGGGTGAATATGTCTCGGGTCCGCGCATCATCACTGCCGAGACCAAGGCCGAGATGAAGCGCGTGCTGAAGGACATCCAGACCGGCAAGTTCACCTCGGAATGGATGCAGGAATACCGCGCCGGAATGTCGCGCTTCAAGGGCATTCGCCGCAACAATGACAGCCATCAGATCGAGGAAGTCGGCGCCAAGCTGCGCGCGATGATGCCGTGGATCTCGAAGAACAAGCTCGTCGACAAGGCGAAGAACTAATCCGCAATTTTAGGATTGCGACGAAGCCGGCGGAGCGATCCGCCGGCTTTTTCATGCTGGCTTCGGTCAGCTGGTCAGATCTCAGCCATAGTGCCAGTGCGGCTTCGGCGCGGTGCCGGTGAACTGGACGCCGATGCGGTCGTCGCGGCGCCAGCGCACGATGGCCTTGTAGCCGATGCCGTCGACCGGCACATAAAGCAGGAATTCGTCCGGCACGCGCGCGTCGATCGGCACTTTCAGCTCGGCGCCGCCGGCATGCATGTTGCGCACAGTGCACTTGACCTCGGAATTGGTGAGGCCGAGCAGGATCGTCGCGCCTTTCAGCACGCGCTGCCGGTGTTTGTTTCTCAACTCGTTGTCGGCCATGACGGCTTGTCCTTCGCGACCGGATTGGGCGCGATCGTCAGATGGGGGGCACGGTATCATGGATAGACCGAGCCGATAAACAGGTGGTTAGCGGCAAGACATCCAGCGTTCCCCCAAAACGAAAACGGCGCCGCGATGGGCGGCGCCGTCATGCATTGTCGCTTATAGTTCAGCTATAGGGCGACCAGCATTGCTGGCGCGGGCCATTGTAGGGCTGGAACGTGTTATCCCAGGCCCGGTAAGACCGGTAGCGGTCGTAGCACCACTGGACATGGGCGCTGGAAAGGCGCTGCGTGCGATAGTAGCGGCGGGGCGCCGGCTGCACGTAGTAGCCGTTATTGTAGTAGCCGTTGTTATAATAGCCGTTATTGTAGATGCTGCCGAGGCCGAGACCCAGGCCGAGGCCGAGAACTGCAGCGGCGCCGGTATCGAAATCGCGGCTGTGACGATGGCGATGATGACGCCAGCGCCAGTTGTCGTCGCCATTCCAGTTGTCGTTGTTCCAGTTGCCTGACCGGGCAAAGCGACGGCCGTCATGGCGACGCCACTGCCAATTGCTGAGCTGGCGGTCATTGCCGCCCGCCCAGTCGTCGCGAACCGGCGTAATCGTCGGGGCTGCGGTGCTTGACGGAATTGAGAGGTTTGGCTGCAGGATCGGGCCGGCGGCGGACGGCGCCGTAACACCCGAGAGGAGACCGAGCGCTATCAGCCCGGATTTGACCGTGGAAGAAAAGAGCGAGTTCATTGCACTCTCCAAGAGATACAGGCCCCACGCCCGGAAGACCCCAGGAAGTGGCCTATTGATGGACCTTTGCATCTGAACGGAGGATGAACGGAAAGGTTCCCTCAACCTCGCCGAGCAAGGGCCGGCCTCTTGTTTTTGGGGCTGCTTGCGGGCAAAGGTCAGGGCCATGTCGCTGCGCCTCGCCACCTTCAATGTCGAAAACCTGATGAACAGGTTCGATTTCTCCGGTTACCGCAATCAGCTCAACGAAGACCGCACGCTGGCGCTTTTCGAGATCCAGAGCGAGGCCGACTACAAGATGCTGGAGCAGGCGCGGGCCATCGCGCAGTCCGACGACACGCGCCAGCTGACCGCGCTCGCCATCGCTGCCACGCGCGCGGACATCATCTGCATGCAGGAGGTCGACAATATCGAGGCGCTGAAGGCCTTCGAATATGGCTATCTCTTCAAGATGGTGGGTGAGGGCTACCGGCAGAAATACACCACCGCCGGCAATGATTCGCGCGGCATCGACGTTGCCGTGATGATGCGTAACGAGACCGCGCAGGGACAGCCGATCGAATTCGTGCGCATGACCAGCCATGCCTATGCCACCTTCGAGCAGTTCGGCCTGTTCACGCCGGAGCTGGCCGAACTCGGGCATCAGGCCAATGAGCGCATCTTCCGGCGCGATTGCCTGGAGGTCGACGTCAAGGTCGGCGGCGTGCCGTTGACGCTCTATCTCGTGCATTTCAAATCGATGGGCTCGCCACGCAACGGGCTCGACGGGCGCGAAGCGACGATGCCGCTGCGCGTCGCCGAGGCGCAGGCCGTGCGCCGCATCATCGAGGAGCGCTTCAGCAAGGACCATGCAGCTGACAAGCGCTGGGCGATCTGCGGCGACATGAACGACTACCGGCAGCGGGTGAAGATCGAGGGCGACGCCTTCGATGGCTACCGCTTCCAGGTGATAGACGAGAGCCAGTCCTGCCTCAATGTGCTGACCGCCGGCGGCTTTTGCGAGAATGTCGTCGAGCGCCGTCCGGAGATGGACCGCTGGAGTTTCTACCACACGCGCGGGCCGCAGGAGCGCCATCTGTGCCAGCTCGACTACATCCTGTTGTCGAAAGGGCTGGCGGCGAAGAATGCGACGGCCGTTCCCGACATCATCCGCAACGGCCAGCCCTGGCGCACCATATTTCCGGCGGGACAGGCGGTGGAGCGTTTTCCGCGCGCCGGCTGGGACCGGCCGAAGGCCTCGGACCATTGTCCGGTGGCGATCACTTTGGATATGGCCTGAGTGGGAGCCTGAGCGTGAGTTTCGACCTGCCGCGCAATGTCATCCTGCCGGTCGATGAGATCGACGTTCGGCTCGACCCCGGCCAGCATCCGTTCGAGCGCGACAACGCGCAGGCCATCACTGAAAACTGGCGGCTTGAGACCGAAGCCAAACCCGCGCTGTTCGACGGCACCGTGGTGCTTTTGTCAGCACTCGCCTGGCGCGACAACCGTCTCGCCGGGCGCTGCCACGCGGTGAAGTACTCGACCTTCATGCTGTGGCGCAAGAACCGGCAAGGGACCGGCGCCGAGCACGCCTATGGCCATGCCATGCTGGTCGCCGGCGACAATGCGCTGGTGGCGATCCGCATGGGCTCGCACACGGTCATGGCCGGTCGCGTCTATTTCGCCGCCGGCTCGTTCGAGCCGATCGATTTTCGCGACGGCCGCGTCGATGTCGATTTCAACATGATCCGCGAGGTGCGCGAGGAAACCGGGCTTGACCTGACGGGCGCTGCGCGCGGCAGGCGCTACCACGCGCTGTCGACTTCGACCGGCACGGTTCTCTTCCGCCGCTACCACGTCGAGGAGCCGGCGGATGAGATTGCGCGGCGCATCAGCGCCTTCGTCGCCACCGAGGCCGAGCCGGAGATTGAGGGACCGGTGATCATCCGCCATGCCGCCGACCTGCCGGAGGGACTGGCGCCGCATATGAAGCCGCTGGTCGAGTGGCATTTTGCCCGCAGCGGCGAGGATCCCTGACCTGTCAGGGAAACAGCGGCGGCAGCGTCTCCTGTGGCGCGCTTTCCAGAGGTTTTGAGCCTGCTGCCGGTTGCGGCCGGGTCGGGGCGCTGTCGTCCTTGTAGTAATAGCTGTAACCGTTGATCGCCGGCGCGCCGCCGAGATGGGCGTAGAGAATTCTTGACCCCTCAGGAAAGAAGCCTTTGCGGGTCAGATCGATCAGGCCCTGCATCGATTTTCCCTCATAGACCGGGTCGGTGATCATGGCCTCGGTGCGGGCTGCCAGCCGGATCGCGTCGTTGGTCTCATCCGAGGGAACACCGTAGGCGGGGTATGCATAGTCGGGGTTGATGACGATCTCGTCGTCGCGGACCGTGCGGCCGAGCCCGACGAGGGCAGCGGTGTCATCGACGATGCGCCGGACCTGCGCGCGGGTCTGGTCGAGCGTTCCGGAGGCGTCGATGCCGATCACGCGGTCGGCGCGACCTTGCGCGGCGAAACCGACGATCATGCCGGCCTGCGTCGACCCGGTCACCACGCACACGATGATGTAGTCGAATTTGAATCCGAGCTCGGCTTCCTGGCGCGCCACCTCTTCGGCGAAGCCGACATAGCCGAGCCCGCCGAATTTGTGCACCGAGGCGCCGGCCGGAATCGGATAAGGCTTGCCGCCGGCGTCCTTCACCGACTGGATGGCGTCCTCCCAGCTCTTGCGGATGCCGATGTCGAAACCCTCATCGACAAGCCGGCTGTCGGCGCCCATCAGTCGCGTCAGCAGAATGTTGCCGACCCGGTCGTAGACGGCGTCATAGTGCGGCACCCATTTTTCCTGGATCACCACGCACTTCATGCCGATCTTGGCGGCCGTTGCGGCGACCATGCGGGTATGGTTCGACTGGACGCCACCGATCGATACCAGCGTGTCGGCGCCCGAGGCTATGGCATCCGGAACGATGTATTCGAGCTTGCGCAATTTGTTGCCGCCCATGGCGAGCCCGGAATTGCAATCGTCGCGCTTGGCGTAGACCTGTACTTTCCCGCCCAGCGCCGCGCTCAGCCGCGGCAGATGCTCGATCGGCGTCGCGCCGAAGGTCAGGGGGTAACGTTCGAATTTTGCGAGGAGTGACACCGATTAGTCTCCACCAGCGGTCGGTTTCGATAGGCAGAGGATAGGCGATCTCATGCGGAATGTGCTCTCAAACTTGCGCCGAGAATTTTTGCAGGATTCACAAACGGGCGATATGATTGGTCATATCGTCCACAGAGGTCTATCAAAATGGAAGAATCTTCCACACAAGCTCTTGACCGCATCGATGTGAAAATCCTGCGCGCCCTTCAGGCCGAGGGACGGCTGACCAATGCGGAGCTGGCGGCCCGCGTCAATGTCAGCGCCGCCACCTGCCATCGGCGCACGCAACGCCTGTTCGGAGAGGGATACATCACCGGGGTGAGGGCGGAGATCGCGCCGGTTGCGGTCGGTCTCGGCGCGCTGGTCATGGTCGGCGTCGTGCTCGACCGCTCGACACCGGAAAGCTTCGCCGCTTTCGAAGAGGCCGTGCTCGAGCTCAAGGAGGTGCTGGATTGCAATCTCGTCGCCGGCGACTTCGATTATCTCCTGAAGATCAGGGTCCGCGACATGGCGGATTTCAACAAGCTGCATGGGCAGAAGCTGATTGCGTTGCCGGGCGTTCGGCAAACCCGAACCTTCTTCGTCATGAAGGAGGTCAAGGAGAATGCAAGGCTGCCGTTTTGACTCAGCGCTTCGCCTTTTCCTGCGCCGCCTTGCGGTCGTTGCGGGCGGCGACGACAAACAAGACAAGGCCGAGCCCAAGCAACCCACCCATCGCCGTGCCCATCGTCTGGCCGACGACGCCCTGGAAATCGGCTGTGACGCGATCAGGATTGGCCGCGCCGTAGCTGGCGAGATACCACCAGATGCCGGCAAGGGCGCCTTCGATGATTATCATCGCCAGGATCAGCCGTGCCTTCTTGCTCATTACCATTCCTCGACCAGAGATGCATTGCCTTAGCATCGTAGATCGGACGACGACAGCGTTGCCGGCGTCGGCATGCACCCAAGTTGTGGATAGCAATTACTCGTGCCGCAGCGCGTCGATCGGATCGAGCCTGGCGCCGCGCAGCGCCGGGAAGAAGCCGAACACCATGCCGATCAGCGCCGAAAACCCGACGGCAAGCAGGATGACCGCCGGGCTTGGCGCGAACGGTATGGCCAGCGTCGCCGAGGCGAGGCCGGCCAATGTGAGACCGATCAGGATACCGATAATGCCGCCGAGCAGCGACAGCACCGTCGCCTCGACCAGGAACTGAATCAGTATGTGCTTTTCATGCGCGCCGATGGCGAGCCGGATGCCGATCTCGCGCGTGCGTTCGGTGACCGAGACCAGCATGATGTTCATGATGCCGATGCCGCCGACAAGCAGGCTGACGCCGGCCACGGCGCCGAGCATGCCGGTCATGGTGGTGGTGGCGCTGGCCATGGCGTCGGCGATCTGGGTCATGTCGCGGATCGAGAAATCGTCTTCGCGGTCGGGCGTGATGCGGCGGGTGTCGCGCAGAATATCCTCGACGCGCGGCTGCAATTCTGTGGTCGGCGTGCGGTCGTCGGCGGCGACATAAATGTTGTCGATGTCGCGGTTGCCGGCGATTCGGCGCTGGTAGGCGGCAAGCGGCATCAAGACGACATTGTCCTGGTCCTGGCCGAAGCCGGTATAGCCCTTGGGTTCGAGCAGGCCGATGATCTTGCACGAGGTGCGGTTGACGCGGATGATCTCGCCTTCAGGCTCGCCGGCGCCGAAGAATTGCTGGCGCACGGTCTCGCCGATCAGGCAGACGCCGGTGCCCGAGCGTGTTTCGGAATCGCTGAACGGCCGGCCCGAAACGAGCTTCCAGTCGCGGGCGTCGAGATAGGCGCTATCGGTGCCGGTGACGCCCGAGGTCAGGCTCTCGGTGCCGAAGATGACACGCACCTGTTTTTGCGAGGCCGGCGAAATGGCGCGTGCCCCGGTCAGATGCGCGACGAGGGCGGCAACATCCTTGTCGGCCAGCGGCCGCATCGCCTGGTCGAGCCCTCCCGGTCCGCCAGTGCCTGCAGGGCGGCCAGAGCGGACGACGAGCAGGTTCGAGCCGAGCTTGGCAATGTCGGACTTGACCTTGGCCGTGGCGCCGGAGCCGATGGTCAGCATGGCGATGACGGCGGCAACGCCGATGACAATGCCGAGCAGTGTCAGGAACGAGCGCAGCACATTGCGGCGGATGGAGCGCAGCGACAGGCGGACGGTTTCCCAGATCATGGTTAGGCCACTTCCAGTTTCGAGGAATCGGAAGCGACGTGGCCATCGAGGAAGCGGATGGTGCGCTCGGCATATTCGGCGACGTCGGCCTCGTGGGTGACCATGGCGATGGTCAGGCCAAGCTCGCGGTTCAGCCTCGTCAACAGCTCCATGATCTCGTGCGTGCGGGCGGTGTCGAGATTGCCGGTCGGCTCGTCGGCGACGAGCAGCGTCGGCCTGGTGACGATGGCGCGCGCGATCGCCACGCGCTGCTGCTGGCCGCCGGAGAGTTCTGCCGGCGTGTGGTGCTCGCGCCCGACAAGGCCGACCTCGGCCAACGCCTGCATGGCGAGTTCGCGGCGCTCGCGGGCAGGGGCGCCGCGATAGATCAGCGGCAGCTCGACGTTCTCCGCCGCCGTGGTGCGCGGCAACAGATTGTAGCCCTGGAAGACGAAGCCGATGTAGAGATTGCGCAGCAGGGCGCGGCGGTTGCGGTCGAGCCGGCCGGCATCGATGCCCATGAAGGAATAGGTGCCGGCGGTCGGCGTGTCGAGGCAACCGATAATGTTCATCGCCGTCGACTTGCCCGAGCCCGAAGGACCCATGATGGCGACGAATTCGCCGCGCTGGATGGCAAGGTCGACGCCGGCCAGCGCATGCACCGTGGCTTCGCCCTGGCCATAGCTTTTCCAGACCGTATCGAAGCCGATGAGGGCCGCGGCCACGGCGTCAGCTCCGCAGCTGCGAGGCGGTGATCACCTGAGCGCCTTCGTCGAGGCCGGAGGTGATCTCGGTCAGTTCACCGTCGGTGGAGCCGATCTTGACGTTGACAGGATGCGGCCGGCCGTTCTCCAGCACATAGAGTGTGCGTGAGCCGTCGGTGGGTGCCGCCACCTGCTGGCGGCGATTGCCGCCCGGACGGCCCATGCGACCTGTAAACAGGTCGCTTAGGCTCCAAGCGCGCGCGGCCTGCTGCGCCGGGCGGTAGCGGAAGGCGGTAGACGGCACGGTGAGCACGCGCTTGGCCTGTTTGGTGACGACCGAAACGGTGGCGGTCATGCCGGGCCGCAGCAACAACTCGTCGTTGTTGACCTCGAGCCGCGCATTGTAGGTGACGACGCCGTCGGTGGTGACCGAGGCGTAGGAGATGTCGCGGATTTCGGCGTCGAACGGCCGCTCGGGAAAGGCGTCGACGGTGAAGCGCGCATGTTGGCCGGGCCTGACCGCGCCGATATCGGCCTCGTCGACCGCCGCCACCAGCTCCATGTTGCGCAAATCGGCGGCGATGATGAACAGCACCGGCGCCTGCAGCGAGGAGGCGACCGTCTGGCCGGGGTCGACCGAGCGCGTCAGCACGATGCCGTCGATCGGGGCGTAAATCGTGCTCTTGGCAAGGTCGGTCTGCTGCGCCTTGAGGTCGGCCTGGGCGATGGCGAGATTGGCCTCGGCACTGTCGAGTGCCGCCTTGGAGCGGTCGCGCGTGGCGGTTGCGGCCTCAAGCGACTGGTCGGTCGCCATGCCGCGTTTGGTCAGTTCGGCGGCGCGCACCAGCGCCTTCTCGTTCTCGGCCAGCGTTACCGTGGCGTCCTCGACATTGGCGGCGGCGGCCTTGGCCGAAGCCTCGGCTCGTTCGATCTGGACCTCGAGTTTCACCGTGTCGAGCGTCGCCAGCACGTCGCCCTTCTTGACCTGCTGGTTCTCCTCGGCCGAGACGGAGCGTATGATGCCGGACAGCTCGCTTGAAATGTCGACCTGGGTGAGGGGCTGCAGCGTGCCGGTTGCTGACACTGCGACGGTGAGGTCGGCAATTGTGGCCGGCGTGGTGGTGTAGTCGATCTTGGCGGGAGAGCCGGAATACCATTGGTAGCCGGCGAGACCACCGGCAATGGCGATCAGCGCCAGCAGCGCGTATAGCCAGCCGCGGCGGCGCTTCTTGCGCACGCCGTTGCGGTCAAGTCCGAGCGCCGCCTCGATGGCGGAATCCGATTCCGTCTTTGGCAGATTGACAAGCTGGTCCACGCCGGACCCCTATGAAGCGTAATGTCCCTATAGGTGCACAGATCAGGCTTACTGGTTCGAATATCAAATTAAATTTCGGCCATGTTCGGATTGAGGCGGGAGGTTTTCCAAGATGCAGACGCGCAATTACTTGCTTTACGATGTGTTTACGACCGAACGGCTGGCCGGCAATCCGCTGGCTGTCGTGTTGGACAGCAAGGGGCTGGATACGGCAGCCATGCAGGCCATTGCGCGCGAGTTCAACCTGTCCGAATCGGTCTTCGTGCTGTCGCCGGACAATCCCAAGCATCGCAACCGCATCCGCATTTTCACGCCCGACTATGAAATGCCGTTTGCCGGCCACCCGACTGTCGGTGCGGCGATTGCGCTGGCCGAACTGGCAGGCGAGGGCGACGCCGGCATCTTCGTGCTGGAGGAGAATATCGGCCCGGTGCGCTGCGCCGTCAGCCGGCACGATGGCGCCACCTTTGCCGAGTTCGATCTGGCGAAGCTGCCGGAACCGTTGAAGCTCGAAGCCGACCCGCAAGCGATTGGTGCGGCCCTTGGCCTGGCGCCGCATGAGATCGGCTTCGAGAATCACCTGGTGTCGTTCTGGTCCGCCGGCGTGCCCTACGTCACGATCCCGGTCGCCAATCTGGAGGCGGCAGCCCGGATCAAGCTCGACAACCAGGCATGGTCGGAACTGGCGCCGCGCAAGAGCGAATGGGCTTTCGCCAGCCCGTACGTCTATTGCCGCCAGACGGTGAACCATGACAGCGCCTTCCATGTCCGCATGATCGTGCCGGGCACGCCGTCCTACGAGGATCCGGCGACCGGGTCGGCCGCGGCGGCCTTTGCCGGCGCCATCATGCATTTCGACGCCCCCACCGACGGCATTTCGCAGCTGTGGATCGAGCAGGGGCTGGAGATGGGCCGACCGTCGCGCATCCGTCTCGAACTCACTGTCGAAGGCGGAAAACTGGCCTCCGCCCGCATCGGCGGCCATGCGGTGAAGGTGGCGGAAGGCAGACTGTTCGTCTGACCGCCTGCGGCAGTTCAGCTATTTGTCGGGAAATGATTCCGGCAGGGCTGGACAGGACCGGTATCGGCGGCTATATGCCCGCCGACGCCGGTTTTACCGGTCGAGTGGGTGCGTAGCTCAGTTGGTAGAGCAGCTGACTCTTAATCAGCGGGTCCACAGTTCAATCCTGTGCGCACCCACCAAATTTTTCGAAAAGTTGGTGGAAGACCTTGGAATGCGGGACGCGTTGACGCGCCTCGGCATGCCTCAATCATGGGGCAGATTGCCTTAAACTCGGCGGCCGGTAAGCCCCGGTGCGCTATTTGGCGAAGGAGGGGAGGCCGCGCTGGATAAAGAAAGGCCCGGAAGCCGAAGCCGCCATCAATTAAAGCCAGTTTGAAACCACGGACTGGTGTCATACCCTAAGCGCGGATTATAATGATCCAGGAAGTTTTCGGCCCTATTTGACGGCCGCGCAACCACGGTGCCTGTCGATTTGCAGTCCGGTTTCGCGGTCGGCTTGCTGCCAGCCTTCTTATGAGCTGTAGAACACGAGGTTGTAGCCTGAGCGGTGGCCACCTTTTTCTTCTCTTTCGCAACAGCTGCTCCGGTGGCGGCCAATACTATTGCTACGCCAAAGACAACGAGTTTCATTGAAACGCCCTCACCCTGCACAACCGTAATGATTGCGCCTAGTCGACGTTACGTCAATCACATTTTGTCGGCAACGACGGCGACTAGAGCCAGTAAAAAGAGCCCACCACAGAAGCAGCGGGCCAATGTTCCCAAGGGGGAATCTTTCAGCGGCCGTGCCGTTCGAGCCACCAGTGCCAGCGACCGGCCCGACGATCGTCAGTGAAGCGGGCCGGCGCGCTCCCGTCAAATCGCCCTGGCTACTTCTCCGACACACCGGCCTCAGCAAAGCTGGCCATCCTTACATGGCATTCCAGCGCCGAGCGGACGATGTTGACGGCGAGGCAGGCGCCGGAGCCTTCGCCGAGCCGCATGCCGAGGTCGAGTAGCGGCGGCAGGCCGAGCGCTTCCAGCAGGCGGCGGTGGCCGGATTCGGCCGAGACATGGGCGGCGATGGTGTGGGCGAGGCCGCTTGGGTGCAGCCTTGCCAAGGGCGCCGCGGCGGCCGTGCAGACGAAGCCGTCGAGCAGCACCGGGACATTGTTGCGACGCGCGGAAAGCGTGGCGCCGAAGATGGCGGCGAGTTCGCGCCCGCCCAAGGCAGCGGCGATCTTCAGCGGATCGGACAGCGCGTCGGCATGGCGTTTGAGGCCGGCTTCGATGGCCGTGACCTTACGTTTCAGCCCGGCGTCATCAACGCCGGTGCCGCGCCCGGTCCATTTTTCCGCGCCGCCGCCGAACAGGGCAGTCGAGATGGCGGCTGCCGGTGTGGTGTTTCCGATGCCCATTTCGCCGAAGCAGACGAGGTCGAGGTCTTTCGTCACCGCGTCATGACCGGCGGAGACGGCGGCAAGAAACGCCTTTTCGTCCATTGCCGGCGTTTGTGTGAAGTCGCCGGTCGGGTGGTCGAGGTCGAGCGGGATGACATCGAGTTCCGCACCGGCGATGCGGGCAAGCTGGTTGATGGCAGCACCGCCGCCGGCGAAATTCGCCACCATCTGTACAGTAACCTCCGAGGGGAAGGCCGACACGCCTTGCGCTGTGACACCGTGATTGCCGGCGAAGACGAAGACCTTCACACGGTCGAGCTTCGGCATGTCGCGGCCCTGCCAGCGGGCCAGCCAGGCGGCGATGGTCTCCAGCCGGCCAAGGCTGCCTTGTGGCTTGGTCAGCGTGTCCTGGCGGCGGGAGACGGCATTGGCAGCCGTGTCGCTGCCGGCAGGCAGGTCAAGGCAAGCGGCGCGCAGTTCATCGAATGATTTGAAGGGCATGGGGAAGCAATCTCCGGACGTGATTCAGGTGTGGGAAACGGTAGCGACCAGCAGCACTATGATCTCGCCGAGCTGCTGCAAGGCGCCGATCGTGTCACCGGTTTGGCCGCCAATCTGGTTGAGGCAGAGCGCGCGCAAGGCGCTGAACACGAGCGCCAGCAGGATCAGCGCGGTAAACGCACCTCCCAGCCCCAGCGCCAGCAGTGCTGCGGCGCCGAGCACTGCGCCGAGAACAGCGGTTTGCGCCGACACGGTGCCAGCGCCTGCGGACAGGCCGTCGCTGCGCGCCGGCGGCGACAGGTGCATGAAGGCGCCGAGCAGGCCGCGCGAAGCGGCATGGGCGGCAATCAGGGCGAAGAGAACGCTTGTCGGATTGGCGAGTTGCGACAGCGCGCTCCAGCGGATGAGCAGCGACAGGCCAAGCGCCGAAGCGCCATAGGCGCCGATTCGGCTGTCGCGCATGATCTCCAGTTTTTTATCGCGCGTCTTGCCGCCGCCAAAGCCGTCGGCGACATCCGACAGCCCGTCCTCATGCAGGCAGCCGGTGGCGAGCAGCGTTGCCGCAAGGACAAGGGCGGCCGCCGGACCGGCGGCCAGGCCGAGTTTTATCCCAATGGCGTAGACGACGGCGCCAACCACTGCCACGGCGAGGCCGGCGACAGGTGCAGCCCAGATCGCATCGGCAAGGCTGCGGTCGCGAAAGTCGAAGACCGGCAGCGGCAGCCGGGTGAAGAAGACGAGGCTAAGCGCGACGTCGTCAAGCGCCTGCCGGGGCGAGGGAACGACGGTCATGCAGCCCTCGCAATGGCATGGAAGAAGGTGCCGCTGACATGGCCGCGCCGGTAGCCGGAGGCGCCGAGCGGATTGCCCTGGCCGTCGGCGAGATCGGCCAGCGGCTCGTCATTACCGGTCGCAATCATCTGCGCATAATGGAATTCGTGGCCGCGGATCAGCGCGCCCTGCGCGCCCAGCGGACAGGCGGCGCGCAGCCGCGCCTCGCGGTAGCCAAGGTTCATCTTGCGCTTGGCGAAGCTGGTGGAATGGCCGAGCAGGCCGAGCATGGCGTGTGTCTCGCCGGCCGCATCCTCCAGTGCTTCACCCAGCACCATGAAGCCGCCGCACTCGCCATGGATGGGCTTTGTCTCGGCGAAACGCGCCATGCCCGCGCGGAAATTCATTGCCGCCGCAAGACGGCCGGCGTGCAGCTCGGGATAGCCGCCGGGCAGCCAGCAGACATCGCAATCCTGCGCCGGCGCTTCGTCGGCTAGCGGCGAGAACGGCACGATCTCCGCACCGGCCTTGCGCCAATAGGCTGCGACATGCGGATAGAGGAAGGTGAATGCGGCGTCTTCGGCGAGCGCAATGCGCTGGCCGGGCGGCGGCAAGGCATTTTCGAAACTGCCCGGCGCCGGCGAAAAGGGTGCTGCCAGCGCCATGATGGCGTCGAGGTCGAGGGATTTCTCGACCATATCTGCCAAGCGGTCGAGATGCGCCATCAGGTCGGCATATTCGCCGGCCTGGACGAGGCCGAGATGGCGCTCCGGCAGATTGAGCGAGGGATCGCGCAAGATGCTGCCGACGACCGGCAGGCCGAGCGCTTCGATAGCCTCGCTGCACAGCTTGCGGTGGCGCTCGCTGCCGAGACGGTTGAGCACGACGCCGGCCATGCGCACGTCTGGGTCATAGGTGGCAAAACCCTTGGCGACGGCGGCCGCCGTGGTCGATTGGCCGGAGACATCGAGCACCAAAAGGACCGGCAGGTGGTAGAGCCGCGCCAGATCGGCGGCCGAGCCGGTGCGGCCTTGCCCGGCGGGGATGCCGTCGAACAGGCCCATGGCGCTTTCGAGGAAGATGAAATCGGCATCCGCTGTGGCGTTGCCGGCCAGTGCATTGAGCAGGTCGGGCGACATCGCCCAGCTGTCGAGATTGACGCCGGAAAGCCCGGTCGCCGCCGTGTGGAAACCGGGATCGATATAGTCGGGGCCGGATTTGGCGCCGCGCACTTTCAGACCACGCCGGGCGAGCGCGCGCAAAATGCCGATGGTGACGCTGGTCTTGCCGGAGCCGGAGCGCGGCGCGCCGATGATGATGGCGCGGGTCATGCGTCGCCCGCCAGTGCCGCGCGCATGGCGACAATGCCGCCGACGACAATGAGCGCCGGCGAGGCGAGCCCGGCAGCGGCGGCAGCCTCGGCGATGGTGGCGAGCGTGGCGACGACGGTTCGCTCCTGCGGCGTCGTCGCCGAAACGATGACCGCCGCCGGCGTCGATGGCGCCAGCCCGCCTTCGAGCAGGGACGCGGCGATGATGGGCAGATTGGCCATGCCCATATAGATGACCACCGGCTGGCCGGTGCGGGCGATCGCTGCCCAGTCGAGATCGTCATCGGTGCCGGCGGCGTGCCCGGTCGCCAGGATCACCGCCTTGTTGATGCCGCGCATGGTGGCCGGGATGCCGGTGGCGGCCAGCGCGCTCAGCCCCGATGTCAGGCCGGGCAGGACGCGAAACGGGATATCTTCCCGCGCCAGCGCCAGTGCCTCTTCGCCGCCACGGCCGAAAATGTAGGGGTCGCCGCCCTTCAGCCGGACGACGCGACGGCCGTCGCGCGCCAGCCGCACCAGCAAAGCGGTGATGTCGTCCTGCTTCATCGACGGCTTGCCGCCGCGTTTTCCCGCAAAGAACAGCTCGGCTTTGTCCGCCACGGCGACAACATCGGGGGAGACCAGCGCGTCGTAGACCAGCGCATCGGCATCGGCCAAAGCCGCCAGCACTTCCAGCGTCAGGCAGCCTGGATCGCCGGGACCGGCGCCGGCCAGCCAGACATGGCCGGGCTCAAGCGCACGCGGCTTGAAGTTGAGCCGCGACAGCGCCTTTTCGAGCGTGGTGTTTTCGCTTTTGGTCTTGCCGCTCACAATCCGTCCCGTCCGCGAAAACGCCGCTGATAGTGGGCGTCGTATAATGAACTCTCGCCAAAACCTTCCGCCGCCAGCGAAGAGCCGACGAAGATGATCGCCGTGCGCTCCATCGGATCGGCGGCGAGCAGCGCCTCGATGGTCGCCAGCGTGCCGGTCAGCACGCGCTCGTCCGGCCAGGAGGCGCGAAACACGATCGCCACCGGGCAATCGCCGCCGTAGTGCGGCGTCAATTCGGCGACGACGCGGTCGATGGCGTGGATGGCCAGATGAATGGCGAGCGTGGCACCCGTGCGGCCGAAGCCGGCCAGCGTTTCGCCGGGCGGCATTTTCGAGGCGCGGCCGGAGATGCGGGTCAGCACCAGGCTTTGCGCCACTTCGGGAATGGTCAGTTCGCGACGCAGCGCTGCGGCAGCGGCGGCGAAGGAGGGGACACCCGGCGTCAGTGTGTAAGGGATGCCATGCTTTTCCAGCCGGCGGATCTGCTCGGCCACGGCGCTCCACACCGAGAGATCGCCGGAATGCAGGCGGGCGACATCGTGGCCGGCCTGATGGGCAGCCACATACTCAGCCTCGATCTCGTCGAGCGACATCGGTGCTGTGTCGATCAGTTTCGTTCCCGGCGCGCAGTGCTGCAGCAATTCGGGGGCGACGATCGAGCCGGCATGCAGGCAGACCGGGCAGCTTGCCAGAAGCTTGGCGCCACGCAGTGTGATGAGGTCGGCAGCGCCCGGGCCGGCGCCGATGAAATGCACGGTCATGGCGCGTCTCCGCTGATGGCGATGGCGCAGGTGACCGGGCCGAGCACCGTGCGCGGCCCGAGCAGTTTTGCTCCGGCGCCGGCAACGGCAAGGGCGGAGGCTTCGGAGACGGATGGCGTGCCGGTGAGTTCTTGCGAGAGGTTGCGCGAGGCGGCCCCCTCATCCGGCCCTTCGGGCCACCTTCTCCCCGCTGGGGAGAAGGTGCTCGCGTCGACGCCGGTAATCTCCTCTCCCCCCGGGGAGAGGTCAGCCGAGCGAAGCGGAGGCTGGGTGAGGGGGAACGACGGTTCGGTGCCAGCAACATCCACTACTATCACTGGGAGGTTGAGCTCACGGCCTGCAGCGAAAATGGCCTCTTCGTTGCGCTTGAATTCGGTCGTCGCCAGGGCGGACAGCGCCGTCATCGCCAGCCCATGCGCTTCGAGGGCAGTTTCGATCGCCGCCAGCACGTCTTCGACGCTCACGCCCTTGCGGCTGCCGATACCTGCGACCATCATGGCTTCACCCAGCTCCATTGGGTGACCGGCATGGCCGGCCGCCAGGCCTGCATCGAGCCAACAGGGGAAGCGCGGGAGATGGCGATGCGGGTGAGGTCGCCGCCGCGCTTGGTATGCTGGGCGAGGAGCAGAGTTTCCATCTCCAGAGTGACAGCATTTGCGACCAGACGACCGCCGGAACGCAGCACCTTGATGGCTGCGTTCAAAACACCTGAAACACTACCGCCGCCACCGATGAAGATCGCGTCCGGCGTGGCCAGCCCGGCCAGCGCCTTGGGTGCTTTGCCTTCGACCACGACAAGGCCGGGAACGCCGCAATGCGCGGCGTTGCGGGTGGTGCGGGCCGCGCGCTCGCTGTTGGCCTCGATGGCGATGGCGCGCATCGAGGGGTGAGCGAGCATCCATTCGATGCCGATGGAGCCGGAACCGGCACCGATATCCCACAGCAATTCACCACGCCTTGGCGCCAGCGCCGCAAGCGTGATGGAGCGGATATCGTGCTTGGTGATCTGGCCGTCATGCTCGAACAGGTGATCGGCGCGGCCAGCGGTTAGCGGCAGGATGCGAGCTTCCGGTGTCGATTCAAGTTCGAGCGCCAGCACGTTGAGCGGATTGATATCGCCAAGATCGAAAGCGTCGGCTCGAGCGGAACGCTGCTTCTCGTTCGGTCCGCCCAGCGCTTCCAGGACCGTCAGCCGCGAAGCGCCGAAATCGAGCTCTGTGAGCAGGCGCGCGATTGCCGCCGGTGCATCGGCGTCAGATGTCAGCGCCAGGATGCGCGCATTCGGCTGCAGCAACGGCCGGATCAGGTCGAGCGGCCTCCCATGCAGCGACACCATCTCGATGTCCTGTAGCGCCCAGCCAATCCTCGCGGCGGCCAGCGAAATGGCCGAGGGTGCAGGGATGACATGCATCTCCTGTGGCTCGACCTTGCGGGCAAGAGTGGCGCCGACACCATGGAAGAACGGGTCGCCGGAGGCGAGCACGCAGACGCGCCGGCCGGCCAGCGCCAGCACATCGGCCATGCCGGCATCGAAGGGGACCGGCCACGGGCGTTGCTTGCCCTTGGCAAGCGAAGTCACCAGCGCCAGATGCCGCTTGCCGCCGAAGACGATTTCCGCTTCGGCGATCAGCCGCTTGGCCTCGTCGCCGAGACCCGCTAAACCGTCCTCGCCGATGCCGACGATGGTGAGCCATTTTGGTGTTGGCTGATTTTTTGACATGTCGGCGCCGCCCCTCATCCGCCTGCCGGCACCTTCTCCCCGTATAGTGACGGGGAGAAGGGGGAAGCTCCGACGCTGACGCCTCCCTCTCCCCGTTCTTCACGGGGAGAGGGTAAGGGTGAGGGGCAGCGCCGGCGCTGTTCAATATGGTGCCCATGAAGAAGATTTTGATCCTCGGCGGCACGACGGAAGCGCGCCAATTGGCCGGAAAACTGGTTGCGGATTTCCTCGTCACGCTGTCGCTGGCCGGCCGTACCGAAAGCCCGGTCGCGCAAGGTGTGCCGGTGCGCAGCGGCGGATTTGGCGGCGCCGATGGGCTGGCCGCCTATCTCAGGGAGGCGCGCATCGATCTGCTGATCGACGCCACGCATCCCTATGCCGCGCGGATTTCCGCCAACGCGGCGCAAGCCGCGCGCCTGACCGGCGTGCCGATCCTGGCGCTGCGCCGTCCCGGCTGGGAGCCTGTCGAGGGCGACCGCTGGACGCTGGTGGATACGGTGGGCGATGCCGTGCAAGCGCTTGGACCGGCGCCGCGCCGCGCCTTCCTGGCGCTCGGCCGGCAAGAGGTCGCAGCCTTCGAGGCCGCGCCCCAGCACCACTATCTCATCCGCAGCGTCGATCCGGTCGAGCCGAAACTGGCGGTGCCGGATGCGGCTTACCTGCTGGCGCGTGGGCCATTCCGCGAGGCGGATGAACGCGCGCTGCTCGAAAGCAAGCGCATTGATGTCGTCGTGTCCAAGAACAGCGGCGGCGAGGCGACCTATGGCAAGATCGCGGCGGCGCGGGCGCTCCGCATCGAGGTGGTCATGGTGCGCAGGCCCGCCCTGCCGGACGTGCCCTCCGCCAAAACCGTCGATGAGCTTGCCGCGATGATCGATCATGGTCTCGACCCCGTCGCGGAGCGCGGCGTGTAGACCAGCGCCGGCTTGTCGCCGCGCTTGATGATCCTTGTTTCCGGCGAGCCGATGATGATGCAAGTCGCCATATCGGCCTTTTCGGCCTCAACGTCGGCCAGCAGAAACACCTCGATGCGCTCGTCCGGGCGGCCGGCCGCGCGGCCGAAGATCACCGGCGTGGTGCCGGGCAGGATGGCGGTCAGGCATTCGAAGGCGCGGCCGAGCTGCCACGGGCGCGCCTTGCTGATCGGGTTGTAGAGCGCGATAACGAAGCCGGCGCCGGCCGCCGCCAAAAGACGCAGCTCGATCAGATCCCACGGCTTCAGATTGTCGGACAGCGAGATGGCGCAGAAATCATGACCGAGCGGCGCGCCGATGCGGGCCGCGACCGCCAGCATGGCGGTGACGCCAGGCACGACGGCGACATCGACCGCGTGCCATTCGGCCGGGCCGGCCTCGATCGCCTCGCAGACGGCCGCCGCCATGGCAAACACGCCAGGATCGCCGCCGGAGACGACAGCGACATCATGGCCCTCGGCAGCCTTGACCAGCGCGTCCTTGGAGCGGGCGAGTTCCTCGCGATTGTCGGAGGCGACGCGGGTCTGGTCAGGGCGCAAGTCGAGCCGGTCGAGGTAAGGCTTGTAGCCATAGAAGAATTTTGCTTCCGCCACGGCGCGACTGGCTTCCGGCGTGACCTGATCGGCATTGCCGGGTCCGAGGCCAATAACGGTGAGACGGCCGCTCATGGCTTGGCACCCATTCCCATAGCACCAGGCCGGCCGGACCAGCCGGCGACCAGCACGATGGCGAAGTAGGGTGCCTTGTCGTCCGGCTTGTCGGCGAGCCTCATCGAGACGCTGCCGGCCATGGTGCCGCGCTCGACATAGACAGCGCGGGTCAATTTGCCTGTCGCCTCCAGCGCCCGCCTGATCTTGGGCAGGTTGCGGCCGACCTTCATGATAACAGCGGCGTCGGTGTCGGCCAGCCGGCGAGTGAGTTCGAACTCGCTCATTGTTCCGGGCAAAACCGTCAGCACATCGTCGCCCTGGACGATCGGCACACCGGTCTGCGACCAGCATCCGGACATGGCGGTAACGCCGGGGATGACCTCGGTCGGGAAGCGATGGGCGAGGCGCACATGCAGATGCATGTAGGAGCCGTAGAACAGTGGATCACCTTCCGACAGCACCGCCACCATCCGGCCGGCCTCGAGGTGTTCGGCTACCTTTTCGGCCGACTGCTCGTAGAAATCGGTGATCTGCGAGCGGTAGTCGTCGTCGTCCTTGTCGATTTCGGTGGTGACGGGGTAGAGCAGCGGCAGTTCGAGCATATCCGGGCGGAAGCGCGCCTCGACGATGGCGCGGGCATTGCTGTTGTTGCCGCGCTTGGCGAAATAGGCGACGATATCGGCTTCGGCCAGGACGCGCGCGGCTTTCAGCGTCAGCAGTTCGGGGTCGCCGGGACCGGTGCCGATGCCGACAAGGCGGCCTTTGGGAAGCGCGTTCACAGGCCGGGCCTCGCCAGCGAATTGAGGGCGGCAGCGGTCATCGCGCTGCCGCCGAGACGGCCGCGCACGATGGCGTAGGGCACGCCATAAGAATTCTCGGCCAATGCATCCTTGGATTCGGCCGCGCCGACAAAGCCGACCGGCATGCCGATGATGGCCGCCGGCTTCGGCGCGCCGTCGCGCAGTTTTTCCAGGAGATAGAACAGCGCCGTCGGCGCGTTGCCGATGGCCACAACCGAACCGGCCATCCGTTCGCCCCACAGGTCGATCGCGGCGGCCGAGCGGGTGTTGCCGATGTCTTTGGCAATGTCGTGCGTGCGCGGGTCGCGCAGCGTGCAGATCACCTCGTTGCCGGCGGGCAGCCGGGCGCGGGTGACGCCATGCGAGACCATTTCCGCATCGCAGAAGATCGGCGCACCGGCCGCCAAGGCGGCACGGGCGGCCACGACGAAGTCGGGTGAGAAAACAAAATGACTTGATGCTTCGACCTGGCCGCAGGCATGGATCATGCGGATGGCGACATCGGCCTCGGCTTCGGAAAAGCGCGACAGATCGGCCTCGGCGCGGATGATCGCGAAGGAGCGCTCGTAGATCGCGTTGCCGTCACGGATGTAGTCGTAGGCGGCCATGCTCATTCCCTGTCGGTAGGTTTCGGCGATTGCCGCCGGCCCGAGCCTTGTCAGACAAGCGGCGGCGGTTTCGCCCTGAAATCGTGCGCTGCGGATCGCTGCTGCGACGCAACTGACGCCGCGCGCGGCGTCATAGCCCGGCCTGTAGCCCGCAGGAAGGGCCTTTGCCGTCGCGTTCACGACAAGTCCGGCTCCGTTTTCGCCGCCGACGATTGTTAGCGCCGCCGCGCCGGGGTGTGCGCAGCCCTTGGCACAACCGGAAATGTGCAGGGTGAAGTCGAGGATATCGGCGTTTTCGGCGGCGATGGTTTCGGCGATGTCGCGCGTGGCGATCTGGCCGGAGGCGCAGGCAGGAGTGCCGGGGCAGGCGGCAATGCGGGTGCGGGGGTCGGTGGCGGAGGTGACGAAACTGAGGGCGGCAGCGGTGGTTTGGAGGAGGTGGTTTACGGCTGGTGGTTGGCCGAGGAAGAGCAAGGCACGGCCGGGAGCGAGGCGAATTTCGGTGGCGCCGAGGCTCGAGGCTTGGCTGGCGAGGTCACTAAGGTTTTGGGCCGGCATGCTGCCGAAAGGCAGGCCGATGCCGAGAGCGGTGGCGTCGTCGGTTATGGGGAAAAGACCGATGGGACTGCTGATCTCCCCCCTTGCGGGGGAGATGTCCGGCAGGACAGAGGGGGGTGTGACGGAGTGCCAAGCTGCAAGAGAGGCCAACTGTCTTTGCGATAAATCCCGAGCGTGCGCCTCGCGGCCTTTTTCGGCGACCATCCTCAGTGCAGCGACGGCGATATCTCTCGCGACATCCGCATCGACCTTCGCCAATACCTTCGCGTTTCGACCGTCGCCTCCAACCGACACAGCCCACACGACGCCATCGCCGGCCCGCACCGCCTTCAGCCTGACATCGGCCGTCACCCCATCCATCGTCAGCTGCCCGCCACCATCGACAACCACCGAAACCTTCGGCCCAAGCCGTTGCGTCAGCCCGGCATCCTCAACCGCCATCCTGATCCGCTCAGCCAGCGCCCGTGGATCGGTAACCTCCTGTGGATCGATGCCCGCCAGCGGCCCGGTCTCGACCGGCACGCCGATGCGCACCGCAATGCCCAGCGCGTCCACCTCCGCCGCCAGCAGGGCTGCGCTTTCCGCAGTCAGCCCGCGGATCTGCAGGCTGCCGCGCGCCGTCACCTCCATGATGCCGTTGCCGTGCCGCAGGGCGGATTCGCAGAGTCCGATCAACAGCTTCGGCGACAAACCTCTGGCAACCGGATTGAGCCTGACCAGCAGGCCGTCGCCGGTCTGCATCGGCGCCGACAAAGCCGGACAGGCGCCACGCCTTGAGAAGGCGTTCATGCCGCGACCCCGAGCGCCTCGGCCTCGGCGATCAGCGCGGCAAGATCGTCGTCGACGGAATTGCGCAAGGGATGCCAGAGGCCACGTCTGCGCGCCGACAGGAAGCGTTCGGCGATCACTTTGGCGGCAGCGGGGTTTTCGCGCAGGATGAAGGCGCGCACCTCAGGATCGCCGACATAAGCGTCATGCACGGCCTCGATCAGCGCGCCCGAAATGGCGTGTGTGGTTTCGGCAAAGCCGATGAGGCGGTCGACCGTCTCGGCGAATTCGGAAGCGCCGCGCGGGCCGTGGCGCATCTGGCCCGATATAAACCGCGCGTTGACCGCTCGTGCCCGAACCACCCGCGATACGGCTTCGCTCACCGAGCGCGGTTTAGGTTTCTGCGGATCCGTCGTGTCGAGCACGATCACGTCGGCATTCCTGCCCAGCGCTGCCAATGCGGCCGAAAAGCCGCCGATGAAGGCGACATCAGCGGAGCCTTCGAGAATGTCGCGGCCGGGGTCGTCGCCGGTGTGGACGAGAAGATCGGCCTCGGCGATGCGGGTCTCGAACGCGCCGGGCGAGGCGGTGCCTTCGCCCTCGGCGCCGCCATAGGCATGCGATGTGGCATCGAGATAGGCGCGGCCGATTTCTTCGCGCGCGCCCCAGTCGCCGCTCGACAAAAGGTCCTCGACGCCGGCGCCGTAGGTGCCGGGCGAGGTGCCGAAGATGCGCGGGCTGAGCTTGCCGTCGGCGCGGGTCTTTGCGGCGAGCGGGTTTTCCGAATCGTCCTCGTCGCGCGCGGCAACGGCGTTGGCGGCGGCATCGATCAGCGCGATCTGGGTCGGGAACATGTCGCGGAACAGGCCTGAAATCCGCCAAGTGACGTCGACACGCGGGCGGCCGAGGGCGGCCGGAGGCAGCACCTCGATGCCGGTGATGCGGCCTGTTGCAGAATCCCATTGCGGCCGGCAGCCCATCAGCGCCAGCCCTTGCGCTATTTCCTCGCCGCCGGTGCGCAGCGACGCCGAGCCCCAGAGGTCGATGACCAGCGAGCGCGGCCAGTCGCCATGCGATTGCATGTAGCCGCGCACCACTTCTTCCGCCGCCGCTCGGCCCAGATCATAGGCGGTCGGCGTCGGCATGGTGCGCGGGTCGGAGGTGAACAGGTTGCGGCCAGTGGGCAGCACATCGGAGCGACCACGCGCCGGCGCGCCAGCCGGACCAGCCTTGACGTGGCGGCCATCCAGCGCGGCAAGCAGCGCCGACTTCTCGGCAGCAACGCTTTGCAGGCGCATGGCATCTGGTTCGTCGTCGGGTGCCCGGCCGTAGATATGCAGACCGTCCTTGATGGCGAAATCCTTGAGGTCGCAAAGCCAGGCATCGATACGGCGCAGCGCTTCATCGGGCGCGTCGGTCTTGGCGACACCGGCTTCGGAGGCAAGGCCGGTCTTTCGCGCGGTGTCGACGATCAGTTTTGCGAGGCGGTCGCGGCGGCGGCGGTCGAGGCCGTCGGCCTGAGCGTATTCGTCGACCAGGCGTTCCAGTTTGTGCTGTTCCTCGTCAAGGCCGGCGCCGGTCAGCGGCGGCGGCAAATGGCCAAGGGTGACGGCGGCGATGCGCCGCTTGGCTTGTGCTGCTTCGCCCGGATTGGAAACGATGAAGGGGTAGATGACGGGCAGCGGGCCGGTGACGATCTCGGGAAAGCAGGCTTGCGACAGCGCGACCGTCTTGCCGGGCAGCCATTCCAGCGTGCCGTGCGCGCCGACATGGATGAGAGCATGGATGCCGAGCGATTTGCGCAGCCACAGGCCGAAGGCGAGCAGGGCGTGGCGTGGCGGCAGCGTCGGGTCGTGGTAGTCGGCACGACGGTCAGCCGAGCGCCCGCGGTCGGGGGCAAGTGCGACGGTGATGTTGCCGAAGGTCGCGGCGCGGAAGGGGAAGTGCTTTTTGCTTGATAGCGAAGGTTGGCGTTCTGTCACGCCCCCCTCTGTCCTGCCGGACATCTCCCCCACTTGGGGGGAGATTGAGCCGTCATCTGCGCTTTCGCCAATCGCTGACATTGCAGGAAGGGAGCCGCCAACGGAACTGCTGATCTCCCCCCAAGTGGGGGAGATGTCCGGCAGGACAGAGGGGGGCGCCTCGCGCAAACCCGTCTCTTCAGCCTTTCCCCAAGCTGCTTCTACTTTGGCAATTGCCTCAGCAGGCAAATCCTTGGAGAGCCCGAGATACTCCCCCAACCCCAACCCATCATCACTCCGCTCCAACGCATCCAGCAGCGCGCGCGGTGATTGCGGAATCCCTTCAACCGCATAGCCCTGCTCCTTCAGGTCATGCAGCATGGCCAGCACGCTCGACGGCACATCCAGGCCCACGGCATAGCCGGTGCGGCCAGGCGCGCTTGGGTAATCCGGGATCAGTATGGCGAACTTGCGCGCCGCGCGAGCCGTCTCCTGCAGGCGAATAAACGCCGCTACCCTATCCGCCACCTGCGCCACGCGATCCGGTTCCGGCCGGTTGGCGAAGGCGCGGTGGCCGAGTGCGGGGTCGGTCTCGCTTTCGCCCTTGAAGGAAATCGCGCCGGCAAGGATGCGGCCGTCGAGTTCGGGCAGCACGACATGCATGGCAAGGTCGGCGGGCGCTAGGCCGCGCTGGTTGTTGTCCCAGACGTCGCGGCGAGTGGTGGCGACGATGACCTGGAAGACGGGCACGCCGGCGCGGTCAAACAGGGTTTCCACGCCGGGCTCGGCACCGGAAGCGAAGGCGGTGGCTGTGATGATGGCGGCGGGTTTGAGCGAGGCCAGCGCGGTTTCGACGAAGGCGAGGGAGGTGGCGTCTTTCAGGCTGGAGACGAAGATCGGGACCGGGGTGATACCGCGCTGGCGAAGGGCATCAAAGAGGGCATCGATGGGCGCGACATCGGCAGCCAGCAGCATTGAGCGGTAGAAGAGGATGGGCACGACAGCTGCGGCGTCTCCCTCCCCCTCGAGGGGAGGGTGGCCCGCAGGGCCGGGTGGGGTCGGTACGACTGGGTTCGACGTTTCTTTCTGTCGCCGCGCTTCAGAAAGTCGGCGCACTTCACCGGCGACCCCACCCCCGGCCTGCGGCCGGACCCTCCCCTCAAGGGGGAGGGGGACGACGCCGCGGCCTGGCTCGTAGTAGCCGGCTTTCGGCACCGCGACCGGCTCGGCCGCCACCACATTGTACCCGGCCAGCCCCGCCAGCCGCTGCATCAGCGCTGTCATATTCTCCGGGCCGCCCTCGCGGAAATAATCAAGCAAGGCGTCCAGTTCCTCACGCGGCAGCGTCGAGGCTTCGATCAGGCGCAGGTCCTCGTCGTGGCTTTCGCCGGGCAGCAGGGCGAGTTTGATGCCCCGCTCTCGGGCGATTGCTGCAAGCTGGTCGCAGCCGTAGCGCCACCAGTCGTAGCCGCCGAGGATGCGCACCAAAATCATCTTGGCGTGGCGAGCGACGCTGTCGACCCAGAGGTCGACGGACATGGGGTGGCGCAGGTCGCGGAGCGCCGCCAATCGCATCGAGGGCAGGCGGCCGGCATCAGCCTTCCATGCGGCCGCCAGCCCGGCGAGGTCGCTATCGGTGAAGGACAGCGCCACAATATCCGCCGGCGTCTGCCTGAGATCGACCGGCTCGGCGAGATCGTCGAGCGAGGCGGATGTCGTGGTGAGGATGTGCATCGCGGCTCGTGCCTGAGATCAGCCGGCGAGTATACGCTCGATCGCCGGGCGGTTCAGCCCCTTGAGGCCAATGACGACGAGGCGCGAGCGGCGGTCGTCCTCGGCCGTCCAGGCGCGGTCATAGTAATGGTTGACGCGCGGGCCGACGGCCTGCAGCAAAAGCCGCATCGGCTTGCCGCCGACATCGACGAAGCCTTTCACGCGCAGCACATTCTCCTCTTCGGCAATGGTGGTGACGCGCTTTGCCAGTTCGTCGGGATTGGCGATCGAGGGAATGTCGACGATGAAGGTGTCGAAGTCGTCGTGCTCGTGGTCGAAAGCGCCGTCATGGTGCGACTTGCGGTTCTCGATGTCGTCCTCGACGGCGAGGCCGAGGCCCAGCAGGATCGAGGGATCGACCTTGCCATGCGCGGTCGCCACGATTTTTACGGCGCGGGCGGAATGCTCATTGATGATGGCGTTGGCGCGGGCCGAACCGGCTGAATCCATCAGGTCGCTCTTCGATAGGATGATCAGGTCGGCGCAGGCGATCTGGTCCTCGAAGACTTCCTCGACTGGATCGTCGTGATCGAGCGTCTCATCCTGAACACGCTGTGCCTGCAGGGCGTCCATGTCGTTGGCGACGCGGCCTTCGGCCAGTGCCGGGCCGTCGACCACGGCGATGACGCCGTCGACCGTCACGCGGCTCTTCACGCTCGGCCACTGGAAAGCCTGGACCAGCGGCTTGGGCAAAGCCAGCCCTGAGGTCTCGATCAGGATGTGGTCGACCTTCGGCGTCAGCGCCAGGATCTGGTCGAGGGCCGGCACGAAATCGTCGGCGACGGTGCAGCAGATGCAGCCATTGGCCAGCTCAACGATGTTTTCCTCCGGGCAGGTGTCGATGCCGCAGCCTTTCAGGATTTCGCCGTCGATGCCGATGTCGCCGAACTCGTTGACGATGATGGCAATGCGCTTGCCGCCGGCGTTTTCCAGGAGATGACGGACCAGCGTCGTTTTGCCGGCGCCGAGAAAGCCGGTGACGACGGTGCAGGGAACACGGGAGAGATTGCCGGCCGGATTTGGAGCGTTCATGGTCAGTCCTTCAACATGTCGAGGGGTGGGATGCGGGCAACGAGGCCGCGCTTGAGGCTATCGGGCCGGCCGCGCCAGGGGATGAGGCCGTCGGTCGAGGTGGCGAAGAGTTTTGCGCCGGTGACGAGGTCGGCGCCGCTGGTCGTGGTCAGGTCGCCGAAGACATAGCTCCAGCAGCCATCGCGCAGGATCGCGGCGCTGAGCCGACGCTTGCAATTGCCGAGGCATTCGACGGTGCGGACACGGATGTCGCCGGCAGCGGCGCGGCGCGTGTCCTCAGCCAGCAATTCGCCAGCGCGGGGATGGGCGTCTGAGCCGGTCTCGTCGCGGCAGGAGGCGCAGACGATGACGGTGACGCCGACCAAGGCGTCGCTATCGGCGGACGAAATATCCGCTGTGCCAGCCGAAAAACTGCTGTTCTGGTCCAAAAACCGGGCTCCTTGCCCGGAAACCCGCCAGGCGATCGGATTCTTCTGTCGCAGACGGCAGGTCTCCTGGCTCGCGGGTCATCGCCTTGGTAGCCGCCTTCCCGGTGTTACCCAGTGGCTTTCGGCCTTGGCTCGTCGCTTACAGTTGCGGGGACAGCCGCGGATTTGGGATTTTGTCCCGCACCGCATTCCCTCTTGGCCCCAGCCGTTGCGGGCAGGGGACCGTCTGCAGCGGATTTAGGCTTTTGCGGGCAGTACTGTCAACGCACGGCTACGACATGGCAATGTCGGCCAAAGGCTGTCCCAAATCGCCGGCCGGCGTCACTTCGATGCGCTCGAGGCCAAGCCAGCCCTGCATCTGCTTCAATTCCTCGAAGAGTTGTGCGGCGGTCTCAGGTGGCGCTTTGGGTTCGGCATAAGCCGCGTGGACGCGCAGCACGCTGGCGGGACGGTCGGCTTTGAGGTCGACGCGCCCCACGATCCGGTCGCCGAGCAGAAAGGGCAGGACATAATAGCCGTATTGGCGCTTTTCGGCCGGGGTGTAGATCTCGATGCGGTAGTGGAAATCGAACAGACGCTCGCTGCGCGAACGCTCGAAGACGACGGGGTCGAACGGCGCCAGCAAGGCGCGGGCTTCGATTTTTCGCGGCAGGCGGGCGTCCTTGTGGAGGTAAGCCGGCTTGTCCCAGCCTTCGACGCGCACCGGCAAAAGCTCGCCCGTCTCGACCAGTTCCTCCAGCCGGCCCTTCATGTCGGCCGGCGACAGGCGGAAATAGTCGCGCAAATCGCCAGATGTCGCGATGCCGTGGGCGCGGGCGGAAATGCGCAGCAACTCGCGGTGCGCGTCCTCGGCCGCCGGCACCGGCAGATCGAGGATCGCCTGCGGCAGCACGCGCTCGGGCAGGTCGTAGAAGCGCTCGAAGCCGCGACGGTGGGCCGTGGTGATACGGCCGGCCCAGAACAGCCACTCGAAGGCATGCTTGGCATGGCTCCAGCCCCACCAGCCGCCCGAGCCCTTCTGGCCTTCGAGCGCCGAAGCGGCGATCGGACCGCGCTCGGCGACCGCGCGGTAGATCTCCTCGATATAGGCGGCGTGCTCGCGGCCCCATTTGGCGAGGCCGAGATACATTTCGTCGCCGCTCTCGGCACGCTGCATGCGCCAGCGCATCAGCGGCCAGGTCTCGACCGGCAGAAACGAGGCCTCATGCGCCCAATATTCGAACACCGCGCGCTTGCGGGTGATGGCGGCATTGTCGAGCAAAGCCAGCGGGTAGGGGCCAAGGCGCGAATAGAGCGGCATATAGTGGGCGCGCACCACGGCGCTGACGGAATCGATCTGCAGCAGGCCGGTGCGCGAGAGCACCCGGGCGAGGTGGCGGCGATCGGGTGTGCCGCCCGGGCGGGGGTCGGTAAAACCCTGCGCGGCCAGTGCGATCCGCCTGGCCGTGGCGAGCGATATTTTGTCCTTCATCAAGATGCCTTTGCCCTGGTCCTGTTCGCGCATTTTTAGCCGGTGATTCCGACCATGCTAGCAGGCGAATGGCGGGAGACATGTCAGGAGACAAAAGTGGAGTAAAAGGTGAAGGAAATCAAACAGGAGCGGATCGGACCAGTTTTTCCCGACCTGCCGTCCAGCACTGCGTTTTGAACAAGGTTTGACTTGCTTCGCCGAAAGCCCTGCGCTAACCCTCGCCGCGTTGCAGCATAGGCACCTAAAACGGTTCAGCGGTTAAACTGTCACGCTTCCGCATTAGGGTTGGTTGCTGTAATCAAAGTGGATTGGCCGCCAACGGAAAGCCGCAGCATGAACGCACTGCTCAGTTCGTACCTGCCCATCGTCCTCTTCATCGCCGTGGCGGCAGTCGTCGGCCTGGCGCTTATCATCGCGCCGTTCCTGGTGGCCTACCGCAATCCCGACCCGGAAAAGCTTTCCGCCTATGAGTGCGGCTTCAACTCTTTCGACGATGCCCGCATGAAATTCGACATCCGCTTCTACCTAGTGTCGATCCTGTTCATCATCTTCGATCTGGAAGTGGCCTTCCTGTTCCCGTGGGCGGTGTCGTTCTCGAAGATCGGCATGCTCGGTTTCTGGTCGATGATGGTGTTTTTGGCGGTGCTGACCATCGGCTTCGCCTATGAATGGAAAAAAGGAGCGCTGGAATGGGATTGAACGACAGTTCCGGCACACTCGTCGCGCCGAAGCCCAAGGGCCTGATCGACCCCAATACCGGACGTCCGGTCGGTTCTGACGATCCGTTCTTCCTCGAGATCAACAATGAACTCGCCGACAAGGGGTTTCTGGTCACCTCGACCGAGGCGCTGATCACCTGGGCGCGCAGCGGCTCGCTGATGTTCATGACGTTCGGTCTGGCGTGCTGCGCCGTCGAGATGATCCACACCTCGATGCCGCGCTACGATTCGGAGCGCTTTGGTGTTGCGCCGCGCGCGTCGCCGCGCCAGTCCGACATCATGATCGTCGCGGGAACGCTGACCAACAAGATGGCGCCGGCGCTGCGCAAGGTCTACGACCAGATGCCGGAGCCGCGCTACGTCATCTCGATGGGCTCTTGCGCCAATGGTGGCGGCTACTACCACTATTCCTATTCGGTGGTGCGCGGCTGCGACCGCATCGTGCCGGTCGACATCTATGTGCCCGGCTGCCCGCCGAGCGCCGAAGCGCTGCTCTACGGCATTCTTCTGCTGCAGAAGAAAATCCGCCGCACCGGCACGATCGAACGGTAAATCCATGGCCGCATCCCTTAGCGAACTGTCGACCTATCTCGGCGAAAAGCTGCCGGGCCGCGTCAAAGACGCGGTGCTGGCCTATGGTGAGCTCGGCATTTCCGTCGAGCCCGGCGACCTGATCGACGTGGCGACCTTCTTGCGCGACGATCCACGCTGCCAGTTCATCTCGATCATCGATGTCTGCGGCGCCGACTATCCGTCACGGATCAAGCGCTTCGATGTCGTCTATCATCTGTTGTCTCCGAAGCAGAATTTGCGCATCCGCATCAAGGTCCAGGCCGACGAAGAGACGCTGGTGCCGTCGCTGACATCAGTCTATCCCGGCGCCGACTGGTATGAGCGCGAGACCTACGATCTCTATGGCGTCCTGTTCTCCGGCCATCCGGATCTGCGCCGCATCCTCACGGATTACGGCTTCGAGGGTCACCCGCTGCGCAAGGATTTCCCGCTGACCGGTTTCGTCGAAGTCCGCTACGACGACGAGGCCAAGCGCGTGATCTACGAGCCGGTGGAATTGAAGCAGGAATTCCGCAATTTCGATTTTCTTTCCCCGTGGGAGGGCACCGACTACGTGCTGCCCGGGGACGAAAAAGCCAAGACGAATTGAGGCGCCAGAATGGCCGAAACCTCCGTCCGCAATTTTAACATTAACTTTGGACCTCAACACCCTGCGGCGCATGGTGTTTTGAGGTTGGTGCTTGAGTTGGACGGTGAGGTCGTGGATCGCGTCGATCCGCATATCGGCCTGCTGCATCGCGGCACCGAAAAGCTGATCGAGCACAAGACCTATCTGCAGGCCGTACCTTATCTCGACCGGCTCGACTATTGCGCGCCGATGAACCAGGAACATGCCTTCGCGCTCGCTGCCGAGCGGCTGCTCGGTATAGAGGTGCCGAAGCGTGGGCAACTGATCCGCGTGCTCTATTGCGAGATCGGCCGCATCATGTCGCACATCCTCAATGTGACGACGCAGGCGCTCGACATCGGCGCGCTGACGCCGCCGCTGTGGGGCTTCGTCGAACGTGAAAAGCTGATGGTGTTTTATGAGCGGGCTTCCGGCTCGCGCATGCATGCCGCCTATTTCCGCCCCGGCGGCGTGCACCAGGACCTGCCGGCGAAGCTGGTCGAGGACATCGGCAAGTGGATCGATCCGTTCCTGAAGTCGCTCAACGATCTCGACAAGCTGCTTACCGGCAACCGCATCTTCAAGCAGCGCAATGTCGATATCGGCACGGTGTCGCTGGCCGATGCCTGGGCCTGGGGTTTTTCCGGCGTCATGGTGCGCGGTTCGGGCGCTGCCTGGGATTTGCGCAAGTCGCAGCCCTATGAATGCTATTCCGAAATGGATTTCGATATCCCGATCGGCAAGAACGGCGACTGCTATGACCGTTACCTCGTGCGCATGGAAGAAATGCGCCAGTCGGCCAAGATCATGCGCCAGTGCGTCGACCTCTTGCTCGGCAAGGAAAGCGCCGGACCGGTGTCGAACCTCGACGGCAAGGTGGTGCCGCCCAAGCGCCAGGCGATGAAGCGCTCGATGGAAGCGCTGATCCATCATTTCAAGCTCTACACCGAGGGCTATCGCGTGCCGGCCGGCGAGGTCTATGCCGCCGTCGAGGCGCCGAAAGGCGAGTTCGGCGTCTATCTCGTCTCCGACGGTACCAACAAGCCGTACCGCTGCAAGCTGCGCGCGCCGGGCTTCGCGCATCTGCAGGCCATGGACTTCCTTTGCCGCGGCCACATGTTGGCCGACGTCACCGCCGTTCTCGGCTCCCTCGACATCGTGTTTGGTGAGGTCGATCGCTAAATGTCAGTCCGCCGTCTCGCAGAAGCCAGCGTCCAGCCAGCCACCTTCGCCTTCAACCGGGCGAATGCGGCGGTGGCCAAGCAATGGATCAAGAAATACCCCAAGGGCCGCGAGCAGTCGGCGATCATTCCCTTGCTGATGATCGCGCAGGAGCAGGAAGGCTGGGTCACCAAGGCGGCGATCGAGACGATTTCCGACATGCTCGGCATGCCGCGCATCCGTGGGCTCGAGGTCGCGACCTTCTACACGCAGTACCAGCTCAATCCGGTCGGCACGCGCGCGCATATCCAGGTCTGTGGCACCACGCCCTGCATGCTGCGCGGCTCGGAAGCGCTGATGGATGTGTGCCGCTCGAAGATCCACCACGACCAGTTCCACACCAACGACAAGGGCACGCTGTCGTGGGAAGAGGTCGAGTGCCTCGGCGCCTGCGTCAACGCGCCGATGGTGATGGTCTTCAAGGATACGTTCGAGGATCTGACGCCGGAACGGCTGGCCGAAATCATCGATCTCTACGATGCGGGCAAGGGTGCCACGGTTCCCACGGGACCGCAGAATGGCCGCACCGGCTCGGAGCCGGCCCCCGGCCTGACGACGCTGAAGAGCGAAAAGGCGATCCTCAAGGCGACGCGCGACAAGGAAGCCAAGGCGGCGACCAAGGCTGCCAAAGCGGCGCCAGCCGCAGTTGCGCCGGCCGCTACGGTTTCGCAGGCGCCGGCCGCAGCGCCGGTTGCGCCGTCCAAGGCCGGCAAGCCAAAGACCGATGCTCCAGAGACCAGTCCGGCCCTGAAGTCGCCATCGCCGGTCAAGGTCGCGCCCGAGGTGGAAAAAGCAGCGAGCGTTGCCGCACCGCTGCATTCGGCTGCCAATGCCAATGTGGCTGCGCCGGAAGTCGAGGAGGTCTCGAAACAGCGTAGCGGCCCCAGGAACAAAGCCGAGCCGGCGACTGCCTTCAAGGCGCCGGAAGTCAAGATTCCAGCCGCCAAGCCGGCAAAACCGTCGCTCGAAGACAAGAACCGTCCCGCTGGCATCGACAGGCCGGTCGCGGTCGATGATCTCAAGCTGATCTCAGGCGTCGGTCCGAAGATCGAGGGCATCCTGCACACTCTGGGCATCTTCACCTTCGCGCAGGTCGCTTCGTGGAAGAAGGCCGAGCGCGACTGGATGGACGGCTATCTCGCCTTCAGTGGCCGCATCGACCGCGACGACTGGGTCGGCCAAGCCAAGGCGCTCGCCAAGGGCGGCGTCGCCGAATACATCCGCGTCTTCGGCAAGAAGCCGGTCTGAGGGACGAAACATGCTTCAGGATCAAGACCGCATCTTCAACAACATCTACGGCCTCTTCGACAAGTCGCTGGCCGGCGCCATGGCGCGCGGCGCCTGGGACAACACGCCCGGCATCATCGCCAAGGGGCGCGAATGGATCGTCAACGAAATGAAGGCGTCGGGCCTGCGCGGCCGTGGCGGCGCCGGCTTCCCGACTGGACTGAAATGGTCGTTCATGCCCAAGCAGAGTGACGGAAGGCCGAGCTATCTCGTTGTTAATGCCGACGAATCCGAGCCCGGCACGTGCAAGGACCGCGACATATTGCGCAACGATCCGCACACGCTGGTCGAGGGCTCGTTCATTGCCGGCTTCGCCATGGGCGCGGTCGCCGCCTACATCTATGTGCGCGGCGAGTTCGTCAGGGAGCGCGAGGCGCTGCAGCGCGCCATCGATGAGGCCTATGAGGCCAAGCTGATCGGCAAGAACAACACGTCCGGCTACGATTTCGACATCTACATGCATCACGGCGCCGGCGCCTATATTTGTGGCGAGGAAACCGCACTTCTGGAAAGCCTCGAAGGCAAAAAAGGCCAGCCGCGGCTGAAGCCGCCATTCCCGGCCAATGTCGGCTTGTACGGTTGTCCGACAACCGTGAACAATGTCGAGTCGATCGCGGTGGCCCCGACCATTCTGCGCCGTGGTGCGGCCTGGTTCTCGTCCTTCGGCCGGCCCAACAATGTCGGCACCAAGCTGTTTTGCATCTCCGGTCACGTCAACAATCCGTGCACCGTCGAAGAGGCGATGTCGATCCCGTTCCGCGAGCTGATCGAGACGCATTGCGGCGGCATTCGCGGCGGCTGGGACAATCTGCTTGCGGTCATTCCGGGTGGCGCTTCGGTGCCGCTGGTGCCGGCAGAACAGATCATCGATGCGCCGATGGATTTCGACGCGCTTCGCGACCTCAAATCGGGCCTCGGCACGGCGGCTGTCATCGTCATGGACAAGTCGACCGATATCGTGAAGGCGATCGCCAGGCTTTCCTATTTCTACAAGCATGAGAGCTGCGGCCAGTGCACGCCGTGCCGCGAAGGCACCGGCTGGATGTGGCGGGTGATGGAGCGGCTGGTGCGCGGCGAGGCGCAGAAGCGCGAGATCGACATGCTGCTCGACGTGACCAAGCAGGTGGAAGGCCATACGATCTGCGCGCTGGGCGACGCGGCGGCATGGCCGATCCAGGGCTTGATGCGGCATTTCCGCGGCGAGGTGGAGCGGCGCATCGACGAGTTTTCGCGCAACGCGCACCGGGCCGAGCCGGTGATGGTGGCAGCGGAATAGATTTGAAATACGGGCGTGAAGCCCGGGACTGACATATCGGGGCGGGGCAGACGAAGAAACGACCAGGAGATTTCTATGGCGCCGTATTCGAACCCTTTGATGCCCAAATTGGATGAACTTGAGAAGATGAACCAGGATTTGACCAGGATGATGCCGAAGGAGATCGCCAGCGCCGTCAACCTTCTCGCGCATCCTGTCGCCGGTGTTGCCGCCATGTCGGCGCTTGGCTTCGGCCTCGCCAACCATGCCTTTGGCGTGTGGCTTGGCGCATGGTCGGGTGCTGTCGAGACATCGCAGCGGATTTTCCAGCCGATCATCGACGATTTCGAGCAGCGCGCTGAGCGTTATTCGGAGACCGCCCCCGCCACCAAGGCGCGCGCGGCGACCAAAACCCTGATCGCCGAGGCGCAGACCTTCGCCCAGGACGTGACCGATATTGCCGCCCGCACCGTCGATGCCGAGCCGGAGAAGGCGGATCCGGTCGCCGAAGACGCCACGACCGGATTGATGCCGGAGGATTTCAGGCAGCCCAAGACGATAGCGCGTCCGTCCAAGCCGTCTGATCTCAAGGCGATAGCGGGCGTCGGGCCGAAGCTGGAAAAGGTGCTGAACGGCCTCGGCATCTGGACCTTTGCCCAGATCGCGGCATGGACGCCGGAAGAGATCGCCTGGGTCGAGGATTACCTGTCGCTCAAGGGCCGCGTCGGCCGCGACGAGTGGACCCGCCAGGCAGCGGCGCTGACGCTCGCCGCCAAGGCGAAGAGGTAGGGGGCAGGCATGGATGTCCACGACAGGAGCGAAGTTCTCGATGTGCGCAATGCCATCGTCAGCAACTCCAGATTTGACGATGTGAACCTGTCGAACACGCAGTTTCACAACGTGAACCTGTCGGCCGTCCTGGTGGAAGACGCGAACCTCTCGAACGCGTTTTTCAGCAATGTGAATATGAGCAATTTGAAGATAGAAAACGCTGAACTCGCCGGCATGATGATCAATGGCATCAGGTTGAGCGATCTGTTTCAGGGATATGAGACGGCGCAGACCGCCGGGGGCAATTGATGGCAAAGCTCAAGGTCGACGGGAAAGAGATCACTGTACCCGACCACTATACGCTGCTGCAGGCGGCCGAGGACGCCGGCGCGGAAGTGCCGCGCTTCTGCTTCCATGAGCGGCTGTCGATCGCCGGCAATTGCCGCATGTGCCTGATCGAGGTGAAGGGCGGGCCGCCCAAGCCGCAGGCTTCCTGCGCCATGGGCGTGCGCGACCTGCGCCCCGGCCCGAACGGCGAGCCGCCGGAAATCTTCACCAACACGCCGATGGTCAAGAAGGCCCGGGAAGGCGTGATGGAGTTCCTGCTGATCAACCATCCGCTGGATTGCCCGATCTGCGACCAGGGCGGCGAGTGCGACCTGCAGGACCAGGCAATGGCCTTCGGCGTCGATTCCTCGCGCTATCACGAGAACAAGCGCGCGGTCGAAGACAAGTATATCGGCCCGCTGGTCAAGACGGTGATGAACCGCTGCATCCACTGCACGCGCTGCGTCCGCTTCACCACGGAAGTCGCCGGCATTTCCGAGCTCGGCCTGATCGGCCGCGGCGAGGACGCCGAGATCACCACCTATCTCGAAAGCGCGATGACCTCGGAGCTGCAGGGCAATGTCATCGATCTCTGCCCGGTCGGCGCGCTGACCTCGAAGCCTTTCGCCTTCCAGGCGCGGCCGTGGGAGCTGACCAAGACCGAATCCATTGACGTCATGGACGCCGTCGGCTCGGCGATCCGCGTTGATAGCCGCGGCCGCGAAGTGATGCGCATCCTGCCGCGCGTCAACGAAGCGGTGAACGAGGAGTGGATTTCCGACAAGACCCGCTTCATCTGGGATGGGCTGCGTACGCAGCGCCTCGACCGCCCCTATGTGCGCAAGGACGGCAAGCTGGCGCCCGCCAGCTGGGCCGAAGCCTTCGCGGCAATCAAGGATGCGGTGTCGAAGGCTGCGCCCGAGAAGATCGGCGCCATTGCCGGCGATCTCGCTGCGGTCGAAGAGATCTACGCATTGAAGCAGCTTATGGCTGCGCTGGGCTCGAAGAACATCGACTGCCGCCAGGATGGCGCCGCACTCGATCCGGCGCTTGGCCGCGCCAGCTATATCTTCAATCCGACCATCGAAGGCATCGAGCAGGCGGACGCGGTGCTGATCATCGGCGCCAATCCGCGCTTCGAGGCTTCGGTGCTCAACGCCCGCATCCGCAAGCGCTGGCGCATCGGCAATCTGCCGGTCGGCGTCATCGGCGAAGTCGGCGACACACGCTACGACTATGAACAGCTGGGCGCCGGTCCGGAATCGCTGAAAGATCTGGCCGACGGCAATGGCAAGTTCTTCCAGGCTCTGAAGAAGGCGACGCATCCGCTGATCATCGTCGGCCAGGGCGCACTCGCGCGCGCCGATGGCTCTGCGGTCCTCGGCCAGGCAGCGAAGCTCGCCGCTGCCGTCAACGCTGCCCGCGCCGACTGGAACGGCTTTGCCGTGCTGCACAATGCGGCCGCCCGTGTCGGCGGCCTCGATGTCGGCTTCGTGCCGGGCGAGGGCGGCAAGAATGTCGCCGGCATGCTCGGCGCGAGCGATGTGCTGTTCCTGCTCGGCGCCGACGAGATCGACATGTCGAAGACCGGCGGCGCTTTCGTCGTCTATGTCGGCACGCATGGCGACGCCGGCGCGCACCGCGCCAATGTCATCCTGCCGGGCGCGGCCTATACCGAAAAGTCCGGCACCTATGTCAACACCGAGGGACGCGTGCAGCAGACCAACCGCGCCGGCTTCGCGCCGGGCGATGCGCGCGAGGACTGGGCGATTCTCAGGGCACTGTCGGATGTGCTCGGCAAGAAGCTGCCGTTCGATTCGCTGCAGCAGCTGCGCGCCAAGCTCTATGGCGAATACCCGCACCTCGCCCGCATCGATCATGTCGAGGCCGGTAACGCCGACGACATCGCCAAGGTGGCGAAGCTCGGCGGGCGGCTGAACAAGGGCACTTTCACCTCGCCGGTCACGGACTTCTATCTGACCAACCCGATCGCGCGGGCGTCGGCCGTGATGGCTGAGTGCTCGGCGCTGGCGAAAAACGGCTTCAGGCAGGCGGCAGAGTAGACATGGACACTTTCTTCTCCTTCTACGTGCTGCCGACGCTGATCATCCTCTTGAAGTCGGTCGTGCTGATCGTCGTTTTGCTGATCGGGGTCGCCTACCTGCTTTACGCCGACCGCAAGATTTGGGCGGCGGTGCAGCTGCGCCGCGGCCCGAACGTCGTCGGCCCGTGGGGCACGTTGCAGGCTTTCGCCGATCTGTTGAAGTTCGTCTTCAAGGAGCCGGTCATTCCGTCCGGCGCCAACAAGGGCGTCTTCCTTTTGGCGCCGCTGGTGTCGGCGGTGCTGGCGATCTCTGCCTGGGCGGTTATTCCCGTCAATGCCGGCTGGGCAATCGCCAACGTCAATGTCGGCATCCTCTACGTCTTCGCCATCTCCTCGCTCGAGGTCTATGGCGTGATCATGGGCGGCTGGGCGTCCAACTCGAAATATCCATTCCTTGGTGCGCTGCGCTCGGCGGCGCAGATGGTGTCCTACGAAGTCTCGATCGGCTTCGTCATCGTCACCGTGCTGCTTTGCGTCGGCTCGCTCAACCTGTCGGACATCGTGATGTCGCAGCAAGACGGGCTGGGCACCAGGCTTGGTCTGCCCAACAGCTTCCTCGACTGGCACTGGCTGGCGCTGTTCCCGATGTTCGTCATCTTTTTCATCTCGGCGCTGGCCGAGACGAACCGCCCACCCTTCGATCTGGTGGAAGCCGAATCCGAACTCGTCGCCGGCCACATGGTCGAATATTCCTCGACGCCGTTCCTTTTGTTCTTCCTCGGCGAATATGTCGCCGTGGTGCTGATGTGCGCGCTGGCCACCATCCTGTTCCTCGGCGGCTGGCTGCCTCCCTTCGACTTCGCGCCCTTCACCTGGGTGCCCGGCGTGATCTGGTTCGTGCTCAAGATCTGCCTGATGTTCTTCATGTTCTCGATGGTGAAGGCCTTCGTGCCGCGCTACCGCTACGACCAGCTGATGCGTCTTGGCTGGAAAGTCTTCCTGCCGATTTCGCTGGCGATGGTGGTAATCGTCGCCGCCTTTCTCAAGATCACGGGGTTTGCGTGATGTCCGCTCTTGGCCAAGCCGCCAAATCGCTGCTGCTGCAGGATTTCGTCAGCGCCTTCTTCCTGTCGATGCGCCAGTTCTTCGCGCCGAAGGAGACGATCAACTATCCGCACGAGAAGGGTCCGGTCAGCCCGCGCTTCCGGGGCGAACATGCGCTGCGCCGCTATCCCAATGGCGAGGAGCGCTGCATCGCCTGCAAGCTGTGCGAAGCGATCTGCCCGGCGCAGGCGATCACCATCGAGGCCGGCCCGCGCCGCAATGACGGCACGCGCCGTACCGTGCGCTACGACATCGACATGGTGAAGTGCATCTATTGCGGCTTCTGCCAGGAAGCCTGCCCGGTCGACGCCATCGTCGAGGGGCCGAATTTCGAATTCGCTACGGAGACGCGCGAGGAGCTTTACTACGACAAGGACAGGCTGCTGGCGAATGGCGACCGGTGGGAGCGCGAACTGGCGCGCAACATCTCGCTGGACTCGCCCTACCGCTGACATTTGACGCATGGACGGGGCGAGGGGCCTCGTCTAAGGACAACGCAACTTGCCGGCCGGAGGCGGTCGCAAACATCGAACAGGACGGATGTCCTGTTTCGGACAGGAACCCGGGGGATCCCCAATGCTGAGTGGACTAGAGGCGGCCTTTTTCTACCTCTTCGCCTTTGTCGCGGTGGCGTCGGCCTTCATGGTCATTTCGGCGCGTAACCCTGTGCATTCCGTGCTGTTCCTGATCCTGACCTTCTTCAACGCCGCCGGCCTGTTCATGCTGACCGGCGCCGAGTTCCTGGCGATGATCCTGCTCGTCGTCTACGTCGGCGCCGTCATGGTGCTGTTCCTGTTCGTCGTCATGATGCTCGATGTCGACTTCGCCGAGATGAAGGAGGGCGCTCTGCAATATGCGCCGATCGGCGCGATGGTCGGGCTGATCCTGGCGGCGGAGCTGATCGTGGTGCTTGGCGGTTACACATTCGCGCCGCAGCTGGCGTCGACGGTCTCGAAGCCGATCCCGGACCTCGCCGCGCGGACCAACACCGCCGCCCTCGGCGACATCCTCTATACCGACTACCTCTACTACTTCCAGATTTCGGGCCTCATCCTGCTGGTCGCCATGATCGGCGCGATCGTCTTGACGCTGCGCCACAAGGAAGGGGTCAAGCGGCAGTCGATCGCAGCCCAGGTTGGCCGAACGCCGGCGACGGGCATGGAAATCCGCAAGGTCAAGTCGGGCGAGGGGCTCTGAGATGGTCGTCGGCATCGCACATTACCTCACCGTATCGGCGATCCTGTTCACGCTCGGCGTGTTCGGCATCTTCCTGAACCGCCGCAACATCATCGTCATCCTGATGTCGATCGAGCTGATCCTTTTGGCCGTCAACATCAATTTCGTCGCCTTCTCGGCGGCACTCGGCGATCTCGTCGGACAGGTGTTTGCGCTGTTCGTGCTGACGGTCGCGGCCGCTGAAGCGGCCATCGGTCTTGCCATTCTTGTCGTCTTCTTCCGCAACCGCGGCTCAATCGCGGTCGAAGACGTGAACCAGATGAAGGGTTGACGAGGCAGTTATGTATCAAGCGATCGTCTTCCTTCCGCTGCTGGGCTTCCTGATTGTCGGCCTGTTCGGCAATTCGCTCGGCGCCAAGGCATCGGAATACATCACCTCGGGCTTCCTGGTGATCTCGGCCGTGCTGTCCTGGGTCGCCTTCTTCTCCGTCGGCTTCGGCGAGGGCGAGGTGTTCACCGTGCCGGTGCTGCGCTGGATCCAGTCGGGCGGGCTGGACGCCTCCTGGGCGCTCAGGATCGACACGCTGACGGTGGTCATGCTGGTGGTGGTCAACACCGTGTCGGCGCTGGTTCACATCTATTCGATCGGCTACATGCACCACGACCCGAACCGGCCGCGCTTCTTTGCCTATCTGTCGCTGTTCACCTTCGCCATGTTGATGCTGGTGACGGCCGACAATCTGGTGCAGATGTTCTTCGGCTGGGAGGGCGTCGGTCTCGCTTCCTATCTGCTGATTGGCTTCTGGTACAAGAAGCCGTCGGCCAATGCCGCGGCCATCAAGGCCTTCGTCGTCAACCGCGTCGGCGATTTCGGCTTCGCGCTCGGCATTTTCGGCGTCTTCGTGCTGTTCGGCTCGGTCAATCTCGGCACCATCTTCGCCAATGCCGCGACGTTCATTCCGACCGAAGGCGCTGAGCACGGTGCTGCCGTTCTCACCTTCCTTGGCTATGCGCTCGACAAGCACTCGGCCATGACCATCGTCTGTCTGCTGCTGTTCATGGGCGCCATGGGCAAGTCGGCGCAGGTGCCGCTGCACACCTGGCTGCCGGACGCCATGGAAGGCCCGACGCCGGTCTCCGCCCTCATCCATGCCGCCACCATGGTCACGGCCGGCGTGTTCATGCTGGCGCGCCTGTCGCCGCTGTTCGAGCTGTCGCATTCGGCGCTGACGGTGGTCACCTTCATCGGCGCCTTCACCGCCTTCTTCGCGGCGACCGTCGGCCTGGTCCAGAACGACATCAAGCGCGTCATCGCCTATTCGACCTGCTCGCAGCTCGGCTACATGTTCGTCGCGCTCGGCGTCGGCGCTTATGGCGCTGCCATCTTCCACTTGTTCACGCACGCCTTCTTCAAGGCGCTGCTGTTCCTCGGTTCGGGCTCGGTCATCCATGCCGTCTCCGACGAGCAGGACATGCGCAAGATGGGTGGCCTGCGGAAGCTCATTCCCAAGACCTACTGGATGATGGTGATCGGCACGCTGGCGCTGACCGGCGTCGGCATTCCGGTGACCGTTATCGGCACCGCCGGCTTCTTCTCCAAGGACGCCATCATCGAGGCTGCCTTTGCCGGGCACAATGCGGTCGCCGGCCTCGCCTTCATCCTGCTGGTCATCGCCGCCTGCTTCACCTCGTTCTACTCCTGGCGGCTGATCTTCATGACCTTCCACGGCGAGCCGCGGGCGAGCCACGACGTCATGCACCACGTCCATGAATCGCCGCCGGTGATGCTGGTGCCGCTGTTCATCCTGGCCGCGGGCGCGCTGTTTGCCGGCATCATCTTCCACAACGCCTTCATCGGCGAGGGCTATGCCGAGTTCTGGAAGGCGTCGCTGTTCACGCTGCCGGACAATCACATCCTGCACGATATCCACGAATTGCCGCTGTGGGTCGAGCTGGCACCGTTCGTCGCCATGGTCATCGGCTTTGCCGTCGCCTGGAAGTTCTACATACGCTCGCCGGAACTGCCCCGGAGTGTCGCCGCCAACCATCGCCTGCTCTATGCCTTCCTGCTCAACAAGTGGTATTTCGACGAGCTCTACGACGTCCTGTTCGTGCGGCCGGCCAAGGCGCTGGGCAGGTTCCTGTGGAAGACCGGCGACGGCACCATCATCGACGGGCTCGGGCCGGACGGCGTTTCGGCGCGCGTCGTCGACGTCACCAACCGTGTCGTCAAGCTGCAGACCGGCTACCTCTATCACTATGCCTTCGCCATGCTGATCGGCGTGGCCGCACTCGTCACCTGGATGATGCTCTGATGACCGCCTGGCCAATCCTCTCGCTGGTCACCTTCCTGCCGCTGGTGGGTGTGCTGCTGATCCTGTTCATCAGGAACGACAGCGAAAACGCACGCCGCAACATCCGCGCCATCGCGTTCACAACGACGGCGGCCACCTTCATCATCTCGCTGTTCATCTGGACCGGCTTCGACAATTCGCAGGCCGGCTTCCAGTTCGTCGAGAAGTTCGCCTGGCTGGATTCGGGCATTTCCTACCATATGGGCGTCGACGGCATTTCGATGCTGTTCGTCATCCTGACGACGTTCCTGATGCCGCTTTGCATCCTGGCGTCGTGGGAAGCGATCGACAAGCGCGTCAAGGCCTACATGATCGCCTTCCTGCTCCTGGAAACGCTGATGATCGGCGTGTTCTGCGCGCTCGACATCGTGCTGTTCTACGTCTTCTTCGAGGCCGGCCTGATCCCGATGTTCATCATCATCGGCGTCTGGGGCGGCAAGCGCCGCGTCTATGCCTCGTTCAAGTTCTTCCTCTATACGCTGGCCGGCTCGGTGCTGATGCTGCTCGCCATCATGGCGATGTTCTTCCAGTCCGGCACCACCGACATTCCGACGCTTTTGACCCACAATTTCCCGGCCAGCATGCAGACATGGCTATGGCTCGCCTTCTTCGCCTCTTTCGCCGTGAAGATGCCGATGTGGCCGGTGCACACCTGGCTGCCTGACGCGCACGTCGAGGCGCCGACGGCGGGCTCGGTGATCCTGGCCGCCATCCTGCTCAAAATGGGCGGATACGGCTTCCTGCGCTTCTCGCTGCCGATGTTCCCGCTGGCGTCGGAAATGTTTGCGCCACTGGTGTTCACGCTGTCGGTCGTCGCCATCATCTACACGTCGCTGGTGGCGCTGATGCAGGAGGACATGAAGAAGCTGATCGCCTATTCCTCGGTCGCCCATATGGGCTTCGTCACCATGGGCATCTTCGCCATGAACCAGGAAGGCGTGCAGGGCGCGATCTTCCAGATGCTGTCGCACGGCCTGGTGTCCGGCGCGCTGTTCCTGTGCGTCGGCGTCATCTACGACCGCATGCACACACGCGAGATCGACGCCTATGGCGGTCTGGTCAACAACATGCCGAACTACGCCACCGTGTTCATGGTCTTCACCATGGCCAATGTCGGCCTGCCCGGCACCTCGGGCTTCGTCGGCGAGTTCCTGACCATGCTCGGCGTGTTCCGGGTCAACACCTGGGTGGCGTTCTTCGCCGCCACCGGCGTCATCCTGTCGGCGGCCTACGCGCTCTGGCTCTACCGCCGGGTGATCTTCGGCGCGCTGACCAAGGAAAGCCTGAAGGGCCTGCTCGATCTCTCGACGCGCGAGAAGGCGATCATCTACCCGCTGGTCGTGCTGGTCATCTTCTACGGCGTCTATCCCGCTCCCGTCTTCGATGCCACGGCCCAGTCGGTCAAGGCGCTCGTCACCAATGTCACCGCATCCATCGGCGCCGCGCAGACCGCGGCGGCGAACTGACCAGAGGTTTTGCGAACCATGACGCCGGACCTTTACTCCAGCCTTTCGCTCTCGACGCCGGAGCTGATCCTCGCCATCGGCGCGCTGGCGCTGTTGATGGTCGGCGCCTATTCGCGCGCCAACGCCGTCAACATGGTGACCGGCCTTGCCGTCGCCGTGCTGGTGATATCAGGCATATGGCTGGTCTTTTCCACGGGGCAGGGCAGCGCCTACGGCAACGCCTTTATCCAGGATCCTTTCTCCCGCTTTATGAAGGTGCTGTCGCTCGTCGGTTCGGCAGTGACGCTGGTGATGTCGATGCGCTTTGCCAAGCAGGAGCATTTCGACAAGTTCGAATACCCGGTGCTGATCCTGCTCTGCACGCTCGGCATGATGCTGATGATCTCGGCCAACGGCATGATCGGGCTCTATCTCGGCCTCGAACTGCAATCGCTGGCGATCTACGTGCTGGCGGCGATCAACCGCGACAATCTGCGCTCGACCGAGGCCGGCCTGAAGTACTTCGTGCTCGGCGCGCTGTCGTCGGGCATGCTGCTCTACGGCATCAGCCTGGTCTACGGCTACACCGGCAATGTCGGCTTCCAGGAAATTGCCTCCGCACTTGGCAGCGGCGAACGCCAGCTTGGCCTCGTCGTCGGCCTGGTCTTCGTGCTGGCCGGCCTCGCCTTCAAGATCTCGGCGGTGCCGTTCCATATGTGGACGCCGGATGTTTACGAGGGCGCACCGACGCCGGTCACCGCCTTCCTGGCGGCAGCCCCCAAGATGGCGGCGATGGCGCTGATCGTGCGCGTCACCATGGGCGCCTTCAAGCCGATCGCTTCCGACTGGCAGCAAATCGTCGTCTTCATCTCGATCGCCTCGATGGCGCTCGGCGCCTTTGCCGCCATCGGCCAGACCAACATCAAGCGACTGATGGCGTACTCCTCGATCGGCCATATGGGCTATGCGCTGGTCGGTCTTGCGGCCAACAGCGAGGCCGGTGTGCGCGGCGTCGCCATCTACATGCTGATCTATCTGGTGATGACGCTCGGCACCTTCGCCTTCATCCTCGCCATGCGGCGCAAGGAAGGCAATGTCGAGCAGATCAGCGATCTCGCCGGTCTCTCGTCGACCAACCCGATCATGGCGACGATCCTGACCATATTGATGTTCTCGCTGGCCGGCATCCCGCCGCTCGCCGGCTTCTGGGGGAAGTGGTACGTCTTCCTCGCCGCCATCAACGCCAACCTCTACGCGCTGGCGATCATCGGCGTGCTGGCTTCGGTCGTGGGCGCCTATTACTATCTGCGCATCATCAAGATCATGTGGTTCGACGAACCGGCGGGCGGCTTCGTGCCGATGGCCAGTGAACTGCGCCTCGTGCTCGGCGTCTCCGGCGCTTTCGTGCTGTTCTATGTGCTGATCGGCGGTCCGATCGCGACCTACGCCGAAGCCGCCGCCAAGACATTTTTCTGAGCGGGATGGCATTTCGGCTGGCTCCAACCTCTGAGACGGAAGGGTTCCGGCTCGAGGCCCATGACAGTATCGGCTCCACCAACACGGTGGCGCTGGACCATGCAAGGGCAGGCGACCCCGGCAAATTGTGGGTCGTTTCCAAAAAGCAGGAAAGCGGGCGCGGCCGCCGTGGCCGTGCCTGGGTATCGCCCGAAGGCAATCTGGCGGCGACTTTGCTCGTCATCACCGGCGGTGAGCTTCGCATTGCCGCGACGCTCGGCTTCGTCGCCGGCCTGTCGCTGGCCGACGCGCTCGACGCCGTGGTGCCGAAGGGCAGGATCGCCATCGGCCTCGACGGCGGAAGCGACGGCAAGAACCGTTTCGAGCTGAAATGGCCGAACGATGTGCTGGCCTCCGGCGCCAAGCTGGCCGGGATCCTGTTGGAATCGGCCATTCTCGATGGCGGCCGCTTCGCGGTGGCGGTCGGCATCGGCGTCAATGTGGTGGCATATCCCGAGGATATGCCGTATCCGGCGACATCGCTGCAGGCGCTTGGCGCGACATGCGATGCCGAAACGCTGTTTCTGGCGCTGTCGGATGCGTGGACCGACAATGCGCGGCTGTGGGACGAAGGACGCGGGCTCGATGCCATCCGGCGGCGCTGGCTGGCGCGTGCGGCGGGGCTTGGCGGCGAGGTTGCTGTCAGGATTGACGGGAATGTCGTGCGCGGTACCTTCGAGACCATTGACGAGGACTGCCGTTTCGTGATCCGCGATGATGAGGGGTCGGTCGTGACGGTAGCCGCCGGCGACGTGCATTTCGGCGCGGTCGCGTCGGCAAGAGTCTGATTGTTGTGCGCAATTCCTGTGGGAAAACCGTTACACACTTTTCCTGGAATTGCTTAAGGGGCTGGCCGCAACGGCCGGGAAGGGAAAATTGATGGCGAAAGCGCAAAACGCCGAACTCGTCTTCGTGCCGCTTGGCGGCGTCGGCGAGATCGGCATGAACTTCGCCCTTTACGGCTACGGGACGCCCAGTGCCCGCGAATGGATCGTCGTCGATGTCGGCGTCACCTTTCCCGATGCGGCGCATCCGGGCGTCGACCTGATCCTGCCCGATACGCGCTTTATCGAGGAGAACCTCGCCAATCTGCGTGGCATCATCATCACCCACGCGCATGAAGACCATTATGGCGCGCTGCTCGATACCTGGCCGAAGCTGAAGGCGCCGGTGTGGATGACGCCGTTCAGCGCCGGCCTGCTGGACGCCAAGCGCCAGGGCGAACAGGGCGCGCCGAAGATCCCGGTGACGATCTACCGGGCAGGCGAGACGTTTACCGTCGGTCCGTTCGAGATCGAGGCCATTCCGGTGGCGCATTCGATCCCCGAGCCGATGTCGCTGGCGATTACCTCGCCGGCCGGCACGGTCATCCATACCGGCGACTGGAAGATCGATCCGGAACCGACGATCGGTCCCAAAACCGACGAAGCGCGCTTCCGCGCCTACGGAGACAAGGGCGTGCTGGCGCTGGTCTGCGATTCGACCAATGCGCTCAGGGAAGGCGAATCGCCGTCGGAAGTGGCGGTTGGCGAGGGTCTCAGGGGTGTCATCCAGAGCGCCGTCGGCCGCGTCGCGGTCACCACCTTCTCGTCCAATGTCGGGCGCATCGTCTCGATCGCTAAGGCGGCGCGTGACGCTGGCCGGCAGTGCCTGGTGCTCGGCCGCTCGCTGAGGCGTGTCATCGATGTGGCCGGTGAACTCGGCTACATGGACGGGTTGCCCGAGTTCATCGCCGAAGAAGACTTCGGTTTCATCCCGCGCGAAAACCTGGTCATCATCTGCACCGGCAGCCAGGGCGAGCCGCTGGCGGCACTGGCCAAACTGTCGCGCGAAGAGATGAAATCGGTGTCTCTGACGGCAGGCGACACGGTGGTGTTTTCCTCGCGCACCATTCCCGGCAATGAGAAGGCGATCCTCGAGATCAAGAACCGCCTGATCGACCTCGGCATCAAGATCATCGAGGACGGCGACGCGCTGGTGCATGTCTCCGGCCATCCGCGCCGCAGCGAATTGCGCAAGATGTATGAATGGGTGCGGCCGCAAATCGGCGTTCCCGTGCATGGCGAAGCCGCGCATCTGGTGGCGCAGGGGTCGCTGATGTCGACCTCCGGTATCGGCCAGGTCGCGCAGGTGCGCGACGGCGACATGCTGAGGCTGGCGCCCGGTCCCGCCACGATCATCGACCAGGTGCCATTCGGCCGCATCTACAAGGATGGCAGGCTGATCGGTACCGACCAGGCTATGGGCATACGCGACCGGCGCAAGCTCTCCTTCGCCGGCCATGTCGCGGTCAATGTCGTGCTCGACGACAAATATGAGCTGGCCGGCGATCCCGATCTGGTCGCCATCGGCGTCGCCGAAGCGGATGCCCGTGGCGAGAACATGGAAGATCTGATGCTCGACGCGGCCGTCGGCGCGGTGGACTCCATCCCGCGCCAACGTCGCAAGGACCTCGATCTGGTGCAGGAAGCGGTGCGTCGCGCCGTGCGCGGCGCCGCCAACGAAGCCTGGGGCAAGAAGCCGCTGGTGACGGTGTTCGTCACGCGCTAGGGTGACGCCATCCGCTGGAGTTCAGCTGGTGGCGGGAAGCCAGCGAAACGTCCCGTCCACCTGCTCGATGTGCCCGAGACCCGGAAACGGCATATGATAGCCGGCGACAAGCAGCCGGTGGTGGGCGGCCATTTTCAGCAGGCGCTTGCGGGTCTCGACGGCCTGCTCCTTCTCGTCGTCGAGATCGGCATGCCACTCAGGGCGCTGGATCGACACGACAGAGTGCAGAAAGGCGTCCGACCAGATGAGCAATTGCTGCCCATCGCTTTCGACGTGGAACGCCAGCAGTCCCGGCGAATGGCCGGCGGCGTCGATGGCGGTGATGCCCGGCACGACCTCGTCTCCGGGCGCTACGAATGTCGCGCGGTCGACAAGGCCGGCGCAGACACGCAGGAACAGATCGCGATTGCTCAGCCTGGTTTCGCGCACCGTATCGGCCTCGGTCCAGAAGACGAATTCTGCCGCACCGAACACGTAGCGCGCCCGGCTGAAGACGGCTTCGCCGTTGTGGACGAGGCCCCCGATGTGGTCGGGGTGGCCATGCGTGATGACGACCAAATCGATGTCGCCGGGCTGGAGCCCAAGGTCTTGCAGGCATTGCAGGAGTGAGCTGTCGGCATCGCCGAATCCGGTGTCGAACAGAATCTTTTCGGCACCGGTGTCGACCAGTGTCGGGATGAAGCAATGGTCGTATCGATCGGGATCGATGAAGTTCGAGATGGCGAGTTCCCGCACCGCGCCCGGCGATTGCCCGGGTGCGAAGGCAGCCGCCAGATTGTCGCGGAGATCGACGGCGTCGAGCAGGGCGGCGACCTTGAAGGAGCCGAGATCGAAGCTGAAAACGCGGGAGCGGATATCGGGCATTGCCGTTTGTACTTCGCAGACATCGATTGGAACAGGCCGACGGTTCTCGGAAGTGCGACCTTGCGCGCCTCGGCAAAGGCTATTGATGTCAGCCGATTTGCCGTAAGACGCCAGCATAGAAGCTGGAGGTTTCATGCTGGGACGCCTGAACCATGTCGCGCTTGCCGTGCCGGATCTGGCTGCGGCGATTACCGCTTACCGTGATACGCTTGGCGCGAAGGTCACCGCGCCGCAGGCACTGCCGGAGCACGGCGTGACGGTGGTGTTCGTCGATGTCGGCAACACCAAGATCGAACTGCTGGAGCCGCTGGGCGACGGCTCGCCGATCGCGGCTTTCCTGGCGAAGAACCCCTCGGGCGGCATGCATCATGTCTGCTATGAGGTCGACGATATTCTTGCCGCGCGCGATCATCTCAAGGCGAGCGGCGCCCGCGTGCTGGGCGACGGCAATCCCAAAACCGGCGCCCACGGCAAACCGGTGCTGTTCTTGCATCCCAAGGATTTCTTCGGCACGCTGGTCGAACTGGAGCAGGCATGAGCTGGATTTCGTTTGCCGCGCTGTTCTTCATCACCTGGTGGCTGATGCTGTTCATCGTGCTGCCTTTCAGCGTGCATACGCAGGATGACGATCACGACGTGACGCTGGGCACCGTTGCCAGCGCCCCGCGCGGGCCGCATATGCTGCGCGCCGTGATCCGCACCACCGTCGTCACGGCGGTCGTCATGGGCATTTTCTACGGGCTGACGCACGGGCTGGGTTACAGCCTCGACGAAGTCCCGCACATCATCCCCGAAGCCAGCCAGGCACCGGCTAACTAAAACCTTTCCCGCCGACAAAATCGGGCGGGCGGCAGGCTGCTGTTTGTGCCTATTTTCGGATCATGGAAGTCTAGTTTCGGCGCACTCGGGCTGAGGTTAGCAACTCTGCGCGCAAGAATAGCCAATCCTGATGGAATCGCGGCGAGATCACGCCGGCGCAAGCTCATGTGATTTGGGAATGTGTAGATCTAACCAGATGATTGCGCAAAAAAAATGCAAGGCACAAGGCCTTGCAATTTAAACGCGTTCCGATCTGTTTTCCGGTTTCCGGCGGCAGCGGGTAACCGCGCCTAGATCGCATCCTCCCAAGACTTTGACCGCGTAGGAGAGCAGATTTTTCTCCGCCCTCTCGGTTATCGGGGCACACTAGCCTAACCCTGATGAAATTGTCACGCAGAATTTTGCCCGCAAACGGGCAATCTGTGCTGCAGTGCACAATAGTGCGGCAGGCTTTGCTTGCGAAACGAACAACACCGGCGCTGCCGCATTAATGTGACCAGGTGTGCTGCGTCGCTCAGACGCGCAAGGCGTGTATCAGCACCTTCCAGCCTGGCGGAGCACCTTGCGCCCAAGGATTATCGTTTTCGGTTTGAAGGTCTTTGGAAGAAGAAGAATCGTTTTTTGCGATTTCGGGCCGATGCCGCGGGTCGGGTTTCCATTCCGTCACGAAATAGCTATGAAGCCGGGGCAAGCAAGCCAGCCGCGCCGATTCCAGCGCAGCCTCCTCTCTCACGGACCTGTCCATGCGTTTGTCGCAGTTTTTCCTGCCCATCCTGAAAGAAAATCCGCGCGAGGCCGAGATCGTCTCGCACCGGCTGATGCTGCGTGCCGGCATGATCCGCCAGCAGGGGCAGGGCAGCTTTTCCTGGCTGCCGCTGGGCAAGCTGGTGCTGGACAAGGTCTGCCGCATCATCCGGGAGGAGCAGAACCGCGCAGGCGCACTGGAAATCCTGATGCCGACCATCCAGTCGGCCGACCTGTGGCGCGAAAGCGGCCGCTATGACGACTACGGCAAGGAGATGCTGCGCATCAAGGACCGGCAAGACCGCGACATGCTCTACGGTCCGACCAATGAGGAAGTGGTTACCGAGATCGTGCGCGCCTACGTCAAGTCCTACAAGGATTTGCCGCTCAACCTCTACCACATCCAGTGGAAGTTCCGCGACGAGGTGCGGCCGCGCTTCGGCGTCATGCGCTCGCGCGAATTCCTGATGAAGGACGCCTATTCCTTCGACCTCGATTTCGAGGGGGCAAAGGCGGCCTATAACAGGATGTTCGTTTCCTATCTCAGGACGTTCACGCGCATGGGCCTGCAGGCCATTCCGATGCGGGCCGACACCGGGCCGATCGGCGGCGATCTCAGCCATGAATTCATCATCCTGGCCGACACCGGCGAGAGCCAGGTCTATTGCGACCGCGAGTATCTGTCGCTGCAGGTGCCCGGCGAAAACACCGACTTCGCCAATGACGGCGAGATCGCCGACATCGTCAAGACGTGGACGACGCCCTACGCCGCCACCGACGAGATGCATGACGAGGCGGCCTGGGACAAGCTCGGCGAAGCGGACCGGGTGTCGGCGCGCGGCATCGAGGTCGGCCACATCTTCCATTTCGGCGACAAATATTCGAAGCCCATGGGCGCCAAAGTGACCGGGCCCGACGGCAAGGACCATTTCGTCTCCGGCGGTTCCTACGGCATAGGTCCGTCGCGCCTGGTGGCGGCGATCATCGAGGCCAGCCATGACGACAACGGCATCATCTGGCCGGAAGCGGTGGCGCCGTTCGACATCGGCCTGATCAACATGAAGGTCGGCGACGCCGACTGCGACCGTGTCTGCGACGAGCTCTATGCCGCCTTCACCGGCGCCGGCAAGGACGTGCTCTACGACGACACCGACCAGCGGCCGGGCGGCAAGTTCGCCACCGCGGATCTGATCGGCCTGCCCTGGCAGGTGATCGTCGGACCGCGCGGCGTCGCCGCCGGCGAGATCGAAATCAAGAACCGCCGGACCGGCGAGCGCGAGACGCTGCCGGTGGCTGAGGCCAGGAAACGCTTCGGTACAACCGCATGAGCGAAGCCGCGGCAGCGAAATCGCCGGTAGCCAAGTCTCCGGTCGTCAAGTCTCCGGTCGCTGGCCCGTTCTCCATGTTCGAACGCATGGTTGCCTGGCGCTATCTGCGGTCGCGCCGCAAGGAGACGGTGATCTCGGTCATCGCCTCGATCTCCTTCCTCGGCATCATGCTCGGCGTCGCGACGCTGATCGTCGTCATGGCGGTGATGAACGGATTCCGGGCTGAGCTTCTGACCCGCATCCTCGGCGTCAACGGTCATCTGATCGTGCAGCCGCTGGATTCGCCGCTTGAGGACTACGCGCAGGTTGCCGCCCGCATCAACGGCGTGGCCGGCGTCAAATACGCCATTCCGCTGATCGACGGCCAGGTGCTGGCGCAAGGCAATGTCGGCGGCGGCATGGGCGCGCTGGTGCGCGGCATACGCGCCGAAGACCTCGGCAAGATCGCCATCGTCGCCAACAACGTCAAGCAGGGTTCGCTCGCCGATTTCGACTCGGGCGAGGGCGTCGCCATCGGCAAGCGCATGGCCGAGAATCTCGGCCTCGTGCTCGGCGACACCATCACACTGATCTCGCCTGACGGCGATGTGACGCCGATGGGCACGACGCCGCGGATGAAGGGCTACAAGGTGGCGGCGATCTTCGAGGTCGGCATGTCGGAGTATGACAGCTCCATCGTCTACATGCCGTTTTCCGAAGCGCAGCTCTATTTCAACATGGACGGCAGGGCGCAGACGATCGAGATCTATGTCGACAATCCCGACGATGTGGACGCGCTGAAACCGCTGGTCGATGCGGCAGCGCAGCGGCCGATCGACATGGTCGACTGGCGCCAGCGCAACGAGACGTTCTTTTCAGCACTTCAGGTCGAGCGCAACGTCATGTTCATGATCCTGACGCTGATCGTGCTGGTGGCGGCGCTCAACATCATCTCCGGCCTGATCATGCTGGTGAAGGACAAGGGCCACGACATCGCCATCCTGCGCACGATGGGCGCCTCGCGCGCCGCCATCCTGCGCATCTTCCTGATGACGGGCGCTGCGATCGGCGTCACCGGCACGCTCGCCGGCGTGCTGCTCGGGGTGCTCATCTGCACCAACATCGAATCCATCCGCCAGTTCTTCTCCTGGATGACCGGCAAGGTGCTGTTCAATCCGGAGCTCTATTTCCTCAGCCAGTTGCCGGCAAAGATGGACCCGCGCGAGACCACCTACGTCATCCTGATGGCGCTCGGCCTGTCCTTCCTGGCCACCGTGTTTCCGGCGTGGCGGGCCGCCCGTCTCGATCCGGTCGAGGCCTTGAGATACGAATGAAGTCCGAGATCATTATCGAGCTGAAGAGCGTCGAGCGGCACTATGTCCAGGGGCCGCGCAAGCTCACCATTTTGAACGGCGCCGACTTTTCGCTGAAGCGCGGCGAGATGGTGGCGCTGGTGGCGCCATCGGGCACCGGCAAGTCGACGCTCTTGCACACTGCGGGCCTGCTCGAGCGCCCCGACGCCGGCGACGTCATTTTGGCCGGCCGCGCCTGCGGACGGCTGTCCGATGACGAACGCACCGCGATCCGCCGCAACGATGTCGGCTTCGTCTATCAGTTTCACCATTTGCTGCCGGAATTTTCGGCACTCGAAAACATCATGATGCCGCAGCTGATCAAGGGGCTCTCGCGCAAGGAGGCGTCGGAGCGCGCGGCACAGCTGCTCGACTACATGCAGATCGGCAAGCGCGCGTCGCACCGGCCGTCCGAATTGTCGGGCGGCGAGCAGCAGCGCGTCGCCATTGCCCGTGCCGTCGCCAATGCGCCATTGCTGCTTTTGGCCGACGAGCCGACCGGCAATCTCGACCCCGTCACTGCCTCCTATGTCTTCGAGGCGCTGGGCGCGCTGGTCAGGCAGTCCGGCCTTGCCGCGCTGATCGCCACCCACAATCACGAACTGGCCTCGCGCATGGATCGGCGGGTGACGTTGCACGAGGGTAAGGTGGTGCCGCTTTAGCAGGCTGTTGAAGAAGTGCTGGCGCGGGTGTTTGGGTCGTGATTCACTGATCCCGAGATGATTTGGGGATTTTTGGATGCGCGGCTCAGACGAACGGACAGGTTCGCTGTTTTCGTATGTCGACCTTGAGGCGCGGGTTCGCCGCGACCATCCGTTGCGAGTGATACAGGAGATCGTGAACGCGGCTCTCGTTGCGATGGACCGAGATTTTGCTGGGCTCTATCGGCCGGGGCTCGGCCGCC